>CAXSFV010000015.1:0-85978 GCA_964236795.1 uncultured Armatimonadales bacterium | reverse complement strand
CCCGCCAGCTTGCCGAGACGACCGGCGAGCCGAAGTGGTACGAGATCAGCGAAAAAGTCCAGGAAGCCGCCGATAAAGCGCTCGCCGCCAAAGGCAAGACAACGCTCAAAGCGAACGTAGACTTCTTCTCGGCATCGGTCTACCGAATGCTCGAAATCCCGAACGACCTGTTCACGCCCGTCTTTGCCATTTCCCGCGTCGCCGGCTGGACCGCCCACATTTTGGAGCAGCTCAGCGACAACCGCTTGATCCGCCCCCGCGCCATCTACACTGGCCCGCGCGACCTCAAAGTGATGCCGATTGGCGAGCGGAAGTAGCTTCACGCTTGAAGAAGCGAGTAGTTGAAAACTACGCGCTAGGTCAAGCGTCCTGCCGGACGGAAGATCATAAATACCTGCGCCCGCAGTCTTACGTCTGAAAGACGCCTCTTCTGGCGAGTAGTTTTCAACTACTCGCTTTTTTTCTCGCTTTTTCTTTGCTCAGCAGCATCTTTTTCTGCATCTTCGGGTATACTGCTTTCATTATTTAACCGGGGTTAAATAATAAGTTACATTCCATCTGTCATCAGCATTTGCGAGGGTGCCATGCGAACTGCCGCCGTGGAAGATTACGTCAAGACAATCTATAAGCTGCAAACCCAGACCGACACCGTCTCGACATCGGCACTGGCCGAGCGCACCGGCACGTCCGCCGCTGCCGTGACGAAGATGCTGAAGCACTTGGCAGAGGCGAATTTAGTCGCTTATACGCCCTATCACGGGGTTCGGCTGACGCCGATGGGCGAGAAGATCGCGCTGGAAGTCATTCGGCATCACCGGCTGCTGGAACTCTATCTCGCGCAGGCGATGGGTTACTCCTGGGACCAAGTGGACGCCGAGGCGGAGAAATTGGAGCATGTGATCTCCGAAGACTTTGAAGCCCGGATTGATGCTCTGCTCGGCCATCCCCGCGCCTGCCCGCACGGCGACCCGATCCCCGCGCCCGACGGGACACTGGTTGAGGAGCGCCTGAAAACGCTGAACGAATGCGATCCCGGCGAGACGGTTTCAGTCGCGCGGGTCAAGGACACCAATGCTGCCGTGCTGCGGGCATTGACTGCACGGGTTATTCACCTGCACACGGTCGTGACCGTGCTGGAACGGGACACGATTGACGGCCTGCTGACAGTCGAAGTCAACGGCGCGGCGCAGATGCTCGGCCCAGCCCTGGCCGGCAGCGTCTTTGTGCAGCCAGTGGAGGAAGTAACGCTCAACATTGAGGAAGCGACGGCGTGAAGACGAGGGCGTGAACGCCCTCGCTGGGGAGCGTGGACGCTAAGGTCCCGCCTTCGCTGGACAGGATCGGGATAAATTTTTCAGACTCTTCCGCCACGCAGGTGGCGGCTTGGCGCTTCGCCTCCCAGCGAGGACGTTCACGCCCTCGTCTTCACGCTATCGTAACAGAAAGTCAGCGCAAGTAGTTTATGGAAGCAACCGAAGAAATCCAACCTAACGCCGGATGGCGCGAGCCGGTCAGGCGGCCTTCTCTGCCGGAAGCCTTTCAATCGGTCATTGTGCCGAAGGACGCGACTTCCTGGCGCCGCTTTTTGGCGTTTTTCGGGCCGGGTTACTTGATCGCGGTTGGCTACATGGACCCCGGCAACTGGGCGACGGACATCAGCGGCGGGTCGCTGTTTTCCTACCGCCTGCTGTCGGTGATCCTCCTCGCCAACTTCACGGCGATCTTCTTGCAGGCGCTGTCGGCGAAGCTCGGCATTGTGACGCAGCGTGATTTGGCCCAAGCCTGCCGGGATGCGTACCCAAAGCCCGTCTCCCTATTTCTGTGGCTGTCGGCGGAAATCGGCATTATCGCCTGCGACGTGGCGGAAGTGATCGGCGCGGGGATCGCGCTCAACCTGCTGTTCCACATCCCGCTCATTGTCGGCTGCGGGCTGACGGCATTAGACGTTCTCGTCGTCTTATTCCTGCAGGGCAAAGGCTTCCGGTACGTTGAAGCGCTGGTGATTACGCTCATCGGCACAATGATGGTCATTTTCACCGTAGAAATGATCTACGCCCGGCCCGCCTGGTTCGGCGTACTGGCGGGTTTTGTCCCGCACGCCGAGATTATCCGCGATCCCGCCATGCTTTATATCGCCCTCGGAATCTTAGGCGCGACGGTCATGCCGCACAACCTGTACCTGCACTCATCTATTGTCCAGACCCGTGATTTTGGCACAGACCACAAAGAAAAGAAGGGGGCCATTCAGAGCGCCTATTTAGATTCGACGGTCGCGCTGATGCTGGCGCTCTTTGTCAACGCCGCCATCTTGATTCTGTCGGCGGCAGTTTTCTACAAGAGCGGCCATCACGAAATCGGCGACATCCAGGGCGCATACAAGCTGCTCTCCCCGCTGATGGGAGTCGGCCTCGCGACGCCGCTGTTTGCGATTGCGCTCTTGGCATCGGGACAGAACTCGACGCTGACGGGGACAATGGCTGGGCAGATCATTTTGGAAGGCTTCACGAATTTTCAAATCCCGGCCTGGGTGCGGCGGCTAATCTCGCGGGCGCTGGCGATTGTGCCGACGCTGATCATTGTCGGCCTCTACGGCATGGCCGGCACAGGCAAGCTGCTGATCTTCAGCCAGGTCGTCTTGTCGGTACAGCTTTCGTTCGCCGTTATTCCGCTGGTTCAGTTCACCGGCGACCGCCTAAAAATGGGCCGGTTCGTCAACGGATGGGCCACCCGTGCGGTTGGCTGGACCCTGGCCGTCGTCATCTTCGGCCTGAACAGCTACCTGGTATATGCGACGCTGAAGCACTAGCCCGGTTTATCCCTGCCTGCCTCGCGGGTATTTACTTTTAGCACCGAGGAGGATCTCATGGCACTGCAAACCATTTATGCGCTTTTTCAGGACGTGGCCGATGCCGAACGCGCTATCGGCGCTCTGCGGGACCACGGGGTCCCCGATGCTAACATCGGCATCGCGAGCCGCCGGGCGGCGGAGCAGGACGAAGCGGGACGCATTCGGAGCGGCTACACGCGACTGACCGAAGACGAGACGACTTCAGCCGCGACCTATGCGCCCCAAGCGGGGACGGCCCCAGCGGCGGCGATTGCGGAGACGGTCACGCCGCGCTCGGACGTTGATACCGCCGAGAATGTCAGCGCCATCGGCAAGATGGGCATTACGACGACGACCCCGCAGGACGCGGCGGCGGGCGCGGCGGTCGGCACGGGGGTTGGGCTGGTCGCCGGCCTGCTCGCGGCGGCAGCAGCCGTGATGATCCCCGGCGTCGGACTGGTCCTCGGCGGCGGCATTCTGGCCGGCGCATTCGGAGTCGCGGCGGCGACCACGGCGGCGGGCGCGGCGGTCGGCGGCGTCGCCGGCTACCTGCGAGACATGGGAATGCCCGAACAAGCAGCGGCAAACGTCAGCGATCGCTTGCGCGAAGGCGATTACCTGCTGACAATCTCGGTAGACCCGGCCCGTTACGATGACATCAAGCAGCTTCTCCTCAAATACAATGCCGCCGGGGTAGACATCAATGTCAACGCGGCAGGCGAGCGCGTCACCGATGTCTGGGGCAACAACCCAGCCATCGCCGAGCATCTGCGAAAAGGTCCGTCGCCGCAGGATGTGAACGCGCAGGCTGCCGCCGCCCGCGCCGAGTCGCTGGCGGTTGAGAACGCTGCGGAGGCACAGGAAGCTGCCGAAGTCTCAGGCAGGGCCGCCCCGGTATCCACCGGCAGTGCCCGTATTTATGATTAAGCGATACGGTGAAGCGAAATGACAAAAGCCCCGACGCTCCGTGCGCCGGGGCTTTTTCCGTGTGGGCTACGGCTTTTTCAGAACGATTTCGCGCGTGGTTTCGTCGCTCATCGCCTTCAGGAACGCGGCGTACTGCGGCACATCGCGAGCCGGAACACGCACGGCGGTCAGGTCTTCCGCGCGGGTCGCGGTCAGCACGCCGTCTTTGACTTCGTAGTGCGTCTGAAACGAGCCGAACGGGGTCTCTTGATGGACATCGGCAGGCAGCTCCTGCGGCACATACCCTGCCGGCAGGCGGATATGCGCCACGGCCCGCTCGCGGGCGCGGGACGACGCGGCTTCCAGATCGCCGGAACGATGCGGCTCTTCCAGCAGGGCGGACACGGCGGAGTCTTTGTCTTCCCCGTTCCAGGGCAGCGGCATCAGCAGAAACGAGCCGGCGGATGTGCTGTAATGGTCCGCGTGGCAGGTGAAATGGAACGAAACCGGCAGATTCGGATCGGCGGCATGCTCCAAACTGTTATTATCGCAGACAGCGCCTTTGAGCAGAAAATCCGCCAAGCTGTGCATCATCTCCTCATGCTTCGCTTCCGGCACCTGGCGCAGGGCAAGGCGCACCTGCCAAGCCAGCCGCCCGACGAGAGTCCAGTCCAGCGTGCCGTGCAGGGTGCCGTCCGCACCCAGCGTGTCCGTGTAGGTCGCCTCCGAAGTGGCTGTATCCAGCGGCAAAAGCGGAGTCTCGGAAAGGGCGGTCGTCGCCGGGGCGATCACGAGCGCCGGCACCTGCTGATCATCGGCCGGCAGATTGCCGTACTCAAGCTGGGCCGCCGTCGCATCCACAAACAGCGGCCCCTGCGGGGTCTGCACGCGGGCGATGGCATGGCTGAAGCGCGGCGACGGCAGGTAGGAGGTCAGCCCGTACCGGCGCGGGGAAAGAAGCACCATGTCGGACTTGATGCCGACCGCCGCCAGCAAAGCCGTCAGCAGGGCGGCTTTGTCCTTGCAGTCGCCGTAGCGCTCGCGGATGACTTCTTTGCCTTCGGTCGGCACATACGCGCTGAGCCGGAACGGGCTGCTCTGGTACTCGACATCCTGGGCGACATACGCTTGCAGCGCCTGGATCTTTTGGGTGTCGGTTTTAGCCGTTTTCGTCAGCTCGGCGGCTTTCGCCCGCACGACGGCGTCGGGAACGCAGCGGGGCGCGGACAGCCCCTCGTACCAGTCCACGACCTGCGACCAGGAGGTCAGCGTGGAAACATCGAGCCAGTCTGCGGAGTCCGAGGGTCCGGCGGCCATGATCTCCGAGGGCCGGGCCGGGATGTCGGCGCGGCGCCACTCGCGGACGCGCCAGCCGCCGGAGTCATGCACCGACGGCGCCGGGACCGCGCCGTGGCCCTGGGTCGTCAGCGTGAGGTCCGGCGCGGTGATCAGCACATAGCGCGACAGACGGCTTGGCATCCCGATTTCGCTAAACGTCCAGGACGACCAGAATTGATGGGCCAGCCCGCCCCGGTGGTAGTCTTCGACCCGGTACGCAATGTCCAGCGTGTCGCCCGGCGACAGCGACGGGAACGTGATTGAAGAGCCGTCCGCGTCCTGGGTCACGTCCTGCGTTTTACCGTCGGCTTTGAGAACACGGGCGCTTTCCACGGTCGCTTCCGACGTCGAAGTCTGGCGGGCCAGCGGGTATTCCGAGTAGCGGTCTACCGCCGACTGGTCGAGCAGCTTGATGATCTGGTGGTAGCGGGTCAGGGTCGCGAAGTCCGGGTACACGACGGTGCGGCCTTCGTCCAGCAGCAGCACGGCGGATGCGCCCGGCTCAGTCAAATGCGCGGCGGACGCAAGAAGCGGCGCGGCGTCGGTTTCCGGCGCGAGGTCCAGCACGGGCTTGGCGCCGGTCATCACGGCCAGCTTGTCGCGCAGGGTCACGGCTGAGGGGTCGAGCCGCACGGCGTCTTGGTACAGGGCGACGACTTCCGGGGTCGGCCCGTGTTCCGACAGGGCATCGGCCAGCGCCGTTTCCGTGTCGGCATTCTGCGGGCGCAGGGAGTGCGCGGTTCGCAGCGTCTGCACGGCGGCGGCCGGCTGCCCGGCCTGCTGCTGCAAGTTCGCCAGCTTGACCCGGTACGAGGCCGCCGCCGGTTCCACCGCCAGGAGCTGCCGGATCGCCGCAATCGCCGCCGGGGCATTGTCCCGGTCGGCCAGCGCATCGGCGCGGGCGGAAAGCAGCGCCGGGTCGCCCGGCGCGGCCTTCAGCGCACGGCCCAGCAGCGCGGCGGCTTCGGTATCTTTGTCTTGATCTTGGAGAAAGTCCGCAAGATGGGTTAAGGAGTCACTGCCCGGCGCCAGGGCAAAGGCGCGGCGGGCAGTTTGCAGCGTTTCCCCCTTCAGCTTGGCGCTGTCGTAGGCCCGCGCCAGCGCCCACTGGGCATCCGAACTGCCGGGGCTTCCGGCGGCGATACTGCGGGCGCGGGCGACCCGCGCCGCCGGGGAAAGCGTGTCTTTGGCGTCGTCCGCCGCATCCAGCGCGGCTTCGACCAGATGCGGATTTTGGCTCAGCGCCCCGTCCCGCTCGGTCCGCGCTTCGTCGTCCTGCTTGTCATCTTTGAGCGTCTGCGCCAGCTCCCAGTGCAAAAGGCCGCAGTTCGGGTTTTGTTCTAAGCCCTGCCGGAAGGCTTCGGCGGACGCGGGGTCGTCTCCGCCGAGCCGCAGGGCCTCGCCCAGCAGGAGGGTTGTTTCGAGCGACGGCGCCTGACGCCGAAGAAGCATCGCGGCGGCCGTCTCCGGCGGCACGGGTGCCGCGCCGCCGGCCGGAACGAATTTCGCCTGCGCGGGGTCAGACGGGAAAGCCAGAGCCGCTCCGTCCGCACCCGTGATCCGAAGCGCAAAAGCGGCAGCGGTGGATTCGTCGTCGCAGAGCTTGACTAGCACGGTGTTCCAGCCGGCGCGGAGCGTGATGGGAACCGCGAACGGGTCCGCGATCCCCGCCGTGCCGGTGCGGAGCAGCGGATCGGCGTGTACCCAGACACCGTTGACGCTAATTTTGGACGCGCCGGTCGGATCGAACTCCAGCACGGCAGCCTGGGGGCGCGGCAACTGAACGGCGGTGACGGCGTAAAAGACATTGGCTTCCTTGTCGCCCAGCGCCTGCCCGACCGCGCACTGCCCGTCGGGCCCGACCAAGCCCAGCGGGTGCCAGTGCAGGGTCTGGTCATCTTTGCCGGTCTCAGCCCCGCCCAGCGCGATCCCTTGTTCCGGGGCATACGACTTGCCGAAACCGGACTGCGAAGCGTTGTCGAATGGCCCGATGACCTGCCAGCGGCGCACAAAGCCGAGCGCGGCCCACTGACGGGCGGCTTCCGCCTTCAGGCCGCGCCGCGAGGCATTCTGGGCCAGCGCAAGCCGGGCGGACGCCCGCAGGAACGGCGGCGCGTTTTTTGCCGCCAGCACATCGGCCGCCGCGCCCTGGAGCAGGTCCCAGCGGCCGGTTTCCTGCGTCAGCGTCAGGAGCTGCGGCCAGAGCGCAGCCGCCTGGGGGGAAGCGGGAGCGGCGGCATACAGCCGCCGCAGAGTCAGAGCCGCGCCGGCCTCATCGTCCACCTCCTGCTCCACGAGCGCCAGCCCGCACAGGGAGTCGGGGTCAGCCGGATTTTTGTGCAGCGCGGCCTTGAAATCCGTCCGCGCCGCCGCGTCTTGGTTTTGGGCGAGCGCCGCCCATCCCGGTGGCGTCACGGGAGAAGCGCTGGACGGCAGCGCGAGGCAGAGCAGGCCCAGGGCAAGGAGGCTGGTTCGGGAGAAAATCATAGCGGGGTCTTTCTATCGTCACAATGTCGGCAGGCTCAACGAATAAGCAGCCGTTCACTTTCTCTTTCCCATCATATCCCAGATTGGGCCGCTTGTCAAATTTGACCTTGTTCTGCTGTTGGAGCTATAATGGCCTATGTTCGTCCCCTTTCCGCCGCTCCGCGCCGTGCTGTTTGACCTCGACGGCACACTCATCGAAACGCACATTGATTTCCCGGCGATGACCCGCGCGATGGAAGCCCTCGCACAGGCGCACGCGGTCCCGAAGAGCGTCACCGATGGCAAGGACATTCTGGGGCTGGTCGCAGCCGCTTCTGCCTATACTCAAAGCCGGGGCGGCGACGGCGCGGCCTTGCGCCGGACGGCGTTTGCCGAGCTTCAGGATAGGGAGATCGCGGGCTGTTCTCATCCCGTTCTGCTGCCGGGAACATACGACCTGATGACGGCGCTGATTGAGCAGGGCGTCAAAGTCGGAGTCGTCACCCGCAACTGCCGGGCAGTTTCGGTCGGGTTGTTGGCCCGGTTCGCCCTGCCCCATCACCTCCTGCTGACCCGCGATGACGTAAAGCTCACCAAGCCGAACCCGGAGCATCTGTGGGAGGCATTGCGCCTGCTCGGCGAGAAGCCCGAAGACGCCGCCATGGTCGGTGACCATTTCATGGACATTGAGGCAGGCATCAAGGCCGGCTGCGCCGCGACCCTCGGCGTCTTAGGCCGCAACTCCGCCGATTGGTTTGCCCCCTGCCCGCCGTCGGCATTAGCGCGGGACTTAGCCGAGGCCGCGCCGCTGTTTGGCCTGGAATAAGCCATGCGCCTGTCCGTCTGCATCGTCAACTGGAACACCTGCGACTTCCTCCGCGAGTGCCTTGCGTCGCTTCTGCGTTATCCACCCGACGGCGTTGAGACGGAGATCATCGTCGTAGACAACGCCAGCGCCGACGGCTCGGCAGAGATGGTTCGGGCCGAGTTTCCTGCCGCTGTCTTAATTGCCTCCGCCACAAACTTGGGCTACGCCGAGGGCAACAATCTCGCACTCGAACGCGCCGCTGGCGATGCGCTCCTGCTGCTGAACCCTGATGTTGTCGTCCATCCCGAAAGCCTCACCCGCGCCGCCGAGTTCGCCGCGTCGCACCCCCATCTCGGCGCGTTCGGCTGCCGACTCATCGGTTCGGATGGCAAAACGCAGCCGTCCCTGCGCTCATTTCCCGATCCCGGCCCGGTCCTTTGGGAATACCTCGGCCTGTCCCGCCTCTTTCCGAAGTCCCGTGTGTTTGGCGCGTACCGCATGACCTGGTTCGACTATGAGAGCGTCATTGAAGCCGATCAGCCGATGGGGTCGTTTCTGTGGATTTCCCGCGCCGCGCATGAGGCTGTCGGCGGCCTGGACCCGCAGTTCCCGATTTTCTTCAATGAAGTGGACTGGTGCTTGCGGGCCAAGCGTGGCGGCTTCCCGATCTACTACACACCGGACGTAGTCGTCACCCACTACGGCGGCGGCAGCACCCGGCAGGTGAAGCGGGGCATGATCCGCGAATCCCACCGCGCCCTTTTGCGCTTCTACGACAAGCACTATTCCAACTTGTTTCCGCCGCTCAACTGGCTCCTTCGCACAGCAGTCCTGCTGAACGAGCGCCGCCAGCTGCGCCGCGCTAAGTAGCTGCCCGGTTGACAGGGTAGTGTAGAATAAAGGCGTAGTCATATAAAGGAGTAATTATGTCTACGAACAAACCATTAGAAACTTATTACGCAGACCGGGCGGCTGAGTACGAGCAGGTCTACCAAAAGCCGGAGCGGCAGGAGTCCATCGCCTGGCTCAACTCTCACTTGCGGCAGACGTTCGCGGATCGCGCCGTTCTGGAAGTGGCCTGCGGCACGGGGTTTTGGACGCAGACGCTGGCGGAAGTGGCGGTATCAGTTGTGGCAACGGACATCAATCGGGAAGTTTTGGACATCGCAAAGCAGAAGCCGCTGCCGCCGGGCAAAGCGGCGTTTCTAGAAGAAGATGCGTTCTCGCTGCAAAGTGTGCCCAGCCAAGAGTTCAGCGGCGGGTTTTCCGGCTTCTGGTGGTCGCACATTCCTAAATCGCAGATTGCGCCTTTTCTGGCGGCATTTCACGCAAAGCTTCAGCCGGGGGCGCGGGTGATGTTCGCCGATAACTGCTATGTCGAGGGCAGCAATCACCCGATTTCGCGCACCGATGAGGGCGGCAATACTTACCAGGAGCGGGTTCTAGGGAACGGGACGCGCTACGAAGTGCAGAAAAACTTCCCGTCGCGGCAGGAGTTGGAAGACGCCGTCGCGCCCCACGGCGTGAACGTTGACTACGAGGCGGGCGCGTATTACTGGCGGCTCTCGTATACGCTGAAATAACATGACTGACATCGCCGTCATTATTGTCAACTGGAACGCGCGGGAAGATTTGCGGGTCTGTTTAAGCTCACTTTATGCTGACCCGAAACCGCACCTCGATTATGAAGTCTGGGTCGTGGACAATGCCAGCACAGATGGGTCGGCGGCAATGGTGACGGCGGAGTTCCCGTCTGTGCATCTTCGGGCGAACCCCGACAACTTAGGCTTCTCGAAAGCCAACAATCAGGTGATTACGCTCACGGCCAGCCGGTACGTGTTTCTGTTGAACTCGGACGCGAAAATTCATCCCGGCGCACTGGACTATTTGCTGGCCTATGCCGACAGCCACGAAAGCGCGGCGATTTTAGGACCGAAAGTATTGAACCCGGATGGGTCGGTGCAGTATTCCTGCCGCCGGTTCCCGTCGCTCGGCGCGGGCTTCTTTCGGAATACCTACTTAGGCCGTCTGTTCCCCTATAACCGCTTTGCGCGGGACTACTTAATGACTGATTTCAACCATGCCTCCAACCTGCCCGTAGACTGGGTCTCCGGCTGCGCGATGCTCATTCGGCGCACGGCGATTGACAGGATTGGGGCGCTGGACGAGCGGTTTTATATGTACTGCGAGGATGTGGATATTTGCCAGCGGGTTTGGGATGCCAAGAGGGAAGTGGTTTATGTGCCGGAAGCGGTCGTCACCCATGCCATCGGACGTTCCAGCGACAAAAACGCAGATCAGATGATTCGGGAGTTCCATCGGTCGTGGTACGAATACGACTTAAAGCGTCACCCGAAGTCGTCCGGGCTGCGCCGGACTGCCGTCTACTCCGGCCTCTGGCTCCGGGCCGCCGTGCGGATCGCCAAGCGGCGGGCGGCAGGGCGGCGGGTGAAATAGCGGTTTGGAACCGGCACTGAAAGTGCCGGTTTTTCGCCCATACGTTATGACCATTGCCATTACACTTTTGCTTGCGCTGACCCTACTGCTTGCGCCTCTGGTCGCCGCCCAGCCGGACGGACCGCGCGTGGAAGCGCTGGTTTCGTTTGAATGGGCGTCTTTTCTGTGTGCCGGGACGTTTCTAGCCGTGCTTCTCGCAGTCCCGTCCGCCCGGCGCGGCGGGCTGCTGGCTGTTCGCTGGTCGCCTGCCGAAAAAGCGTTTCTTGGGCTGCTGGGTCTGGCGTTTTTGTCTATCCCAGTCCGACTGGCGGTTCAGCACGGGACGGGGTACTTCGGCGTCATGCTGCGCGGGTGGAGTGTGCTGGCCGCCGACTTCGCGCTGTTTGCACTGGCCCGGCGCGTGGCGGGGAACCGGGCGCTGCTGTACGGGCTGGCGCTTGCGGCGGTGGCGGCGTCGGCGTGGATTGCGGATCTAGGCGTGCAGGAATACATCACGCACCTGCGGGCGGGAATTCTCAACTGGCGGATTTTCGTGTCTTCCTCACCGGACTTTCTCGCGGGCTATTTTGTGCTGCTCCTGCCGCTGACGCTGGCCCTTTTCTTGGAAGCGCCGAGCCTGCGCGGGCTGACTCCGCTGCTGCGGGGGATGGCGTCATTGGTGCTGGGCGTGGTCCTGCTCTTGCAGCTCGCGGCGTTTCTGACAACGCAGTCACGGTTCGGCCTGATCTCACTGGCTGTCTCGCTAGTGGTCTTCGCGGCGGGCCTGCTGACGGCGACCCGGCGCGGCCTCGTGCTGCCGCCCGCGACGCGAGGGCTGCTCGGCGTTTTCGGCATCGGCCTTGTGCTGGGCGGCGCGGTGTTCGCTCGGCCCGTGCTAACCCGGCTGCAAAACTTGCACGATAACTCGGCGGCGTTCCGGGTCTGGACCTGGCGCGGCTCGGTGCACATGGCGCTGGCGAACCCGATTTTAGGAACGGGGATCGGCGCCTGGACCGATCTGTACCCGCGTTACGCGCGGACGGGCTTCACGCGGCTGGCGCACAACTCGTACTTGCAGATGGCCGACGAGTGCGGCCTACCCGCGCTGCTGGCGCTGCTGGCTGTGCTAGGATTGCTGGGGCTGACGGTCATGCGCGGTTTGCGGCGCTTGCCGGAAACAGGCAGCGACGGCAGTGGGTTCTTCCCGCAGGATAACCGCGTCCTTTTGTGCGGTCTGGCCGGGTCGCTGGCGGGCGGCATCGTGCAGAACTTGGGGGACTCAGACTGGTATGTCTTTTTTCTCGGCGCGGTCTTTTGGACGTTTGCCGGGATGGTTGCGGGACTGGCGGGTACAGGAGCGGAGGCAGTCCGACCGGCGCCGAAACTGGCGCTGATCACCGCCGGCTCTGTCGCAGCGGCGCTGCTGCTGCTGACGGGAACCGAGGGCATCGGCGCGGGCTACGCCGTCGCGGCGGCAGGTCAAAAAGATAGCGACCCCAGCGGGGCGGCAGAAAACTACAATGCGGCTCGTGCCTGGGACCCGCTCAATAGCCAGTACCCCGGCGACTTAGGCTACGCGGTGGATTACTCTCGCTCCGGCGATCTAGCGAACGCCGAAAGTGCGCTCAATAACGCTGTCGCTTTGGAGCCGAACTCAGTTAGTTACCGGCGTCTGGGAACCGTTTTGCTGGCGGCAGGCAGAAATGCCGACGCCGTAGCGGCATACCGGAATGGCCTCCAAGCTGAGCCGAACTCGGTGGAGCTGCTGCTGCGTTTGGCCCGCCTCAGCTCGCCATCCGATGCGCTTGCGTATTACAAGCGTTTGTCGGATTTAGAACAAAGCCCGGTCGGGACGGCACGGGCGCTCGGCGAGTCAGTTGAGCCGAGCTTTGCCTACGCCGATGCCGCGCTCGGCGATGCGCCGGGGCAAGCGCCCGCACAGGCAATGGACTACTACCGCCGGGCGGCGGCTCTTTTAGAAACGTATGCCAGCCAGGGCGGCAGTGTCAACACGGAGCGCGAGGCGCTTTCGGGTGGACGCCCCGACCCGCAGACCGACGCGGCCCTCAGTGCGCTTTACAGCCAGGTGATGACGCGCTGGGCCGCGCTTGCGCCGGCAGGTCAGCAGGCGGCGCTGAAGGCGCGTCAAAGCAAGTTCGGCGAAAAGTTTAGGGCCGTGATCGAAGAAGCGTCCAAAGACGCCGCGAAACCGGGTATGCTATAGAGTTATATTTTTCGCGCAGACTTTTCAGGCCCAATTTTTCAGGCCCAATTTTTCAGGAGACAGACATGAACATTACCGCCAACAAGCGCGGCCCGCAGACCAAAGGCGAGCGCAAGCAGCGCATCCGCCAGGGATTTATTCCAGGCTCCATTTACGGCAAAGGCTTAGAGCCGCTCGATGTCGAAGTGCCGTCGAAAGCCATCGCCGAAATTTTGTCCGCCGAGACCGGCTTGAACACCATTATTGCCCTGTCTATCGCAGGCGACGCGCAGACTCATTCGGTCTTGGTAGACCGCTTGGAGCGGAACCCGATTACCCGCAACTTTGTCGCTATTGGCTTTCACCAAGTCAAGAAGGGCGACAAAGTCACCGCCCAAATCCCGATTGTCCTGAGCGGCCACCCCGACGGCGTGGACACTGGCGTCCTCGTGCTGGAACAGGCCCTGGAAGCCATCACGGTCCATGCCCAGCCTGCCGACCTGCCCGCGCACCTGGACGTAGACGTGTCGAAGATGCTGCCCGGCGACGTTCTGCACCTCGCCGACCTGCCGCACAATCCGGCCCTTGAGTTCACCGGCGCGGAAGATTTGGCGATTGCGTCCCTGCATTACTCGCGCACTGCCGAAGCGGTCGAAGAAATCCTAAAGGAAGAAGCCGAAGGCGTAGTGCCTGAGTCGGCCCTGACCGGCGAGGACGCCGTGGTTGACCTTCGCGCGTCTGCGAAAGAAGGCTCGGATACCGTTACCGGGGTTTAAGCCATAGACCGTGCGTAAAGAACCTCACCCGCCAACAAGTTGGCACCCTCTCCTTCGGAAGGAGAGGGTCGGAGCTTGCTCCGGGGTGAGGTTTTCTTGATTTTTGTCGCTCATGTTACCCCGGCAGCGCGTCTACCGCCCGGTCTATCTCCTCGGTCGTGTTGTAGAAATGCGGCGAAAAGCGCAGGTTGCCGCCGCGCACGGCGGCGACCACTTTGGCGTCGGTCAATGTCTGCATGACACTCTCATTTGGCAGCGAGCGGTGCTTGAACGTCACCAAACCCGCCCGCTGATGGTCGGCACGGGGCGAGACGACTTGGTAGTTCTTCGCCCCCAGCTTCTTTGCGGCATACTCCGACAGCATCATAATCTGCGTGCCGATAGCGTCTACTCCTGCGTCTTCCAGCAGCGACAATGAAGCGTCAAGGCCGACCAGACCGAGGGCATTCGGCGAGCCTTCCTCGTAGCGCTGCACTGTCGGCTTCACATCGAAATCCAGCGGATCGAATTTCATCACGTCCACCACCGCCCCTGCCCCCATGTTGACCAGCCGCAGGCGGTCCAAAACGTGCGGCGCGACGTACAGGCCGCCGGTTCCGGGCGGGGCCATCAGCCACTTGTGGACGCCGGTGACGGCGATGTCTATGCCGAGTTCCGCCACGTTTAGGGGCAGTGCGCCGAGGCCCTGAATGACATCCACAATGACTAACGCATTGCGGGCGTGGGCGGCGGCGGTGACGGCGGCGAGGTCGCAGCGAAACCCCGTGCCGAACTGTATCCACGACACTGTCACAACCCGCGTTCGGTCGTCCATCACGGCGTCCAAGTCGTCCGCCGTAAACGTCCCATCGGCATGAGGCGTCACCAGCCGCGTCTCGATGCCTCGGTCCGCTTGGGCATACCACGGGTACACGACGCTGGGATACTCGCAGTCAACGCTTACGACATTGTCCCCCGCATCAAGCCGCAGCGCATCGGCGACAATCGAAAGCCCATGCCCGGTGTTCTTCGTCAGCGCCAGATGCTCGGCGGGAACGCCCATCAGCCGGGCCAGCCGCGCCCGTGCGGACGCCATCGCGGGCATGACGCGGGACATAAAAACGCTGAGCGGGTCGCGGGTGAACTGCATGGCGGTCTCGGACACGGCGGCGGCGACGCGGGCGGGCATGGGAGAAACCCCAGCGTGATTGAGATAGACCAACTGGGCGGTGACGGCGGCAAACTCTTGGTCACGATATTTTTGCATGGGGGTATAATACCCCAAAGAGTAACAGCCAAAGAACAGGAGGGCTGAATTATGACGCCCGAAGACGCCGAAATTGCGCGGAATGTCCGCCGCGAGCTGGGCAAGCGCCCGATCAATTCGACCATGATTGATGTCCAGGTGAAAAGCGGCAACATCACGCTGGCAGGACGCATCATGCACTCCCGCGACGACAAAGGGGCCAACCTGCGCTCCGAGATTGACATTGTGATGAAGAACATGACCCGCGAGCGCATGGTGCGCGGCTTCTTCGACCAAATGCAGTATGTCGTCGAGCATGAAGACGACAGCGAGAAAGAAAAGAACACGCGCGGGCGGATGCGGAGTTAGCGCCAGTTCAGTAACTCATGTTGGAGGAACTCGCTATGCCAGACCCTTAAACGTCAGAAAGTTTAAGCCAACTAGACCCAGTAGCATTCTTTTGAAGGATACTCTCAGGCAAATCAGCCGAACAGATCGCGTTCGGGTTTTTGTAGACCTTAGACACAACAGCGTACACTAGCTCCGCGTCTTCTGGAAACCCGTACATTTTCTTCAGGTGCCAAAAATAATTCGGCGAGTATGATTGAGCATCGTAGCGAGCATCGGTGTAAACAACGACGTAAGCTACTCGGCGGCTTGATCTGAAAAACTTGTGGATAGAGGGGCTAATGACATCTCCAGTAGCTGACCAGCCATCCACTTCAATGCCATGAAAGGTCTCGCCTTCCGTAGCCGACCACATCTGTACCATCTCGAAGCCGCCGAGCTGACTCGGCGGGATAACATCAAATCCTCCTGGCCACCATTGCGGAATTTCCATAAAAATTACTCCAGGCTTACCTGGAGGTAACTGTTTCCGTGCGTGACTGAGAGTACTATCGAGCGCGGCTGTGCTGAAACCCGTCGTTTGAGCTTTGCACTTCATTTCGCAGGCCAGCATTTGGCCATCCTGCAATAATATGTCTGCGTCGTAGTCCTGGCCACGCCCCTGGCCTTCGACGCGGTACTCGAAAGGCGTGTCATGCAGGCGAAGCATTTTCCCCGCCACAAGCTCTGCATAGTATGGCTCGATTGAATGAGTTCGCATTTTGTCGAGAACATTGTCAATGCCGGAGACATCCTGAAGATTGAAAATCATGTCCGCAAGTATGATGACGCGGTGCAAGTGTGTAGGATCGTAAACCCACTCACCATTGCCTGACTTTTGTGGCTTAGGAATAAAATTAGGATTAAAGTTTGGGTCGAACGCTTTCAATTTTGAGTCGAATGCTTTCTCTGTCTTAGCGCTCCGAATTTCGTCGCTTGGAAAAATGTTCTTCTGAAACCACTCCGTACCGAAAACTTTCATAAGAACATATGTGGCAAGTACCCAGTGATCCTCCCTGTCTGCGGTTTTATTCTGTAAACGATAGAAGTTTCTATAAAATTGCAACTCTTGCCTGGTAATCTTAACCATTTTATTTCCTCTCTCACAACGACATTTCCTACAAGTTCACCACCCGCACCTCCGCCAGCTTGGGCTTAGGCATAATGCCAGTGCCGGCGTTATTTCTCCTCACCCTTCTTCGCCTTGTCAATAGCTCCCGCAATTTGGCCGCACCGGCCCAGTGAGCCGCAATGGCGGCGGCAGGGTATGCGTTTTACTGCTCCGACAACGGTGTCTGGCTGACAGACGCCGTCCCCGCCAAGTTTTTGTCCCCTTACTCCCCATAACTACTCTCCGTGAATGCCGGAGACGAACAGCGTTTTCTCGTTCTCGTAGGTCACTCCTCCCGGCGCAGCTTTGCGGGGCTTGCGGACATGCTTTTTCAGCGTGTAGTCTACGGGAATAAGCGACGAGTGCTTGACTTCGCTGCGGGCGGCGACCATTTCGGCGGCCTGCTGCAAGGCGGCAGGGGAGACCGATGCGGGCTTGTTTTTCGCGCGAATGACGCCGTGCGCGGAGACGGCGGCCCGGACATGGAGCCAAATGTCGGACGCCGCCGCAAGCTTTGTCGTCAGATAATCGTTGGACGCCGCGTTTTCCCCCACTAAGATTTCCCAGCCGTCTATAGTTAAATAGCGTTTAATCTTGTGGCCCTCAAAGTCCGGCGCGGCTTGGCGCGGGGCGGCATCCGCACCCGGCGCGTTATTTTGGGTCAGCGACGCGCCGAGAGAAAGGCGCAGGGCGGCGATTTCTTCCGCCGTGGCCGCCCGAGCGGCGGCGACCTCGGCGTGAGCGAGACGCGCCGCTTCCGCCCGCGCCGTCTCCTGCCGCTCTAAAAGCTGCGTCCGGCTGCCTTCCGCCTTGCGGCTGCGCTTGTAGTAACGCTCGGCGTTTTCGGTAACGGTGAGGGCCGGGTCGAGCGTGATCGTGCGCGTTACGGCCTCCCCGTCGCTGCCGGGCGGGGCGTAATAATCGGGAACCGTAACCGATGCCTCTCCCGGCGCGATTTGGAAGCGGTTCGCTTGGATCAAATCGCCCGACTGCCGGTATTCGTCGGCGCGGGCGGCATTTTGCAGGCCGCTTTCGACTTCCGAAGCTTCCCGCTCACGCAGCTTGCGAGTCCGGCGCAGGGCCGCGAGCAGCGACTCGCGGGCGTGATCGAATGTTTCCCGTCCGATCAAGGCTGACGCGGCCTGGTCCAAAGCAACTGAGACTGACTCGCGGGCGTGCTGGTTCGCCGGGCCGATCGTTCGCAGCGGCACCGGGTACGCGCCGAGCAGCGTTCCCCGATCGTCGGTCCAGATGCGCGGACTCCAGTCCCCCACCCGCACGACAGTCAGCAGCAGCGCCAGGGCGCTGTGCAGCGACTGCGGGGTCAGCTTGCCCTTGACCCGTGCGATAACTTCCGACGCCAGGAACGGGCTGATGCCCGACCACTCGGACACCAGCCATTCGGACGCAGCTTCGGCTGACAGTGGTTCCGTGCCAAGTTCTTCGTCAAGCGGCCTCAGCGGGTCGCGCCGCCCGCGCTGGCGCGGCGGCGGCACATAAGTCAGGCCCGGTCCGATCTGCCGAAGGCGATTGATTGAGCGTCCGACATTCTTGGCCGCCCCCAAAATCATCCCAGCCCCATTCACGAGAATCAAATTGCTGTGTTTGCCCATGATCTCGGCGATCAGCGTGTAGGGCGCTCCGTCCACGGCTTTGAAGTGCAGGTGCAGCACCCGCTCGCCGAAGCCGAGCGGCAGGGACACATCATCGAGCCACGCCGTATCCAGATGCCGACGCAGGACCGAGCAGAAAGTCGGCGGGGTCGGCGGGTTGTCTCGCCGGGCAATGGAGAGGTGGGCGCGGGCATGGGAAGCATCGCACGACAGCAGCAGATTATGCTTGTGGCCGGTTTTATAGAAGCGCAGAAAAATCTCGTCCGGGTCCGGCTGGGTGATTTTTTCAATCTTGCCGCCGACAAGCGTTTGTCCGAGTTCGTCCCGCACGGCAGTTAAAAGTAAAGAGTCAAAAATCATGGCTCTTATAGTATACCCTGCCGAACGCTGCGCAAAAAATCCTTCCTTCTTTCGGCAAACTGATTGACAACAAGCCGCGAAACTTGCTACAATAACACCAGAAATTATGAAAAAGTGTTTCCGAAATTGGCATCCGCGCGGGCGGCAGGCGGAGGGGAATTCGCTGCAACACCGGCACACGCCGCAGCACTGTCTACAAACCAGACAGCATCCACACGCTTCCGACCCGCTTCCGACTGACGCTGCCTAGTGCCGCGAACGCCGGAGCGGGTTTTTGTTTTTTCATCTTCTTTCTTTTGTTATTTCTATGCGGTGAGACCGGGGAAAGGATAGTACGACACCGACCATGAGCCATGAAGTTCTTGTCTTAAACAGTGATTACGAGCCGCTGAATGTCTGCAACCTGCGCCGGGCCGTCATCCTTCTTTATCTCGGCAAAGCGGACATCCTGCACACGCACGAGGGCGACGACACCGCACCCGCGTTTGTGACGAACGAAGGCCAGCTTGTCGCCGCGCCGTCGGTCGTCCGCCTGCGCTACCACGTCAAGCGGCCTTTGCCCGATCTGAAGCTGTCTCGCCGGTCCATCTTCGCGCGAGATAATTACACCTGCCAGTACTGCGGCGTCCAAACCCGCGACCTGACCATTGACCACATCCTGCCGAAGCGGGCTGGGGGCGGGATGCACTGGGACAACCTGGTCGCCTGCTGCCGCCGGTGCAACGCCCGGAAAGGCGACAAGCTGCTGGCCTCCTGCGGCATGAAGCTCGCGCGTCCGCCGAAGCGTCCGCGCTACGTCCCGTACATCAGCATGACCAAGTACATCAGCGGCACCAAGAACGAAATCTGGCGCGACTACCTGCCCATCTTCCACGACGTCGGCGGCTCCGACAACTACGCCGCCACCGCGTAGCGTTTCCCGCTCTGCGTTCTATGGACGGGGCGGGGGCGGCCAAACATTCGGGTCATCGGTTTCTATAGCGGCTGCAACGATTGGGACTGAAATCGGTCCTTCGCGTTGCAGCCGTTTTGCACGTCTGTTCCAGCAGAAGTAGCGCGGCCAGTTAATCGCGAGACTAGCCGATAGCCAAATCAATGGTGTAAGCGGCAGGTAATAAAACCCTTCCTGGGAAAGAATGCCGATCTGCTGTGCATGATTTTTCGGATCAATTATAGCTGACCAGAGCTGGGGCCAAATGAGTAGCGTTATCCCGAATATGACTGCGGACATCAAACAGATCAGCAGCACCACTGCCACGGTATGCACTATACTCGTCTGGAGGTAGCTTTTGCGCGTGTAAGCCTCGTTTGGCTTCAGCAACAGCGCCGGATATAGGTACGTTGATATGAACGGCGGCGGGGTTTCCCAGTCCTGCCTATTTCGCGTACACGATGTTTCCATTTTCAGCAGGGCGGCTTCTGAGAAAAGGCGCATTAGTTTTGCCTTGGGAAACAGGGCATCTTTGAACCATGTGTTGAAACACACGGCTACACGGCGCGGACGCCACGAAGCGGCACTGAGAACAGTTGAAGTTGTTTCATTCTTAACCCTGCGAAGCGGGGTTTTGTGGCGTCCGCGCCGTCTAGCCGTGCAATTTATTGCATGGTTCAAACGACCCTGCCCAGCCGCTCCGCAATCCCCGCCACGATCTCCACCGTCCGGTCTATTTCGTCTTCTGTTGTGCCGCGCCCTAGTGTCAAACGCAGGGCGCTTTTGAGGCGGGCGTCGGACAGTCCCATCGCGGACAAGACGTGGCTGGGTTCGATGCTGCCGGACGTGCAGGCGGAGCCGGATGAGGCGGAGATGCCGGCGCGGTCGAGCGACAGCAGCAGGGTCTCGGCGTCGAGGCCGGGCAGGGAAAAGTTCAGGTTGTTCGGCAGGCGGTGAGTGGGATGGCCGTTGAGGACGATGCCGGGAATACAAGCCGACAAGCCGGACCAGAGGCGGTCGCGCAAAAGAGTCACACGCGCGGCTTCGGCGTCGCGTTCCGGCAGGAGCAGGCGGACGGCCTCGCCGAAGCCGGCGATGGCGGCGACGTTTTCCGTCCCCGACCGCCGCTCCCGCTCCTGCCCGCCGCCGTGCAAAAGCGGCTCAATGGCGATGCCGGAACGGACGTACAGAGCGCCCGCGCCTTTCGGACCGTAGACCTTGTGCGCGGACAGGGTAAGGAGATCTGCGCCAAGCGCATCTGCCGTGACGGGCAGGAGGCCGAAGGTCTGCACGGCGTCGGTGTGCAGGTAGGCACCGCGAGCGTGGACGACATCAGCAATCTCGCGCAGGGGCTGGATGGTCCCGACTTCGTTGTTCGCGTGCATGACCGAGACCAGCACGGTTTCGTCGGTCAACGCGTCGGCGACAGACTGCGGCGAGACGGTGCCGAACCCATCTACGGGCAGGAAAGTGACACGGAAGCCGAGGGTTTGGAGAAAGCGGGCGGTTTCCGTGACGGCTTCGTGTTCAATCTGCGTCGTGATCAGGTGATTACCGCGTATTTTATTCGCCAGCATGACGCCGACTAGCGCCGCGTTATCCGACTCGGTGCCGCCGGAAGTGAACGAAATCTCGGAGAACTGGCAGCCGAGCGCACCCGCGAGAGTATCACGGGCGGTATCGAGCGCCCGTTTCGCCCGCTGACCGTCGGCGTGGAGGGAGCTAGGGTTGCCGAAGCCGTCTTGCGATAAATACGGCTCCATTGCCGCCCGAACTTCCGGGCGCAGCGGGGTTGTCGCGGCGTAGTCAAGGTAGATGCGCGGGTTCATAGGAATATTGTACCCGAACGCGGGAGTAGGAACCGACCTTGAAAGGCCGGTTCCCGGACGCGCCGCGTCATCTCCGCCCCAGCCGCGCCGCCTCTTCATACTTGACCAGTTTGCCGCCGAAGATGTCTAAAGCGCTGCCGATAGTCAGATCTACTTTGCCGCAAGACAACTGCGCGACACGCTTAATGTCTTCCAGCCGCCCCGCCCCGCCCGCGTAGGTCGCCGGCAGGGAGACCCAATCGCCCAGGCGCTGCACCAAGTCTTCGTCAATCCCTTCACATTTGCCCTCGACATCGGCCGCGTGGACCAAGAACTCAGCGCAGCAAGGTTCGAGCGAGGCAAAAAGAGCCGGGTCAAGGCGCGTTTCGGTCACAGACTGCCAGCGGTTTGTGGCGACATAATACTCGCCGTCAGCCGAGCGGCGGCAGCTAATGTCTACGACCAGGCAGTTCTTGCCGACAGCGGCAGTCATCGCCTCAAGACGCTTCAAGGAAAGTGCGCCGTTCTCAAAGAGGTAGGAAGTGACAATGACGTGACTTGCCCCGGCTTCCAGCCACGCCGCCGCGTTCTCCGCCGTGACGCCGCCGCCGATTTGCAGGCCGTTCGGGTAAGCGGCCAGCGCGGATTTCGCTGCCTCTTCACTGCCGGGACCGAGCATGATGACATGGCCGCCAGTCAAGCCGTCGCTCTGGTAGAGCGCGGCGAAGTCAGCGGCGGAACGGGACGAGACGTGGTTCGTGACGGTCTGCGTGCCGTCATCGGTGAGCGTTCCGCCGACAATCTGAACGACGCGGCCATTTTGGAGATCAATGCAGGGGCGGAAGGCCATGAAAATCAGTCTTTCCGCATCAGCAGAGAAAAGGTGTTCGGCAGCTTGGACTTGATTGCTTCCGGCAGATTGGGAAACGCATCCCAGTATTCATTAGAATGCTCGTCCAGTTTTTCCAGGCGCAGGCCGGAGCCGAGCAGCGGGGTCAGTATCTGGCTGAACGTTTTTTGGCTTTCGTACTTTTTCGCGAGATGGTCTTTAGGCAGGGACAATTCCCCAACGTAAGTTGGCCCCCACCCTTGATTTTCCTGC
The DNA here is from genome assembly GCA_964236795.1 of uncultured Armatimonadales bacterium. Lineage (GTDB taxonomy): Bacteria > Armatimonadota > Armatimonadia > Armatimonadales > Capsulimonadaceae > JANXMY01. Next base: position 63,681 of record CAXSFV010000015.1, on the reverse strand, counting down.
GCTGTGGTCTGGAAATAGTCGCCGTAAACTGGGTCAAGGCGCAGTTCCGATGCCTCCGGGTCCCAAATCCATGACAGTGGGTGGCCTTCGAAGAGATAGAGCCGTCCGCTGGGCGCAAGCAGGCGCGAGACGACAGAGGCCCAGCCGTCCATGTCGTGCAGCCAGTTGAGCGCCCCGCGCCCGGTGTAGACGAGGTCTGCGGTGCCGTCGAGTTCATGCGGAGTTTCTAAAATATCGCAGCAGTGCCAGGTCGCGGGGGCGCTCAGGGCAGCAGATTTGCGGCGGGCGACGGCAATCATGTCATCGCTGATGTCCACGCCAACGACTTCTTTTGCACCGAGGTTCCACAGCGAAAGCGTGTCGGTCCCGCCCGCGCATTGCAGGTGAACTGCCCGACAGCACCAGTCGCCGAGATTTGCTAGGTACGGGTACTCCGGCGGCTCGAAGTTAGTCCCGCCGGCTCGCAGGAGCGCGACAGCGGCGTCAAATTCGTCGGCGTAATGCGCCGCCGCTTCGTTCCAAGCAGCGCGGTTCGATTGGTGCATTTCTTGAACGGTCATGTTGCCCTCCACTCAAAGAAAAAGCCCTGGGAAGTATCCCAGGGCCTTGATTGTACCAGAATTCTGAGGTCTAGGACACGGCGGGGTCGCCGCGCTCGCCGGTGCGGATGCGGACAGCTTCGAGAACCGGGGTGACGAAAATTTTGCCGTCGCCGATCTCGCCGGTGCGGGCCGCGCCTTCAATCGCGCCGATGACACCCTCCTGCTGGCTGTCGGCGACGACGACGACAAGCTGCACTTTCGGCAGCAGGTTCACCTGGTACTCCGAGCCTCGGTAGTGCTGGGTGTAGCCCTTCTGCTTGCCCGCGCCTTTGATTTCAGTGACGCTGATGCCGTGGACGCCGAGATCATCGAGCGCGGACTTCACTTCATCCAGGCGGCTGGGACGGATAATCGCTTCAATTCGGACCATAAGTATCTCCTCTGAGTCAATCCCAGCTTAATTAATTGTCGCTTAATCAATTCCTGCAAGGGCCGGAAGGCCGGCGTTCTCGCCGGAGTAGCCTTCTTCGCCGTGTTCCGTGACATCCAGGCCGCTTTCTTCCTCCTCCGCCGGCGCACGCATTCCGCCGGGAATGACCAGATTGACCAGGGAGCCGATGATGAGCGTCGAGACGACCGCCATGATGATGGTCAAAACGACCGCTTCAAGCTGGGCGACAAACTGGTCAATGGAGGCGCCGGGCAGGCCGGACAGAATGCCGTTGCTGCGGCCGAGCGGGCCGCTGGTCTGGGTAATCGCCGAGTTCACGGCGCTGTTGGCGAACAGGCCAGTCGCAAGCGCCCCCCACATCCCGCCGCAGGCATGGACTCCGAACACGTCCAAAGCATCATCGTAGCGGTTCAATTTGCCTTTAAGCTGGATCATGGAGAAGCAGATCGGCGAGACGATGAGGCCGATCAGCAGAGCGTCGAATGCATTCACAAAGCCGCAGGCGGGGGTGATCGCGACCAAACCCGCGACTGCGCCGGAGCCGAAGCCGACGGCGGTCGGTTTCTTGAACCGTATCCACTCGATCAGTGTCCAGGACATCGCCGCCGCCGCCGTCGCGATGTGTGTGTTGATGAACGCCGCCGTCGCCACGCCGTCCGCCGCAAGCTGCGACCCGGCGTTGAAGCCGAACCAGCCGAACCACAGCAGCGCGACACCGATCAGGACCATCGGGACATTGTGCGGACGCATTTCTTCCGCCCCGTGGCCGCGCCGCTTGCCGAGCATGATGCACAGGACCAGCGCGGAGACGCCGGACGAGATATGGACGACGGTACCGCCTGCGAAGTCGAGCGCGTGGATTTTGCCGGTGCCGATCACGCCGCCGTCCCAGACCATGTGCGCCAGCGGGTCATAAAAGAATGTCGCCCAGAGCAGAATAAACAGGCAGTACGCGCCGAACTTCATCCGCTCGGCCACTGCGCCGGAGATAAGCGCGGGCGTGATGATCGCAAACGTCATTTGGAACAGCATAAAGATCGCGCCGGGGATCGTCGCGGCGTTTGAAACGGGTGCTGCCCCCGCCCCGGCCCGCAGACCCATCCAGCTTAACGGGCTGGCAAAGATGCCCAGACCCGCAATCTTGACTTCGTGTGGGCCGAAGGCGACCGAATAGCCCCAGAGCATCCACTGGATTGAGATAATGCCGAGCGCGACAAACGACATCATCAGCGTGTTCAGAACATTCTTGGAGCGCACCAGCCCGCCGTAAAAGAGGGCCAAACCGGGGGTCATCAGCATAACCAGCGCGGTCGCCACAATCATCCAAGCGGTGTCGCCCCGGCTCGCGCCTTCGGGGGTGAACGCCGCATTGTTCAGGTTCTTCAGCGTGTTCATCGCCGCCGGGGGCGTCGCGCTGTTGTCCTGGATCATCGCGGCGCCATCGACAGTCTTGGCCGCTGCCGGAGTTGACGGAGCCGCCACCGCCGTGCCGCTGGTAGCGGGCGCGGTGGGAGTTGAAGTTTGGGCGTGAGCCGTGAAGGAAAAAGACAGAAGCAGGGCCGCGCAGAGGGCGGCGTACCAAAGTTTTGTCACGAAAAGCGTTCTCCTGGGAGTGGAACCTAAGAATAGGAAAAGTGGCCGAAGTGCTTCGTCGGGTATGCCGAAGGGCTGCCTGGCGGTCATCAGCGACTTGAGGTGGTGTAGAATAGCACACGCGCGGAACTTTTGTCAAGCTTTCGGCAGTACGGGTTACACAAAGAAGCGCCCGGCACATTCCCGTGCCGGGCGCTTCTTTGTGCTGTTTTACTTGCTTACTTCATCAGCGTTGGAACAAGCGACGCGATTTTTGCCCGTGCTTCGGCCAAAGCGCCGTTGACCACATCTTCGCCGCTTGCAGTGTTGTTGACATGGATAAACTCCATATCGGTGACGCCCATCAGGCCGAAGGCATTCTTGATGACCGGGTCCTGGACATTGTAGGCTTCGCGGGCTTCGCCGGCGCCGTAGCCGCCGCCGCCGCGAGCGGTGACGACAATCGCTTTTTTGTTCGGCAGCAGCCCTGTGTAGTTCGCCGGGTTGAACGTGACGCCGGCGCGGACCACCTGATCAATGTAGGACTTGAAGACGCCGGGAACGGAAAAGTTGTACATCGGGATGCCGAACACATACACATCGGCGGCGAACAGCTCGGCGATCAGCTCATCCGAAAGCGCCAGGACTTCCTTCTGCTCGGCGGTGTGCTGGTCGGCAGGCGTATACATAGCGTAGATGAACGCTTCGGAAACATAGGGAATGGCTTCATGGCCGAGGTCGCGGTAGGTCACGGTGAGACTGGGGTCGGCGGCTTTCAGGGCTTCGACAAGTTCACCGGAAACGGTCCGGGAATGGGACCCCGCGCCGCGAGCGCTGGAGTCAATGTGAAGAATGTGGGTCATTTTGGTTTTCTTTTCTGTGGGGGTAGATGGTTCTTGCGACGCAGTTTCTGTGGAAGGGGTTTGCGCGGCGCTGCCTCCCTGGAGGAACTTCCAAAGGAAGTAGCCCACGACGGCAGCGCTCGCGCCGATGAGAATGACGCCGGTACGGGCTGTTTTGTCAGCCATGTGTGTTGTGTGTCCTTTCAGGAACGGTGGGTTATTTGAGAAGTGGCGAGACGCGGGTTCCCAGCAGCTCAATCGCCGACATAAGCTGGGCGTGCGGCAGATCAGCCCCGTCCATTTGCAGCGTGACGCGAGACACGCCGCCGAGGGCTTCGCTATGGCGCAAAATCTTCGCGGCGACTTCTTCGGGGCTACCGACAAGGAGAGCGCCGGTCGGCCCGTTTTGGGCATCAAACTGGGCCCGGGAGACCGGCCCCCAGCCGCGCTCCCGGCCGATTCGGGTAAACATCTGGGCGTAGCCGGGGAAAAAACCGTCCACAGCAGCTTTCATGGTTTCCGCGACATAACCAAGCGAATGCAAACCGACTTTGAGTGTTTCGGGACTGTGTCCTGCCAAGCGGCCGGCTTCCCGGTACAAATCCACTAAAGGCCGGAAACGGTGCGTCTCGCCGCCGATGATTGCTACCATCAGCGGCAGGCCGAGCGTCCCGGCCCGGACAAACGATTCGGGAGTGCCGCCGACCCCCAGCCACACCGGCAGCCTGGCCTGCACGGGACGCGGGTACACCCCCTGCCCCATCAGCGCGGCGCGGTGCTTGCCCGACCAGGTGATGCGCTCGTTGTCCCGAAGCTTCAGCAGCAAATCCAAGTTCTCGGCGAACAGCGAGTCATAGTCGTCGAAGTCCAAACCGAACAGCGGGAACGACTCGGTGAACGACCCGCGCCCGGCGACAATCTCCGCCCGGCCCGCCGACAGCAGGTCCAAAGTCGCGAAGCTCTGAAAGACGCGCACCGGGTCGGCGGCGCTCAGGACCGTCACCGCACTTGAGAGCCGGATGCGCCTTGTCCGCACGGCCGCCGCCGCCAAAATCACGGCAGGCGCGGAGTCAAGAAACTCTCGCCGGTGATGCTCGCCGATGCCGAAAACGTCTAAACCGACTTCGTCGGCGTGTTCAATCCGAGCGACCAAATTGCGAAGTGCGTCCGAGTCGGAAACGCCGCCGAGATGGGCCGCCGCAAAGCTGTCAATGCCGAGTTCCATTCCACACTCTCCTAGGCGGTCACTGGGACTTTAGGCGCAAAGATACCGGCGAATGCCGAGCGCACCGAGTAAAAAACGATCAGCCAGAGCAGAAGCGCCACGAGGCCGGGCGGAATGCCCTTCGGGTCCATCAAAATATGGTACAGCAGAATGTTTGCGATGACCGGCCCCAGCAGGGCCAAGCCGAGGGGAATGTATCGGGTTGACAGCAGGATCAGCCCGCCGACAATCTGCAACGCGAACACCACCACCATGTAGTGCGTTTGAAGCAGCAAGCTAAAGTACTGCAAGGCCAGCCCCGTTGGCGGCGGCTCTGGAATGAAGTGCAGAAAGCCGTTCAGTCCAAAGACGACAAACATTATCCCCAGCAGGTTACGCGCGATCAAAGCGGCGACTCTCATTCAATCATCCTCTCATGGAAGCCACGAACTGAAATTCGTGAGCGGTGAGGTTTAGTATGACGCTTTCGCTTTATTTTGTCAAGCGTATTATAAAACAATTCGCAGCGATAATTCATGCGGCATAAATAACCGGGCGCGAATCTGGTACAATAACCGCACCAAGTGAGCAGCGAAAGACGAGAATGCAGGACAAAGAACGTAAAACCGAAGAATGCAGCACAGGCGAAGGATGTGAGCGAGCGGCGGCGCTGATGCGCGGCGCACTGCTGCTGCAGGAAAAGTGGGTGCTGATGATTGTGTTCAGCCTGCTGGACGGCCCCTTGTCTTTCTGCGACCTGATGCGGCGCGGCACGATCAACACGACTACTCTCACCCAGAGGCTGCACCTGCTGGAAGAAGCGGGACTGCTGACCAAAACCATTCATTCGGCCATGCCGCCCCGGACCAGCTACGCGCTGACCGACGGTGGACTTGCGCTGAAGCCCGTTTTAGACGCCATTACCGGGTGGAGCGGCGCGTTTCTCAGAGATCACAAATGTCCGGCCAGCCACTCGACAAATTGATCCTGCACAGCCCCTGCCGAACGGGCAGTGCCGGGGAAATTGTTCATCAAGAGCGAGAACACATAAAGCTTCCCGCTGCGGCCCGTAACATAGCCCGACAGCGCCCGCACCTGCGACAGCGTCCCGGTCTTGGCATGGACATTGTTTTGTGCCAGTGTATTAATCATGCGGCTTTTGAGCGTGCCGTCTACGCCCGCGATCGGCAGGGATCGGTAATACAAGGGCCAGTCTTTGCGTCGCTGCATTCCGAGAAGGAGCTGAGACACAGACCGGGCCGTGACATAATCGCGCCGGCTGACCCCGCAGCCGTCTTCCAGAGCCAGGACATGAGTATCCACGCCCAGGCTCTGAAAAAACGGCGTTTCTTTGGCGCGTCCGGCCTTGACCGTGCCGGGCGTATCCAGCAGACGCACCAGTGTTTCAGCCAGCAGGTTATCACTCGGCTTGTTCATGCGAACGATATACTCCGACAAGGGCAGGCTCGGATGCGATGCCAGCACAACGGCATTTGCCGGTGTCTGCCCCAGCGCCGCGCCGCCGTCTACTGTGATGCCGTGCTTGATTAAAGCCTGCCGCAACAGCCTTGCCGCCAGCAGCGGCGGGGCGTCTACCGGCGCTTTCGCGTCCAGCGTCTTCCCCAGCGGCAGCGTCCCTGAAATGTCAAACTCGTTCTTCCGCCACGGCTTGACAAGGACGCAGTCGCCCGCCGCGTCTTTCGCGCCGGTTTTGGCCGTGACAACCAGCGGCACATAGTCTGTCGGCGGGTCTACCGTCACCGTCACCGGGTCGCCGGGCGCTTGGCCGGGCGCGACATGGACATTTAAAACGCCTTCGCTCACTTCCAGCCCCGAAATCTGCGGGAACTCCTCGTCGCCGAAATCATCCCACTCCCAGCCGAACCCGTAAGGACCATCGGCGAAGCGTGACCCGTCGCCGGCAATGCTTCCTGTAATGCGCTTCACGCCTGCCGCCGAAAGCGTCTCCGCCAGCATGTCCAAATCCGCCGCCGACAGCAGGCCATCCCCGCCTCCGCGTAAATACACGCTGCCCGCGATCACCCCATTTGCATCGGGCCGCGCCGCCGCCAGCACGTCGGTGGACATGCGAAAATCCTGCCCCAGCAGTGCAAGCGCCGCCGCCGAAGTCCAAAGCTTGCAGTTCGACGCCGGCAGGAGCCGCAAGTCGGCGTCGTGGGCATACAGCGTTTTGCCGTCGCTGACCCGGCAGACAACCGCGCCGGTGACGCCGCCCCGGAGCGCCGGGGCTTGGAGGATTTTGTCGAGCGTCGGCGCAAGCAGGGTTTGGGCGTGGGCGGAAGATAGGCAGAGGAGGAAAAGTGCGAGGAACGCCCTGCCGTTCACGGCGGGCCTCTTCACGGCGAAAAGCTTTTTCCCAACTTTGATTAGGCTCATAACCTCATTATAGCAGGAATTCCTCTAACCGCCCCCGAACTAAGCCGCGTGACTTCTAACAATACTTCTAGCAATAACCAACTACTCGGCGCGATTTTCGACTGTGACGGCCTGCTGGCCGACACCGAAACACCGGACTATGACGCCTGGCGCGAAATCTACGAAGAACAGGGCCTGCACCTTCCCGTGGAGATGTGGGCGCATACCATCGGCGCAGCCAAAGGTCAAAGTCTTAATGACTGGCACGCGCCGCTGGCTGAGGCCGCCGGCCCGGACTACGATCGCGACGCCGTCCGAGACCGACGCCAGGCGTTTTACCAGGCCGCCATCGGCAAGCTGACGCCGATGCCCGGCGTTTTAGCGCTGCTGGACGCTTTGGACGAAGCCCAAATCCCCTGCGCCGTCGCGTCGAACTCCGACCGCGAATGGGTAGATCGTATTCTAGACATCACGGGCCTGACGCCCCGCTTCCAGACAATCGCCACCGCCGACGAAGTGGAGCATCCAAAGCCCGCGCCCGATATCTACCTGCTCGCCGCCCGCCGTTTAGGCGTCCCCCCGCAGCGCTGCGCCGCCTTTGAAGACTCCCCGCGCGGCCTCGCCGCCGCCCACGCCGCCGGCATGTTCACCGTCGCCGTCCCCACCGCCATGACCCGCCACTTCGCGTTTGAGCAGGCGCACCACATCGTCGAGAGCCTGGAAAAGCTGGCGCTGAAAGATTTACACCGATGACCCCCCAAGAAACGGTTCTTGCAATGACGCGGCATATTCGGGATACGGTGCGGCCACATCTCGGCGCATGGCAGGGGCGCGAAATCTCCGGCACAGCAGCGTCGGGCGACGCAACGTTTGCGATTGATGAGATCGCGGAAGAAGCCATTGTGTCGTTTATTGAGCGCGAGAAACTGTCTATCGCCTACTATTCGGAAGACAAGGGTCTGATTGAATTTGGGGCGTCGCCGGAAGCGGTCTTAGTCATTGACCCGATTGACGGAACGCGCCCGGCGATGGCGGGCTTTGAACAGTGCGTCGTGTCGGTCGCCTGGGCGGACTACACGCCCGATGCGACAATGGCGGACGTGCGCTTCGGCTGCATCGGTGAGATCAAGCAGGATGATTTGTTCTGGGCCGAGCGCGGCGGCGGGGCGCACTGGACCGGGCCAAATGGGGAAGACAAAGCGCGGCGCCTGCTGCCCGTGACCGAGTTCTCCCAGGCACCGCTGACATTTGAGGTCGTCGCGCGGCCGTTTGAGTGGATCGGCATGGCCCTGAGCGAGATCGTCAACGAAAGCTCGATGACGGGCGGCTGCTTTTTGTTTAACTCGACGGCGTTCTCACTGACGCGCCTGATGACCGGGCAGCTTGCAGCGACAATGGACATCGGGAACCGCATTCTGCGCGATTATCCGTTGTCACGCGAGCGCTTTCTGGAACTCGGACGCGGCAAGCCCATCGGCCTGTTCCCGTATGACATCGCCGCCGCCGCGCTGATCGCCCAGGAAGCCGGTGCAGTCGTCACCGACGCTTACGGGCGGAGTTTAGACAAAACGCGGCTGCTGGACACGTCGGAGCCGAATTTGCAAAGCATTCTCGGCGCGTCTAACCCCGTGCTGCACGAAGCACTGGTCGCTGCTTTGGACCGGGGCATCGGACGGCTGAATACGACAATGGAGACTGAATGAAGAAATCGCAAAAAGTAGGAATTTGGTTAGGGGTGGGAGCAGCGGCAGGCTACTTCGGCTGGGTGAACCGGCGGCTGTTCCTAGTGCATGACGTGACAACGGGAGAAAGCGCGGCGTATCCGGCTCTGCGCTCGCGGGTCTACTACGCCGAGATGAGCCGGGCGATGGCCGCTGCTGAACAGGCATTGTCACGCCTGCCGGGCTGGACGCAAGTATCGCGCGACGCTGAAAACGACATTTTAGAAGCGTCGGTCAAGACCGCGCTCGGCACCGATGATGTTACGGTTTACTTTTTTGCTCTCGGCCACAGCCAAATTCGGGTGACTATTCGATCCCGTGCCCGCAGCGGATTGGGAGACTTAGGCCGCAACGCCGCCCACATCACGCAGCTACAGACGGCGATGGATGACCGGCTGAACGCCGACGCGGCGTTCTGAACCCACCTCGGCGCAGCACTGGCTACCCGGAGGGGAAGCGCCGGGGTGGGTCACTCCGCCATCTTCAGCAGCGACTGAGACGCGGCGTACTGCACCTGTGGATTCGTGCTTTTCGCCAAGCCTTGCAAAGCCGCTAGTGCCGGGGCGGATTTCGTGCCGATCTCGCCGAGTGTAACCGCCGCCCAAGTCTGGGTCGGGGCGTTCCCCGATGCCAGGGTCTGCGTGAGGCGCGGCACAACGTCCGTTTCCGCAAGCGCTCCCATACGGGCCAATGTTTCGGCGGCATTGAATGGGACCGGAGTCGGCGAAGACAAGGCGGCGACAAGCGCTGGGATAGCCGGTTTTGCCAGCGCAGGCGTCAGGAGACCGTCTTGGGCCGCGCTTGCGACAAGGCCGTCCTGGCTGCCGAGCGCCTTCACGAGCGTCGGAACAACCGACGGGTTGCCGCTGCGGCTGAGGCCGACCACGGCGCCCTCGCGCACGGGGTCGGGAGTCGCGGGCGACGAGAACGCCTGGGTCAGTGCGGCCACCGCCGCCGGCGTCCCGATGCCGCCGAGTGCCTGCGCCGCGCCGGTGCGCTTGACCGTGTCGCCTGCCGCAAGGGCCGCTGTCAGCGGACCGACCGCCGCCGCGCCCGACGATTGCAGGCCGGTCGCCGACGCATCCCGCACCTGGGCGTCGAAATCGCCGAGGCTTGTGATCAATGCGGCAATCGCCGCCGAACTGCCGTACTGGCCGAGCGCCAAAGCGGACTGAGAGCGCGACTCGCTTTCGGCAGCCGTGTCGCTGAGAATGCCGCGCAAAATCGGCTCCGCGCTCTGCGCCGCCGGCAGGGCGGCCTCGGCTTTCGAGAGCGCGGCCTGCGCCGTCGTTTTCGCCGCCGGGTCTTTCGCCGCCGTCACCGCCGCTTTTGCCGTCCCTACGGTCTTAAATGCGGCCAGGGCAGTATCGGCCAGCGCGACCTGAGCCAGACGCTGGACCGAAGGCTGACCCGTCTGCCCGGCGATTTTCGTCAGTTCGGGCACGGCGGACGGATCGGCAATCGCGTCCAGCGTGCTGACCATCTGCTGCCGGAACGCGATGTCACCTGCCGCCGCCGGGTCTTCCAGATGCGCGACGACCAGCGGGACCGACGGAGCGCCGATTTTTTGCAGGGCGCTGACCGCTGAGTCCTGCGACGCCGTATTAGGCAGCACGGCGTTCACCGCCGCCGCTGTTTTTGCGCCGCCGATCTGGCCGAGAACGTCCACCGCCGCGCCCCGGATGTCCGGGTCGCCATTGGAAAGCCGCTGGACGACGGCGTTTAAGTTGGCATCGCTTTTGGAGCCAAGCGCCGTCAGCCCTGTTTCGGCGGCAGGCTTGACCCCGTCGCCGGTGTCTTTGCACAGCAGAAACAGCGTATCAAACGCCTGGTCAGCCGTGATTTTGCCTTCCGTACTTAAGCGATTGGCCGACTCGGTTGCATGCTGGCGCATCAGCAGGCTTCGCAGGTTGTGCGGGCTTTTTGCGTCCTCGTCCGGGTTCTGCGTGTTGATCAGCGTATCCGCCAGACGGCCATTCTGGACCAAGCCCAGCACAGCGGCATCACGGGCGTCGGGCGTGCCGTTTGCGAGCGTTGTTTCCAGCGCGGTCTGGTGTGCCCGGTTGTAGGAAACCAGGCCGTAACCGGCCAGTGCAAGAACAACTAAAATGACGACAGTGCGGAGCCGAGGGAGAAGAAACGCAGTAATCTTTGCCATAGGGTTTATCTTAAACGAAGTGCGGCAATTTGTCAAGCCGTAGCGTTAGAAAACAAGGAAATAGCAGACAAGGAAAATGGGCCGCGTCTGCCGAACTAAGCGCCCATGAGCATGCGGATAGCCATTCTTCTTTCAGGCCGGCACGGGCGCGGCAGCAACATGCAGGCTATCGCCGCCGCGTGTGCATCGGGCCAAATCGCTGGTCAAGTTGCCCTCGTTGTCGGCAACTTTTCCGAGTCTCCTGCCCTCGCTCGCGCCTCGGAAATGGATCTGCCGGCGCTGACCATCGCGTCCAAGCAGGCCGAAGAGATCTACGCGCAGGCGCTTTTGGCAGCCCTCACCGACGCACGAATAGACTTAGTTTGCCTCGCGGGCTATATGCGAAAAGTCCCCGATGCCGTTGTTTCGGCGTATCGGGGCCGTTTAATGAACATTCACGCGGCGCTGCTTCCGGCGTTCGGCGGCCAGGGCATGTACGGCAGCCGCATCCATGAGGCTGTTTTAGAGTATGGCGCGAAAGTCTCCGGCTGCACCGTGCATTTTGTGGACGAAGGGTACGACACCGGCCCGATTATCTGCCAGTCGGCGGTTCCCGTGGAAGAGGGCGACACGCCGGACACTTTGGCCGCACGGGTTTTAATCGCCGAACATGAGACCTATCCCCACGCCGCCGCCCTCTTCGCCGCCGGGCGACTGTCGGTGGAGGGGCGGCGGGTGCGGATACTGCCCTAAGCTATAGGAACCCCTCCCGCTCGTACCTCGCTCCCTCCCCTATTAGGGAAGGGTCATACAGAGCGGGAGCAGCAAGAGGGGGCATTTTCTAGCATCCTTCTGGCCTATCTCTTGCCCTTCCCTAATAGGGGAGGGAGCGAGGCACGAGCGGGAGGGGTTCTTTCACCACCCCGTCAATCGTCTTTGCCGCCGAGAGCAGGGCGCGAAGCTGCGACAGCGGCAGCATCGTCGCGGCGTCGGACAGGGCACGTTCGGGCTGGGGATGGACTTCCAAAAACAGCGCGTCTATGCCCGCCGCAACCGCCGCGCGAAGCAAAGCCGGAATGAACTCGCGCTGGCCGCCGCTTGTCGTCCCCTGCCCGCCCGGCTGCTGAACTGAATGTGTGGCATCAAACACCACAGGGCAGCCCAGCGCCCGCATGATCGGCAGCGAGCGCATATCCACGACCAGCGTGTTGTAGCCGAAAGATGCGCCGCGCTCAGTCAAGAGCAAGTTCGTGTTACCCGTCCCCGTAATCTTCTCCACGACATTCTTCATGTCCCACGGGGCTAAGAACTGGCCTTTTTTGACGTTGACCACCCGCCCGCTTTCGCCCGCCGCCAGCAGGAGATCAGTTTGGCGGGACAAAAACGCCGGGATTTGCAGCACGTCCACGACTTCCGAAACCGGCGCAATCTGCCACGTTTCATGCACGTCGGTCAGGACAGGGACGCCGAACTCAGTTTTGATCGCGTCCAGCACTTCGAGACCCTTGTCTAAGCCTTCGCCTCGGAACGATCCCGACGACGTGCGGTTCGCCTTGTCGAACGACGCTTTGAAGATGTACGGCAGGCCGAGTTCGGCGCAGACGGCTTTCGCTTCCGCCGCCACTTCGCGGCACAGATCTAAGCTTTCAATGACGCACGGCCCGGCGATGACGGCGAGCGGATGACCCTCGCCGATGATGTGGTCCGGGAAGTTTGCCAAGTGGACGTTTTGCATAAGTTTTGTCTCCGCAGGGGCGTGACATGGAACCCGGCATTTCAGGGCCGGGTTCGATTAACGATGGGGTACAATCAACCGCTCCAGAGCCGCCACCACCTGCGCCGGCGTCACCGCCCGCTGGCAGCGCAGGTAGTCCGCGCCGCGCAAGGGGCAGCGTTCTTTGTAACAAGGCGCACAGGGAACCGCGTCATCGTACAAGAGAATCTGCGGCCCGAACAGCGGCTTGTTGTCGCCGGGCCGCGAGCCGCCATAAATACCGACGACCGGCGTTTCCAGAGCCGACGCCAGATGCAGCGCCAGCGTGTCGCCGGTGACGGTCGCCGCCGCCTGAGCGATCAGCGCCGCAAACGGGCCGGTTCCACTGATCTTGCCCGCCGCAATCAGCGGCGGCCGCGTTCCCGGCGGCAGCAGGGCAGCAATTTTTTCGGCGAGATCACGCTCTCTTGGGCTTCCTGTCAGCACCACGTTGAAACGCGGCGACAGCGCAGCGGCGACGGCGGCAAAATGCTCCGGCAGCCAGGATTTTGACTCTTGGCTCGTGCCGGGATGCAGGATGACCAGCGGCAAACAGGAGTCGTAGTCGGCACAATCTGCCAAAAACAGGGACGCCTCGGCCTGCGCGTCCGGCAGCACTGTGTACCGCATGTGCCGGTCGAACGGCCCGGCGAAACCGAGCGCCTCAGCCGCAGACAGGTAACAATCAGTATTATGCAGCGGCGGTTTCGCCAGCGCCGTCGTGTATGCCAGCCGGGACACGGGGAGAGAACCGCTGGGGTAAAGCCCAATCCGCACCGGCGCAGCGCACAGCCAGCGCGTCCACCATTTTTCCGGGTGACAGTTGATAACTGCATCGAACTTGTGCCGGCCTAGCTCACGGTGCAGGGCCGCGCCGCGTCTCAGCCAGCCGGCCACATTGCCTTTCCGAAGAATCTGCCGCCAGGCGCGTGTGTCCAGCGGGATCACTTCGTCAATCTCCGGCTGGCCGGAAAGCAGGTCGGCATGGGCTGCCTCGACAATCCAAGTGACCCATATCGGCCCAGACTGACGCAGCGCGGGCAGCAGCGGGGTCGCCATGAGAATATCGCCGAACGCCCACAGCTTGATAATCAGAATACGTTTCATAAAGCAGGCCGTGCGAAATTCGGATTGCGGCGGCTCATGGCGGCGACTTCGTCCTGAACGGCGGCATCCGGGTCGGGCAGAGTAAAGTCAGCTAGGATAAAGTGAGTCAAGCCCCACACCTGGGCGAGAGCCAGATAATCCTGCGCGGAGCAGGTCTCATGCCAGAAGGCGGCAGGCAGGCGGGACCGGCGGCTCAGGCCCATCATGTTCCAGACGGCATACCCGCCCCAGCGCGGGTCACGCGGATAAAAGTATTCCCGCCGTTTCACAGTAGCCGGCGCATGGTCCATGTGGATTCGCAGCGCAAGCTCCTGATACCAGCGCTCGATCATCGGCGCGACCCGGCAGCCCCGCGCGATATGTCCTTTCATTTCCTCCAGCGCCCCGCTTTCGTGCCAGGTCTCGACGTGCATTCCCATACATTCCGGGCGAAAAGGCAGGTCGTGGCAGCCGCAGGCGTTGCCGTAGGTGGCGTACTGGGTGGTGAACGCAAGCTCCTGAAGGCCCGGTGTCCAGTCGTGGCAGATCAAAAAGCGCCGCGAGAGCTTCACGACAATCTCTAGGTTTCGCTCGCGGCCCCAGTCCAGACCCGCAGCAATCGCCGCCATGTCTCCAAGCGACCAGCCGTGCCGCTCCGAAGTGGCCGAGAAGTCCGCCCCTTTCTCCCGGCACAGTGCTTGCAGCACCGGCCCTTCCAGGCTGCAATCGTCATGGACAAGGACAGGAATATGCGGATAAAACCGCCGCCACGCTTCAAGCTGGAGCGCGACATAAGCCGGCGCGCCGTAGGTTCCAATCACGACCCCAAGCGTCGGCTGCGACGTTGAAACAACCGGCGATTGCAGCCAGTCCTGGTCCGGCGGTTTTGGCGCCTCCGGCGTTTTGACTTTCCTCCGTGTGATTACGCCGGGTAGTTGGAATTTCATTGTTTAAGAACGCGCAAGCAGAGCTGCCGCAGCTTCCAGCACTTCCGGGACGGAAAGGAGCTTCATGCACTGAATGTGCGCTTCTCCCTCATTCGGACAGAACTTCTGGTCGCAGGGGCCGCACGGGACTGGGTGCAGCAAGGAAACCGCCTGCGGCGAGCGCGGCCCGTACCACTGGGGGGAAGTCGGCCCGAACAGCGCGACCTGCGGCACGCCCAGCGCGGACGCGACATGCATCGGGCCGGTGTCGCCGCTGACGACCAGCGCGGACTGATCTACTAAGGCCGCCATCTGCCGGAAGGACAGCGTCCCCGCTGCGGTCAGCGGGCGCGGCTCTATTTGGGCGGCCAGCGCTTCCACGACGCCTTGCTCTTTGCCGCTGCCAATCACGACAATCCGGCAGCCGCGCTGCGCCAGCGCATTTCCAAGGGCCGCATAGCGCTCCAGCGGCCAGCACTTGGTCGGCCACGTCGTCAGCGGGGCCAGCAGGACCAGGGGACTGCCGCCCGAAAATCCATGTTCGGCGAGAAACCGCAGCACGGCTTCTTTGTCCGATTCAGTGTAGCCCATGCTCAGCGGCGCGTCCGGGAGCGGCGGCAGTCCGAGCGCCTGAAGTGTCAGCAGATACTGGTCAATGCGGTGGTCCGGCAGGTTCGGGTACGCATAGGCATGGGTGTAAAGACGAGTATTGCCGCTTGTCTTCTCGGCGCGGTAGTAGCGTCGGAACGTGTCAAAAATCCCGACCCGCAAGGCTGCCCCGGTTCCACGCGCCAGCAAGGGCCATTCTTCCGGCTGGAATGAAATAAAGATGTCGTACTGATTTTGATGCAGTATCTTCTGCATCTGCATAACCCGCATCAGCCAGGCGGGATACTGAAGCTTGCGAACCATGCGCTTCCAATAGGAACCATCCCAGCGAACGATCTCATCAATGTAAGGATTTGCATCAATTGCCTGAACCTCAGTGTATTCGGCAATCCAGGTGATGTGAGCGTTTGGGTAAGACTGACGCAGCGCCGCCAGCAGCGAGGTCCCCATGAGAATATCTCCGAACGCTCCCACACGCATGATCAAAATGCGATGAGAAGCCTGCTCACGCGGCACAAGACAGCGCTTCGGCGGAATGTTACAGGGAGTAAGAGGGGGCAAAAATTCGGGTGCCGTATGTCGGCGCTTCGCTTTTCGCAGTTCGCGACTGTGAATTTTGATGGGCAAAATCTTTATCCGGCATCCTCACTTGCTTTCAGGATGGCGCTCACGAAGCCGCCGCCTTTTGGAGAGCCGCCGCGCCGCGGACGCTCTCATATTCGCGCTGATAGAGCGCTTCAATTTTGTCGGTCATAACGTGCAGGGAGAACAATCGTTCCACACGCTCCCGGCCTGCCGCGCCGAGACGCTTCCGCAGAAAGGCATCGCCCGCCAGCCGCGCCAGGGCCTCGGCCAACGCTTCAGCGTCCGCCGGCGGCACGAGAAAGCCTGTCTCGTCGTCCAGCACCATCTCCGGCGTGCCGCCGGCACGGGTCCCGATCACCGGCTTAGACACGGCCATGCCCTGCTGGACGACCGCCGAACACGGCTCGTCCCAGGTGGACGGGACGGCGACGACATCGAGAGCGCTGATAACATTGTTGACATCGTCGCGAAATCCCGTAAATACGACTTTGTCCGCCAGTCCCATGGCAGCGGCCCGGCTTCGGATCAAGGCTTCGTCGGGGCCATTGCCGACAATCACAAGATGCAGCGGATACCGAGCCTGGACTTTCTCAAAGGCGGCCAGCAGCACGGCATGACCTTTTTCCGGGGCAATGCGTCCGATGATCCCGACCGCAACACTGTCTTCCGGGATGCCGAGCGCAGCCCGCAGGGTTCTGCGATCTTCCGTCGTCCGGGCAAACGCTTCCACATCGGTTCCATGATGAATGACTTCAATCTTGTCGCCCGCGACCCCACAGCGCAGCAGGGTTTGACGCACCGAGTCGGAAACAGTGACAATGCGGGTGAACAGAACCCGGCTGTAAAGAGCCGTACCGAGCCGGTTCTTGAACGGGTACGGCATATGGCGGGACAAAATCCGCACGGGGACGCCGGCAAATTTTGCCGCGAAGCCAGGCACCACCATATCGAGGCTCCAGTGGACATGCACGACATCGGGCTTTTTCTCGCGCAGAAACGCCCGCAAACGCCCATAGTCCTGCCAGTCGCCCTGCCGCATGACCCGGATCGGGACGGTCGGCAGACCCATCGCGATCGCCCGCTCCTCCACCCAGCGTCCGGGGCGGCAGGCAACCGTGACATCGTAGCCGCGATTCTTAAGCTGCTCGGACAAATTTAAGATATGCAGCTCGGTCCCGCCCCAGGACGGGAAGCCGGTCGCGACTTGCAGCACGGAAAGGGGCATTGAATTATTCCTGAGAGATTACTCCTGAGAAGTCTGTCCGCCGAAATCCTGACAGTAGGCGGCGCAGACACGGGCAATCAGAGTTGTGGTCGAGCGCCCGGCAACAAGCGACAAGATTTGCACGGAGCCGCCGTAGCCTAAGACAACCGCCGCTTCCGGCAGGTCGGACAGCGTGTAATCGCCGCCCTTGGCGTAGACCAGCGGGCGGACTCGTTCAATCAGCGGGGCCGGCGTCCGGGTCCCAAACGGCACGACATAATCTACGCCCGAAAGTGAAGCTAAAAGTTCCATGCGCTCGGCGTGCGGCACGACCGGGCGCAGCGGGTCTTTGAACCCGCGCACGGATTCGTCGGAGTTCACGGCAACAACAAGTGCGTCGCCCAAAGCTCGCGCTTCCGCAAGGTACCGGGCGTGGCCGACGTGCAGCAGATCAAAGACGCCGTTGGTCAGCACGATCTTTTCGCCGGCGTTTTGCCGCCGCGCCACAATCTCCGCCAGTTCTTCGGCGCCTTTGATTTTATCTGCCGGCAAGAGGAAGGGCAATGCCACGCTGTTTGTTCTCCGTTCTGCCCAGCCGCTCCCCGACTGCCGCGATGACGTTTTGCGTCGTTAAACTGCTCATACAGAGCATGTCGCCGCGCCGGCAGATCCGGTCCCGGCACGGAACACACGAGAGCTGCCGTTCAATCAGGACTGTGCTGTTCGCGGTCAATGGCCCCGTCCGGTCCGGGTCCGCCGCCCCCGACAGCACCGCCAGCGGCGTCCCTAATGCCGCGCCGATGTGCATCGGGCCGGTGTCGCAGGTCAAAAGCGTGTCGGCGCGGGCAAGCAAAGCGCCGAACTCTTTGACGGAAAGCCGGCCAGCAAGGTTCAGAATGCGCGGGTTCGCCGCCGCGACCTCCCGCGCCAGGCTCACTTCATCCAGGCCATCCATGACGGTCTTGAACGCCGGGGGCGCCCCGGTGATCGCCACCTTAACGCCCGGCTGCTCGGCCCAGAAGGCCGCAACTTCGCTGAAGCGCTCCAGCGGCCAGCGGTTCAGCGGCCGCGACGCCGCCGGGTTGATGACCAGCAGCTTATCGCTTTCGGCCACACCCATCTCCGCCAGCAGATCGGCAACCCGCGCGTGGGCCGCACTTGGAATGGGAAAATCTAAGGCGCGGTCCGGCACACTGTCAATGCCGAGCGGCTTCAGCTCTTTCGCAAAGTCATCTACCGCGTGCGCCACCCGGCCTGTGTCGGCCCGGACTTCCATGCGCTTCTCAAACGTCAATCGCGTTTTCGCCCCGCTCGCCGCCGCCATCAGATACGACTTCGCGCTAGGGTGCAGGTTGACCACTAAATCATACCGCTTCCGCGCAATCTTGACCAGAAACGGCAGAAAATGATCCAGCCGCGAATCCACGCCGCGCTTGTCAAACGTCAAAATCTCGCGGACATTCGGATGCCCCGAAAGCGCGTCGGTCATGCCCCCACCGACCACAAAATCAATCGCAATGCCGGGAAACGCCAACGCCACCGCCCGCACCGACGGCGTCGCCAGCAGAATATCGCCCATGCCGCCGAACCGGATAAACAGCGCCCGCTTGTAAGATGGATTGGAGTGAGAAAGACTTGTCATACGCTTTAGGCTGCTGCCTGATGGGCCTCGGCATACAAGCGCAATGCGGCCCGCATCCGTTGCGGATAATCCTGCCCCTGCGATTGAAACCAAGCCAGAATATCTTTGTCCACAGAAACTTCCACTATCACTTGAGGCAGCGCCTTACTACCCAAGTTAGCCGCGTCAGGGAAACGCCATTCGGAACGTACAAAATCCGCCTCGGTTAATGGCGGTATGTCCGATGTGTCTATGTCTTCGTCTGCCAGCGCATCCACACGCGCCCATTCGGTGCGCGAGTGAACTGTCTTCTCCGGCTCCGCCTCAGTGATCGAAAAACTGCTTGATGTACTGCTTGTATTGCTTTTTTTCGTGCGCTAACGCCCTTCGCAGGGAAATAACCCGAAGGGTGTTCTCCTCCAGCTCAGTGAAGGCGACCGCGACAACGCGATTGCCAGGCAGTCCTAGCCCGATAAACCGCTCTTCGCCGTAATCTTGCCGCAGACTCAAAACCGTCCGATCCCTCATAAAAATCTGCCATATGGAACTTATGGAAACAAGCACAGCATTTGCGTCTGGCGCAACATGTTGTTAAGCCGCTGGCATGGTTGCTCCATGTATCAGGAACTGCGTGTAGCACTCGGTACAAACCCAGTTCCGACCATCCGTATAACCGATGTTATGCTCTGCGTCGTTAGTCTGGTATAACTTCCAGAAGCATATCTCGCAGTGATCGTGGTCCCAAGCGTCTTGAACGAGTGTGTACTTGGTTGCATCGTAGGGCCGATCTGTGTATTGCGTTACAGTCCCACTTGGCTGAACAAGTGCAGGTCCAGGGTGCCACTGTTTCTGCTCCCATAATATACCGGCACAATCTGCCACTTGCTCGGCGATATGTGCGACGCGCCAATAATCGCTGTGAATGAGGACGACTGGCTGCCCGTCTGCGTCCTGCGTCATGGTTGATACCCCGATCAAGCCCTTGCTCCTGAGCTTTAGGACGGTTTTGTCAATGTCTCTTCGAGCTAGCGCCAAAAGCAGATTATACCGGATTTCAGGCGACCGGCGCAACCGAGGCGGGCGATGCGCTTTGCGCCAGCAGGGCGGAGGCTGCCGCGAGAACGTCTTCCGCCGCGATGGAGGCCATTGTGCCGTCGGGCGACTCTAAGACCCGGTGGCACGGGCCGTAGTTGCCCCATTTGCGCGGGTTAGTCGGGCCGAACAGGGCGACGGTGGGGACGCCGAGGGCGACCGCCGAGTGCATGATCGCTGTGTCGTTGCCGAGGAACAGGCCGAGCTGCGAGACCAGCGCCAAAGAGCCGCGCAGATCGCAGGCTCCGGCAAACGAGACCGTCCGCGCTTTTGCTTCCGGGCCGCAGAGTGACAGCATTTCTTCAGTCGCGTCTTTTTCGTCCGGCCCGCCGATGAGCGCGAGGCGCAGGTGTGGATTTGCCGCGATGAGCTTGTCCGCGATCCGGGCGAACCCTGCCGCGCTCCAGCGTTTTCGTGCCTGGCTTGCACCCGGCTGAATGCCGACGAGATGCTCGCGCGGCACCCGCTCGCTCCAGGCTTCCGTGAGATGGTCCTGCGCCCGCGAAGTTTCGTCCGCGCTAATCCAAAGCTCCAGCGCCGGGTTGACCGGGGCATCGGGCGCGACCGCCTGCAAAACGTCAAAGTAGCAGGCGATCTCGCTCTTTTCCCGGTCGTAATCCACTCGGCAGTTCAGAAGCGGCCCGCGTCCCTCCGACTCAAACCCCGCGCGTATTCCAATTCCGCCGAGCCAGGGGGTCAGCGCCGAGTGGAAGGACCGATTGAGCGCGAGGCACAGATCGAAACGACCGGTCCGCAGACGCTTGACAAGCTGTAAATAGGCGCGTGTGCCTTTGTCGGACTTGTACGGGTCGAACTCCCAGATTTCATCTAAATACGGATTGTTTTGCAGCAGCACCCGTGCGTTCTTGCCCGTGAGCAAAGCAATATGCGCGTCGGGCCACTGGGCGCGGGCCGCTCGAAAAATCGGTGTCGCGAGCAGCGTGTCGCCGATAAAGCGGAACTTGGTGGCGATGAGGATGCGCTTGACGCCCGGCTGATGATGGGCCGCAACTGAGGGGGGCGACGGCACGGCGATCTGCGGCAGCGGGGTCAAGCCGCCCCGGCAGGCGCGGAGCAGGCGGCGGGTCGCAAGCACGACTTCTTCGGGCGTAATCTCGCGCAGGCAGTCATAGCGCCCGTTGCAGGTTGGGTGGTTGCCGCAGGGCGAACACGACAGGTTTTTGTAAATAGCTTCTGAAGCGTCGTCAAATGGCCCGGTGACGTTCGGGTCGGTCGAGCCGAACAGCGCGACGCAGGGCGTCCCCACGGCCGTCGCCAGGTGCATCGGCCCGGAGTCGCCGCTGATGAGCAGGTCGCACCGTCTCAAAACCGCCGCCAGGGCATTTACTTTTGTTTTGCCGACCAAGTTGATCGGTGACGACTGTGTCCGGCGCAGGATGTCCGCCGCCATCTGGGTATCTTCTGCGCCTGCGCCGACCAGCACGACGGGAATATCTTGGAGGCCGTCCAGGGTTTCGGCAAACGACTCGGCGAACCAGCGCTTTTGCGGCCGGGTCGCGCCGACATTGATGGCGAGGAGCGGGCTGCCGGGCGCGATCCCGTATTCCGCCAGCAGGCGACCGGCGGCCTCCTCGGAGGCCGGGTCAACCGCGACCATGAGGCGGCGCCGGCGCGGAGTGCCGGGCGGCAGGGGCATGGTGTCCAGCATGGCGTCGGCCATGTGAACCGCTTTTGTCCGGCGCAGCTCCGTCAGGAAATGGTTCATGCCGCGCCCGCCGAGACCCACGCGGCGCGGTGTCCGGGCCAGCCAGGCGGCAAACGCATAGGCGGGGAGCGGCGGCAGGATCACGGCGTCCGTGTAGCGGCCTTCGCGAAGCAGCCGAAATGTCTGCATCAGCCGGCCGGCCCCGCCCCGCGCGGTCCGGGCGATGATGTGGTTGAGGTCCGGGTTGCCGTGCAGCACCTCGGCGGCAGTCCCAGCCCCCACCACCGTATCAATCTGCGCGTCGGGAAACGCTTGACGAAGCGCCGCAATCGCTGGCGTGGTTAGCAGCGCATCCCCCATATAGTTCATGTTGACGACTAAAAACTTCCGCATTGCGGGTTCAGTATACCAGAAAAGGATAAACAGACGGATGAAACGAGGGAGTGAACTCCCTCGCTGGAAGGCACTCGGAAGTGCCGCGCGTCCAGGGGACGCAAGAGAAAGCCCTGTTAATCTGTATTCTGTCCCCTGGACAGGCGGTGTTTCCGAACACCTTCCAGCGCGGACGTTCACGTCCGCGTCTTCACGGCTTCCAGCACTCTCTCCGGCGTAATCCGCTCCATGCAGGCCGCACCTTCGGCTTCGGTGGGACGCTTGCCCGGCATCAAAAGCCCCGGCACTGGGTTGTGCAGGACTGTGTTTCGTGCGCCGTAGGGGCCGTGCCGGGCAGGATTTGTCGCCCCAAAGATGGCGACGGTCGGGGTGCCGACCGCGACCGCCAGGTGCATCGGGCCGCTGTCGCCGCTGACCAGCAGGTCACACGCCGCCAGCACGGACGCCAGCTCGCGCAGCGTCGTTTTGCCCGACAAGTCCACAGAGCCGCCAGTCAGCGTAGGCGTGATCTGCGCAACACTTTCGGC
The DNA here is from genome assembly GCA_964236795.1 of uncultured Armatimonadales bacterium. GTDB lineage: Bacteria > Armatimonadota > Armatimonadia > Armatimonadales > Capsulimonadaceae > JANXMY01. Next base: position 41,374 of record CAXSFV010000015.1, on the reverse strand, counting down.
ATCGGTCTTGTCGCCAACAAAGACGACGCTTTGGCCTCCCTGCGTGAGCGCCTGCGCGACCTCTACCCAGTTTTCGAGCGGCCAGCGCTTGTAGGCCCGCGACGCCCCGACATTCAGCGCGATGCGCGGACGAGGCAGGCCCGAAAGCCATTCTTCGGTCGCAACATTCTCGGCGGCGAGGTACGGCTGCGGCGTAAACTCCGGGTGCTGACTATGAACACCTAGCGCGTCCGCAAAGCCGTACAGCAGGTCTACTTCGTGCGCGTCTCCCGCTTTGCCGGGAACAAGGGGATGAGTCAAAAAAAGGGCGTTCCCCTCGCGGTTCCGGTCCCAGCCGATGCGCGTCGGGGCACCGGAAAGGCGTGAGACGAGGCCGCTGAGACTGAGGCCCTGCATATCTAAAGCAATGTCGTACTGCGCGGAATGCAGATCGCGGCGCAGCTTGAGAAGCTCGCGAAGCGAGGGCTTGTCGGGCAGGACGTAGAGGTGATCAATCGCGGGATTGCCGGTCAAAATGTCCGCGCACCGGCGGCGAACGACCCAGCCGAGCGTCAAGTGCGGCGCAGCGTCTTTAATCGCCTGCACGACAGGAAGCACGTGGATCACGTCGCCGAGGGAGCTTGTTTTAACAATCAGCAGACGCTGGATGTCAGCGAGCGGCGGCAAGGAGTTCGGCATGAAGGCTTTCGGAAATGCGTTCGGGCGGCGGGATACGCCAGCGGTCATGGAGCCAAAGCCACTGGTCTGGGTACTTGCGGACAATATCTTCAATGTCGGCGGTGATCTCGGTCATAATCCGCTTAATGTCCGCCTCCGTGTCGCCGGTCGGCTCCGGGATGATCGCCGGATAAAAGACCGTCTCGTAAGTGCCGTCGGGCCGGCGCGGGCAGAACATCGGCAGAATGGCTGCGCCCGTTTTGAGGGCCAGCACGGCGGGACCGGCGACTGTCCCTGCGAGCTTCCCAAAAAACGGCACAAAGACATCTTCCGACTTTTGATCGGGGACAATCGCGACAATTTTGTTGTCTCGAAGCTGCTTCAAAAGCGCACGGGGGGAGTCGCCGCGCGGGTGGACCGTGTAGCCGTTCTCGCCCCGGATTTGGTCGGTCAACCGGTTGAACTTCTCGTCCTCGCTTTGCCGCGCGACCACTTTCACCGAAAAGCCTTCCATCGCGGCGCGTTTGGTCAGCCATTCCCAGTTGCCCAGATGCGCCGACACGACAATGACGCCCTTGCCCCGTGCCAGCAGGTCACTGGCAGGCGCATAGGAGTCCACATGGACCCAGTGCGCCGTGTCTTCTTCCGTGAAATGGGCACCTTTCAGGAACTCTACCAAAGACGCCCGCGCAAACTGCTGAAACACCCGCTTGATCAGCGCCTGCCGCTCCTGTTCGGTGAGCGAGTCGCCGTAAGCGATATTCAAATTCTTGCCCGCGACCGCCCGGAACCGGCCCGCCACATGGTAGCCGAGCGTTCCCATGGCCGTTCCCCACGCCAGCGCCGGTTTCCACGGAACATACCGCAGGGTCTTGAATGCGAGCCAGAACGCACCGCGCACGACCGCCTGCCAAAATTGTTTGCTTTTTCGCACAGGGTGTTACTTAGCGGTCAATCGCCGCCATGCTGGGGTAGCGATCTCCAGCGGCGACATCTTTCGGCGCGATCTCGTCAAGCTCTGCCAAGTCTTCGGCGGACAACTGAACATCTACGGCGGCGACGTTCTCGCGCAGGTAGGTCATCCGCTTGGTGCCGGGGATCGGCACAAAACCGGCTCCCTGCGCCAGCACCCACGCCAGCGCAAGCTGGCCCGGCGTCACGCCTTTGCCGTCCGCTACCTGCTTGACCGCGTCCACCAGTTTTAAATTCTGCGTGAAGTTCTCGCCCTGAAAACGCGGGTTGTGCCGCCGGAAATCGCCTTCAGGAATGTCTTCGGGTGTCTGGAACTGGCCCGTCAGAAACCCGCGTCCGAGCGGGCTATACGGGACAAAGCCGATGCCGAGTTCTTGGAGCGTGTTTAAGATGTCGCCTTCGGGGTCGCGGGACCACAGCGAGTACTCAGATTGCAGGGCGGAAATCGGATACACGGCATGAGCGCGGCGGATAGTCGCGGCGGAGGCTTCCGACAGGCCCAGATACTTCACTTTGCCTGCCGCAACCAGTTCGGCCATCGCCCCGACCGTCTCTTCAATCGGCACGGTCTTATCTACCCGGTGCTGGTAATATAAATCTATTGTGTCTATGCCGAGGCGTTCCAAGCTTTCGTCGCAAGACTTGCGGACATATTCCGGTGTCCCGCAGATGCCGAGAAACGCACCGTCCGCGCTGCGCTGATTGCCGAACTTCGTGGCAAGCACCACTTGGTCTCGCTTTCCAGCGAGTGCCTTCCCCAGCAGCTTCTCGTTCGTGAACGGGCCGTACATGTCGGCGGTGTCCCAGAACGTCACCCCCAGCTCCAGCGCGAGGTCAAGCGTCCTGAGCGACTCGGCTTCGTCGCCCGGCCCATAAAACTCACTCATGCCCATGCATCCGAGGCCGATCTCCGAAACAGTTAATTTTCCTAGATTGCGCGTTTTCATCAAGTTGCCCCTTAAACAGTTCCAGCGCTTGCCGCTGCGCTCAGGCGCTCGCCGCTTCTGGCCCAGGCCGGCAGGAACGGGATAAACCCGGCGGCGATGACCGTGAAGCCGAAGCCGAACCACAGCATCGTATTCCAGCCATGCACGACGCTGTAGTGGTTGGCAGGGCCGAACATATCGTACAAATTGCCGCCGAGCTTGTCGCCGAGCGTCCCGCCCAGCGCAATCGCCGACAGTACCAGGCCGTAAACTACCCCTTCGGCCCCAATTGGGCAGGCGCGTCCGGCCAGCGTATATAAGCACAGGCCGTAAATCGTGCCGGTGAGGGCCGAGACCAGCGAAATAATCTGGGCGGTTTGGGCGCTGTGGATATTGAGGAGCAGCAGGTACGCCGCGCAGTCCATCAGCCATGCGCCCCACACGAGAGTCCGCGCTGACAGCCACCGGGTCGTGGTGCCGTACAAGAACAAGGCCGCCAGGACGCCTGCCGAAGTCCATTTGTTTAGGCTCCCGATGAACTGCTTGGACAGATGCAGGGCGTCGGTCTCGTAATACACCTGCGCTGTGACGGTTCCCGGCGTCACGATCAGGTAGAAGATGAACGCGACCAGAACCCACAGTCCCGGCGACTTCGCCGCGCTCCGCAGGGTCGCCATCGTCTGCACCCGCTCCGCCTGCCGTGCGGCCTTGCGCCGGATGATTTCTTCCGGGTCTGTCTTGGTTTGTTCCCGCCCGGTCCGCCGGGTTTCGGGAATCAAGAACACTAAAAATGTCATTGCCAGCAAGGTCGCCGCCGCCGCCTCAAAGGCGCGTTCGTAAGACCAGAGCTGCGTAACTCTGCCGCGCAGGTCCGACGTATACAGCAGCGCCCAGCCGAAAGTCACGAGATACAGCAGGGTCTGAAGCTGCCCAAACGTCCCGGTCGCGTTGCCGACCACGACAAGAACCGCGTTCAGCATGACCATGACTAAGATGGAACCCGCCGACCCGATTAACACCAGCGCGGCAACTGCCGCATATGAGTAGTGCGGCAGACGCGCCAACAGCAAAAAACCAACAGCGCCCAAAACCCCACCCAGCACGAAATAAGAGCGCCGGTGGTAGCCCGCCAGCGGGTTGAGGTCCGAGAACGCTCCCATCAAGGGCTGCAAATACGACGGGATGCCGACAATGATGCCCAGCGTCCCCACGCCGCCGGGCGTCAAATGCAGCTGTTCTTTGTATAAAAACACCAGCTTTTCTGCCGTAAAAGCAAGCAGAAACGCGCCGAGGGTGGCGACGCCGACGGCAAGGGCGACGATGCGGTAAAGGTCGGCTTTGTGGTTGACAGGCGCGGCGATTTCGCCGGGCAGGGTGGCTGTACTCAACGAATGTGACTTCCTGTTCGTGTGATAGACAGCGCCGTTGCCGTTTTGCCCATTGTACCTGATAAGTGGGGGGAAATAAAAAACCTCACCCTGAAACTCCGTTCCAACCCTCTCCTTGACAAGAAGAGGGTGAAAATTTGTTTCCGGGTGAGGTCTCTTTACCCAATCGGATCGCCGCCGGTGATGCCGTACACCATGCCGGTGATATAAGAAGCTTGCTGCGACGCCAGGAACGTATATAGCGGGGCAAGCTCTGCGGGCTGGGCGGGACGCTTGAGGAGCGTGTCCGCGCCGAACGTCTTCACCTGGTCGGCAGGCATAGTGGACGGAATGAGCGGGGTCCAGACGGGGCCAGGTGCGACGGCGTTCACGCGGATACCGCTCCCAATGGCCTCTTCGGCCAGCCCTTTCGTGAAGTTGACGATAGCGCCTTTGGTGGTCGCATACGCCAGCAGCATGGAATCCGGCTGGTAGGCTTCAATGGACGCCGTGTTGATAATCGCGCCGCCGGGCCGCATGATCGGCAGAGCGGCTTTGCAGAGGTAAAACATCGCATAGATGTTGGTGCGGAACGTGTGGTCCCATTCATCGGACGGGATCTCGGTAATCTTCTGGTGAGTCATCTGGAACGCAGCATTGTTGACGAGAATGTCCAGATGCCCGAACTCCGACTGCGCTTTTTCAATGATCGCCCGGCAGTGCGCTTCCTGCGAGATGTCACCCGGCATTAAGATCGCCCGGCGGCCCGCGCTGTGGACCAGCCGCAGGGTTTCCTGGGCATCTTCGTCTTCGCTGAGGTATGAAATCAAAACATCCGCGCCTTCGCGGGCAAAGGCCAGTGCGACCGCCCGGCCGATGCCGCTGTCCGCGCCGGTCACGACCGCCGCCCGGCCTTCCAGACGACCGCTGCCGACATAACTGCTTTCGCCGTAATCGGGCGCGTGGGCCATTTTCTTGTCCGAGCCGGGCGGCGTCTGCACCGGTTCCGGCAGCGGCGGCTGTGCGTACTGCTTCGTCGGGTCCTGCTGCTTTGGCATGATCGGGGTCATCATCGTGTTCCTTGCTGTTTGAAACGGCTTCAATGGTCTGTTACTTCGCGATGTTGCCCTGCCGCTGGAGCAACAGAACTCATCGCAGCAAAAGCCGGGAGAACAGAATGTGTTTTCCCGGCTTCTTGCGCTTAGTGAGCGGCGCTGGACGCGCTATGCTTCTTGCTGTGCTTGGCGCTCTTTTTAGGCTTCGGCGAGCCGGATTTGCCGGTCGAAGCGCCGGTCGCGGCAGGGCTGGCGACAGTTCCGACTCCCCCGCCGCCGTTGCCGGACATGCCGCTCTGAACCTGCATTCCCGTGTCCTTGCCGCTTCCGGTCGCATCGCTCGGCGTTTTTGCGTGGGGCGACGGAGCCTGCGCGAAGGTGCCGGCGCAGGATAAAAGTAAAACACTTGCCGCAAGCAGGGTCGAAACCGCGTTTCGTTCAGTCATTTCTTTTTCCTCATCTCTGTGGGTTACACAGTAGGGTCAAGTTACCCGTAAGAATAAACAGGGTAAACGTCTCAGGCGTCAACAATTTACTTTAACTCTGTTTGTTCGTATATAAGTATTCACGCCTGTAGGGTTAGGGCACAAAAAAGCGGTGGAAGCATTTTTGCTTCCACCGCTCTTGATTGCTTCTTGCCGTGCGGCTTTATGCCTGCTTCACAAACTTCATTGCGACGGAGTTCATGCAGTAGCGCAGGCCGGTCGGCTTCGGGCCGTCGTCGAATACATGGCCGAGATGACTGCCGCAGCGGTCACACGCTACCTCCGTGCGCTCCATCAGCAGGCTGCTGTCGGCCCGCGTGAAAACACTATTTTTCGTCAGCGGCTGGTAGAAGCTCGGCCAGCCCGTTCCCGAATCAAACTCAGTCTCAGCGGAGAACAGCGGGTTCGCGCAGGCCGCGCAGTTGTAGACGCCCTTGCCGTGGAACTCGTAATCCCCGGAAAAAGCCCGCTCGGTCCCCGACTGGCGCAGGACATCATACTGCGCCGGCGTCAGCAGCTTCTTCCACTCGGCGTCGGTGTGCGTGACGGCGAAATGACGAGCCGGGGCATGGGCGCCGGGCGCGGAAAAGCCGTATTTGGCGACCAGCAAAGATGTTCCGGCCACAGCGGCGGCGGCAAGGCCGTTTCGGAAGAAGTCGCGTCGTGTCTGTGTCATAAATTGTTTCCTCTTGTCTTCTATAACAGAGTGGAGAGCGGAAAAGTTTCATCGGGCCGAGAAAGCCGGCAAAGGTACAAGGGCGTGGAAGCGAGGGCGTAAACGCCCGCGCTGGAGGACGAAGCGCCAAGCCGCCGCCTTCGCGGCGGAAGATACAAACCAGTTTTGTTCCTGTCCCTTACCCTCGGGACCTTAGCGTCTGCACTCCCCAGCGCGGGCGTTTACGCCCTCGCTTCCACGCCCTCGCTTCCACGCCCTCGCTTCCACGCCCTCATACCTTCTGCGTCTTCCCCTACTCCGGCACACAAAACTTCGCTTTATAGGAGCGGCAGAACTCCAAAAACTCTGCCGGCATCGCCATCGGCTTGCCGGTGGAGCGGCGCACAAAGCAGCCGCTTTGCTCGGCGCGGGCATACTCCGTCTCCGTTTCCGGGTGAACAAAACGCAGCGCGAGAGACAGCGCGGAGCGGCCTACCGACAGCACCCAAACGCGCAGCAGGACAGTTTCAGAGAGGCGCACGGGCCGCTTGTAGCAGATTTCGGTCCGCGTCAAGACCGCCGCCATATCCGCCGCGTACAGCCGCTCAGCCGGCCAGGGACTAGCCTGCTGGAATGCAATCCGCCCGTCTTCCAGCCAGCGTACATAGGTCGCATTGTGGACGATGCTGGACGGGTCAAAATCATAATACTGCGGGCGAATAAGCAAAGAAAACACGTCGGTCAACCGAAAACCTCCTGTAACACAGCCAGCAAAAGTGCCGACAAGTTCGGCACGGCGTTCCGGTGCATGATCTCGCAGCCGTGCGAGTTCTCGGCGGCAAACGCCAGCGTGACGGGGCGGGCGACAAGGCCGTGCGACGCCGCGCAGGACGCATCGCTGCCGCCCCGCGAAAGCGCCTGAAAATGGGGGGACTGGCCGATGCCCTGGGCCGCGCGGGCGACCAGATCAATGTCGGCGGCCTGCATGGCCGCGTAAGAGTCGTTGACCCAGACCGTCGGCTGGTCGTCCAGCAAGAATGGACTTTCAGGAACGCGCGGTCCGATTTCCAGCGCAATTCCGACCGCCGCCGGGCGCTGCCGCAGCAGCCAGAGCGCCCCGTGGCCGCCGACTTCCTCCGCCGCCGTCGCCGCAAACAGCACTCGTTCGGGGTCTAAGCCCGGCGCGGCTTCTAAGGCCAGCAGCATCGCCGCAAGGTCGGCCCGGTCATCGAGAAACGGCGACGCCACAAAGTCGCCGATCTCAGTCCAAGTCCGGCGCGACGGGTGCAGCGCGACGCGGGTTCCGGCCCGAACGCCGCTCTGCGCCAGGGCTTCCGCCGACAGTCCCGTGAAGACCCGCGTGTCCGCCCAGTTCAAGGCCCGCTCCCGCGCCGCTGACGCCGTGCTGCTGGGGTCGGTGGTATGAATGGAGCCAAACGATAAGATGCCGTTGAGCGGCCCTGCCGACGCCAATATCTGTACCGGGCCTTCGCCCCATTTCCACGGGAACACGCCACCGAGATTGGTGACGACAAGCTTGCCGCCGTCTTCGATCCGGACGACAAGCAGTGCAATCTCGTCGAGATGGGCCATGACGACGATGTCGGGAGCGTCGGGCAAGCGGCCCGCGCCTGGAACCGACAGCAGCAGGTTCCCCCGCGCATCTGTTTCGTGCACGCAGCCGAGACGCTCGGCATGGGCAGCGACGGCGTCCCGCACGAGTTTTTCCTGTCCCGGCGGCCCCGGCAGTTGTGTCAGCTCGCGAACCAGGGCTAAGGCATCGGTCATGTGTTGGTTTCCATTGAACAGCGAAGGACGAGGGAGTGAACTCCTCTCGCTTGGGAGGGTCGTCCTTCGGACGAAAGAGCGCCACACATTCAGCATCTTCTCGTCCGAAGGACGTATATTTGCAGCGAGAGGAGTTCACTCCCTCGCTTCCTTCACCCATCGCTCATGCTGCGTTATCTGCCGAGCGGCCTGCCCAGAACGACAGCGCGATCTCGACGAACTCGCGGGGACGAGTGAACTGCATCGCGTGCGCCGTTCCCGACAAGCGCCGGAACTGGCCATTCGGCAGGGCAGCGGCCAGGCGGCGGGCGACCGCATCGGGGATGATCCCGTCGCGCTCCCCGCGCAGGACCAGGCAGGATGCCACTATCTCGGAAGTTTGTTCCAGCGGCTCATCGGCAAGCATCGCCAGCGTTGTTCCTAAGTACCGCCTAAAGCCCATCTGCGCGTACATCCGGGACAGCACGGCGGTATAAATGGGCGGCTCTTGCATGCCGTCCAAAATCAGGCCGGCGGCATACCGGCCCAGCGAAACATACTCGCCGCCGACGGTCGAGCCGATCAGCACCAGCCGTTCCAGGCGCTCCGGGTGACGCCGGGCGAACGCCAGCAGCACCTGCCCGCCGAGCGAGTTGCCGGCAAAATGAGCTTTTGGAATGCCGAGCGCATCCAGAACACGCGCCAGCCAGTCGGCAAGCTCCACAATGGACAGCGCTTTTTTCGGACCCGGCGAACAGCCGAACCCCGGCATGTCCGGCACATAAACCCCGCCGACGCCGCGCTCCGCGAGAACACCCAGCGTCGGACGCCACGCATCCGCCGAGCAGCCGAGGCCATGCAGCAGGATCACGGGCAAGGAGTCGGTAGACGGGGCTGTGCCGGCAAGAAAGCGAACCCCCACGGGGCGGCCATCCACGGTCAGCGTCTGCTGCTGCGAAGGTTCATAGGACATATTGAGTTATTGTACCCGACCGACACGCGCCGTCAGCCCCGTTGTGATCGCGTGGGGAGTCGTTGGGATCAGCGCGGCCAGTTCTCCGGCCGTGACCGTTTCGTTCCCGTCTGTGCCGATCAGCGTGGCAACATCGCCGGCCTGCACGTTGGGAACAGCGCTGACATCTACGACAATTTGGTCCATGCAGACCCGCCCGCAAATCGGAGCGCGTTTTCCGTGGATCAACACAAAGCCGCGATTTGAGAGACCGCGTGGGTAACCGTCGCCGTAGCCCACTGTGAGCGTGGCATAAGTGCCGCCGCCGGGGGGAACCGTGTACGTGCGTCCATAGGAGATCGTTGCCCCGGCAGGCAGGAAGCGGCATAAGGAGACGCGGGTGCGGAGCGACAGCACCGGGCGCAGAGGCAGGCCGCGCTCGGCAAACAAGCCTGGCGTCGGCTCAATGCCGTACAGCAGCAGGCCGGGCCGGAGCAGGGTATGATGGGCGGAGGGCGGCAGGTTCAGCGCGGCGGGCGAGTTCGACGCATGGACCAGCAGCGAGCGAGTGCGGGAGCCAAGTGTTTGGAGAAAGTCTAAAAACAGCGAGTGCTGCGCTTGTGCGTCGGCAGGGTTGTCGTCGGCATCGGCGAAATGCGTGGCAAGGCCCGTGATGGAAAGGTTCGGCAGGGCGTCAAGCGCGGCAAGCAGCGTGTGAGCCTCGGAAAGCTGCGCCCCGGCACGGCCGATGCCGGTGTCCAGATCCAAATGTGCCGACGCGGTGACATTCTGAGCTTGGGCAGCTTTGGAGAGCGCTTGGCCCATTTCCAGCGAGCTGAGTAGAAGCGTCAGACGGTAATGCACAATCGCTGGGGCTTCAGACGGGAGCGCCGGGCCGAGCAGGTAGACCGCAGCGTCCGGCGGCAGAAGCGGGCGCAAAGCCGCGCCCTCGGCGGGCGTGGCGACGCCGAAATCCGTCAGCCCGCCTTCGGCGCACAGCAGGGCGATTTGGGCGACGCCGTGGCCGTAAGCATCGGCCTTGAGCACGGCCAGGACCCGCGCTGGTGCAAAGTGGCGCGTCAGAAGCGAGATGTTGTGCCGGAGCGCGTCGGGGTCAATCTCGGCCCAGACGCGCGGCGGAAGGTCAAATCCGCTCACGGGCGGACCAGAGCCGCTGTGCGGAGGTGAGACGTGAGGCGTCGGGAGGCGGCGCGGTGGTACATCGGTGATACGAGCTGGTCCAAAGCGTGTTCGTAGCGGTCGCGGCGGCCGTACACCACAATCATGTTGGTCAGCCTGCGGCCCGGCTTTGCGAGCGTCGCGCCGTCGTAGTAGAAGCCGGTGCTGGTCCCGGCGTCCAGGTTCATCGCGTCGGCAGCCCCCAAAGACTGCATGACGCGGGCGAGTTTTCCTAAGTAGATCGGCTCGTGGGTCATCACGAAAAAGAGCGTGTTGCCGCGCGTAATGCCGACCGCAATCCGCGAGTTTGGGGCCAGCATGTGCCGGTCATGGAACCGCTCCGCGCGGGCGTCGAGAACCACCTGTCCATCGTGCAGAAGGCGCGGGCCGCAGGCGACGACAAAGTCGAACGGACTCCAGTCGTGGTGCCGTCCCCACTGGCACGTCACCATCGTCGCGCGGTTTGCGGGCGTGATGCAGAGCGCGGTCCCCATGCCGCCGAAGTGGACTAAACTGCCGTCTACGACAATGTCGCCGACCGGCTGCAAGTCGTCGAGCGAGAAGAACGTCCCTGTCACGGCGACGTTCGGGTTTGCCCGGCTGATCATCTGGCGGAATGGCTCGGCCGTGCCGTTGCCCCGCGCGGCCATGACCGCCGAGACTTTGACATTCGGATCGTTGAGGTCCACCGAGATGACTTTGACCGGAACGCCCGCCGCGCCAGTTTGCCAGAACCGGATGCTCTTGCCCCCGCTGCCGTCACCGTGCAGCGCCGTCCACCGCTGGCGGTTCGCCGCCGCAATCTTCGCCAGGTGCAGCGTATGAATGGCCTGACGCCGCGCAGCCCATTCATGGGCGATCTGCGCCTGCCGCGCGACATTCTCCCGGTGCTTCCAATTCTTTTCCGCGCTTCTCTGCGCGACTTTTTGTGCCAGCTCCCGATGTGCGGCTTCCAGTGCAGCCAAATGCCGGGCATGGGTCAGTAACTTCTTCGGCGCAAGCCGCGTCTTCGGCTTCGGCGCAGCGGCGATGAGGTCAGCTTTCGCGTGGTGGTGCCGGTGCGCGAGCTTCGCTTCCCGCAGTTGGGCGCGTTTCTCGTGTTCGGCTGCCGCCTGCACATCCGCGACTTTCTCGTCATGCTTGCGCTGCCACTTCTTCTCGTGGCGCTTCTCGGCCACCCGCTCGGAATGCGGCAGGGAGCGCATCTTGGCGAGATGCTCCCGCCAGGCTTTTTTCTCTTTTACGGCCAGCCGAATGCGATGCTCGGCCTGCACCTGCGCTTCACGGTCGGCGGCGGACGAATGGTGATGATGGGCGGCAAAGACCGGCGGAGCGGCAAACGCGAGAACAGCGAGGGCAAACAGGACGGGTAAAAAGCGCATAAGAGCATCATAACACAGACTTAGGGCGAACGTCAAGCAATTCCGCCGGAAGGCAGACAGACACAAGAAACCGAGAGTCTGTGCTTTTCCGTGACATGGCCTTCGGGTATACTCAGTCCAAACCACTGAAGAAAACTTCTAAAGGAAACTTTCTTATGCCTGTTGAAACTTCAGCCGCGCCGCCGGACTGGGAGAACTTACTCGTGCTGTCGCGAAACCGGGAACCGGCGGCGGCGACTTCAATGCCCTACGCCGATGCCGAAACCGCGCAGGCGGGGGAACGTGGAGCATCGCCGTTCTTTCGGCTGCTGAACGGGCAATGGCAATTTTCGTACTGGCCTGCCCCGCACGCCGTCCCCGGCGGCATTGAGCGTGATGACTACGCAGGGGAATGGGACTCGGTCACAGTTCCCGGAAACTGGCAGCGGCAGGGCTACGGCAGGCCGCAGTATACCAATATTGCCTACCCCTACCCTGTTGATCCGCCGTTCGTGCCGGACGACAACCCTGTCGGCGTTTACCAAAAGACGTGGACGCTGCCGGAAACTTGGAAGGGCCGGCAAGTCTTTCTGCACTTTGAAGGCGTCGACTCGGCTTTCACCGTCTGGCTGAACGGCCGGGACATCGGCTACAGCCAGGGCAGCCATCTGCCGTCGGAGTTCAACCTCACGGCGGCGCTCCGGCCGGGCGAAAACAGGCTAACCGTGCAGGTGTATCAGTGGTCCGACGGCAGCTATTTGGAAGACCAGGATCAGTGGCGTCTGAGCGGCATCTTCCGCGACGTGTCTTTAATTGCCCGTCCGCCGGTGTCTATCCGGGACGTGCGCCTTCGGACAGTGTTCGGGGAATCGTTTGCCGATGCCGCGCTGGAGATCGTCGCGGCGGTCCGCAACTTAGGCCAAGTGAACAGCGAGAATACAGTCCGGGCAGTTCTGAGGGATACCGCCGGGCGGGAAGTCGCGGCGCAAACGGTAGGCACGGCGGCGCTTGGGGCGGGGGAAGAAACGAGTTTAACCGCAAGCCTTGCGGTTTCGCAGCCGAAGCTCTGGTCGGCGGAAGAGCCGAACTTGTACACGCTGCTGCTGACGCTTCAAGATGAGGCGGGCAAGACTCTGACGGTCGAGCGTTTCGCGGTAGGCTTTCGGCAGATTGAGACACAGCGCGGGCGGCTGCTGGTGAATGGGACGCCGATCACGCTCTGCGGGGTCAACCGGCACGACACGCATCCTGACCTCGGCCATGTCACGCCTCGCGCCCACATGCTCCGGGACATCGTTTTGATGAAGCAGCACAACATCAACTGCGTCAGGACTTCCCACTACCCCAATGATCCTTACTGGCTCGATTTGTGCGACGAGTACGGGCTGTACGTTGTTGACGAAGCCGACTTAGAGGCGCACGGGTTTGGCCTGGACGGCGGGGATTGGAGCGAGCTATCCAAAACTCCCGACTGGCGCGAGGCGTATGTAGACCGGGCGGAGCGGCTGGTGCAGCGGGACAAAAACCACCCGTCGGTGATCATCTGGTCGCTCGGCAACGAGTCAGGCTATGGGCCGAACCATCATGCGATGATTGACGCCATTCGGGCGCTTGATCCTCGGCCCATCCACTATGAATCCGCCGGCGGGACCGAAGATTACGCCGGGCTGGACATGGTCAGCAAAATGTATACGGATGTGCCGGGCCTGATTGCGGAAGGGCAGAAGACCGACGACCCGCGCCCGTTCTTTTTGTGCGAGTACGCGCACGCGATGGGGAACGGCCCCGGCAGCCTCAAGGAATACTGGGAAACGATTGACCGCTACCCGCGCCTGCTCGGCGGCTGCGTCTGGGAATGGGCCGACCACGGCATCCGGCAATGGACGGCGGACGGCAGGGAGTGGTTTGCCTACGGGGGCGACTTCGGGGACACGCCGAACGACGGCAATTTCTGCATTGACGGCCTCTGCTCGCCGGACCGTGTTCCTCATCCGGCCTTGCTGGAGCTGAAAAAAGTAACTGCGCCGGTCGTGGCGGAAGCCGAAGATTTGGCGGCAGGAACGGTGCGTGTCCGCAGCCGTTACGATTTCTCGACGCTGGGCCATTTGGCGGCCTTCTGGCGGCTGGTGCAGGGGGGCAAGACAGTTCAATCGGGAACACTGGCTTTGCCGGAAATCAAGCCGGGCGCAGAGGCGGTCTTGACGGTCCCGTACACACTGCCTAAGTTTGGGGACGCCTGGCTGGACATCACGTTTTCGCTTGCCTCCGACACCCTCTGGGCGACGCGCGGCCATGAGATCGCTTGGGCGCAGTTTGCCCTGCCGACCGAAGCCGCTCCAGCTTCTCCTTTAGCGCTTTCAGAAATGCCGGCGCTAACTGTGGCGGAAGAAGAGCGATCTTTCACGGTCACGGGCGAAAACTTCCGCCTAGAGTTTGACCGAAGCAGCGGGGTGCTGACGGACTGGAAGTACCAGGACACGCCGCTGCTTGTTTCCGGCCCTATGCTCTCGGTCTGGCGGGCGCCGACCGACAACGATGTCCGGCCGTCCGCCGCCTGGCGCAAAGCCGGGCTGGACCGCTTGACAAGCCGCACCGTTTCTGTGACTTGGGAACAAGCAGACCGGCAGCGGGTGCTGGTCACTGCCCAAACGCGGCTCGCCGCCGTCTCGCAGCGCCCGGCATTTGCCGTTTCCTTTTGTTACACAGTCTACGGAAGCGGCGATGTTTTGCTGGAAACGCTGGTAACGCCGCTGGTCGAACTGCCGCCGCTGCCCCGGCTCGGCGTGGAACTGATGCTTGCAGCCGGCTTCGACCAGTTTACCTGGGACGGACTTGGGCCGCACGAAAGCTACCCCGACCGCCGGGAAAGCGTCAAGCGCGGGGTTTACTCCGGCACGGTCGCCGAGCAGTTCCAAAACTATATCCGGCCCCAGGAGAACGGCAACAAATCGGATGTCAGATGGGCCGCGCTCACGGATCGCCGTGGTCTCGGCCTGCTCGTGACGGGGCAGCCACTACTGAGTGTCAGTGTCCATCACTACACAGCGCAGGACTTGACCGCCGCCAAGCATACTTACGACTTGACGCCCCGGCCCGAAACGATCCTGCATTTAGACTACGCGCAAAGCGGCCTCGGCAGCCAGAGCTGCGGCCCCGGCCCGCTGCCGGAGTACCTGCTTCCATCGTCGGAAGTGCGTTTCACTGTGCGCTTGACGCCGTTTTTGGCGGAATCCGTCTCGCCGGGGACGCTGAGCCAGCGCGGGCTGCCAGGTTGATTACCGATGTGAGAGGAACGAGTGAGTGAACTCACTCGCTGGAAGGTAATCGGAATTACCGCGCGTCCAGGGGACGCAAGAAAGGACTCCGACCTTGTATTCTGTCCCCTGGACAGGCGGCATTTCTGAACGCCTTCCAGCGAGCGAGTTCACTCACTCGTTCCTCGCGCCTCGCAGCAGCTAAATATAAATCTTGTACGTCGGGACTCCGAGAACCGGGCCGACGATGGCCCACAGCGCCCCCATCGTGTAGTCGCCGAGAATCAGCCCTAAAAAGAACGGGATGGCCCGGCGGTGCAGGCCGATCCCGCCGTAGCGGATAATCAAAAACTTTGAAGCCCAAGCAAGGAAGATCGGCAGCCAGAAGTACTCCATCGCATACGACAGCGCCAGCGCGTAACCCGCCGGGTGAAACGGCCACCAGACAAAGTTCACGCGCATCACAGACAGAGCGAGGGTCAGCAGGAAGCCGGCGGCAATATAATACAGGCCCGTGGACGCCGGTGGGACCGGCTGGGTCAGCCAGCCCGCCAGACGGTCGAAGCTTTCCGCCCCCACCCACGTCTTAAAGCCCGGCGCTTTGCCTTCGCCGCCGAACGCGTACAAAATGTGCAGGTGCGCCCAGTCGGTCGAGACCAGGCTGATTACCGACGCGAACAGGATAATTCCGCAGAGGCTCCCGACCCCCACCGACGGCTTGCCGTCCATCATCTTGAATGCTTCGAGCTGGTTCGGCATCGGGTGGTTCCGGTAGCCCCGGTTGAACCAGTACAGCGTGGACAAGAGGGTCAAATCGTGCGCCCCCAGCGTCCGCGACCCGAACAGCGTGATCAAGACCTGAATTGGGTTAACCCACACAATCTCATGCGGCGACCCGAACTCGGCCCGCACCCGCGTAATTACGAAGCCCAGCAAAAAGACAATCAAAAAGAACAGCACTGCGACCCAGCCGGTCATGCCGAGCAGCTCGGAAAACAGCGCCAGCAGCAGGCCGCCGACGACAAGGCCGCCGAACGCCGCCCGGTAACGCCGGGCTTCAGTCGGGTCGGAGGAACGCGCCCCCAGCCAGGCCGACTGGGCGACTTCGCGCCAGTAGTTACGCCCGGCATAGAGCAGCACGAGGCCGAGTCCGAACCACGCGCCGGTCGCCTGCTCGCCGAAGTACGGGAAGGTGCTGGTTTGGGACGAGTTCTGCACGGCGTCCCACCCATAAATGTTGCCGATAATGCGGAACACGCGGGCGGCGACATAAAAGAACCAGCAGGAAAACGACAGATCCAGCGGCATAAAGTAGCCGATCCCGACCGCAAACGGATAAAACGACGTTTGGGTGGACCCCATCGCACTCCACGGGCGCGTCGTGATAAGCGAAGAAATGTCGAATAATTTGACATGGAACTCCGGCACAGTCGGCAGCAGCGTGTGCAGGCCGTTGCCGAACGAGACCAAGAACGCCAGCCCGAAGCCGGACCACATGACCGGGTTTTGGAAAAAGTTCTTCCCGGCGGCGTCTGCCGTCATCGCCAGCGGAAGCTGGACAATCGGAAAGGTCAGCTTTTCGTTTTCGATCCAGGCCCGCCGCACCAGCACCGTCAGGCACAGGTACATTCCTACCAGCGTCAGAAAGAACCAGCCCCAGGACAAAAGCGGCACGATCCACGCCCGCAGATAAATCAGGCCCTGCGGGCTGTAGATATTGACGTTGCCGTGGTTCATCGCCGAAAGCGCGTCTTTGTCGGTAATCAGAAGCCAGTTCGGCAGAAACTGAAAGAACAAAGACCGCCACTTGTTTTCCGGCGTCTCGTGCCAGTAGGCGTAAGTGATCGAGCCGAACATGTTTTGCAGCGTATCATGCCCGGCGAACGTACAGGAAACGACCAGCATGATATACAGCAGCAGCAATTCTTCCTGCCGCATGGGACTTGCTTTGGGGAAGAATTTGCGCCAGGCCAAGTTCAGCAGCACCAGCACAAACAGCATGAAGATCGGCGTGATGAACAGCGGCAGCGAGGTGCCGTCGAGCGTGAACCAGCGCACCTCAATCAAAATGGTCCAGAAGACGTTGACAGGAATGAGCAGCAGGCCGAGCCACAGCACGCGCCAGAGCTTCAAGGGTGTCGCCGCCGCTTCGGGTCCAGCTTCGGGCAGCGTTGACTGGGTAGAAGTGTTTGCTTTCAATGCCATAGGCATTTATTTCGGTGCCTGCCGCTGATTTTCCTTCTTGCTTCTAAACTGCCGTGAAGAACCACGCCGCGAAGAACCACGCCATGAATGGCACGGCTATGCGGCCTGCGGCCACGAAGTACCGCTTCGCGGGACTAAAATTATTCCCAACGCCGCGCCCTCCGGGTAGCCAGTGCTGCCAGTGCAGAAGCGGTGTTTTGTGGCGTCTGAGCCGTCTAGCCGTGTATTTTATTGCATGGTCCCTCACCACATAGTCTGAAAGATGCAGAACGGGTACAACACTTCCAGCTTGCCTGTTGTTTTAGAAGGGTACCTTTCTCCATGATTGAACATGAGCTTTTCACGCGCTCGTCGCTGAACCCGATTATCAGTCCCAGCGATATGCCCTACCCCTGCGACTGCGTCTGCAACCCCGCCACGCATCTGGTGAACGGCGAAACACTGATGCTGATTCGCGTGATTGACCAGGAAGGCAGCTCGCACATCACCGTCGCCCGCTCGAAAGACGGACTTACGGACTGGCGCATTGAAGACCATCCGCTGATCGCTCCCAACGATGCCGGCGCCCGCTGGCCGGTCGCGGAAAGCCCGTTCGACACGCCGTTCGAGGCTTACGGCTCGGAAGACCCGCGCCTGACGTTTCTTGCCAACCGGGGCGAGTACGTCATCGCCTACACCGGCTATTCCAATCTCGGCGCGGGTGTCTGCCTTGCCACGACCACCGACTTCAAAAGCGTCAACCGCTTCGGGTTGGTACTCGCGCCGAACAACAAAGATGCGTCGGTCTTCCCGCGCCAAATCAATGGCCGGTACTGGATGCTGCACCGACCGGCTCTCGGCGACATGGAGCATATCTGGCTGGTGGAGAGCGAGGATTTGATTCATTGGGGCCGCCCGTGGTGCATTATCGAGGAGCGCGGCGGGCCGTGGTGGGACGGCGACAAGGTCGGCGGCGGACCGCCGCCGATTGAGACGCCCGACGGCTGGCTGGTTATCTATCATGGGGTAAAAAGCACGTCCCACGGCCCGATTTATCGCGTGGGCTTGGCGCTTTTGGATTTGGACAACCCCCGCCGCGTCATTCGCCGCCTGCCCCGCTGGGTCTTCGGTCCAAAAGAAGATTATGAGTCCACCGGCTTTATCCCCGGCGTCGTCTTCCCGACCGGCACCATCATCAAGGGCGACGATTTATACCTCTATTACGGCGCGGCGGACACCCGCATCGCCGTCGCCCAAACGAAAGTCCAGACGCTTTTGGACGCGCTGAAAGAAGAAGGGAAGTGACGCAGAACAAGGGCATATAGATACGAGGGCATGGTTTGCGACGAGGACATAAATGTCCTCGCTGAGGAGCGCGAACGCTAAGGTCCCGCCTGCGCGGGTCAAGAGTAGCACAAGAGTAGCAAGTTCTTTCGCCACGCAGGTGGCGGCTTGGCGCTTCGCCCCCCAGCGAGGGCGTTCACGCCCTCGTTCCACGCCCATAGGAGAACCCCGCCACACATTGCCCCACCTTTTGTTGCTGACCGCCGCGCTTCTGCTTTGGTGCCGCTTCCTGCTTAATTCTAATGAGGCTGTTCAGTTTCAACCATGTAAACATTAGGGTTTTTCAACAATGTACAAGACATTAGGAGGTCCCTCATAATTATTAAGTGTTTCTTCTTTTAGGTCTTCTAGTGAAACTGCCGCTATTGCCTCAATCCCTTGCACCTCAATGAGTACGATATAAAGCTTTTCGACCTGCTCAAGATTGAATATTTCCGAGATTAAATCCAGCAATAGCTCCCGGCGCTTTTTCGCTTCTCTGGGCAAGCTATACGGTAAATCGGCAACAAAATTAAGACTGTCAAGGAGATATTCCGCGGTGTTGGATTGCTTTGAGTCGCAGATAGAAAAGATCAAGGCGTTATACCCGCGAGGGAGGAAAGAGGACGGAAAATCGTACAATCTATCTGATGAGTGTGTGGTCAATCCCAAAGACTGGTTGGCGACAATTTGCTCAACGTCCTGAATTACGCTTGGCAGGTTTGAAGTCTCAACGTAGCCATACACAAAATTTGACATGAGCTAATTTCCTCTCTTTGCCTTGTTGCCTGCCGACTACACCACTGGGTGCGGGATCGTGCCGAGGTAGGAATGAACGCTGTAGCCCAGCACGGCGAGGAAGGCGGCGAGGCCGAGGTAGGCCGCGCCGAACTTCCAGCGGTCGGCGGCGGTAGCCTGATAATAGGGGCTGTCTTCGGGCTTGGCTTTCCAGCCGGAGATAATGCGCGGCAAGCTCATCAGGGCCAGCACGATAATCAGCGGGTTGTAGCGGGCCAGGAACAGCAGCAGGACCGCGCCTACGGCGAGGAGTTTAGGCGAAAACAGGGGCGTGATCCAGCCGCCGTCGAGCGGCGCGGTCGGGGCCAAATTAAACAGGTTCATAAAGAAGTTGACCTGCGCCAAAGCCAGCCAGAACGGCGAATGGCCGGGCGTGACGGCATACAGCACGAGGCAGCCCAGCCCGGCCAACGTGCCGAAGACGGGACCCATGATGCCGATAAACGCATCCTCGACGATGGACTTGCCGTAGCGGCCCGTGGTCACAAACGCGCCCATCAGCGGGACGAAGACCATGATGCCGGTCGGGATGCCGCGCATTTTTGCGGCCGTCGCGTGGCCGCACTCGTGAATAAAGATCAGCAGGACGATGCCGACGCCGAACTTCCAGCCGTAGATCAGCCCCCAGACCCACATGGACAGCAGCATCGAGCCGGAGCCGAGCAGCAGCTTCGCGCCAATCGCGAGGAACTTGAACTTGGCGAGCAGACCCAGCACAGGCACGGCGACTTTGGCGATCAGCAGCAGAAAGGACGCGATGCCGCCCAGCACCCCGCCTTTGGCTTTCCAGCGCTGAAGCAAGCCCGGCGGCGACTGCGGGGCGTAGGCATACTCCGGCGCGGCGGGCGTCTGGGCGTAGTACGGCGAGAACGCCGGGCCGGGCGGCGTCTGCTCCGGCGCAGTGGGTATTTCGGGGCGCGAGCCGTCGGCGGTACGGCCCGCAAGAAAGCTGTTTTGGTCTTGTTCTGTTTCGTTCATGGTTACCAGTTAAACAAAAAAAGCCGCGTAAACGTGCCGCAACAGAAATATTTGTGCTTTAGATGCGCTTGTGGAAGACAAACCATTCCAGCAGCAGCAGTGCAAGGGCGACGGCAGCAAGCGTCGGCCAAAGATCATTTTTGGCGCGTTTGGAGAGCGGCAGATGGACAGCGGCGACTTGGGGCGTGCCGGGATGGGTTAAAATCGGCGGCTTTTGGGCGGCCAGGCGGCTTTCGTCGGCGCTGTCCAAGTTGACGGCGAATGGATAATCCGCGCCGCCGATCTGGGCGTGGTAGACCCCGGCTTCGCGCGTGTCTTCCACCAGCGCGACGCCGCCGGCGGGCGGGGCGTTGACGGCGATTTTCGTGCCGTCGGGCCGGGTAATCGAAAGAGAAGTCTGGCTGGGCGGGACGCCTAAAGACGCGACCCCGCCGGTCGGGGTTTCGGGCTGGGACGCGCCGAGGCCGCCCCCGGCGGTCAGCCAGCGGACGGCGTTGGTGAGGAAGATCGGGAAAGAAACGCGCAGGGGCCAGTCGGAGTCGCTGAGATCGAACGAGACTGAGACGACCCGCAGGCCGCCATGCTCCCCGGCAGCAATCAGCGGCCCGGAATCAGCGTCGGCGAGGCTCTGCCCCCACGGCTGGGCCTGCGTGTGCAGGGCGGTTCGGAGGCGCAGCCCTTCCAAATCCACAAAGCGCATGACGGGATGAGTCCGGGTCTCATCAATGAACTTCGGGCTGTCTGTGCTGCCGCTCGCTGTTGCCGGCATCTGGGCGCTGTCCGCACCGAAGACCAGATAGTTGCCCGGCGGCAGGGGCTTCGCGGGCAGAGCGCCGTCAAAGACGACCATGCTGTAGCCCGCGCCGCTTTTGCCGACGGTCTCGAACTGATCCGGGGTGCATTCTTCCAGCACCGCATCGGGGTCGAGGTTCAGGCCGCGCTCCAAAAAGATATTACCATCCGTGACGAGCAGCACCCGGCGGGGGCGCGGCGGGGCCAGCACCAGCGACGCCTGGTTATCGGCGGCGAGGTCGTCCTGGACATCGTCGAGACGCGCCGTGATGACCCCGCCGTCTTTCAGGAGCGGGCTGTCGAACGTCTCGATTTGGGCGTTGTTCGTGAAGCTCAGGGCGCGGGCATCTACGAGCCGTCCGTCTTTCAGCAAGGACAGCGTGCCGCCGGAGTGGGTTTTGCCGCCGAGATTTTGCACCTCGGCAAAGACTTCGTTCGTCCCCGTCTGCGGGTTCCGGCGGCCGTCCAGCCGTGTGATTGCCAGATTATCCGGCGTTGTTGTTCCAATGGAAGAGAGCGACACATCAGTGCCGCCGAGCGGCACGGCGGCCAGTTTTTTGAGGTCATCTTGGGAATACGCGCCGTCAGAAAAAACGCGGATCTCGGCCCCAGACCGTGTCCCGACCAGTGACTGCGCGAGCGTCAGCGCGGCGGGCATATCGGCGACGGTGTCGGTGGGAACCGCGCTGTCAATTGCCGACGACAAGCGCCCGCCGTCGCCGGTGAACCCGGACACCAAAGACTGCGGCTTAGATGACGCGGCAATCACCGTGGCGACATCGCCGCCCCGAAGCTGATGGGCGACAAAATCATCGGCGGCGCTTTTTGCAGCGGCCAGGCGCGACGGCCCGACATCGGCGGCGTTCATGGACGCCGACGTGTCCAAAATGAGGACGACCGTGTGGCCGGACACGCCCGCGCCGTAGACAAAGGGCCGGGCCAGCGCCAGTATCAGCAGCAGCATGGCCAGCAGTTGCAGGAACAGGAGCAGCGACCGGCGCAGCTTTCGCAGCGGCGCGTTCGCCTGCGTCTCTTGAAGCAGCGAGTTCCACAGGTACAGCGACGAGACGGTGACTTCCTGCCGTTTCAGCCGCAGCATCCAGAGGGCGACAATGCCGCCGAGTAGGGGGATCGCCCAGAGCAGGTTGAGGGGGTTAAGCAGCATGGACGATTATGATACCCGATAGGAGGAAAGAACCCACCCCGGTTCGTCCCTCACCGGCCCTCCCGAAACGGAAGGGCAAAGAGTTCAGGCAAGGCGGTTTTGACACTCTTCCCCTCTCCGCTTCGGGGAGGAACCCTGCGAAGCAAGGCGGGAGGGGTTCTACGCCAGCCCCATCTCTTTCAAGTTCCAAATGCTCACCGCCGCCGTTTCCATCCCCGACAAGTGCCGCAGCGTGTCCTGCTCCACGACCATCCACTCAATGCCGAGCGCAAGCGCCGTCTCCACCGACGCCTGCACCGGCACAACTCCCGTGCCGACCGCCGTGAAGTGGCCGCGCTCATCAAGCCGTGACAGGTCTTTGACATGAACGGCAGGCACCCGCCCGCTGTAGCGTTTCAAGACACGCACCGGGTCTTCGCCGCCGAACGTAATCCATGCAATGTCCAGCTCAAACGACAGCGCCGCCGGGTCGGTGTTCGCCGCAAGAACGTCTAACGCATACACGCCGTCAAACGTCTTGGAGAACTCATGCTCGTGGTTGTGGTAGCACAGCGTCACGCCTTCCGCCGCCAGCTTCGCTCCGGCAGTATTGTACAGCTCCGCGTCGCGCAGAACCGAGTCTTTCGTCTCGCACGGCCCCCACCAGACCGAAACGCGCGGCGACTGAAGCGCTTTGGCTTCGGCCAAGATGCCGTCTAAGTTGTCCCGCAGCCCGTCCCGGTCGGCGCTGACGGTCAGCACCTCAAGGCCCAAATCGTGAAAGCGCTTTACGTTCTCGTGGACGTCGCCGTCCCGCAGGCCGCCGGGCGCTTCAATGCCGGCATAGCCAAGTTCGGCGACGCGCTGCATGGTTCCCCAGAAGTCGGCTTTGGCCTCCGCGCCGACAATCCCAATCAGGCCGATTTTTGCTTTGTTCATGGTGGTTCTCCACAGGCAATCGAAAATGGATGAAAGACCATGTGTTAAAACACACGGCTACACAGCGCAGACGCTACAAAGTACCGCTTCGCGGTACTGGGAACAGATTGATAGAGTCTTAACCCCGCGAAGCGGTGTTTCGTGGCGTCTGCGCCGTGTAGCCGTGCCATTTATGGCATGGTTCTTGTAGGCAGGAACTTCCTAATCCTCCGCCGAAATAATAGCTTCATCATACCATGAACATTACCACCTTGCAGCACCCGCTGGCCCAGCATTTTCTGACCCATCTTCGGGACAAGACCACGGAGCCGCCGCTGTTCCGCCTCCTGACCAAGCGGCTGAC
The DNA here is from genome assembly GCA_964236795.1 of uncultured Armatimonadales bacterium. Taxonomy (GTDB): domain Bacteria; phylum Armatimonadota; class Armatimonadia; order Armatimonadales; family Capsulimonadaceae; genus JANXMY01. The sequence continues at coordinate 18,243 of CAXSFV010000015.1, read as the reverse complement.
CGTGCTGCTCGCGATTGAAGCCACCCAAAGCCTCACGCTGCGCCCTCGCGCCATTAAAACGCCTTTAGAGCCTCTCGACAGCCCAGTTCTCGATGACCCGCTCGTCGCCGTCCCCATTTTGCGGGCGGGGCTGGGGATGCTGGACCCGATTGTCGAGTTCTTCCCGGACGTGTCCGTCGGCTACATCGGGCTGGCGCGGGACCACGAAACCGCCGTCGCCTTCCCCTACTACGCCAAGCTGCCGCCGGACATGCACGGGCGCACGACGCTCATTTTAGACCCCATGCTCGCCACCGGCGGCTCGGCGTCCCAGGCCATCGCCACCGTCAAAGCCGCCGGTGCCGGCCGGATACTCATGCTCTCTCTCGTCGCCGCCCCCGAAGGCGTCGCTCTCCTGAACGCCGCCCACCCCGACGTTCCCCTCTTCACAGCGGGCCTCGACCGCGAGCTGGACACCCGCAAATACATCCTGCCGGGACTAGGCGACTTCGGTGATAGATTATACGGGACGGAGTAGATGGCTCTTTGAGTCAAACTGAGAGAAGTGAACGCAGCAAAGGCTCTTGTCCATCGGAGAGACAAGAGCCTTGCGGTTTCAAGTAACGGCAGGTACGAGACGGCGAAGAGCTAACGCTCGAAAGAGCTAACGCGGAGTTCCCGCAGCGGAAACCGGCGGGGAAAGCGCACCGCTGGCGGCGGCTTTTCCGAAGCGGTCTACCAGTTCCGCAAATCGCTCCAGGCGGCGGGCCGCTTCCGGCGACAAGCCATCCGTGTTCAGCGGAGCGTCATCTTCCGTCGTGTACGCCTCCGTGACGGCGTAAGGCGCTGCTGCCGGCTTGATTGTTTCTGACATGACCTGCCTCTTCTCGCCCTCGGTGTAGTAGCCTGCATTATACCCATCAACGCATCAATTTAGTTGGCGGGATTGATATTCGCTTGCTGTTCTTTCACAAGCACGCCTTCACGCCACAACAGAATTCCCAGGATGAACCGAAACGGCAGAATGAACCGCTTGATGTCGGTGGCGTAATGCTCATTTTCGCCGAAGATGCTGGGCTTGCTGGACTGGATGTTGAGAACGGCGATGACCTGACCGGCGAACTCAACGGGGAGGCTCACAAAGCTGACATACTGCTGCCGGGCAAAGAAGCTCTCGACTTCCCGCCTTACCGCAGGCGGCTGGCCTTCTAAAAGCGCTTGGAGCAACTCCGCATTTTTGACATCCGAAATGACGGTTTCGTCCCCGGACGCGAAGGCTCTCGCCGCGCCGAACAAAAGACGCTCATTATCGCCGTCTACAGGAAGGGCAAAGTCTCGCGGAACGCCCGACGCATTTTTCGCCCAAGCCGTGATGGCAAGGACGGCTCGGTACTCTTCCGAGGAGCGCGATTGGTCGGAAAAATAGACTCGCTTTGGATCAAGATATTTGCCTGCGACGAACTCGTGTATCGGTTTCGGCTCCATCAAGCTGGCATTGACTTCCAGCGCAAACTTCTCCTTGAAGAAAGCTTCCACAACAAAGGCGACATTCTTCAAGGTCTGCCGCTGGGCGAATTTGATGTGGCGGAGGTGGTAGCTGTTCAAGTCTTGCAGCGATTCCACCGCGCCGGAAAGTGTCTCCGTATAGAATTTCAGAAACGCGAACTCGCCGGCTTGACTTTGGATTTGCCCCAGGTTCCCTTGAAGCGCCTCCACCTGCGTCGTCAGGCTACGGTTTTTCGCAAGAACACTGATTTTATCCCAAGACTGCGCCAATGCACCAGCCACAAGCAGGCCGCCGTAGACCCACGGGTGATACCCAGCCGAGTGCGGGGTGTAGAGGTCTAAGTACCACGGAATGCCGATGCCGCACAGCACTTGAAGGCCGATGAAAACCCAGGACAGAATTGCGGAAAGCATATGGGCTGCTTATTCCGCCTGCCTGCTGGATTTTCCTGCTTGACAATATTTACAAGTGGATGCTAGGCGGCAATTTTCAAGTTCTTCACTGCTTGTGCCTCGTACTTGGGCTTGTAGTCAGGGCATTTGTAGCTTTTGGAGTATTCTTTGGGGTTCTCGGCTTCGGCGACGTAGACCTGGGCGGCGTTGACGCCGCATTTCTCTTGGGTGCGGTCGTAGTTGCCGCAGTCGTAGCAGCGGCGCAGGATGGTCCAGCAGACGGAGCAGCGCATGGAGCCGACTAGCTCGACGCGGCCGCACAAGGGGCAGTGGATGTAGGTCTCCTGGAAGCCGTATTCTTTGGATTTGAGCGCCAAGCGCACTTTGCGGTTGAACTCTTCCAAGCCTCTATTTAGCTCAGCGCAGGTGGCGAGAAGCTGGTTCATCTGGACGGCGCTCAGGTACTCGATGACGCGCTCATCCAACAAATCCGAAAGCTGCTGGCCGACTTTGTCAATCGCCTTCATGTGCTGCTCGGCGGTCTGCGGGCGGTACGGCTTTGCTTTTTCGGCGCGGGCGCCGAGCGTCTTGAGAAGCTGGTCGGTAATCGCAAGGGACACGCGCAGAAAGGCTTCACGCTTTTCCGGGTAGCGCACAATCGCGCCCATGACCCGCTCGGCGTCGCCGACGTTCAGCTTTTCAGTCTTGATCTTGTCCACCATCCGCTTCTGCGAGGCGGGATCGTGGGCCAGAACGGCCAGGGCGCGGGCGTGGCCTTCGGTCAAGAGGATCTGGCCGGGCTGAGGCGCACGCAGGGTCAGCTCGATTTGGACGAACTGGGGCAGCTCCAAAAGCTCCAAAGAGCGGCGCAGGGTGGTCTCGGAGACGCCGAGCGTTTTGCCGCATTTTTCCCACGACATAAAGGTCAGCAGGCCCTGAATGGCGCGGGCCTTCTCGATGGAGTTCATATCCTCGCGCTGGAAATTCTCCAAAAGCGCGTCGGCGTGAGCGTCCTCGTCGGACATTTCTTTGATGAGTGCGGGAACAGTCGCAAGACCGGCAATTTTGCACGCACGGAACCGGCGCTCGCCCATGACAATCTGGTACTTGCCGTCAAGCGGGCGGACGACAATCGGCTCCAACACGCCGCGCTCTTTGATGGACGCAGCCAGCTCGTCGAGCGTGTCCTGATAAAACGATTTGCGAGGCTGGTTTTCGTTGGTGACAATCTGGCCCAGCGGCACTTGATGGACCGTCTGCGCCTCGGCGGCTTGTGGCTTGGTGGGTGTCGGCATGGCTGGCTCCGTCTCTGAGTTTTTGGGTCTAGATTTCTGGTTCTTTGGCCTGATTATCGGCAAACTATGGCATAATCCAGAGAGAGAAAGAAAATGGAGATGATGAAGTTAACACTATGTTGGAGCAAGTAGCCGCGATGACAGCGCGGGCCCGGGAGATGAAAACCAAAGACCCGGAGAAGGCGCTGGAAATCAGCACGGAGGCGGTGACGCTCGCGCGAAGCGGCAGCGAAAGGGCAGCGCTGGCTCCGGCCCTCTGCGTACAGGGTGTCTGCGCGGCGAACCTGCTGCGGCACGAGGATGCCCGGTCGGCGCTTGGGGAAAGCTTGGCAATCAGCCGGCAGATCGGCGATTTGGACACGGAGGGCCGCTGTCTGCATTGTCTCGGCTATATCCACTACGTTCTTGCAGAGTATGCCGAAGCAGGCGAAAGGATACGGGAATCGCTCCAAATCCGCGAAGAGCGCGAAGATTGGAAAGGCGTTGGATCCTGCCTGAATATGCTCGGCAACATCCAGTGCGACCTCTGCGATCACACGTCGGCCCTGGACTGGTATGAGCGCAGTCTGGCCGCACAAGAACGGGCGGGGGCTACGCTTGCCGTTATCCAATCATTGTTTAATCTCGGCTCCTTCTACGGGGAGCGTGGCGAGTATGGGGAAGCTCTGCGCTACCATGAGCGGGCGCTGGACCAGGCGACTCAGGCGGAAGACTCTTTGTCGGAGCTGATTGCTTTGAGCGGGATCGGCTTTGATTATGCGGAACTTGGGCGCTACGACGAATGCATTGCTGTCTGCGTCCGGGCCATCGCGCTCGGCGAAAGGCTGAAAAGCCACGGCCATGTCGCCGCGACGCTGACCTCACTGGGCGACGCCTACAAAAAGAAAGGGCGTCGGCCCGATGCGCTGGCCTCGTACACGCGGGCGCTGACACTTGCCCGCTCGGTGCAGGAGAGCAAAGTTGAGGCGCATGCGCTGTTCTCGATCGGCAATGTTTATGCGGAGGCCGGCGAGCTTGACCCGGCGCGGGCTTGGCTCGCAGAAGCCTCGGCGCTTGCTGTAAAGATCGGAGCCAAGCAATTCGCCTATCAGGCGTTCCAAAAGCTGTCCCAGGTCTGCAAGCGGCAGGGCGACTACGCCGCCGCACTGGGGCACTTTGAAGCATTCCAGCGCCTTGAAAAAGAGGTCTTCACAGAGGAGTCGGCGGACCGGGCGAAAGCGCTTGTCATCCGAATGGAGGTCGAGCATCACAAGCGCGAAGCGGAGACGCTCAGCGAGATCAACGCCGCTCTTCAGGCCGCCAACGCCCGCCTGGAAGCACTCGCCGTCACTGACCCGCTGACGGGCCTGCCGAACCACCGCGCGCTCGTGGCGGCGCTGGACGCTGCCGTCGCCCGCGCCCGGCGCACCGAAGAGCCATGCGCCCTGCTGTTTCTTGATATTGACCATTTCAAGAGCGTGAACGACACCTACGGCCACCCGGTCGGCGACGCGGTTCTGCGCGAGTTTGCTGCCTGCGCCCGCGCCGCGCTGCGGCAGGAAGATGCGCTGGGGCGGTGGGGCGGCGAAGAGTTTCTGGCCCTGCTGCCCGGCGCCGATTTAGCCGAGGCGCTGGCGGTTGGGGAGCGCGTGCGGGCGGCGGTGGCCGAACATCCTCTCGCGGCGGGCAGCGGCCTGTACATGACCTGCTCCATCGGGGCGGCGGCTTCTTTCATGTCGGAGAAAAATACCGGCCGGGATGCGCTGGTGGAAGCGGCGGATCAGGCGCTCTACGCTGCCAAACGCCTGGGCCGGAACCAGGTGCGCGGGGCGGACGATCCCATGATCCCAGCCCTAGCGGAGCCACTGTTCGGCGCGGAAGGCGGCCAAGCCGCGCACAGCCGCCGCGACGGGGCACACCCGCAGGCGGCGGCTCGCCTGCCGGTTTGACACTCTCCCCTGCCCCGAAGTATAATGGCGTCAGCATGACCGAGCAATTTGACGGGATGGCGGATGCCGCCGAGTTCAAGCGTTTCCTTCGCACTGATCCTTCCGCCGCCGCGTTTCTCGGAGAACAGGTCGCCGGGCCGGTGACGCTGACCCGTGCGCCGGGGCGATTGGATGTGATGGGCGGGGTCGCCGATTATTCCGGGTCGCTGGTCGCAGAGATGACGATTGCCGAAGCGGCTTTAGTGGCGCTGGCTCCCCGTGCCGACCGCACCCTGCGTATCTGGAGCCGGGGCATTGAGGCCGCAGGCTTCACGCCGCAGGTCTCGCTTTCCCTGGACGAGTTTTATTCCCCCAGCGACCGCACTGCGCTTCTTTCTTATGATGCCGTGCGCTCCCGCCTGTGCCACGACCCCCAAACCCGCTGGGCGGCCTATGTCTTGGGCTGCGTCTATGTCCTGCTGGCCGAGGGCATTGTCTTGGACTTCTCTAATGGCGCGAACCTCCTTTTAGACAGCCGCGTCCCGCTCGGCGCAGGCGTATCGTCGAGCGCCGCGATTGAAGTGGCGGCAATGTCTGCACTCAGTGCGGCGTATGGCTTGAACTTAGACGGCGTCACAGTAGCACGTTTGTCGCAAATGGTCGAAAACAAAGTCGTCGGCGCTCCCTGCGGCATCATGGACCAGATGACCAGCGCCCTCGGCGCCCCAAACAGCCTGCTCTTAATTTTGTGTCAGCCGCACGAAGTTCAAGGAACGCAAACACTGCCCGACGGCGTCCAAGTTTACGGCATCAATTCGAGCGTCAAGCACTCCGTCGGCGGAACCGCCTACACCCGCGCCCGCGTCGCCGCCTTCATGGGCCGTAAGCTGCTTGGCGTGAACCATTTGGCGCAGTTGTCAGCGCAGGAGTTCGACAACCAGCTCAAGATAGCCTTGCCGTCCTCTATTAAAGGCTCAGACTTTCTTGTCCAGTTTGGGGAAACTGGCGACCAGGTCACACGAATTGACCCTTACAAGACTTATGGAGTAGTCGCCGCCGCTTCACATGGGATCAGGGAGAACGAGCGTGTCACAGGGTTTATCCGTGAACTTCAGGAAGCTGTGGATGATAACAAATCCTACATGGAGGAACATATCAGGAAAGCCGGCTGGAAGATGTACGCTTCTCACAAATCCTACACCAGCATTGGCCTCGGCTGCGCGGAAACGGATTTGCTGGTGGAACTCGGACGCGCCGCCGGGCCGGACAAGGGCATTTACGGGGCGAAGATCACCGGCGGCGGGTCGGGCGGCACGGTCGCGTTTTTGACCTACGGGGAACGGGCTGAACAGACCATTCACGAGATTTCAGAGGCATACCGGCAGCAGACGGGGCTGACGCCGCAGATATTCTTGGGCGGACAGTCGCCGGGCGCGGCGGCGTTCGGCAGTGAGACATTTTAGACAGTGAAGAAGCCCCCCGCCCCAATTCTAGGGAGCTATACAGGCAAGACGCGGCTGCGGCCTTGCCGGGCCGCTTCTTCATCCGGCTCCCTAGAATTGGGGCGGGGGGCTTCTTCACTGTTTGCCGGGAACATGGCTATGACAACACCCATCCACAGTGGCATGATTAAAAAAGGCGTGATTACGGCGGCAGGGCGCGGGACACGGCAGTACCCGGCATCGAAGACCGTCCAAAAAGAGCTGTTCCCGCTCGTAGACGTAGATGGCTTCGCCAAGCCGACCGTGCAGATCCTGGCGGAAGAATTGTTCGCGTCGGGTTTAGAGGAAGTCTGCATCATCGCCAATTCCGCTAATGTGGACCCGATGCGGCGGCACTTCTTCGAGCCGCCTTCGGCCTCGCTGATCGGGAAAGATTGGGCCGACGCGCTCAGCCGGTCGCTGGCGGACATGGCGGGTAAACTCACTTTTGTGGTGCAGGAAACACAGGACGGCTACGGCCACGCAGTTTACCAAGCTCGCGAGTTCGCCGCCGGGGAACCGTTCTTGATCACGCTCGGCGACCATGCTTATCTGTCCGACACCGAGACCCGCTGCACCCGCCAGGTCTTAGACGCCTTTGCCCGTTACGACGCCTCGGTCACGTCGGTTTCCTACGCCGCCGAAGCTGACCTGCACCGCTTCGGCACCCTGTCCGGCCCCCTGCTGCCGAACACCGCGCCGCCGGTCTACGAAATCAAGGCGCTTGTCGAGAAGCCGACCGTTGACTACGCCCGCGCTCACCTGCGTGCGCCCGGCGTCCCCGACGGCCAGTATTTGGTCCACTTCGGCATCCACGCCTTCACGCCGACTATTTTTGACTGCTTAGAGAATCTCATCCAAAACAACCGGCGCGAGCGCGGCGAAATCCAGCTCACGTCGGCCCAAGTCCTGCTGATGGAGCGCGAGCGCTACTTGGCCTGCGAAGTTGCCGGCATCCGCTGCGACATGGGTATTCCCGAAGGCTTAATCGAAACCCAAATCGCCCTTGCCCTGCGCGGGCCGTTTGCTTCGCAGGCGCGGGCTATTCTCAATAATTTATGAGGTACAATGGGCGTCTAACTGCTCCATTCTGCTAGCAACCAAACATATGATAAACCTTTCTTGGCTCAACATAGTCGCCCAGGCTGGAACGGTACTGGGTGGGTTCGGCATACTTGTAGCGACATGGCAACTTAGAATTACAAGACAGCAGGCACTTACTACGTTTGAGGACTCGCTGGCCCATGAATACCGTGATTTAGTTGCTCGCCTTCCAACAAAGGCATTGTTAGGCGAATCACTTTCACAAACTGAGCAACAAAGTGCTTTCGACGAGTTTTATCACTATTTTGATTTGAGTAACGAGCAGGTTTTCTTGCGGCAGATTGGTCGTGTCAGCCCACGCACCTGGGCTTTTTGGCGTGATGGAATCAAGTCAAATATCAATCGTCCTGCATTTGCGTGTGCTTGGGATGAAATCAGCAACCGCGCCCCCAAAGATTTCTCTGAGCTGCGTCGGCTGATTCAGGAAGACTTTAAGCTGGACCCTAAGAAATGGAAGGGAGCGGAATAACAATTCGCTGCCCCAAACATCCTCTGCCGCTTCGTCGTGTTCCTTGTCGAGCGGTTCTCCAAGCGAGTGTTGTCAGGGAGATTTATCTTTGGGCTGCCCTGCACGGTGAGGCTCTGCGAGAAATTAAAAGATAACGATAGGATCTAAGATATGAAGACTTTTACTTCCGCTCCGTCCATGTTTGTTCGCATCATCACTTTTGGTTTAGTGCTGAGTGCCCTCTGTCTCACTGCCGAGGACCAGCAGGGAACAGGTCAGGCAGTGTCCCCAAAATCACGGGCACAGGTTCAGGCATTACTGAATCAGGCTGATTTGGCGCATCGCCAGGGACAGAACGAGAAGGCACTGGCATATTATCAAAAGGCTTTATCCTCCGCAAAGGCGGCGGGAGACAAGGCTGAAGAGGCTAATACTCTCAATAATATCGGTTTAGTCTATTGGCAGACGGGTCAGCCGCAGAAGGCGCTGGACTATTACCAGAAGGCTTTACCCTTAGCACTGGCAATTGGAGCCAAGGAGGGTGAGGCTACTATCCTCACCAACATCGGACGGGTTTACTCGCAGACGGGTCAGCCGCAGAAGGCATTGAACTATTACCAGCAGGCGTTGCCAATTAGGAAGGCGGTAGGAGACAAGGCGGGAGAGGCTACTACCCTCAGCAACATTGGAGGTGTCTATTCGAAGACAGGTCAGCCGCAGAAGGCGTTGAACTATTACCAGCAGGCGTTGCCAATCCAAAAGGCAGTCGGTGATAAAGCGGGAGAAGGCATCACCCTCAGCAACATTGGGAGCGTCTATTCGGATACGGGTGAGCCGCAGAAGGCGTTGAACTATTACCAGCAGGCGTTGTCAATCAAAAAAGCAGTCGGTGATAAAGCGGCAGAGGCCACTACCCTCAGCAACATTGGGGCAACCTATTCGCAAACTGGTCAGCCACAGAGGGCACTGGCCTATTATCAACAGGCCCTTCCCTTAGCACAAGCGGCGGGAGATAAGGCGCAGCAAGCTACCACCCTCAGCAATATCGGACAGGTTTACTCAGATACGGGTCAGCCGCAGAAGGCGCTGGACTACTTCCATCTGGCCCTCCCCTTAGCGCAGGCAGTGGGAGACAAGTCGCAGCAAGCTACCACCCTCAGCAACATCGGCTTAGTCTATTCGCAGACGGGTCAGCCGCAGAAGGCGCTGGACTATTACCAGAAGGCTTTGTCAATTAAAAAAACAGTCGGCGATAAAGCGGGAGAGGCTACTATCCTGAGCAATATTGATGCGGTTACGAAGGCCGCGAGCAAACCATAAAAGGCTTTCTAGCAATCACTTTTCGAGCGGGAACGATATTTAGCCTGCGAAGTCGCCGGAATACGCTGCGACATGGGTGTACCGGAAGGACTGATCGAGACCCAGATTGCCCTCGCCCTGCGCGGACCGTTTGCTGCCTAGGCACGGGCAATGCTGAGCAAAACCACGGAGTACGAGGTATAATCCACAGCGAATGGAAGAAACTGTAAACACTTCTCTGGTGCAGTGGGCGCAGAAGCTCCAAGCGCTGTCGCAGACGGGGCTGGCTTACGCTCAGGACTCCTATGACCGGGAGCGGTATGAGGAAGTCCGGCAGATTGCCGCTGAGATGATGGCGCTCCCATTAAATGCGGAACCGGCGGAGCTGGTCAAACTGTTTCAGGCGGAAGACGGCTATGCGACGCCGAAGATTGATGTTCGCGGTGTAGTCATCCAAGACAGGAAGGTGCTGCTGGTCCGGGAGCGCTCGGACGGTCTGTGGACACTGCCCGGCGGATGGTCGGATGTCGGGGACAGTCCAAGCGAGGCGGTAGAGCGCGAAATCCGCGAAGAATCGGGCTATGAGGCCAAAGCCGTCAAGCTGCTGGCCTTGTACGACCGCAACAAGCACGACCACCCGCCGATCCCCTACCACGCTTACAAGGCGTTCTTCCGGTGCGAGATCGTCGGCGGCTCCCCTGCCCTGAGCAGCGAGACGGACGGCGTAGATTTTTTTGCTTTAGAGAACCTGCCGCCGCTATCAGTAGACCGTGTCACGGCAGATCAAATCACGCACTTCTTCGACCACAACCGTAACCCGGACTGGCCGGCGGATTACGACTAACCAATGACGGCTGGCGGATAAAGACGGAGAACACTGCAAGTTATTGGAGTAAGCAAGTGACAATTACTTTAGAAATTCCGAATAGTCAGGAGAAAGAGCTGCGCGAGATTGCGTCTCAGCGCGGCCAGGAGCCGGAAGCGTTTTTGCTGTCGCTTCTGGACGAAGCTATTCTCTTTGGAGACATGGAACCAATCCCGGACGATGACCCGGAAGAATACGCGGCGAACGTCGCCGCCATTCAGCGCGGGCTAGACGATCTTGCCGCCGGGCGGCACCGACCGGCGGAACAGGTCTTCGCGGACATGAAAGTACGCCATGGAATACCGGGTTGAGTTATTCGACGAAGCGGATGCTGAACTTGACGCTGCTTATCTTTTCCACTTGCAGCGATCTCCTGACGCGGCAATTCGTTGGTATCTGGGTGCAGAGGCCGCAATTAGATCACCTTCCACTTTTCCACGCCGCTGCCACCTCGCGCGAGAAAGTAGTTCTTATCCTGGTCAAGAGGTGCGTCAACTCTTGTACGGAATGGGACGTAGCGCTTACCGGATTTTGTTTGTCATTTTTGATGACGACGCGGAAGTCCGCGTTATTCGTTTCCGGCACGGGGCGCGGCAGTCACGACAGCAGGCGCAGGAAGAAGATTAACACTTCGCACACTTTTTAGGAGAAATACAAACACTATGTCTACGGCAATTACGAATGTTCAGGCGCGGCAGATTCTCGACTCGCGCGGCAACCCCACGGTGGAAGTGGATGTTTATTTGGAAGACGGGACTCTTGGACGGGCCTCCGTGCCGTCGGGCGCGTCTACCGGCGCGAATGAAGCCGTTGAGCTGCGGGACGGCGACAAGAAGGTCTACGGCGGCAAGGGCGTCCTGAAGGCGGTCACGAACGTCAACGAGCGGATTGCGCCGGAGCTGATTGACCTCGACGCAACCGAGCAGGTGGCGATTGACGAGCTGATGATCCATCTGGATGGCTCGGACAACAAAGGCAAGCTCGGCGCGAACGCCATTCTCGGCGTCTCGCTCGCGGTCGCCAAAGCCGCCGCCCGCTCGCTGGGCCTGCCTTTGTACCGCTACATCGGCGGGACGTCGGCCCGGCAGCTTCCGGTGCCGATGATGAATATTATGAACGGCGGCAAGCACGCGGATTCCAACGTGGATATGCAGGAGTTCATGGCGATGCCGGTCGGCGCGAAGTCATTCGCCGAAGCGTTGCAATGGGGAACCGACGTTTACCATGCGCTCAAAGGCGTTTTGCAGGCACGGGGCCTCGCCACGGCGGTCGGCGACGAGGGCGGCTTTGCGCCGAACCTGCCGTCAAACGAAGAGGCGATCAAAGTCATTCTGGAAGCGATTGACAAGGCCGGCTACAAAGCGGGCGAGCAGATCATGATCGCAATGGACCCGGCGGCGTCCGAATTCTACTCCGATGGCTCTTATGTCCTCAAAGGCGAAGGCCGGACCTTGTCAGGCGACCAAATTGTAGACTACTACGCCGATTTGGTCGAGAAGTACCCGATCATCTCCATTGAAGACGGCCTGGCCGAAGACGACTGGACAACCTGGCGGAAGCTGACCGAGCGCATCGGCCACGAAGTCCAGCTTGTCGGTGACGACCTGTTTGTGACCAATACAAAGTTCTTGCAGCGCGGCATTGACACGCAGACGGCGAACTCGATTCTGGTCAAAGTGAATCAAATCGGCACGCTGACCGAGACGCTGGCCGCGATTGCGCTGGCGAAAGAAGCCGGCTACACGGCGGTCGTGTCGCACCGCTCCGGCGAGACCGAAGACGCGACCATCGCCGACATTGTTGTGGCGACGAATGCCGGGCAAATCAAGACCGGCGCTCCCGCCCGCACCGACCGGGTCGCGAAGTATAACCAGCTTCTGCGGATTGAGGAAGCGCTCGGCGACACGGCGACATTTAACGGCCTGAAGTCGTTCTATAACTTGAAGAAGTAGGAATATGCCTCCCACCCCGATTTTGGGAAGCCGGAGTTAAGGAGAAGCGGCTTTGCCAGCTTCTCACTCTGTATGACTCCCCAGAATTGGGGCTGTGGGGCTTTACCCATGTTCACCCGCCCTAACATCGCCGGATTCTTGCAGGGCCTGTTCGTCCTGCCCCTTTGCGCCCTCTTCGGCGGCCTCATGGCTCTGCTGTTCCGCTGGCACGGGATCGCGGCGTTCACGAGCGCCGCTGTTTGCGCCTTGTTTCCGGTAGCAGGTGCGCTGAAAACCCGCCAATGGGCTTTGCTGTCCGGACTGTGCGCCGGAATGATTGCGGCGGTCGGCTTATTCACCGCGCTTGCGCCGGCCCATGCCCAGGCCGGTGCCAAGCCGCTGAGCGGCTTCGTGATCTGCGTGGACCCCGGCCATTCGTCGGAAACCAGCCGGGGAACCGAGAGCCGCGACGGCAAGCTCTCCGAGCTGCACGTCAACTGGGTCGTCGCCCAGCGTTTAGACGTGCTGCTGGCCGATGACGGCGCGACGGTCGTTTCGACGAAGACCCGCGAGGCACAGGTTGTCACGAACCGCCGCCGCGCAGAGGTTGCCAACGCCGCCGTGGCCGAGCTGTTTCTGCGCCTGCACTGCGATTCCGGCGAGCAGTCCGGGCTGGCGACCTACTACCCGGACCGGCAGGGAACACGCTTCGGCGTCACCGGCCCGGCCCGCGCGGTGATGTCCGGCAGCCGCCGCGCCGCCGAGATCTTCCAGCCGGCGACTATTGCCGCCCTGCACGGGTCTCTGCGCGATGCCGGCATTAAAGGCGACTCCCAAACCGGCGTCGGCAGCAAGCAGGGAGCGCTGACCGGCTCCATCTTTTCACACGTCCCTGCGCTCACGGTCGAGATGTGCGTCCTGACAAACACCCACGACTACAAGTTTATCCGAACCCAGGCGGGGCAGGACAAGATGGCGCACGCGCTGCTGGCGGGCGTCGAAGCGTATGTGGCAAAAGAAGAACACCCATGACCCAAATTGAAAAAACCCAAGTTGCCTGGGACCTGAGCGACTTGTTTGCCGGGCCGGATGACCCGAAAATTGATGCGACTCTGTCCACGGCAAAAGAACGCGCGGCGGCGTTTGCGGCAGAGTATCAAGGCAAGATCAACAGCCCGGATCTCACGGCGGATCGTCTGGCATCCGCAATCGAAGAATATGAAGCACTGTGGCAGGAGGCGGGGAAGCCGGGAACCTACGCCCGGCTGCGGTTCTCGGCGGATACCAGCGACCCGGCACGGGGGGCGCTGATGGCGCGGGTATCGGAGGAAACGACGCGGCTGTCTCTGCCACTTGTCTTTTACCGCTTGGAGCTGGCGCAGGTCCCTGATGAAGTCATCACGCCGCTTTTAGACGATCCCGCGCTGGCGCCGTACCGCTACTACATTCATTTAGTACGCTCCGGCAGGCCGCATCAACTGACAGAAATTGAAGAAACGCTGCTGGCGCGGTTTTCCAACACCGGCCCGGCGGCGTTTGTGCGGCTGTCAGGGGAAATAAGAGCCGCAACGGTCTTCAAACCCTCCCTGCCGGACGGCACGACGCCGGAGCTGAACTTGTCGGGGCTGGGAGCGCTATATTCATCGCCGGAGCGGGGTGTCCGGCAGGCGGCGGCGGAAGCCTTCGCGGCTGGAGCAAAAGCCAATCTTAAAACGCTGACGTTTATTCTGAACACGCTGCTTCAAGACAAAGCCGTCTCCGACGAGATCCGGCAGTACGAAACGCCGGAGTCTACCGGCTTCCGGCGCGACGAGCTGCTGCGCGAGACGGTGGAGCTTGTCACAGGAACGACTGCCGATCATTACGGTTTGGCATCTCGGTATTACAGCACGAAGCGTGAGATTTTGGGGCTGGACACTCTGCGCGATTACGATCTGGCCGCCCCGCTGTTCGGAGACGCCGAAACTGTACCATTCGGTGAGGCCCAAAAAATCGTGCTGGACGCCTTCGGGCGCTTCTCGCCTCAGATGCGTGACTTAGCATCAGAGTATTTTGACAAGCAGTGGATTGACGCCGCGCCCCGCCCCGGCAAGCAGGGCGGGGCGTACTGCAACGGCGGAACGCCCGACAAGCACGGCTACGTTTTCCTGAACTATCTCGGCAAGATGGGCCATGTGATGACGCTGGCGCATGAGCTGGGCCACGGGGTTCATGGGTCGCTCGCGCGGGAGCAGACTTACTTCAATATGTTCGGTACGCTGCCGATGGCTGAAGTCGCATCCACCTTCGGCGAGATGCTGGTGTTCGATAAGCTGCAAGCGGGGGCATCGCCCGAAACCCGGCTGTCCATGCTGGCGGACAAAATTGAAGGCGCGATCGGCACGATTATGACGACGACGGGCCGGTATCGCCTGGAAAAGACAATCCACCGGCAGCGGCGGACGGGCGGCGAGATGACCCCGGAGCAGATTTCGGACCACTGGCAGGGCGAGATGGCCGCGATTTACGGCGGCGCGGTTGAAATCACCGAGCGTCTGCGCCTGTCGTGGAGCTATATCCCCCACTTCGTGGGTTCGCCGTTTTACTCGTACCCCTATGCATTCGGCGAGCTGTTTGCGCTGTCGCTGTTCCAGAAGTCTAAAGACGACGGCTCGGCATTTACCGGCCGCTACCTCTCGCTTCTGCGGGCGGGCGGCAGCGCGTCCCCGCATGAGCTGGCACGCATTGTCGGCGTAGACCTAGACGATCCCGCGTTTTGGACCGGCGGCTTCCGCGTGGTCGAGCGGTTGATTGAGGATTTCGAGTCGCTTTGGGAAGAATATCAGGCAGAGGAAAAGACGAGCGGATGAGAACGAGGGCGTTCAGACCCTCGTTTCTTGCGCCTCGGCTCCTTGCCTGCTCTGCTTCGCCTTCACCGCCGCCGCCAATGCCGCGAGGCTTGCCGCAAGCGCGGCCCGCACCGCCGGGTCCGAGACTTCTTTCTCCGCCAGCTTTGTGGACACAAACGGGATTTGCAGCGACGCGGCTTCGACAATCTCCGCCTCTAATGCGGACAGCGTCAGCGAAAGCGAAGCGTGGGCTTTTGCCCCGCCGAGGGCGGACGGCGACGCACTGAGGGCGGCGACCGGCTTGCGCCACAGTTCGCCCGAAGTCACCAGCCAGTCCAGGGCGTTTTTCAGGCTGCCGGGGATGCCGTAAGCGTATTCCGGGGTGCAGATGAGGACGCCGCCGGCGGACGCGATTTGTGCGCGAAAGTCCCGCACCGAAGCGGGCGCAGCATCGCCGTCAAGCTCCGGGCTGAAGTGCGGCAAGTCGGCCACGCTGTCATACAGCACGGCTTCGACGCCGTCGGGAGCCGAAGCCAGGGCGGCCCGAACTAAAGCCGTGTTGGACGAGGCGGCCCGCAGGCTGCCGGAAATCGCGACGATCTTCATTTAAATTCCCCAGGTTCAGATTCCCCCCCCTGCCCCCAATAATGGGGGCAGGGGGCCTACTTCTCAGGCATAACGCGGTCCGACCAGCCGACGAACATGGAGCGCATAGTGTCCCAGCCATCGGCGAGAACCAAGATGACGTGCGGGATGACGAACAGGGCAAACAGCGAGATCAGCCAGAAGTGCCAGACGCGGGCATAATCGTAGCCGCCGAACACCCATTGCAGCCAGCCGAGCTGCATCGGCTTGTGGATCGCCCAGCCCGTGAGAACCGCGATTGCGCCGAAGACCGGCATCGAGAAATACGCCAGCCGCTGCAAGGCATTGTACTTGGTCGTGACCACCGGATGATGCCACGAGCGGCGTAAAATCTTCGCAAACGGCAGGCCGGCATAGTAAATGCCCATTCGCACCGCGTCTTTCAAGTCGGTGCGCCGTGGCAGAAGCGACTTATAGCCGCCGCCGAGACCGAGGCCGACGAGGTATAAAAGGCCGTTTAGGATAAACAGGTAGGTGAACAGCCAGTGCAGGTTCAGCGCCGTGGACAGCATTCCGGTGCCGAGGCTGAAATGGTCATACAGCCACGAGTTCGAGTAGTGCGTGCCGGAAACCCAGTTGTCGGACGTGCCGTAGGAGTGCCGCCAGGATTCGTGACGCGCCACCCACAGCCCGATGTCGTTCAAATAATCCTCGTTGCCGCTGGCGTCCGCCGCGTGCGTGTAGACCGGCGCGGCCCAGTAGATGGACAGGCCGCTGAGGGTTAGCCCGGTCAAAAGCGGGATATTGGCCCAGTGGGTGACGCGCACCAGCCAGTGGTGCTTGCGGACGACGGTGACGGTTTCGGGAACGGGGACGGCGCCCACGGTGGTCGTTGCCATTGCGATCTCTCAATCCAAAAAAGCAGAAGCTGGAAGCGGGCGCCTAATGGCGCGGCGTCATTGTGTGCATCATCATCCGGTGGTGCATCGTCATCTGCTGGTGCATCATGGCCGAATGCTTCGTTTTGGGGGCATCCTGTGAGGGCGCATTGTCTGCGCCGGTGCTCCGGCGACGAAGCCGGCGGCCAGCACGAGGGCTGCCGCGACGAGTGCGATCAGTTTCATTGCCATAACGGCCTTTCTCAGGCTCGCCGCCTGCCGGCGCTGAATGCACCGGCAGACGGGAGGGTGCAGGGCTTAGTGATGCATCATCATGCGGTGGTGCATCATCATACGGTGGTGCATTGTCCGTGCGGAAGCTCCGGTGATGGAGGAGCCGGCCAGCACAAGGATGGCGGCGGCGAGTGCGATCAGTTTCATTAAAAGGCCCTTTCTGCGCGTAGAAGCGCTGTGATACCGGCATTGCCCGGCAGCGACTGACTGTCCGGCAATACCAGCGTTCGTAACGAACGATGTTATAGTACCATGAACTCCGGCAATTACGTCAGGTCAAGCGTCGCCCGCAGCATGTATTGGTCGGACACGCTGTAGCAGAGAGACACGGCTTTCAGCTCCGGCGTGTCATCCAGGCGCGGCACGGCCCGCACCAGCAGTTCCCAGCGCCCGCCGTTCCCAGCGCCCGCCGTTCCAGACGAACGGGCTGAGCCGTGTACATCTCGGACAGCGGCGGCACGGCAGCCAGCGTCAGCGGCTCTGTATCTTTAACACTCATCGGCATTACAGCGCAATCTCCGACGCGCCGACAATCCGGCGGCTGGTGCGCTCCTGCGCGAACACGACCGCGTGCAGATGCCCGCGCCGCCAGCCGGGCTTCAGTGCGACCGTCGGCGACGCCGTGAACATCGCACCCGTGATTGTCCCAATCGGAACCAGCTCGCGGACGACCGAACTGTGCGACAGATGCCGCCCGGCGTTCTCGCCGCCGCCGACCGACGAAGTTAAGTTGTCTTCGGTTACGGCAAGGTACACGTCGGCAGGATCGCTTGCCGCCGATGCCGGCAGATGCCCGACCGAGACCGACAGCCGCCCCGGCGCAGTTTCTAAGAGCGTCACCTGCGCCTTCGGCAGACGTGCCGCTCGTGCAATCGCCGCCCGCGCCGCGTCATCGTCGCTGCCGACAAACTGAGCTTTGCCGTCTACGATGATTTGCGGCGTGTAAACCGAGTCCAGATGGAACGCAGAAGAGTAGTCGTTCTGCCGGGCAGTAAACTTGGCGGCGGAAAACGGGTCGGCCCAGCCGCCGTGGTTCCAGTAGTCTACATGCTCGCCAAGCGCAATGATTTCAACACCGGGAATAGGCGAAGACTTGGCATACTCGGACAAAAGCGTGTCGGCAGGCGGGCAGGACGAGCAGCCTTCCGACGTGAACAGCTCGACAATGACCGGCGTGGTCTGCGCGGCCTGCACCGGCAAGAGAGAAGCACACGCCGCAAGCGCCGCAGCCGCAGCGATAAGTATTAGTTTCATCAAGTCACTCCTTAAAAGACGCCTAAAGTGGCGCTTTCTTACAGAGCCTTGTTACAAGCGGCATCCCGCGAAAGTTCCATCGGCCCCGCAGACAGCAAAAAGCCAATCTGTTGATACAGATTGGCTTTCTTGGGTTTCAGAGTGGGATATGGGTCGGCTGGGTCTCGAACCCAGGACCCTCTCATTAAAAGTAAGA
>CAXSFV010000014.1:0-89036 GCA_964236795.1 uncultured Armatimonadales bacterium | reverse complement strand
AAGCAGTGCGGGTGTCGAAGCAGTGCGGGTGTCGAAGCAGTGCGGGTGTCGAAGCAGTGCGGGTGTCGGCGTTTAAGACAAACTCGCCAGGCGCAGGAGAGGGCGCGGTAGGTGTTGTCAGTGGAATGTATTTAGTCTGACACAATTTGCGCCTTTTGTCAAGCTATTCCACGAAAAATCTTTCTCAGTATAAGCCCTTGTGCTATAATAGCGCATGATCTTAGCCATTGATGCGGGCAATTCGAATGTGACGTTTGGGGTGTACGACGGCGACGCGCTGCGGGCGTGCTGGCGGATACGGACGGAAACGGGGCGGACGCACGATGAGTACGCGGCGTTTCTGGGGGCGTTGTTCGCGCAAAGCGGTCTGGCATGGGGGCAGATTACCGGAATTGTGCTGGCGAGCGTGGTTCCCGGCGCGACCCCGGCGCTGAAGCGGCTGGCCCGGTCGGCGTTTCACTTAGACGCTTTGGAAATCACGGCAGGGAGTGATTTGGGGCTGGAAGTGGCATATCTGCCGCCGACCGATGTGGGAACCGACCGATTAGTGGATGCGGCGGCGGCGGTTCATAAGTATGGCGCTCCGTGCATTGTGCTGGACTTCGGCTCGGCGACGACATTTAACGCGGTCGCAGCCCCGGCGGTTCCGGGCGGGCTGCCGGTGTATCTCGGCGGGGCGATCTGTTTAGGCATCGGCCTGTCGCTGGAAACGCTGTTTGCAAAAGCGGCGAAAATCCCGCGCGTCGAGCTGGCCCCCCCGCCCCGCGCCATCGGCGGCAGCACCGTTCATGCTTTGCAGTCGGGGATCGTGCTGGGGACGCTGTCGTTGGTGGACGGCATGATCGCCCGTTTCCGGGCCGAGATGGACGCACCGGGCTGCCCGGTGGTTGCGACCGGCGGGTATGCGTCGGAGCTGCTGTTTGAGGCCGGCACGAGCATCACCCACTTGGAGCCGCATCTGACTTTGGACGGCCTGCGCCTGCTGTTTGAGCGTTCCCGCGCCGGGCAGGTCGTTTGAGCCGGCTTCTCCTTCTGCTGGCGGTCTTTCTGGTCTCCACGGCGGGCCTGTTCGCCCATCAAGCGCTCTCGGAAGCCACGCCGCTGGCGATTGCGGCCTGGCGTCTGGGGCTGGCCGCGCTGTTCTTCGGCGGCCTGTCCCTGCTGCCAAGCCGCAGATCACAGACTGGGCCGCTGCCACCCGGCGCCCGCTGGCGCTTGATGCTGGCGGGCCTATGTCTGGCGGCGCATTTTGTGACATGGTTCGCCGCGCTGGACCGCACTTCCGTGGCCCGCGCGACTTTGCTTGCCTGCACGACCCCGCTCTGGACTACCCTCGGCAGCTTCTTACTCGGACGCCGCCGCCCTACCCTCCGTGACATCGCCGCGCTGGCCGTTGCGGCAGTCGGTTTGTGGCTCGTGACGCAGTCGTCGGCGCAGACGGCTACCCGCGCGACATTCTTAGGCGACGTGTTCGGCCTCAGCGCCGGATTGCTATTCGGCTCTTATTTACTCTGCGTCGAGGGCCTACACGAGACGGTTTCGTCCCAGCGCCAGGTGACGCTGGCGTATTCCGTCGCGGCGGCTCTGCTCTGGGCCGTGCTTCTGACACGCGGCGCAGTCACTTTCACCTACTCCCTCCGCGTCTGGAAAGCGCTCCTCGGCATGACGCTGGGGCCGCAGATTTTCGGCCACACGCTGCTGAACTGGTCCCTGCGCCACTTCTCGTCGTCACTGGTTGCGTTTTCCATCCTGCTCGAACCCATCATCGCCGCCCTGCTCGCGTGGTATCTGCTGGGGCAAACGTTGACGCTTGTGCAGCTTTTCGGTGGCGTATTAGTGCTTACTGCGCTCGCGCTGGTCATCGGCCAAAAGACACCGGCGGAGCGCGTCGAAGCTGAGGCTGTCGGGTGATGGCCCTGTGGTATAATCTTAGACGTGAGCCGACCGCCTGATCTGCTTTATCATGCTTCTCCGCGACAGGGCTTGACCCAAATTGTTCCCCATGTCGCGACGCACGGGCAGAACTGGGTGTATGCGACAGACGACATTGCCGTCGCAGCGGTCTTTCTCGGAAGACTTGGCGGCGACTTTACCTGTGCGTCCGGCGTCTGTGACGGCAGGCCGTACCTCTGCGAACGGTTTGCCGGGGCGTTTGAGCGGCGTTACGGCGCGGCAAGCGGCTCTTTATATGTGCTGCCCGGTGACGGGTTTTTAGCCGGGCAAACGTCCTACAACAAAGATTTCGTTAGCAGGGAGGCTGTTACGCCGCTTGAAGAAATACGAGTAGAAAATGCCGCAGAATGTTTGCTGAAGCTGGCGGCTGAGGGCAGGATTGTTGTTAAGTTTTACCCGGAGCGCTACTGCATCACCGCCGATGACAGCGATTTAGTCCAGAAAGCAGTTCGTATGTATCAGCGGTCCGGGCAAAGTGTGCTGGATCAGGTGCAGGAGTTTCACCCAAGCTTGCTCGACCGTGTGCAAGAAGAAATAGCAAAGAACAAGACATGACGATTTTAGCAAGTAAACTAAAGCCCCTGCAAATCGGGCCGATTAGGATTGAGACGCCGCTGGTGCTGGCGCCGATGGCGGGGGTGACTTCCCATGCGTTCCGGCTTTTGTGCCGGAACCA
Organism: uncultured Armatimonadales bacterium; assembly: GCA_964236795.1. Classification (GTDB taxonomy): domain Bacteria; phylum Armatimonadota; class Armatimonadia; order Armatimonadales; family Capsulimonadaceae; genus JANXMY01. The sequence continues at coordinate 86,407 of CAXSFV010000014.1, read as the reverse complement.
TGGGGCGGGGCTGGTGGTGACGGAATTGCTATCGTCGCACGCCATTCACTACAAGAACGCCAAGACGTTCGGCATGTTCGACTGGTCGGATGCCGAGCGGCCTGTGTCCGTGCAGCTTTTCGGCGGCGACCCGGCGCTGATGGCGGAAGCGGCGCAGGTGGTCGAAGCGGCGGGGGCGGATATTATTGACCTCAACATGGGCTGCTGGGTGCCGAAAGTGGCGAAGACCGGAGCGGGGGCGACGCTGCTCAAAGACGTCTGCTTGGCTCAGTCGGTGGTCAAAGCGATGGTGGACGCGGTCCAAGTGCCGGTGACGGTCAAGATCCGGTCGGGATGGGACCCGTCGCAGACCACCGGGATTGACTTTGCCCGGCGGGCGCAGGATGCGGGTGCGGCGGCGATTGCCGTCCATGCCCGGTATGCGTCGCAGGGCTTCACCGGCTCTGCCGACTGGACGATTATCCGGCGCGTCAAAGACGTGGTGACGATTCCGGTCATCGGCAACGGCGATGTGGAAACGCCCGAAGACGCAAAACGGATGATCGAAGAAACGGGGTGCGACGGGGTCATGGTGGGCCGGGCCGTCATGGGCAATCCCTGGCTGTTTGGGGACATTAAGCACTACCTAGAGACCGGCAAGAAGCGCCCGGCGGCGACGCTGGCCGAGCGGATTGACGCCGCGCTGTTCCACCTGAAAACAATGGCGGCAAACCCGGCAGTCGGCGAGGAGCGTGCGGTGAAAGAAATGCGCGGACAGATCACGCACTACTTCAAGGGCTTCCCCGGCGTCTCCGCCCTGCGCGGCCTGCTGGTCACGGCGACGACTATTAGCGAGATCGAGGACCTGCTGCGCCGCGAGAACCGCGCCCGGCGCGGAAGCGAGTATGACGCATGACTTCGGCGCCGATACTGCCCGCCCCCGCGCCTCCGGCTAAGCGCGGTGCGCTGAGACTGGCCGGACTCGCGGCAGCAGCGTATGTTGCGTTCAACCTGCTGCTGCCGCTGGTTCCGCCGCTGCCGATCCCCCTGCTTCGGGTGCTGGCGCTGCCTTCGACAATGGCGTTCATGCTGCTTCAGCTCTGGCTCGCGCAGTCGGTAGTCAACCTGCGCCTGCGGCCTCTGGTCTGCGTTCTGATGGCCCTGCTTTTCACGGGCTTGGTCGTGGCAACGATTGCATTTCTCCATCCAAACGTACATTGGCCCTACCCAGTCAACCGGGTGCTGTTTGTCGTCACTCCGCTTTTGCAGGGGCTGGCGCTGACCCTGGCGTGTGCGTTCCTCGGCATTCTGCTGTCCCGGATCATTCGCGAGCCGAATGTTCTGCTGCCGGTCGCGCTGGTCGCCATGCCGATTGACTACTTAGGCGCAATGACTTCCATCGGCTTCACGCAGAATGTTGTGGCGCATCACCCGGAAATCGTGCGTCAGATTTCTATTCCCGTCCCCGGCATCGGCGCCGCCGCGCATCCGGGGGCGCTGCATCCCATCGCGTTTATCGGGCCGGGCGACGCCTTGTTTGTGGCATTCTTCTTCGCCGTCGTCCTGCGCCTCAACATGAACGTGCGCGGGACGTTCTGGGGAATTTATGGTCTGCTGACCGCAACCATGCTGTTTGTGCTGTCGCCGTGGGGATTTAATATTGCCGCGCTCGTGCCGATGGGCCTGGCCGTTCTCCTCGCCAATTCGCGGTACTTCAAGCTAAAGCGCGAAGAAGTCTTTGCGACGCTCTACGCCGGCATCCTGATTTTAGCCCTCGTCACAGGCTTCTACTTTTATGCCCACTCCCAATTTGTCCGCGCCGACTCCGAAGGAACCCCTCATGCCAAGCCTGTCGTCACCGAACGAAACCCCGCGCCGAGTCGTCCTGCTGCAAACCGATGAGCGGGCGGGCCTCGTCGCCGCCCTTGCCGCCCTCTGCGCCGCCGAGGACGTTTCGCTGGACATTGTCACCGGCCCCGGCCATGTGCTGATTACATTCGACACCGACGACGTAACGCTCGCTGCACTCCTGCCCCAGCTTGCCGCCGTCGGCGGCGTGGTGGAAACGACGCCGTATACCGTGCTGTGAGACCTTGCCCGAACCCAAACCGCCTTCCCCCGCGTTTTATCCTTCAATGACATTTCGCTGAGGAGAACCGCCATGCCCTGCCGCTTTCTGCCGCCGATTTTAACGCCATTTGCCCTGCTTGCATTTGTCTGCCTTGCCCTGCCTGCCGCTGCCGACCCTGCCGCTCCCCTGCCCCGCCTATCCAATCTGCGCTCGGATATTCTTTACACGCACCGGGGCGAGTTCGTGCAGGTCAAGCCGATGCGGGCGCTGACGCTGAATGCCCACGTCTCGCAGTTCGCCTACGACCCGCTTGGCCTGGAGATCGCCATTGTCGGCTCCGAGACATCCGGCGACCAGACAACCGATTTTGTCAAAACTTTTGACGCGCACACGGGGAAGGAAATCAGCCGGTATGCTGTGACTGCCCCAACGGACGCCCAAAGTACAGGGCTTGGCCTGCTCGGTTTCAGCACCAGCGGAAGGTACCTACTCCTTCAGCAGTTTACGCCGGAGCCGAACGACCCGTCTACCGCGCAGACGGAGTTTCTGCGGTGGGATCTTTCTGCCGATCCGCCGACAATGCACGTCATCAATCCCCAGTCGGCGTTGCCGCCTGAACAGCAGAGCGCCGACCTTGCAGGGAGCGCGGATGCTAACCTATCGCCGGATCGCCGCTGGCTGGCGTTCAACCAGAGTGTTCATGCACTGAAAGACGACGGCAATCCAGGGCCGGACCAAAACACTCACCTGCTGTATGACCCGGAGCGCGATACCTTCCGTGTACTGACTCTCCCGCCTCATGCCAGCAGCTTCTTTTGGAGCGACAACACGCATTTGCAGATTTGGCAGGACGGCAAGCGAAAGCAGTTTGATGTCGTGACAGGGCAAATCATCCCGCTCACGACGCCGCTGGATTCGGCCCCATCTTCTGTGTCCAAGCAGTACCCGGATTTTTTGCTGGATACCGAGCCACAGACACTGTGGGACAAGCGGCAGCACAGCGGTTCCCTAGATGCCTGCGTACTCTGGATTCACCGCACTCCCTACGGCCAGGTCCCGCTGGGAGTTGCCGCCGCCGGGCTAATGCCGAATTACCAGGAAGACGGCCAAAACCACGACCCCCAAGCCGTCTGGTCTCCAACTGGCAAACAAATCGCGTTTGTGGCAAGCGGTGATTTGTGTGTGACGGACCTTGTCAGTGCCACGGAAGCGCTGCCGCACGAGAAGATGGCGGTAGGATTGAAGCTATCCTGCGCTGAGGAACAGGAATTGGCGGTCTCAAATCTAAAGCAAATCGGGCTTGCTCTCATTCAAAACATCCAGGACAATGACGAAAAGTATCCTGACGCCAACGGCCTCGTCAAGACTTTAGCGCCCTACGCCAAGACGACTGACATCTTTCAAACAGACGGTCATGCGTTTGTCTACGAGCGGCCGGGCGTTTCGCTTGCTAATGTCGAGTCCCCGGCAACCACCGAAAACGGCTACATAGATCTGCCCTGCGCCCGCATCGTGCTGTTCTGCGACGGCCATGTGAAGGTGTTTGCGAAGTGAAGAAGGGAAGAGTAAGCGCAGAACTTCAGTTCCGCGCCCTCTTACAAGTTTACAAAATCACCTGCATTTCGACGCAGTCTTCCCACTGGCCGTGGCGGAAGCCGACTTCGCGCTGGGTGCCGAGGGTTTCGTAGCCGCATTTGCGGCACATGGCGATGGACGGCGCGTTGCCGGACCAGATGCGGGCTAAAATGACGTGGTGGCCGAGGCGGCGGGCTTCCTCTAAAAGCGCACGCATGAGCATGGTGCCGAGGCCGCGCCCCTGAGCGCCGGGATCAAGGTAGAGGGACGATTCGGCGGTGTGGGCGTAGACGGGGGTGTCGAACCACTGAGACAGCGAGGCATAGCCGAGAAGAGTACCGTCATCGGCGACCAAGATCGGGTAGCGCGGGTCCTGATGCGCCTGCCACCAGGGGCGGCGGTCATCCACTGTCAGCGGCAGGAGGTGGCCGGTGAACGCTGTTTCGGTGACGGCTGTGTTGTAAATCGCAGTCAGCGCGGGCAGGTCGGCTTCCCGTGCGATGCGGATAATAAGCTCGCTAGAGTTTAAGTCCATTGCCCTGTGTAATGATCAAAAAGACTTCCCAAAAGACGACCAGTAGGTAGACGAGGCAGCCGACGGTTACGATGATCCGGGAGACGCGAATGTTCTTGAGGGAGTAGCCCTCGCAGGCCAAGACGACAATCGTGACCAAACCAAACTTGTAGAACGCAAATCCTCTTTGGCCGTAGTGAAGCCAAATCCAGTTTGCCGGACCGTTTGCCTCAATGCCACCGAGCTTGAAGATATACCCCGTCAAAAACAGGTCGAACATATTCAGCAGCAGGAAGCCGAGATACTCCTGGGCCAGCAGAACATCGCGCTTAAAGAACACAACTGATTCCTATCACTCACCCAACCGACAGCATCTCAACCCACAGACAGCATTTCGCGGGCGTGCTGCACGACTGCCTCGGAGCGGCGGGAGCCGCCGAGCATCCGGGCAATCTCGTCAATCCGGCCCTCGGAGTCAAGCGGCGCGACAGAGACCGTCGTCCGCCCGTCGTGAACCTGCTTTTCAATAAAGAAATGGGTCGCGGCGCGGGACGCAATCTGCGGCAGGTGGGTGATGCACAGAATTTGGGCGTCTTTCGCTAGCGCTTCCAGCTTGTCGCCGATGGTCTGGGCGGTGCGTCCGCCGACCCCGACATCAATCTCGTCAAAGATCATCGTCGGGATTGTCCCCGACTTTGCCAGCACGGACTTCATCGCCAGCATGATGCGTGACATCTCGCCGCCGGACGCGATTTTTGCCAGCGGACGCAGCGGCTCGCCGGGGTTCGGTGACAGCAGAAACTCGATCCGGTCTGCGCCCTTGCTGCTCACAGCCTGCGGCTCAATCGCGACTTCAAACTTGGTCGCGCTCATGCCGAGGTCGGTCAGCTCGCGGGTGATGCCGGCAGCGAACTTGACGGCGGCTTTTTTGCGGAGCGTGGTTAGCTTGGACGCCGCTGCCGTCAGCTTGCTTTCGGTGCTTGCGATGCCTGTGGTCAGCTCCTCCTCGCGGGCTTCTGAATGCTCCAAATCGTCCAGCTTCGCCGAGAGGTCTGTCCCATAAGCGATAATCTCGACCAGCGTTTCGCCGTACTTGCGCTTCAGCGTCCGAATCAAATCCAGGCGGGTTTCGATTTCTTCCAAGCGTTCCGGGTTGAACTCGACTGTTTCTTGGTAGACCCGCAGACCACGGGCGGCGTCCTCGGCGTAGACCACAGCGCTTTGAAGCGTTTCAATCAGCGGCGCCAGGTTCTCATCCAATCCTGCCGCGTGTTCCACGGCGGACAGGGCAGTGTTTAAAGCGTCCAGCGCACCGCCGGAGCCGCGCTCGGCTCCCGAAAGCGTCGCGTAGGCGTCGGTCGCCGCCGCGCTCAGCTTTTCAGAATTGGCGAGGCGGCTGCGGTCGGCAGTCAGCTCGTCTTCCTCGTCTTCTTTTAAGCCTGCGCCGAGTATTTCTTCCTGCTGGAAGCGGTACAAATCCAGCATCCGGGCGCGTTCCCGTGCATTTGTTCGCAGAGTTTCCCGCTCGCGCTTCAGCTTATTGACTTCGCTCGATAAGTCCGCGACCTGCTGCCGCAATGCCAGGGCGTCTTTACCGCCCCAGTTGTCGAGAATGTCTATATGACGGTCGGCGGCGAGCAGCGACTGATGCTCATGCTGCCCATGCACGTCCACCAGTCCTTCGGCGATCTCTTTCAGCACGGCAACCGGCATGAGACGCCCATTAATCCGGCACGACGACTTGCCGCCATTCCTTGCAAGCTCGCGGGCGACAAACAGCGTGTCGCCGTCCTCGCCGCCGTCTTCATCATCCAGCCCAGCATCGGCCAGCTTTTGCCGCATCTCATCAGGGGCGTTTTTAAGGTCAAAGACCGCTTCCACCGTCGCTTTGCCTGCGCCGGTGCGGACCAAGTCATGCCCGGCCCGCTCGCCCAGCGCGAGGCCGAGGGCGTCAATGATGATAGACTTCCCCGCGCCGGTTTCGCCGGTCAGGATATTCAGCCCCGCGCCGAACGACAGGTCGAGGTGGTCAATCAGCGCAAAATTCGTCACATGAAGTTCAACTAACATCGGTGTTCTTAAAGCAGAGGTTTCCGCTCATAACAACGGCCATCCTCACTGACCGCATAATTATCAAGTCGAGCCGAGCACAGCAACCCTTCTAATTTGTATCAGAAGAAGATTTGCTATCGAAACATTAGGTGGGAGTGAGACAAAGTTATCTTCCTCACGAAGAACAACCCCAAGCTCCCTTGCCACTTGGCGGCACTTCAATAGATGTGCTTCATTATTCTCATCGGCCCTTTGAATCCTATGACGTATATCCTCAATCTTTAGACGTATGACGGTCGTTTGGCTACTTCCACGGGGCAATCCTCCCGATTTCCTCTGATGATTATCTCTTAAGCGCATTGTCTCCTGATGCATTCTGTTATATTCTTCACGTCTGCCTAACGCTGCTTTGTTTGTCTGTTGAACTACATAGATAAGCTTTCGCTTAAGATAAAAAAGGCGTGACAAGAGATACGTCATATGAAACGGAGCGATTAATCCATATAGTGTGGCTTGAGCAAACAGCCGCCAAAGAAGGTTTGTCGACATTATCTGCGGTCTATGGTAGATTTTCCACATTCCCGAAGAGGCAAAATAGACAACATAACCTCCGAGTAGACAACTGAGTAACAAGGCGACCCAAGCGTTGCTACTCAAAAGCATTGTTGTAACAAATGTCGCCGTGAGCAAAGTCGCACCGCCTAGCATAAAGCCCCATGTTACAACGACCAGACTCACAAAGCTTCGCTGTGATACCAGGAAAGCAAAGAGTCCCGCTATTTTGTGCCTGTTTGTATTCATCTCTCGAACGCTAGATTGCACACCTGATGTGGTTTCTGAAGTCAATGTCGTCTCCCACGGCGGTTTTTTCGGTTGCTTCTACTCTTTGGTGTTTGATCTTCTGTGACGGCGTTCACGCTCTCCGGCATAGCACCTGTTTCTTGAATGCTCTTACTTGACATATTGTTCATCTTTGAACTAGCTACTAGATCTTGAGGCGATTGACCTGTCCTTGGAGCTGGAGTGGGTTCTGCCAATTTCACTCCTTCATTCGACTCCACAGTTTTATCTAATTCTACACTTCCATATCGGAAATATCTGTAAGCATCTTTCCACGGTTCCACTGCTGCCAGAACAAGAAGGGCGAGAACGAAGATACCTATAGACCAACTCTCGGCAGATTTCACCCAACTAGGCATCGTAAACCGTTCGGGGGGCTGACTGCCTATGTTGACTACAAGATGTGCGATGTATGCAACAGGTAAACCAAAACATACCAATATAACGAAGACTAAAAAGAAAGCAAGGCCAGAAAAAAATGCCGTCTTGACACGTTTCGCGAGGCTAAGAATATCTTTGTCCGATTGAAAGCGTTCAATTATGCTCTTCTTTCGTTTGTCTTCTGACATTCAGAACGTGACCTTCTGGCTCGTCTCAAGCTGTGCTTCTAGATATAGTCATGCTATTTAATAAAGCGTCTCGCCCCAGTGGAGCTTGTTTTGCAGCTTGTCGTAAAAGTCTGCGCCGCCGACGGACAGGAACCGGGCGGGGTGCGGGGCGCAGGTAATATGGATTTCGTCGCCGGCCTGCAACGGAAAGCCGAGCTGGCCGTCAATCGTGACACGGACCGTGTCGTGCGGGTCGCGCTCGACCACGACCGTAACTTTCGCGTCCGGCGGGATGAGCAGGGCGCGGGCGGTCAAGGTGTGCGGGCAGATCGGAACAACGAGAAGCGTTTGCAGGCTGGGATGCACAAGTGGGCCGCCCGCCGACAGCGAGTAGGCAGTGGAACCGGTCGGGGTGGCAATGATGATGCCGTCGGCCGCGTAGGTCGTGACGTATTTTCCGCCAATAGAGGTCCGCAGATGCAAAACACGCGACAAAGGGCCGTTTGCGACCACGACCTCGTTTAAAGCAAGGCCGGAGTCTTGCAGCATCCCGTCTCGGTGGGTCTCGCACCAGAGCATCATGCGCTCTTCTTCGGCATAATGGCCGGAAAGAAGCGCGTCCAGCGCAGGCGTCAAGTCTTCGGGAGCCACGGCAGTCAGGAAGCCGAAGCGCCCGACATGCACCGGCAGCATCGGCGTTCCGCGCGGAGCGCACATACGGGCCGTCGCGAGAATGGTCCCGTCACCGCCCAGCACGAGAACGGCATCAGAGCCGGCCACGGCATCGTCGGACAAGCCGCGCCCCTCCAAACCAAGCGATTCCGCAACACGGGTTTGGAGATGGATGGTCAGCCCGCGCGGGCGCAGATATGCATCTGCTGCCGCCGCGACTTCGAGCGCCGCCGGCTTGCCGGCATTCGCCATGATGCCAAGTGTTTTGATCTGCCCTTTAGTTCGAGTCTGCGGAGAATTCATTGACCCCTAGTGTACCCGAATCGCTAAGCGAATAGAACGTCAAGAAGCGTGGAACGCAAGTTCCACGCTTCTCATACTGTGTGGGTTTACGCGCTCGTCTATTGCCCGCTGAAGCGGCCCAGGTTCTGACGGGCTTCGGCGAGCTGCGGGTTCAGCGACAAAGCTTTCTTGTACGCGGCAATCGCCAGCGGGCGCTTGCCAAGCAGCTCATAAATGACCCCGATGTTGTTTTGGACCTGGGCGTTGGTCGGGCTGAGCGCGGCGGCCTGCTTGAACGCGGCCAAAGCTCTTGGGTACTGCCTGAGGTTCTTGTAGGCCACGCCGCGCTGGTTCTGAATAGCAGCGTCATTGGGGCGGGCTTGAGCGGCAAGATCGTACTGAGTCAGGGCGCTGACATACTGGTGCTGGGTCATGTCCGAGTCGGCCAGCGCAACCCGCGTGTCGGCGTCGTCGGGGGACAGCGAGAGCGCCTGAAGCCGGGCTTGATTAGCATCAGAATAGTCATTTTGCTTGGCGTACAAGTCGCCGAGGCGGGAATAGTACGGCGCGGCTGAGGCTGTCTGCGGCAGCTTGGAGGCGCCGCTTGACAGCAGCGTGATCGCTTCGGCCGTATTGCCCCGGTCGGCCAGCAGAATGCCGAGCGCCGTCTGAGTTTGCGGGTTGTTCGGATCTTTGGCAAGCGCCGTGCGGTAGGACGCTTCCGCGTCGGCGCTCTGGCCCGCCTGCTGCTGCAAGACGCCTTTGTTGTAAAGCGGCGCGGCGTTCTGCGGCTGAAGCTGGGACGCCGTGTCAAACTCTTTGATCGCGTCAGCCCCGTCACTTTTTGCGGCATACGATTCGCCGAGGGCAAAATACGCATCGTATTCGGCGGCCGGATCGAGCTTCGGGCTGACGCCTGGGCCGACGGCCTGGGTCAAGCAGGTGATGGCGCTGTCATACTGGCCGGATTTTGCAAACAGCTCGCCGGCAGAAAGGGATGCCGATGCATCTTTGGGGTTCAGCGATGCCGCCTTCTGCAGAGCAGCGGCAGCGTCCGCGCTGCGCCCGGCCTTTTGCAGAAAAAAGCCGTAGTTTTTGTAAACGCTGGGGTCGGTCGTGCCGGATGCCGTGAGCTGGCTGAACAAGGCCAGCGACTCGTCGAGCCGCCCGGCCTGTCCCAGCACGGTGGCAAGATTGAGCTTGACCGCCGCCGGGGCGGGTCCGCCGGCGGCCGGATGGTCCAAGATATACTGGTACTGGGCCGCAGCGGCATCATACTGATTGGTTTGGCGGAGGGCATTTCCCAAGTTATTGCGGGCGTCCAAGTTGTTCGGGGCGAGCGTAACCGTCGTTTGCAGCTCCGGGATCGCCGCCGTAGGGTTCGCCTGCGTTAGGTACAAATAGCCCAAAAGGTTGTGAACGGTCGGGTCGCTTTTGTACTGCGGGGTCAGGGCCAGCGCCTTGAGTTCGCTGATTGTTGTCTGGGTTTTGGCCGGGTCCTTGCCGCCGGTGGCGGCATTGAAGTCATTGATGGCCTGATTGTACTGAGCCGTGTTTGGGGCCGCCGTTTGGTCGGCGGGTTTCGCCGGGGCGGCGGCAAGCGGCAGCCCGGCGGCGAACAAAACGGCGAGGCAGCACATCGCCGAATACCGCGATAAAAAAGTTTTCATAAAGGCAAATTCTCCAAAGGAATAGGTCGGAGGGACGAGAGTTGTCCCATTATAGCACAAAGAATTGAAAGAGCACGAAAAGAGAGCAGAAAAATATGCTCGCTTTCCTCTTGACACGGCTCGGCTTTTTTTGTATACTGTCGCTAATCCCGGCGGGTGCGATGGAACACAGGCGTTCCTGGACAGCTTTCACTCATTGTTTTCCTTGCAGGAGTTATTCCCTTAAAAAGCAAGTGAGTGCGACAAATGTCACAGGAGCGCTTTTTTACGTCACCCCCTTCCTCATCGCTTCGAACACACTTATCGAACACACCTAAGGAGATCACGCTTTTCATGGCTAAAACCGCACAAGACGTACTGACGATGATTAAAGACAACGACGTCAAATTTGTTGACGTCAAATTTGTTGACGTTCCCGGCACCTGGCAGCATTTCACTATGCCGGCCCATCGGTTTGAAGAAGACGTCTTCACCGTCGGTCTGCCGTTTGACGGCTCTTCGGTCCGAGGTTTTCAGACGATTGACGAATCAGACATGCTTTTAGTTCCCGACGCAGGCACCGCTGTCATGGACCCGTTCACCGAGAACGCGACGCTGTCCATTATCGCCGATGTCGAGGATCCGATCACCCGCGAAAAGTACCCCCGTGACCCGCGCAACATCGCCAAGAAGGCCGAAGCCTACTTGCAGTCTACCGGCATCGCCGATGTTGCCTACTTCGGCCCTGAAGCCGAGTTTTACGTCTTCAACGACATCCGCTACGGCCAGTCCGCAAACTCCGGCTTTTATGCCATTGATTCCGACGAGGCCGCCTGGAACTCCGGGCGTGACGAAAAGCCCAATCTCGGCTACAAGATGCGGACCAAAGAAGGCTACTTCCCGGTCCCGCCGTCCGATACCCTTTCCGACCTGCGCTCCGAGATGGTGCTAACTTTGCTGGAAGCGGGCATTGAAGTGGACGTTCACCACCACGAAGTCGGCAACGCCGGGCAGTGCGAGATCGGCATCAAGTTCGACTCCCTGGTCTCAATGGCCGACAAGCTCTTGATGCACAAATACATCGTCAAGAACACGGCCGCCCAGAACGGCTACACGGCGACGTTTATGCCCAAGCCGATCTTCCAGGACAACGGCTCCGGGATGCACTGCTCGGTTTCCATGTGGAAGGGCGACACCAACATCTTCTACGACGAGAAGGGCTACGGCGGCTTGTCCGAAACCGCAGTTTACTACATTGGCGGCATCCTAAAGCACGCGAACGCGCTCTTAGCGTTCGGCGCGGCCTCCACTAACTCCTACCGCCGCTTAGTTCCCGGCTACGAAGCCCCGATTAACCTGGTGTATTCGGCCCGCAACCGCTCCGCCGCCGTGCGTATTCCGATTGCCGGCTCGCCGAAATCCAAGCGCGTCGAGTTCCGCGCCCCGGACCCGACGGCAAACCCTTACCTGCTGTTCTCGGCAATGGCGATGGCCGGCCTCGACGGCATCCAGAACAAAATCCAGCCGCCGGCCCCGGTAGACAAAGACATCTACGAGCTGGCCCCGGAAGAGAAAGCGGGCATTGCTCAAACGCCGGGCAGCCTGTCCGAGTCTCTCGCGGCTTTGGAAGCCGACCATGAGTTCCTGCTGAAAGGCGACGTGTTTACCGAGTCGCTCATTCAGACTTACATTGACTACAAGCGCGTCCGCGAAGTCGAAGGCGTGGCGCTCCGGCCCCACCCTTACGAGTTCTTCCTGTACTACGACGCCTAGACTTAGGCTGTTTTGCTTCCCCCACCGGCCCGCTTCCCCGCCTATCCCCAGGCGACGGCAGCGGGCCATTTCTTTGCAAAGGCAGGTACACTCTCCGTGATGGCCTCCACAGCACAAACGTATCGTGACGCAGCAAAAGAGAGCTGAGAACCATGTGCTGAAGCACACGGCTACACGGCGCAGACGCCACGAAGTACCGCTTCGCGGGACTGAGAATGAGATTGTAGGGTGTAGGGCTTGTCCCTATCCTCTTTTCCTGCTCTACCCTCTTTTCCTGCTCTGGATTCGGAGGGCGGGGGCAAGCCCCGCCCCTACACAAATGCTCTTTCCTAACCCCGCGAAGCGGCGTTTTGTGGCGTCTGCGCCGTGTAGCCGTGCAATTTATTGCATGGTCTGGGATTTATGCAACAACGCCTTGCGAAATCACCAATCAAGGAGAAGCAAAATGGGACATCAAGTAACACAAATCTTGCAGCAGGCATTTCAAGGCATGAATATCGAGTTGGACAAGGCACCCAGCGGACGCCTTCACGGAACAGTCATCTGGGATGGATTTGATGAGCAGGAGATGGGTGACCGGCAGGATTTGGTACGCAAAATCCTGAAAGAAGCGTTAGAAGCGCGGTTTCAAGAAGTCGGCATCCTGCTGACGTATACGCCGCGCGAGATGATGCTGATGTCGGCGGCTTGATGGTATGATAACGTATGCTCGATCTTTCGCACCTTTCGCTGCCGCTGCTCTTAGTGGTCTTCGCCAGCGCGGCGGCTGCCGTGTGGGTTGCCGGGATTTATCTGTCCGGCACAACGGATGCTTTAGATGACCGCTGGCATCTCGGCGAGGCGCTCGGCGGGCTGATCCTGCTGGCGATCACCACAAACCTGCCGGAAATCGCAATCACGGTGACGGCGGCGCGGCATCATGATATTGAGGTCGCCATCGGGGACATACTGGGCGGGATCGCGCTCCAGACCGTCGTTCTGGTGGCGCTCGATGTTTCCGTGCCGGGCAAGCGGCCCTTGACCTGGCAGGCGGCGTCTCTGGTGCTGGTTTTGGAAGGCGTTCTGGTCACGGCGGTGCTGACTGTCGTGATGATGGGAACGCAGTTTCCGCCCTCGCTGGTCTTCTTTCGCTTTACCCCCGAAGACATCGCGCTGGCCGGGCTATGGCTGGCCGGGCTGTGGCTGCTGAAGAAGGCCGGGGCGGACCTGCCCTGGCAGAACAAAGGCGACGCGCCCGGCGGGGAAGAAACGGGGGACATGAAGGCCCGCAAGAAGAAGGCCGCCGAAAAGAACCGAGGGCAAAGCACGGCAAAAATCGCCGCAATGTTCGGACTGGCGTCCCTTGTGACGCTTGCGGCAGGCGTCGCATTGGAGCAAAGCTCGGATGGGATTGCCCGGCACCTGCACATGACCGGCGTTTTGTTCGGGGCGACGATCCTCGCAGCGGCGACTTCTCTGCCTGAGCTGTCAACAGGCATCGCTTCCGTTAAGAGCGGCGATTATAACCTGGCGATCTCGGATATTTTCGGCGGAAACGCTTTCCTGCCGGTCTTGTTCCTACCGGCGACCCTGCTGTCGGGGCAGGCGGTGCTGCCGCAGGCGCAAAAAACCGACATTTACCTCGCCGGTCTCGGCGTCCTGCTGACAGCAGTGTATGTCTACGGCTTGGTTTTTCGTCCGGGCTGCCTCATTCTCCGTATGGGCGCGGACTCGCTCGTCGTTCTGGTTTTGTACGCGCTCGGCGTCGTCGGGTTGTTTGCGATCTCCGGCACACATTGAAAGAGTCCCCCCAGCCCCCAATACTGGGGGAGCATGAAAAGGAACAGCCGCAGTGATTTCTCTAACTCCCCCATTATTGGGGGCTGGGGAGATTCTCATCTATCCGGATTCAGCTCGCGGACAAAAAGTGGACCTGCGTCTGAGCGGGATCGGGTGCGTCAATCTGGATGGCAGCGATCGTGCCGTCGGCCTCGCGGGCGACATGGATTTGGGTCGGCGCGGGGATGGTATGCGAAATTGCGGCGTCTTCGTCCGCCCCGGCAATCACCGTAATGCTCCCGCTGTCGCTGCCTTTGGTATTAAGCTGGATGCCGAGGAGCGGCAGCTCGGTGATGACCGGCGCATTGGAAAGCCCATCGCCGCTGACGTCTACGCTGACCAGGCCCGACTCGAGCTGACGGCTGAGTTCATCAAGGAACGGTCCCCATTCCGATTTGGGTAACTGCTGTGTGTCCATTATATCTCCCTTTCGTTAAGAAGCTGTGGCAAAAAAGGCCGCTCAGCACTCCCAGAAGTACCGAGCGGCCTGTTACTTTAATGTACCCAAAAACTAGGCGGCTTGCGCGGCCTGCGGAACAGCCTGGTTCTCGGCGGCGTCGCTGAGCTTCTCGTCGGCATTCTTTTCCTCAACGAGCGTCTCGTGCAAAAGACCGGCGGCGTCCTTCATGCCCAGATGCTTTGCCATGGAAGTCAGCAGTCCATAGCCGGCGATTTCATAATGCTCGATGCGCTGCGCGGCGCCGATGGTCGTGGCTTCCAGCGTCGGGGCATCGTAGCCCTGGCCCTGAATCTTGCTGTTTTCCTTGAGAATGCCGATAACGCCGTCCGGCTGGATGTTATTCGGCTTCTCGCCGATTATCTCAAAAATCTGCTCCAGCCGCTTCATCTGCTGCTGGGTTTCCTGGCCGTGCTGCTCCATCATCTGCTTGGTCTGCGAGCTTTGGATGCCCTTCATCATGTCGGGGGCGTTCTCAAGGATGAGCTTTTCGGTGTTGTACATCGCCGAAAGCCCATTGACGAAGCTGTCTTTCATGTCTGCCATTGTTTTTTTGTTTTTCTAAGGATCAAGTGCCGGGACGCGGCAGGATCATTCCTGCCTGCCCATTCTTCCCCCGCCCCGATTCGCCCAAACGCGGCGGGCGTCCAGATGCCCCATGCTTTGCTTGCTCGCGCTTTGCTTGACAGTGCGCCGCGCTTTACGGTAAACTTTCGGGACTATGCCCACTGCCGCGTTTACTAATTTAGGCTGCAAAGTTAATCAATATGAAACCGAGCGGCTGGCTGAAAGCTTTGAAGCCCTCGGCTTCACGCTGACGGATTTCCGCTCGCCCGCCGATGTGTATGTTATCAACACCTGCTCTGTGACGGCAGACGCCGATCGGAAATCCCGGCAGGTCGCCCGCCGCGCCGCCCGGCAGAAAGAGGGGGCGAAAGTGGTGCTGACGGGCTGCTTCGCCCAGATGGCCTTAGACACGGGCGAAGCCGTAGACGGCGCGGCGCTTCTGGTTCCGAACTCAGACAAAATGCGGACGGCGCCCCATGTGCTGGCTGCGTTCCCCGATCTTGTCCAGTATTCGTCGTCCCCGGCTTCGGAGCAAACGCCGCTGGCCGTGTTTCCCGAAGCCGCGCCCGGTGGCCTCATTGCGCTGGAATCGCTGGTCAGTCGGCCCGCCCACCGGACACGGGCAACGCTAAAAATCCAGGACGGCTGCACTTATTTTTGCGGCTTCTGCTCGATTCCCTACACCCGGAACGTCATGGCGAGCCGCCCGTTCGCCGATGTTCTCGCGGAAGCCCGGCAGATGGCGGCGGCGGGGGCGAAGGAGATTGTCGTCACAGGCGTCTGCGTCGGCGCGTATGGCCCGGAGACCGGCAGTGGCGGGGCCGTCTTGACCGATGTGCTGTCTGAAGTCGCCGATATTCCCGGCATCGAGCGCGTGCGCCTGTCATCGGTCCAGCCGGTCGAGATTCCTGATGCGCTGATTGCCGCGATGGCGGCGCACCCCAGCATCGCGCCGCATCTGCATTTATCGCTGCAATCCGGCGACGATACCGTTCTCAAAGCCATGAACCGGCCTTACGACACCCATTTTTTCGCCGAGATTGCGGGGAAGCTGCGAGTCGTCATGCCGCGCATCGGCCTGACGACGGACCTGATTGTCGGCTACCCCGGCGAGACGTGCGAGTTGTTTGAAAACACGTTGCGCTTCGCCGAGAGAATGCAGTTTGCCCGCACCCATGTCTTCCGCTACTCGCCCCGCCAGCGCACTGCCGCCGCACAGCTCAAAGACGACGTGCCGTATGAAGAAAAAGAGCGCCGTCACCGGGAACTGACCGCTGTTTGCGTCGCGTCCCAAGAGGCATTCGCGGCAGGCGATTTAGGCCGCACCGTAGAGGTGCTGGTCGAAGCCAAAGGCGCTCAGGACGGCTGGCTGTCGGGGTACACCGGGAACTACGTTCGTGTCCAATTCGAGGCTCCGGCCAGATTGCGCGGCCAGATTGTTCCGGTGCATCTCACCGAAATCCTGCCCGGCGGCGATGCGTTCGGCGTCTTGGAGCAAAGCTGATGGCCGAAACGCTCTTTGCGAAAATCGTTCGCCGCGAGATTCCCGCCGACATTGTTTATGAAGACGACGACGTGCTGGCTTTCCGCGACGTGTCCCCGCAGGCCCCGGTGCATATTCTTGTCATTCCCAAGCGTCCCGTTGTGAGCCTGCTGAACACGCAGCCGTCTGACACGCTTCTTCTGGGGCAGCTCATGCAGGCGGCGGTCCATGTCGCCCGGACGCTGGGCCTGGGCGAAACCGGCTTCCGAGCCGTGGTCAACGCCGGACCGGACGGCGGGCAGTCGGTGGACCATCTGCATCTGCACCTGCTCGGCGGGCGACCGCTAGTCTGGCCGCCGGGATAATCTACGATCCAAAAGAAACAAACAACT
Source organism: uncultured Armatimonadales bacterium (assembly GCA_964236795.1). Lineage (GTDB taxonomy): Bacteria > Armatimonadota > Armatimonadia > Armatimonadales > Capsulimonadaceae > JANXMY01. The sequence continues at coordinate 69,735 of CAXSFV010000014.1, read as the reverse complement.
GCAAATGCCGTTCTCCCACAACAGCGGCAATGGCTCTGGCTGGCGGGCCTGCTGCTGGGAACGGCATTTCTTGCGTTCTGGTCCCTTGGCAGCCTGCCGCTGATTGACGTGGACGAGCCGGTCTACGGGCAGGTCGGCAAAGAAATGGCCCATGCGGGGCTTACCGATTGGCTGTCGCCGCGCTACGGCGGGCAGCTTTGGTTCGACAAGCCGCCGTTATTCTACTGGCTTACGGCTTTGTCCATGCGCCTAAGCGGCGTCTCCGAAGGTGCCGCCCGCCTGCCGTCGGCGGCGCTGTCCATCGGCCTTGTCGCCGCGACGTATGCACTGGCCCGTCGTGCGTTTCCAGCCGCGCCAAGCGCTGCGCTTTGGGCCGGTTTCGTGCTGGCAACTTCGGTGCAGTTCTTCACACTGGCCCGCGCCGCCGTCACCGACATGACGCTGGTGGTGTGTTTGACGCTCGCTCTGTACGGCCTGTATGCCTGGACGCAGAACATTCTAGGCCGCTGGATGGTCCTGGCAGGCGTGATGACCGGCCTCGGAATGCTCGCCAAAGGCCCGGTCGCGCTGGTGCTGGTCGGTGTCCAGGTCATTGCCTACCTGCTGCTGACCCGCCAGGCCAAACGCTTGTTGTCCCCCGCCCTCTGGGCTGGCTTCGCCTTGTGCCTTGCCATCGGCCTGCCCTGGTTCCTCTTGATGATCCACCTGCACGGGCAGCTCTTCATCAGCGGCTTTCTCGAAGCGAACAATGTCACCCGCTATTTGACGGCGGAACATAAAGAAACCAGCCCGTTTTGGTTCTTCCTGCCGGTCCTGCTCGGCGGCTTTTTCCCCTGGTCGCTGGCCTTGCCGACGGCGCTGATTCTGGCCTGGCGTCAAGGAAAATCAGATCGGGCCGAACGCGCCGCCGACAATCCCACGCTGTTTTTCGGCCTTTGGGCTGGGCTTGTGTTTGTCTTCTTTTCGCTCTCGCAGAGCAAGCTGGTGACGTACATCTTTCCGCTGTACCCCGCCGCCGCCGTGCTGGTCGGCGCGTGGCTGGCGAAACGTGGTGAAATATCAGCGCGTTTTAACCCTCTCTGGCTGTATACGGCATTCAATGCCCTGCTCGGCATCGCGCTTTGGAAACTTAGTCCCAAATATCAAGTCGCGCCCGTGACGCTCTCGCTCTGGCTGCTGACACTGACGGGCGCGGGGCTGCTCGCCCTGTCCAGGCGCGGCGGCTGGACAGCGGCGGGCATCGGCACGGGCTTGTTTCTCTTAATTGCTTGGTGTTCGCCGACCTGGCAGGTGCGCGAAGGCGACATTTCGGAGCGGCAGACGGCAATATGGGCGTCCTTGACCACGCCCCCGGACGGCGTCATTCATGCACTCGGACTAAAGCACCCCAGCCTGCGCTATTACTGCCTCTGGCCCGTCGTCTACACCGACGACCATCCGGCAGCGGCGCGGGACATTCAAACTCACCCTGGCGTCGTGTACGCCCTGCGCCCAAAGGTGCTGAACGACTTGAAAACAAAATACGGGGTAAACAAGTACGAAGAACTGGGGCGGACGGATCAGACGGTGCTGATTCGGGGGATGACGCATTAAGAACCTGCGCTGAAAGTGTCAGTTTCCCGACGCCCAGCAGAGACCAACGCTATGGAAAACACACAAACCACAACTGAGACAACGGCGACGGCGACGCTGCCGGGGCTTTCGTTTGTGTTCCCGATGTACAATGAGATCGGCAACATTGAGACGTGCGTCGCCGAAGCCCTGCGGGTCGGGCGCAAGATCACAGACAATTTGGAAATCATCGTTGTGGACGACGCTTCCACCGACGGCTGCGGGGCTTTGGCAGACACGCTGGCGCGGACGCACCCGGAGGTGAAAGTCATTCATCATGCGAAGAACCGCAAGCTCGGTGGGTCGCTCCGAACGGGCTTCGCGGCAGCGACCAAAGACTGGGTGCTGTACATTGACAGCGACTTGCCGATTCAGATGGATGACGCGCTTCTCGCCATCCCGCTGACGCAGAACGCGGATATGGTCATCGGCAACCGGCAGGGCCGGGCGGAGGGGCTGAAGCGCGAGATTATGTCGTTTGTCTATAACCGGCTCATTCGCGTCTTGTTCGGCCTCAGCGTCCGCGATGTCAACTTCGCATTCAAGCTGTTCCGCCGCGCGATCTTGGAACAAATCACGCTTCAGTCTGAAGGCTCGTTTATTGACGCCGAGCTTTTAATTGAAGCGCACGATGCCGGGTTCACCATTGCCGAGATTCCCTTGCGCTATTATGAGCGTGTTGCCGGGGTGTCTACTCTCGCGTCGGGGTCGGTCGTCGTCAAAATCCTGCGCGAGATGGCGGACTACCGGCGGGCGGCGAAGAAGCGTCCCGCCCGCAAAGCCGCCGCGCCGGGGCGTCCGGCCCGCCCGTGACGGCTCTGCGTCAAGACATTCGCGTCGTTGTCCACGCCGACGATTTCGGCCTGCACCCGGCAATCAACGCAAGCATCGAAGCCGCCCACCGGAATGGCGTGACTTCGTCAGCCAGCATCATGCCGACCGGCCCGGCCTTCGCCGATGCGATGCGCCGCGCCCAAGCCCTGCCGTCACTCGACTTGGGGCTGCATTTCGCCCTCGTCGGCGTGCCGGGTCTGCCGCCGACCCTCGGTGCGTTCCTGTCCGCGTATGCTCGCGGCCTATTCCCCGCCCGCATCGTTGAGAGCTATTTGCGCTGGCAGTTTGACGCACTCGGCGGCCTGTCCATCAGCCACATTGACTCCCACCAGCACCTGCACGCCCTGCCAAGCATCATGCGCGTCGTCTGCCGGTTCGCGTCGCAGCACGGCATCCCCGCCGTCCGCCTGCCGGCAGACGGCCCTGCCTCCGCGCCGGTTCCGCCGGGCCGCCGCGCCCAGGCCGCCGCCCTCGCCGCCGTGTCCCGCCTGTCCCGCCGCTCCATAGACGCCTACAGCCTTCGCACGTCGGACCACTTCTCCGGCATGGCCGTCTCCGGCCACCTCACCGCCCCTATCCTCACCGCCTACCTCCAAAACGCCAAGCCCGGCCTCACTGAGATCGTCTGCCACCCCGGCGCAGACAACCGCACTTTAGCCCAAGCTTTCGACTGGGGCTACGACTGGCAAGGCGAGCTTGCCGCCCTCTGTTCTCCCGAAGCCCGCGCCGCGCTTGAAAGCCGCAAGATTGTTTTGACGAACTGGCAGGACACTACAACCATGTGCTGAAAGCACACGGCTACACAGCGCAGACGCTACGAAGTACCGCTTCGCGGCACTGGGAATGGTCTTATCTGCTCTTCACCCCGCGAAGCGGTGTTTTGTGGCGTCTGCGCTGTGTAGCCGTGTGTTTCAACACATAGTTCCTTGTCACTGCTGCTTCCCTGCCAGCAGGCCGGGATGGCGTCTGGCTTCGGCTTAATCCGCTTGCGTTAGAAACGGCCATGCTTCGTCATCCCCTGCCTTTCGCCAGGCTTGTTTTTCATGGCGGCGAGCGAGCAGAGCGTAGGCAGCAAAACTCCCAGAAACGCCGCACGAAATGCCCAAAATGGAAAGGTAGCTTGACGGCATACAAGCAACAAGTGCAGCCGTAATGATGCCGCACATGGGCAGCAGAGGGTTAAGAAGCAAGTCGAAACAACCGAACTCAGGCCAGCAGTAGTGATTCGCCGTTTGCAGAAAAAGAACGGCTTGTGCGATCCGGCGGCGTCCGGCCTTATCCAAGTGATGATCGCCGATCATTCGGGGGGATGCTATAATCATCGTACAAGCCCCAAACCTGATATAAGATTTTGTCAACCGCAGGATCGAGGTTTTCGAGCTTAAGCTGCTCAAATCTTTCTTCATACTCATCATTCGTCATTCTGCCGCTGATGAACTGGCGGACCAGCTCTGCATACACTCGCCGCGCGTCTCGGTCAGCCATGCCTTCTTCCTTCAAAAATAAAGTTTACCCAATGGTGTCGCACTTGACAAGTTTGCCTGCTTTCGTGTTATACTGCGGGTAGACAACAACTTTAGACGACTGATCGCATCCACGGAGGGGCAACGGCATGACGACGCAACGGATTGTGTGGCAGAAGATTTCTTGTCTCGGCAGCAGGCCGGAGTTCTGGCTTGTTACACTGCTCCTATGGGCGCTGGTGTCGGCCTGTCGCAGTATCGGAACGCCGTGGGCGGCGGCGGCGGAAACGGAAGCACTGCGGTGGACGGCAGGAATCGGCCTCGCGCTTGCCCTCGGATGGGGGCTGCGCCGGACGGAGATGGCGGGCCAATTTACTGTGCTGCTTCTGGGCGCAATGGCCGGGATTGGCATCCTCGGCGGCGGGTCGGTACAGGGCGCTTTGACAGGGCCGTACCGGGACCATCAGTTATACGGCTCGGTTCTTCTCCTCCTTGTTCCCTTCAATGCCGGTGTCGCGCTGGCGGCGAAATCGCCATCGTGGCGCTGGGGGGCGCTGGCGGCACTCACGGCAGGGACGCTTTGCCTGTTTCTAAGCGAGACGCGCGGTACCTGGTTCGGGCTGGCCGCCGCCGGACTGGTCTTCGGCGGGCTGCGGTGGAAGCTGCTGAGACAGCAAAAAACGACGCTCAAGGCGCTCTTACAGCAGCGGGCGGCGCTTGTTCCCCCTGCCGTTCTCCTTCTCGGACTCCTCTTCGGCCTGCTTTCCATTTGGCTTTTGTCCAGTCCGCCTGACCAAAAGGCCGCGCTTTTGGCACGGGCGGGGACGCTGTTTGCTCTCAGCCGCGACGGAAGCTGGCAGACCCGCCTTCTCCTCTGGCGCGGCACGGCGCATCTGGTCGCCGCACACCCGCTTTTTGGAATCGGATTAGGACGCTACCCCGGCGCGGAGTGGCGCTGGACCCACACGGGCGGCGTTCTGATGCCGAGCGAGCATCCGTCGCTGACCAACGAAGCGCACTCGTTCTACGGCCAGACGGCGGCGGAAATTGGCTTGCCCGGCCTCGCACTTTACCTGGCGGCGCTGGCGGCGCTCACCGCGTTGGCGCTCCGGCGGCTGACCCCAAGCCGCCGGCGGCGGCATTCGTTCGGCGGGCAGCAGATGCTGCTGATCGCAGCGGTCAGCGCCCTAGCCGGACAGAGCGTGGATGCGCTTGCCTCCCCGTCATGGCAGTTCCCGGAAGCGTCGCTGCTGTTCTGGGCGGTGCTGGGATTGGGTCTGGCGTCTCTCCAGCGCGATGCCGTGCCTGCCGCTGACACTCCCTTGCCCGCTCCCTTGCGGCGGGCGGGTCGCTGGGCGTTCTCAGGGGGACTTACCGTGGCCCTGGCCGCGCAAATCCTGCCGATGGGCTTGCTGCTGACCCCGGTGGAAGCCTACACGGAACCCGGTAACTGGACGCTGGTTTCGACAACGACGACTCTGGTTTCTCCGAAAGGCGCTGTGACTCCCGGCACAACTCTCAGTTTTCAAGTCTTGGCGAACTACAAAAACGCAGCCGGGCAACCGGTTCAGCTTGACGTCACCTCGGACTCCGGCACGAGCTATGGGGCGCAGCTTCTGCATCCCTCGAAGTCTTACCAGAACACGTCGTTCCCCAGCCAGAAGTTCACGCTGGAGTCGGCAACGGCGATTACCTACGGCACCAACAGTACTATCACAATAACGACCTCTTACATTGATCACGGCGTCAACAGCGGCAAAGGAACGATTGTCTACTCTACGACGCCAGCGATCCCGATTCAGACATCGTAGCAGGCTTGAATCGTATTGTTTCCGGCAGCAGGCATAAGGGTAAAAGTGTGCGTGCCGCACTTTTTCGCGGCACTAGAAAAGAGACAGCGATGTTTACACGCATTGACAAACTTCAGCTTGATTTCCCGAAAAACACCGAGCCGGACCCGGCGGCGGCGGCGGCGGTGCAGGAGCTGATGGGCGGACGCTTCGGCGAGATGTCCACCCTCAACAACTATATGCACCAGTCATTCACCATGCGCGGGCGGGGCGACATTATTCCTTTTTATGACCTGGTCGCAAGCATCACCGCCGAAGAGTTCGGCCATGTGGAGGTGGTTTCGGCGGCCATTAACCTGCTGCAAAACGGCGGCGAGCCGGACGACGCGGAGCCGAAGGACTCGCCGCTGACAAAGCTCAACGGCGGCAACGGCATTCGGCATCAGTTCCTCAACAACGGCAACAGCGCTCTAGTCGCAGACGCACAGGGCGCTCCCTGGCGCGGCGACTATGTGTTTAACAGCGGCAACTTGGTCCTGGACCTGCTGCACAACTTCTTCCTGGAAAGCGGCGCCCGCATGGGAAAGCTGCGCGTGTATGAAAGCACAACCCACCCGGTCGCAAAGCGCCTTTGCGGCTACCTGCTCTGCCGGGGCGGCGTCCATCAGCTTGCCTACGCCGTCGCGCTGTCCAAGATGACCGGCGTGGATGTTCCCAAGATGCTGCCCATCCCGGACATCCGCACGGACAAGATTCCCGAATGCCGCGAGTTCATCGAGAAGGGGATGCACCGCTCGCTGTATCGCTTCAGCGCGGACGATTACACGCATCTCGCTCAGGTCTTCAACGGCACGCACCCGGAAGACGGTCAGCCGCTGGAAGTGCGCGAAGGCACCATTCCAGGCCATCCGCTGGCCGACCTGCCGCCGGCCCCGGCGTCCGGCATTCCTTCGTTCGACATGGGCGAGCTGAAAGAAATCACCGCCCGCCTGATGAAGAATATGTAGCTATCACTGAGGAAGGCCCGGCGCATGATGCGCCGGGCCTTTTTTCTTGCCGTTGAAATCAGGTAACATAGGGGCATTCTACAGAGATTGCACCGAAAGCGTCCCTGCCCTGAGCGGCAGGGCTTTGAAGCTGCAAGCTCCCTGCCTTCTGCACTGGCAGACCCGGAGGGCGCAGGCGAAGATCGTGACGCGCGTCCGATGCCCGCGCCCCTCCGGGTAGCCAGTGCTGAGGCGGGGAATTGCATTTTGAAGCACGGGGGCTCAGCCCCGTGAACTGAGGCTCATTCTCTCAGCACAGGACCCTAATTTGCCCACGGACAAGACTTTCAACCAAACTTTCTATATCACGACGCCGATCTACTACGTCAACGGTGTTCCTCATATCGGCTCGGCGACGACGACCCTACTGTGTGATGCCATTGCCCGGTTTCACCGGCTGCGCGGCGATAAGACGTTCTTTCTGACCGGCACCGACGAGAACGCGCCCAAAGTCGCGGCGGCGGCGGCAAGCGCGGGAATTGAGACTCAGCGCTTTGCCGACAGCGTCTCGCAGCGCTACCGGGACTGCTGGCAATTTCTGCACATCTCGAACGATGACTTTATCCGCACGACGGAGCCGCGCCATGCCGCCATTGTCGCCGAGGTCTTCCGACGCTTGCAGGCGCAGGGGGATATTTATGCGGGCAAGTACGAAGGCTGGTACTCGGTTAGCGACGAGACGTTTTTCCTGGACTCCGAAGTGGAGGACGGCCGGGCCAAAGAAAGCGGCGCAGCGGTCGAGTGGGTTTCCGAAGACAATTATTACTTTAAGTTGTCCGCCTACAGCGACCGGCTGCTCGCGCACATTGACGCGCACCCGGAGTTCTTGCAGCCGGACACGCGCCGGAACGAGGTGCTGGCGTTTATCAAAAGCGGCCTGCGGGACATCGTGATCTCCCGGCGGAACACCGGCTGGGGCATCCCGGTGCCGGGCGACGATAGCCAAGTGATTTACGTTTGGTTTGATGCCGTCATCAACTATCTTTCGGCGACGGGGTGGCCGGACAACGCCGTATGGGACACCGTCTGGCCTGCCGACGTGCATCTCGTCGGCAAGGAGATCTACACCCGGTTTCATGCAACGCTCTGGCCCGCCATGCTCATGGGTCTCGGCCTGCCCCTGCCAAAAACAGTGCTGGGGCATGGCTGGTGGCTGATCGGGGGCGAAAAAGGCTCGAAATCCAAAGGCAATATCCCGACCCCGCAGGAAGTCGTCGCACAGATTGTCGAACGCAGCGGCGCGGACGAAGAAGTCGCCAAAGACGCCCTGCGCTACTATTTGCTGCGCGACATTTCGTTCACGTCGGATGCCGAGTTTTCGGTAGACAACTTGGTGGAGAAGCGCTACAATCCCGATTTGTGCAACAAGCTCGGCAACCTGCTGAACCGCACGCTGAAAATGCTGGCTCAGTACGCGGGCGGCGTTGTGCCGACCGGCAGCGCCGAACGGACAGCAAACGGCGCCCTCGCCTCGCTGTCCCGCGAAACCACGCAGGATGTGGAGCGGGCGATGCTGGCGCTTGACCCTGCCGGAGCATTAGCGGCGATCTGGAAGCTCATTGATGCCGGCAACGGCGAGATTGACATGACCGCCCCGTGGAAGCTGCACAAAGCGGGTGACGCGCAAGGCGTCGCCGATGCGCTGTATGCCGCACTTGAAACGACGCGCATTGCCGGCGCCTATTTGACCCCGTTCCTGCCGCACACGGCGGGCGTCATCCGCCGCCAGCTTGGCCTCGGCGACGCGCCGCTTTCCGATTGGAGCGCCGAAACCAGTTGGGGCGGCTTGCCCAGCGGCACACGCACGGAGGAAGCCCAGCCCATTTTTCCGCGCATTGCCATAAATCATGCCATAAAGATTGACACAAAAGTTGACGTAAAGAAAGAAACCAAGCCAAAAATGGAAGAAACGCCTCCCCCGCCGCCGATACTCACCGAAACTGCCGCCGCCCCGCAGGCGCCGACGATCACGATTGACGACTTCGCCAAAGTGCAGCTCAAAATCGGCGAAATTAGGACCGCCGACCGGGTCGAAGGCGCAACCAAGCTGCTGCGCCTCACCGTAGACATCGGCGAAGACGCGCCCCGGCAGATCCTCGCCGGCATCGCCGAGTCCTACGCGCCTGAAAGCCTGCCCGGACGCAAAATCGTCGTCGTCGCCAATCTCGCCCCCCGCAAGCTGCGCGGCTTCGAGTCCCAGGGAATGCTCATGGCCGCCACCGACGCCGAAGGCCACGCCATCCTGCTCCACCCCGCCGACCCCGACGCCGTCCTTCCCGGCGCCCAGGTGCGCTAAGAGATACACATTAGCGACTGCGCAAGAACTCCCCCCTAGCCCCCAATAATGGGGGAGTCAGAGTAAGAACGGCTCTGGCCCTCTCCTATCATGCTCCCCCATTATTGGGGGCTGGGGGGAATCTTACAGAGTTTCTATACAATTTTTGGAGAAAGTCTTATCTTGACTCGTATACTGCTGGCGCGGCACGGCGAGACGGAATGGAATAAGATCGGGCGGGTGCAGGGCTGGACCGACATCGGCCTGAGCGCAGACGGGGAAGCGCAGGCGGCAAAGCTGGCCGAGCGGTTAGGAAAGACGAAACTGGCGGGAATCTATTCCAGCGAGCTTTCGCGGGCCGTCCGAACTGCCGAAACCGTCGCCGCACCGCACGGGCTGCCCGTTCAGACCTTGCCGGGCCTGCGCGAGAAAGGCTACGGCCTCTGGGAAGGACTGACGCGCGAAGATTTAGAGCGCGATTGGGGCGAGCTGTGGCATCAGTACCACACGCTGCGGGTGCTGGAAGCGGTCGTGCCGGAAGGCGAGACCTGGCCGGAGGTCTGCCTGCGAAGCGTGGAAGCCCTTCAAACCATCCTTGCCGCCCACCCCGGAGCCGACGAAACCGTACTGCTGGTCGGCCACGGCGGCTCGGCCCGTGCGCTGGTGCTGGAAGCCTTGCAGGCACCGATGCCGACCCTGCTGCGGCTGCACCTGGACAACGCCTCATTAAGCCGGCTTGATTTCCATTCGCTGACGGACAGCCGGGTTGTCTTTCTGAACGACACAAGCCACCTGCGCGGGGCGCCGGCATGACGGGCTGTGTGTTAGGCTTAGACGGCGGCGGGACACAGACCCGCGCGGCAGTGGCGGGTCTGTCGGGCAGCATCACCGGGAGCGGCACGGCGGGCGCGTGCAATTTAGCCACCGTATCTCCTCCGGAAGCCTTGACCAATGCACTGGCAGCGGCGGATGCGGCTTTGCAACAGGCGGGTGGGAGCCGCGCCGAAGTCGTGTCGGTCTGTGCGGGCGTCGCCGGCTGGTCTTATGCCGACCGCCGGATGCAGTTTGCACACGGCCTGCAAGCCGCATTTCCGAATGCCCACATCACGGTGGAGCCTGACTACGTCATTGCGCTGACTGGGGCGACTGGCGGCGACCCCGGCGTCATCGTGATTGCCGGAACCGGCTCGGCGGCTTACGGCGAGAATGCGACCGGAGAAACGCATCGCACTGGAGCCTACGGCTACCTAATTGACGACGGCGGCAGCGGGTACGGGATTGGGCGCGGGGCTATCGCCGCCGTGCTGTCTGCTGCCGACGGCACGGGGCCGACGACAACCCTGACCGAGCGCGTTCTGCCCGCGCTTGGACTTGCCTCGCTTTCGGAGATTGTTCCTGGCGTCTACGGCGGCGGCATCAGCCGCGTTCGGATTGCCGGACTGTCGCGCGTGGTGGCCGAAGCGGCGTCCGCCGACGCCGACCCGGTGGCCCGCGCCTTGCTCATGCGAGCAGGCGGAACATTGGCTCAGCTTGTACAGGGCGTCACGCGGCGGCTCTTCGCCGACGCGCATGAGCCGTTTCCCGTGGTGCAGATTGGCGGCCTCTGGTCGGCAGGCGACGCGCTGACTGACGTATTTGCCTGCTCCCTGCGCCGCTTTGCGCCGCCTGCGATTATCACCGCGCCACAGGCGTCTCCCGTGGAAGGCGCGGTCCAAAGAGCGCGGAAGGCGGCAGGCCGCTCTTAAAAGAAATTCGCGAGCCTCTTGACAATCCCGACTGCCGCCGGGTATAGTCTTGAACGTGAAAGCGCACTCTACTCAGCTCTTAAACTGGGGGTGTAGCTCAATTGGTTAGAGCGCTGCCCTGTCACGGCAGAGGCCGCGAGTTCAAGTCTCGTCATCCCCGCTTTTACGAAAATCAACCCCCGTTACAGTTTCTGCTGCGACGGGGGTTTGTTTTTGGATTTAGCCCGCGCCGCCGAGCGCCTCCGCGAGAAGCGTGTACGAATGCTTCCGTGCCTCGTGGGTATGCACGAAGGTCGTCGCCATGATCTCGGTGGCCCCCGTCCTGCCGGCAAGCCCGCACAGCTTGGCCCGAACCGTCTGCGGGCTGCCGAGGATCAGCCGGGCGCGGGTTGCTTGGATTTGAGCGCGTTCGGCGGCGGTGTATGGATAGGCACCCGCTTCTTCGGGGCTGGGAAACACGGACGGGCGGCCGGCATACAGGCGCAGCCAGGCCAGATCAAACGACGCCGCCAGTTCTTCCGCCTCGGCATCGGTGTCCGCACAGATCACCGATGTGGTGACAAGGGCTTCGGGTTCCGTCCCCTGCTCCGAAGGCACAAAGTTGTCCCGGTACAAGCGCATCGCTTCCTCCGCACCGTAGGGGTTGATATGGTGGGCGAACGCAAAGCCGAGGCCGAGGGCGGCGGCGACCTGGGCGCTGTAGTCGCTGGAGCCGAGCAGCCAGACCGGCGGCAGGCGAACGCCGAAGGGAACGGCAGCGACGGACTGGAACGGATGCCCTGCCGGGAACTGCCCGCCCGCAAACGCAAAAAGGTCCGCAAGCTGCTCCGGCAGTTCCGCCGTCTCGCTGGACCGGCGCAGCGCCAGCGCGGTACGCGGGTCGCTGCCCGGCGCCCGGCCGATGCCGAGGTCAATGCGTCCGGGAAACAGCGCTTCTAAGGTCTGGAACGACTCCGCGACTTTGAGCGGCGCATGGTTCGGCAGCATGATGCCGCCGGAGCCGACTCGCATTTTCGATGTTTCGCGGGCGACCTGCCCGATCAGGATTTCAGGCGAAGATCCCGCCACGCCCGGCATGTTATGATGCTCCGCCAGCCAGTAGCGGTGAAAGCCGAGACTGTCGGTGTGCCGGGCCAAATTCAGAGTATTATGAATGGACTGCGCCGCCGTCATGCCGGAAGAAACCGGGGACAGGTCCAAAACAGAAATTTTTAGTGACATTTCGGTGTGCCTCAAGGTGAAAATGCACAGGGGCCTTCGGGAGTTCCGCAGAGAAACCCATGCCAGACATAACCCAGCTTGCCGCCCAGCTTTACACGGTGCGCGACTTCACGAAAACGGCGGCAGGCTTTGCCGAAACCCTGCAAAAGATCAGCGCCATCGGCTACCGCGCCGTGCAGGTCTCTGGGGTGTCGGCGATGGCCGGCGAGTTGCCCGAAGTCTCGGCGGCGGACGCCCGGCGGATGCTCGATGACACCGGCCTTGTCTGCATCGCAACCCATCGTTCCTGGAACGATCTCCGGGACCGCACGGTGCAAGAAATCGAGTTTCATCAAACGCTCGGCTGTGATTTCACAGCGATCGGCAGCCTGCCGGGGGAGTATCAAGCGTTGGGAGCCGACGGCTACGCGGCGTTTGTTCGAGACGCGCTGCCGGTGATCGCGCGGCTTAAAGACGCCGGAATACGCTTCGGCTACCACAACCATGCGTTTGAGTTCGCCCGCGCCGAAGGCAGCGCCAAGACTCTCTATGAGACGTTTATGGAACAGGGCGGCCCCGACTTTCATTTAGAGATAGATGTCTACTGGGCGACTCACGCCGGGCTGAACCCGGAGCGCTTGATCGAGCAGTGCCGGGGGCGTGTCCCGGTTATCCATGTCAAAGACAAAGAAATGTTCGGACGCGAGGCGGTCATGGCCCCGGTCGGCGAAGGCAACTTAGACTGGGCGCACCTGCTGTCCGCCTGCGCGGCGGCGGGCGTCGAGTGGTACGCGGTTGAGCAGGACGACTGCCGCCGTGACCCGTTCGACTGCCTGCGCTCTTCTTTCGAGTTCCTGCGCGGGGCGGAGTAGGCCGATGGAGCTTGTCATCCCCACGCCTGCTGACTTTTCATTCGCCGAGACAGTCTCCGCCCACGGCTGGCGCCGGCTGCTGCCGTTTGTCTGGCACGAAGACACGCAGACGCTTTTACGCACTGAAGCCTTCGCCGATGGAAGCGTTGCGGCGCTGGAAATAAGCGCCGCTGACAGCAGCGTGTCCGTCCGCACCGAAACAAGCCACAATCCCGAAGAAGCAACGGCTCAGGTCAGGCGGATGCTACAGCTTGACCTGCCGCTGGATGAGTTCCACACTTACTGCCGCACCCACCCGGAGCTTACCCCCCTCGCCGAATATAAACGCGGCCGCCTGCTCCGCAGCCCAACACTTTGGGAAGACGCTGTCAAAGTCATTGCCACAACCAACACGACCTGGGCGCAAACCATCGCCATGACCGCCCGGCTTGTCACCGAGTTCGGCGCCGAAGGCCGGACGTTCCCCACCCCCGCCCAAATCGCTGCCGTGCCGCTGGACGACTTTGCCGCCAAAGCCAGAATGGGATACAGAGCGGCTTACGTTCACGCCGTTGCGACCACTGTTGCCGAGGGCAGTTTAGACTTGGAAGCCTGGCAGGCCGCAGACCTTCCGGCGGACGATCTGCGAAAACGCCTGCTGTCCCTGCCCGGCATCGGCCCTTACGGCGCGGCGTGTCTAATGCTCTATCTCGGCAAGCCCGCCCACGTCAATTCCGACTCCGTCGCCCGCGCTGCGCTGTCGCAGGAGCTAGGCCGCCCCGTTACCGACAAAGAAGTCCATGCCTTCTTCGAAGCCCACGGGCAGTGGCGTGGCCTCGTCTATAACTTCTACCCCTGGCGCGAAAACAGCTAAAGATTGGGGATCTGCCAGTCTATTTCTTCGGTGCCGTGCGCCTTTAGCGCCGCGTTGATCTGGGAAAACGGGCGGCTGCCGAAGAAGCCGTTCCGGGCGGACAGCGGCGACGGATGCACGGACTGAATGACGGTATGGCGGGTTGTATTAATCAGCGGCAGCTTCTTCTGAGCGTAGCCGCCCCACAGCACGAACACGACCGGCTCCTCGCGGGCATTCACGGCCTTAATCGCACTGTCGGTGAACGTCTCCCAGCCCTTGTTCTTGTGCGAGTTCGCCATGTGCGCCCGGACCGTCAGGACAGCGTTCAGCATGAGTATCCCCTGCTTCGCCCACGGCACCAAATAGCCGTTATTTGGGACAGCGCAGCCCAAGTCATCGCGCAGCTCACGGTACATATTCGCCAGTGACGGCGGGGTCTCGATGCCGGGCCGAACGGAGAAGCATAGCCCATGCGCCTGCCCCGTATTGTGGTACGGGTCTTGGCCCAGAAGAAAAACGCGCGTTTCTTCCAGCGGGGTCAACTGAAACGCCGAGTACACGTCGGCTTCGGGCGGAAACACCGCCGCCAGACGCCGTTCTTCTGCCACAAACGCCTGCAACTTGGCCCAGTACGGCTTCTCGAATTCGGAACCGAGCGCGTCAAGCCACGACGGAGGCAGGGGCGGCGGGGGTAAAGCAGGAGTCTCATCGGCAAACAGCGAAAGCATGTCCTCGTTCATGCCGTGAGTGTACCCAGTTTGCACGACAAGCAGAAAGGCATAGCCTCATGCCGGCCAATCGAAGAATCCTGTTCCCATTTTTGGCGCTGCTGTTTACGACGCTTGTTTTCGCGCTGGTGTTTTTCAGCGGCTTCCTCAGCAGCACCGTCTTTGTGCGTCTGCTGCAAGGGCCGACAGCCTCGTTTTATTCTCTGCCGACCTGGCTCCGTTACTGCCTCCTTCATCCGGCTCTGTTGACGACGTTCGGCAGGATCGGGTTTGGCTTCTCAGTGCTTGGCTCGATGCTCACCCTCTTTTTGCTGTTGAAGACAGAGCCGCCGAACATTGCGTATCAGCATCTTGCCGGCATCGGCTGGGCGGTGCTTCTAATGACGGTGATTCCATTTGGGATCGTTATTGGGACTCTGATACTGTCCGTTGTCAGCCGCCCCCTATCTTGGGGCGGACTGGCCGGCCAGTTGAGGAGTCTTCTGCCCGGCTTGCCGAAAGCCGTGGTCAGCCTTTTTGCCTTAAGCTTTGTTGTCGTGACAATACCGTTTTCCCTGAGCAAGATTATCGGGCGCATCAGAGCTTCCACACCTGTCCGTCAGCCGCCCCATGTGCTACAATAAGCACATGGATTTGTTTGATGACACGCCGCCTGCGCCGGAAACCGCCCCGAACACGCCGCTGGCGGCCCGGATGCGGCCCCAGACTTTGGAAGACTTTGTCGGGCAGCCTCGCATCCTCGGCGCGGACAGCCTGCTCCGGCGGGCAATTGAGGAAGACGCGCTGACTTCGGTGATCTTTTTCGGGCCGCCGGGAGTCGGGAAAAGTACGCTGGCAGGGATCATCGCCCACCGGACCCAGGCCCACTTTGAGAACTTTTCGGCGGTGACGCAGGGCATTCCCGACCTGCGAAAAGTTATCGAAGCGGCGGCGCTGCGGCGGCGGATGTACGGCAAGAAGACCGTGCTGTTCATTGACGAGATTCATCGGTTCAACAAGTCTCAGCAGGACGCGCTGTTGCCCCATGTCGAGAACGGGACCGTCGTGCTGATCGGCGCGACCACCGAGAACCCCTACTTTGAAGTCAACGCCCCCCTCTTGTCCCGCGCCCGCGTGTTTACGTTTGAGTCACTGTCTGATGAGCAGCTCGGCGCACTTTTAGACAGGGCGGTTTCGGATGACGAGCGCGGCCTCGGCAGCCTGCGGATCGTGCTGGAACCCGATGCCCGCACCCATCTGGTAGACAAAGCCAACGGCGACGCCCGGACAGCGCTGAACGCCTTAGAGCTTGCAGCGACGACGACCCGGCCTGAATCGCGCAAGGCCGACGCCGTGCGGCGGGTGACAAAAGCGATTGCCGAGGAAGCCTTGCAGCAGCGGGCTTTGACCTACGACAAGACCGGCGACACCCACTACGATACGATCTCGGCGTTCATCAAATCCATTCGCGGCTCCGACCCCGACGCCGGATTGTATTATTTAGCCCGGATGCTGTCCGCCGGGGAAGACGCCCGCTTTATCGCCCGCCGCCTCGTCATCCTCGCTTCGGAAGACGTCGGCAATGCCGACCCGATGGGCCTGCTCATCGCGAACGCCGCCGCCCATGCAGTTGAATATGTCGGCCTGCCGGAAGCCCAGCTTAATCTCGCGCAGGCTGTGACATACCTCGCGTCCGCGCCGAAATCCAAAGCGTCGTACATCGGCCTCAAGCGGGCATTGGCGGATGTCGAGACCGAGCGGGCCAACCCCGTCCCGAAGCATCTGCGCGACAGCCGCAGTGGAACCGGAAGAACAGCGAAAGGTGACGCGCCGTACCTGAACCCCCACGACTACTCCGGCGGCTACGTTCCGCAGCAATATCTCCCGGAAGGCGTCCAAACACAGCCGTACTATGAGCCGACGGAGAACGGCTTCGAGGCGGCCATTAAGACGCGGCTGGCCGAGCGGCGAAAGAAATTTGAGTAGAAGGCAATCTACCCCAGTTCGTTCCTCACCGCCCTTCGCTAAAGGAAAGGTAAAGAGTTTCAGACTGGTTGCTGCGCCCTAAAACGAACCTTTTAAGTAATTGTGAAAAAGTAATCCGGTGTTTTCTCCACTCTTTTCCTCAGCCCCGGAGGGGCTTTCTGTGCTTCATTAGCCCGGCCTTGAAAGGCCGGGACAAATACCGCAAAACAGAAGCTTAATACAAGTTGCGTTTCTCGTTCTCTCGGTACGGCTGTAAACGCAAAACGGCTGTCAGAAATAGAATTTACTCTAACTGGCTTTGGAGAAACGCAACTTGGGTTCTCGATATGGTTTTCGATGTCCATTGGTCGGTGCTTCTGCTTTGGGTGTTAAGTTCTGAATTAAATGGCGCAGATTTTTGCTCACTATTTGGCGTACGAGGTCCTCGCAAGGTCCAGTGGGAACATTGCACTGATGAGTGCCTGCCAGTACTGTCATAGAAACGGCAGGGGGTGGTATAATCGCTTCCTATGTATTCGTCGCCGACCCCTTATCCAAATCTCAATGGTCTTCTTCGAGAATTCAGGGACCGAGTGGCGGCAGCACTCGGGGCTAACCTTACCGGAGTCTATATTCAGGGTTCACTCGCAGTCGGCGACTTCGACCAGAGCAGCGATGTCGACTTCATCGTTGTCATCGAGACGGATCTGACCGATGAGCAGGTTCAGGCCATTAATCAGGTTCACGCCGATATCTTCTCGCTGGGCGGGCGCTACCGTCCGGACTGCCCGACGCCGCGTGGAGAGCTCCCGCCAGGGCATTGGGAAACCAGCCTGGAGGGCAGCTACTTTCCTAGAAACCTGCTTTGGCCGACAGATGCCCCACCGACTGACCTTTGGTATCTCGACAATGGGAGCACATACTTGGAGCGGAAGAACCACGACAACACGCTAGTGGCCCGATGGGCACTTCGCGAACGGGGGATTGTGGTGGAGGGTCCGCCGCCTTACTCACTCGTCAATTCCATTTCTCCCGAAGCACTCAGGCAAGAAGTCTTAGCCGACATGGCCCGCATCGTCCGCGAATTCGCTGATCCCTTCTGGAACAGCCGTTTCGGACAGCCATACGCCGTCTTTAATTTCTGCCGTATGCTCATGACCATGAAGACGGGTGAAATTCATTCCAAGCGTGCTGGGGTCGCGTGGGCGATGACGGCATTGGAGCCTCGATGGAGGCTGCTAATCGACCGGGCCTGGGCAGCTCGCGGTACCGGCCATGTGAGCGAGCCGGCCGATCAGGTCGAGTATGGCGAGACAATCGCTTTCATCAGAGAGGCCCTCAAAGTCGCAACAAGGTTTGTCGAAAACCCGCGCTTGCGAGAGCTAGACGCGGACTAAAATGACGCAGAGTATCATTTTGCTAGAGCTCATCTCATAAATAACGGCAGGGTACAGATGCACTGAAATTCACTGCTTGCAAACAGCGGCATTACTCTCTACCCGCCGCTTGGAACAGCATGAAAAAGGCGATTGATACAACCTCAATCATTCATGAGATACGCTCTAGTTATTTGTCGTACAATTTATCTTGGCCTGAAGCGGGCGCTGGCGGATGTCGAGACCAAGCGGGCCAATCCCGTGCCGAAGTATCTGCGCGACAGCCGCAGCGGGACGGGACGGGCCGCAAAAGGCGACGCACCGTATCTTAATCCCCATGACTACCCCGGCGGCTATGTCGCGCAGGAGTACCTGCCGGAAGGCGTTCAAACCCAGCCCTACTACGAGCCGACGGAAAACGGCTTCGAGGCGGCGATCAAGGCGCGGCTGGCGGAGCGGAAGCAGGAAACCGGCACTTCCAGTGCCGGTTCCAAATTATCTTATGCCCCGGCACCTCCCAAAACTGCTCGGTTTTCTGCTCGGCCTGCTGGCCGCCTATGCCTGGTGGCTGGAGCCGTCCCACCTGCACATGACGCGGCACGATGTTGCGGACCCCGAAAATGGCTTCAAGACGCCGGTGCGCGTTTTACTGCTCACAGATTGGCATTTAGGCCGGTTCAGTCGGCCTCGCGCCCTGGCCGCGAAAATGGGGCGTTTGCGCCAGGAACACGCTGCAAGGCCGTTTGACTTGGTGCTACTCGGCGGCGATTATGTTGACGAAGAGCCAAGCTATCTGCACCTACTCCGGCCCTGTCTGGACATGCTTACGGGCTTCGGCGTGCCGATGTACGCTGTGCTGGGCAACCACGACTACACCAGCTTCGGCGGCGACTGCCGGCCGGTGACGGCGTATTTGGAAGAAGCGGGCGTCGTGGTTCTCAAGAACCAAGCGGCGGCGGTGACAGTACACGGGCAGCAAGTCTTGATTGTCGGGCTGGATGATTTGCAGGAGTCGCGCGTTTATTACGACCCCGAAGCGTACCAGACTCCCGCGCAGTACAAAAATGCGGCGGGTCAAGTGGACTGGTACGCAGACTTTGATGAGGTCCAGCCGGAGACGCCCCGGCTGGTGCTGTCGCACAATCCCGACGCCGTCTATTTACCGGGGCGAACGCCGCTCGCCGTGCTGTGCGGCCACACGCACGGCGGCCAGATGATGCTGCTGGACTGGGTCAGCCGGCCCCTGCACCGCTGGATTCATCCGCACCTGCCGCCCGGCAGCGCCGTCACCTGGGCGGGGCGGCGAACTGCAAACGGCCGGACACTCCTTGTCAGCCGGGGCATCGAAGGCTCAGCAGTTCCGATCCGGCTGCTCCGCCCGCCGGAAGCGATAATCGTCACTCTGCGGTAGGTCATTCGGCATTGACGCCGGGCCGCTTTTTATGGATAATCATTAGGCATCACTTCCCCGGCGAAAGAAACTCTTTTGGATAACTACACCCAGACCGACGCCCAGCTTTCCGCGTGGTTAGACGCGCACCGTTCGGAGATTGTCGAAACGACCCAGGCGCTCCTGCGTATCCCCAGTGTGGAAGGCGACGCCGCGCCCGGCGCACCGTTCGGGATCGAAACCCGGCAGGCGCTGGACAACGCTTTGGAAACCGCCGCCGCGCTGGGGCTGACGACGAAAAACGTAGACGGCTACGCCGCCCATGCCCAGTGGTCAGCGCCGGGAGTCGCCGAGGACGCCCCGATTGTCGGGGTTCTCGCGCATGTGGACGTGGTTCCCCCCGGAACCGGCTGGTCGCACCCACCGTTCGGGGCGGAAATTGCGGACGGCAAGATTTACGCACGCGGCGCGAGCGACGACAAAGGCCCGGCAATGGCGGGTCTGTGGGCGATTGCTGCACTGAAAGCCTGCGGCGTGCCGCTCTCGCACCGGGTTCGCCTGATACTCGGCGCAAACGAAGAAAGCGGCTTTAACTGCGTCAAATACTACTTCGCGCATGAGGAAATGCCCGTCACAGGGTTCACGCCCGATGCCATGTTCCCGCTGGTCTATGCCGAAAAGGGCATCGCAAACGCGGTCTTAACCCGGTCCGCCTGGCCCGAAGGCGAGCGCATCCATATTGTGTCGCTGCGCGGCGGCGAGCGGCCCAACATGGTCCCGGATACCGCCGAAGCGTTTCTCGAAGGCTCCCTGCCCCGCGCGGCTGCGGCGGCTCGGCTGAACGCGATTGTCGGCATCACCACGGAAGAAATCGGCGACGACAACCGACTGCATGTGGTCGCAAAAGGCATCTCGGCTCACGGCAGCACCCCTGACAACGGGGTCAACGCCGTCGCGGTGCTGTGCGACGCCCTGCTGATGCTGGACCATCAGGAAGACCAAGTGACGGTCATTGAGCAGATCGCGAAATGGGCGGCAGACACGAAAGGCGAAAAATTAGGCATCGCCGGGCAGGACGACATCGCCGGGCCGCTGACATGCAATCTCGGCGTCGCGGAAATCGGCGGCGATCGGGCGGCGCTGACGTTCAACATCCGCTATCCCGTGACCTGGAACTCAGAGACGCTCCGCGCGTGTTTATTAGCAGGCATTGACGGCACCGGCTGGGCTTTGGAAGCCTTGACCGATGGGCCCTCTCTGTATGTGCCGCAGGACGACCCGCTGGTGGCGACTCTCCTACAAGTCTACCGAGATGAGACTGGGGACATGGCCGCACCCAAAACCATGGGCGGCGGCACTTACGCCCGCGCGATGACCAAAGGCGTTGCCTTCGGCGCCAATTTCCCGGATCAGGACATGAGCGACGGCGGGGCGCACGAGAAAGACGAATGCTGGCCGGTGGACCATCTCATCCGGGCCACAAAGATTTACGCCAAAGCGCTGGCGCGTTTGGCGGCTTAGAGAAGTTGAAACAGATGACAACGAAGCAGACAGTTGTAGTGGCGATGAGCGGCGGCGTGGATTCATCGGTGGCGGCGGGCCTCTTGCTGCGTCAGGGCTACGATGTTCTCGGCATCACCATGCAGATCTGGCAGGAAAGCGCGACCGAAACGAAGGGTGCAGGCTGCTGCTCGCTTGGCGCAGTCGAAGATGCCCGTCGCGTCGCCGCGAAGCTCGGCATCCCGCACTACGTCTTGAACTTCAAGGAGTTCTTCGCCGAGAAAGTCATTGATAACTTTGTGGCCGAGTACAAGCGTGGGCGGACCCCGAACCCGTGCGTCAACTGCAATCGCTACGTCAAGTTCGATGCGCTCATGGCAAAAGCGCGAGGGCTAGGCGCGGAGTTTCTGGCGACCGGCCACTATGCCCGCACGGAGTTCAACGAAGACACGCGCCGCTGGACCCTGCGCCGCGCTTTAGACCGGGACAAAGACCAGACCTACGCGCTGTATCGGTTCACCCAGGACGAACTGGCACACACGATGATGCCGCTCGGCGCAGTCGCAAACAAGGCCGAGACGCGGGCGATTGCGGCGGAATTGGGGCTGGCCGTCTCAAACAAGCCTGACTCGCAGGAAATCTGCTTTGTCCAGGGCGGCTCGTACACGGACTTTCTCGCGGACCGTGCGCCGGAAACGGTGCAGGCGGGCGATATTGTAGACACGAGCGGGCGGCGGCGCGGGGCGCATGACGGCATCGCGTTTTATACCATCGGTCAGCGGAAGCGCGTCAACGTCGGCTCCCCCATCCCGCTGTATGTGGTAGACATCAACGCCGAGACAAACACCATCACGGTGGGCGGCAACGAGGACTTGCTGGCGGACGGATTAGTCGCCGACGATATTAATTGGGTCGGCCTTGCCGGCGTGCAGGAATCGCTGCCTGTCCTGGTGAAAATACGCTACAACATGGAACCTGTGGCCGCAACGGTACAAGAAGGCGCGAAGCCCGGCGAGCTTGTCGTCCGTTTCGATACGCCCCTGCGGGCCGTGACGCCCGGCCAGTCTTTGGTTCTGTACGATCTTAGCGGCGAAACGGTGCTTGGCGGCGCGACCATTCAGCGCCGGATTTAGTTCTTGACTATGACCAACCCGGAACGCCCCCAGTTAGGAATGTTTACTTTAGGAACGTTTGTCGCCGCCGGCATGGGCGCGGGTGCGCTGACGGGCCTCATCATCGGCCTGCTGGTGCGCCGCCCGTCGCCCCCTAAGCAGATGAGCGAGACGGTGGACGACTTGAAGCGGCGGGCCGAGCTGATTTTGTCGGAATTGTCCAAAGACCATGTACCGCCCGTTGATCCTATACCGCCTCTTGATCCGGCGTAACTCAGCGTAAGAATATATCCAAGGAGATCATATGAACCTCACGATGAACAGCCGCACTCCCAGCGAAACAGCCTGCATTTTAGACATTGAAGGCGAAGTGGATGTCTACACGTCCCCGCAGCTTAAGCAGGACCTGGTGCAGATTGCCGAGCGGGGCGTTACAAAAGTCATTATCAATCTGTCCAAAGTTGAGTACCTAGATTCTACCGGCCTCGGCGTTCTCATCGGCGGCCTCAAGCGGCTGCGGGAAGCGGACGGGAACCTCGCGCTGGTCGGGCCGGGAATGCGTATCCAGCGAATTTTTGAGATCACCGGCCTCAACAAAATCTTCGATATCTACGAAACGGAATCTGAAGCCGCCGCGAAAGAAGGGGTAACTTTATGACCGATTCGGATATCGATAACAACCCCCGCGCCGAGACGGTGCAGCTTGTTATCCCCTGCCGCGCGGAGTATGTTGGGGTAGCCCGGCTGGCCGTGCTGGGGATTGCCAGCCGGATGCCGTTTTCTTATGACGAAGTGGAAGACGTCCGCCTCGCCGTCGGCGAAGCCTGCACCCATGCGGTCGAGCGGGCCGGGACGGGCGCGGCGACGATCCGCATTGTCAGCACCGTAAGCCCGCATGCGCTGACGATTGAAGTCCAAGACGATGTCGCCGCCGAGAACATGGCCGCACCGACGGAAGAAGCAAAACTGCTGGAAGAAGCGGGCGTTGACCAGGAAGGTCTTGGCGCACTGCTGATGGAGATTTTGGTAGACGAAGTCAAGATTGAAACATCACCGGCCGGAACCCGCGTTCTGCTGATTAAATACGCCCCCAAACAACTTTGACCCAGACGATTTGCAACTAGAATGTTGGGACCGGAATGACCCTCATGACACAAAAAAAGGCGACGGACTGGACACAGGATGATGCTGAAACCCTGTTCGCCCGCTACGCCCGCACTCGCGACACCCAGATGCGCGACCGCCTGGTCGTTATGCATCAGAACCTGGTCCGCTACCTGGCAGGCAAGTTCGTCAACCGAGGCGAGCCTTTGGAAGACTTAATTCAAGTCGGCACCATTGGCCTGATCAACGCGATTGACCGCTTCGACTCTGGGCGCGGCACGAAGTTTTCCACCTACGCGACCCCCACCATCGTCGGCGAGATCCGCCGCTACTTCCGCGACAAAGCGTGGAGCCTGAAGGTCCCCCGCCGCTTGCAGGAGCTGAACCAGACTGCGTCGAAAGCGCAGGAAGCGTTAAGCTCGAAGCTCGGCCGGCCGCCGACGATCCAGGAAGTCGCCTTGCGCATCGGCGCGACCGAAGAAGAAACGCTCGAAGCGATTGAGCTGGGCAATGCTTACGATACGGTCTCGCTTGATTCCAAAATGATGCACGACTCCGACAGCGCCCCGCTTTCTTTGGCGGAGTTTGTCGGCGCGGAGGACGAGTCGCTGCTGTCGCTGGAAGCTTTCGGCGACTTGGACTATGCTCTGGAAGCGCTCGACCCGCGCGAGCGAGCCATTATTATTCACCGATTCTTCAAAGACATGTCTCAGGCCGAAGTCGCCAAACAGCTCAACATCTCCCAGATGCACGTTTCACGTTTGCAAAACCGCGCCCTCAGCCAGCTCCGCCGCCTGATGGTCAGCGAGTAGTATTCTCCCGAAAGCAGCCCGCCCATGTCCGTCTTTTTTGATCTTCTTGCTCTGCTTTCTGAACATGGCGCAACGTTTCAGCGCAATCTTTCCGTGCCGGAGCTGACCGAGGAAGCGGTAAGGCGCGGCGAAGCGCAGATTGCGGATACTGGGGCATTGACGGCGCGGACGGGGCAGTATACGGGGCGGTCGCCCAAAGATAAGTTTTTAGTAGACGACGGCGAAACGCACGATCTTGTGGACTGGGGCAAGACCAATCAAGCGCTGCCGCCGGAGAAGTTTGCCGGGCTGTTGGAGAGGATGACGGCGTTTGCTGCGGGCCGCGAGCTGTTTGTCTTTAACGGCTTTGCCGGAGCCGATGCCAGTTCACGCCTCGCAATCCGCATCATCACCCAGTATGCGTGGCACTCGCAGTTCGCGCATCAGCTCTTTCTGCGCCCCACCCCGGCGGAACTCGCGGGCTTCACGCCGCAGTTTACGCTGCTCGATCTGCCGAGCTTTCAGGCCGACCCGGTGCGCGACGGGGTGCGCTCGGAGACCGTGATTGCGCTGGATTTGACGCAGAAGATCGGGCTGATCGGCGGGACGGAATACGCGGGAGAAATCAAAAAGAGCATCTTCACGGTGCTGAACTACCTGCTGCCGCAGTCGGACATCTTCCCCATGCACTGCTCGGCGAATGTTGGGGTGGATGGGTCTGCCGCGCTGTTCTTTGGATTATCGGGAACCGGCAAAACAACCTTGTCCGCCGACCCGGAGCGGCGATTGATCGGCGACGACGAACACGGCTGGTCGGATACCGGCGTCTTTAACTTTGAAGGCGGCTGCTACGCCAAGTGCGTCAAGCTCAGCCGCGCGACCGAGCCGGAGATCTGGGACGCAATCCAGTTCGGCACGGTCTTGGAAAACGTTGTCCTGAACGACAACACGCGCACCGCCGATTATGACGACGTTTCGCTGACCGAGAACACGCGGGCGGCCTATCCGATCACGGTCATCCCCAACGCGCTCATCCCCGGTATCGGCGGTCACCCAAAGACGATTTTGTTCCTGACCGCCGATGCCTTCGGTGTCCTGCCGCCGATCTCCCGCCTGACACGCGAGCAGACGCTGTACCATTTTCTCAGCGGCTACACCAGTAAACTCGCCGGTACAGAGCGGGGTGTCACGGAGCCGGAGCCAAACTTTTCCGCCTGCTTCGGCGCTCCCTTCTGGCCCCTGCCGCCGGTGCGCTACGCCGAAATGCTGGGCCAAAAGCTTGACCAATTTAACGCCGACTGCTATTTAGTGAACACCGGCTGGATCGGCGGGCCGTATGGAACCGGCCACCGAATTGCGCTGGACCAAACCCGTGTCCTGGTTCACGCCGCCCTGCGCGGCGACCTGCGCGATGCGCCGACTGTCACCGACCTAGTGTTCGGCCTGCACATTCCCGTCTCCGTTCCCGGTGTCCCGGATGCTTTGCTTCAGCCGCGCTCGACTTGGGCCGATCCCACTGAGTACGATACCGCCGCGCTGGCGCTGGCCGCCCGGTTCCACGAAAATTTCTCCCGCTTCCCGCAGGTATCGGAAGCCATCAAGGCCGCCGGGCCGAGCGTTTAGAGGCTCTCTAGTGATAGCTTCACGGGGCTGAACCCCCGTGCTTTAAAGAGCAAACTCCCGCCTGCGCGGGCGAAGATTTCAAGATAAGTCCGATGCCCGCGCCCCTCCGGGTAGCCAGTGCTGAGGCGGGGAATTGCACTTCAAAGCACGGGGGTTCAGCCCCGTGAAATCGCCCTAAACCGCCGCCAGCATCTCTTCAACTGCTTCTTCCCCCGACGCTTCCTCAAACTGGGCAGCATACAGGCGGGCATACGCGCCGCCCGCTTCCAGCAGAGCCTCATGCGTGCCGCGCTCGACAATATGGCCGTGTTCCAGCACCAAGATTAAATCGGCGGCCAAAATCGTAGACAGCCGGTGGGCGATGGCAAACGTCGTTCGCCCGGCCATCAGCGGCACCAGGGCGGCTTGAATGAGACGTTCGGACTGCGTATCTAAGGCCGACGTGGCTTCATCTAGGATCAAGATGCGCGGGTTTTTGAGAATGGCCCGCGCAATCGCCACCCGCTGCTTTTCGCCCCCGGATAGCTTGTAGCCGCGCTCGCCGACCACCGTGTCATAGCCGTCCGGCAACCCGGCGATATGGTCATGGATCGCGGCGGCACGGGCGGCGGCGACAAGCTCGGCGTCGGTGGCGTCCGGGTTGCCGTAGCGCAGGTTGGTCTTGATGGTGTCATGGACCAGGTAGGTTTCCTGAGTCACGACCCCGATGGCCTGCCCCAAAGACTCCAGTTTGATCTGCTTCACGTCAAAGCCGTCAATCAAGACGCGCCCGCTGTCCGCGTCGTACAATCTGGGGATGAGCGAAGTCAGCGTCGTCTTCCCCGACCCTGAATGACCGACCAAAGCGATCAACTGGCCGGGCCTTGCGTCAAACGTAATCCCGTCCAGCGTCGGCGCGGCCTGCGCCTCATCGTAGCGGAACGTCACATTTGAGAATGCCACTTCGCCGCGTATCTGGCTGGGCGACAGCGCGATTGCATCCGGCGCGTCCACGATCTCTTGCTTGAGGTCCAAATACTCAAAGATGCGGTCGAACAGCGCGAGCGCACTGGTGACATCCACCTGCACGTTCAAGAGGCCCGTCAGCGGGAAGAAGAGCCGGGCTTGCAGCACGGTGAACGCCACAATCGTGCCGAGCGACAGGTGATGATCGCCATGCGAAACGACTAAATCCGCCGCCAGCCAGTACACTAACGCCGGGGTCAGAGAGAACGTCAGGCCGATCAGGTTGAAAAAAACCCGGAAGACCATGGACTGCTTGATCTGGGCGTCAGTCAAACCGTCGTTCTCCCCCGCAAACTTCGCCTGCGCGAGAGTGGCCCGCCCGCTAGTCTTGGACAGCAAAACGCCCGACACGGACAGCGTTTCCTGCATCGTTGAGTTCATGTCCGCCAGCCGGGTCTGGACTTCTTTGCGGATGCCCGCGCCCCACTCCCCCACCCACTTGCCGCCCCAGGCGAACAGCGGCAGGACGCCCACCGAAAGCAGAGTCAGTCGCCAGTCCAGCCAGATCATCGCGACTAGGGTAGAAATAACAATAGTGGCGTTCGACAGCACCGTCGCCGCCGTGTCACTCAAGACCGACTGCACCCCGCCGACATCATTTGCCAATCGGGACTGGATTTCGCCCGTGCGCGTGTCGGCAAAGAACCGCAGCGCCATCCCCTGCAAGTGCTTATAAAGCTGGTTCCGCAGGTCGCGCATGATCCGCTGCCCGACCAGAATGCTCAGGTAGCCGTAATAAAGCGTCAAAGCCGTGGATACCAGCGTCGCCAGCAGGGTCAGGCCGATGTCGCGCGTCACCAGCGCCATGTTCCGCCCCAGCAGCCCGTGGTTGATGATGGCCTTGAGGAGAAACGGCGGGAACAGCCCCAGCCCCGCCGCCGACAGCGCCGCCACCGCGATCAGCGCCACCTGCCTCGTGTACGGCCGGAACGTCCGCGCCACCCGCCCCAGCGTCTCCGGCTTC
The DNA here is from genome assembly GCA_964236795.1 of uncultured Armatimonadales bacterium. Taxonomy (GTDB): domain Bacteria; phylum Armatimonadota; class Armatimonadia; order Armatimonadales; family Capsulimonadaceae; genus JANXMY01. Next base: position 42,527 of record CAXSFV010000014.1, on the reverse strand, counting down.
AGCGGCTTCTTCTCCCGTCCGCCGTATCCCGCCCCGCCCCCGCCTCGCATTGCAACAGCCACGCTTTGTTTCCTCTGCCTTCATTGTACCTGCTCGGCGCGAAAACAGGCTTGACAGAGCATAGGCCCGTTTGTTACACTAAGTTCATTATGCTCAAAACGACCGTTAAGATTGTTTACCTAATCGCCTTGCCGCTGTTCGTGGCACTGTGCTTCAATGGCGGCTCAGTTCGTGCAGAGGGGCAACCCAACCAGCAACATCAGCTTGACTTTCCAGTAGATTATACGCCCCTCAAGCTGGGGTTGATTGACGGCGGGCAACCGCTGGTCCCGGTCAACATTAACGATATTCAGCCAGTTACCTTTCTGGCAGACACCGGCACTACATTCAGTATCATCAGTACCAAACTTGCCAAGCAGATGAACCTGACGCTCAAACCTGGCATTGGCTCGGATGGCAAGCCGATTTTGTGGAAGGGCAAGCAGGCCACAACGACAACGGTTTCTGTGTTGAAAGTGGGAACCGTCAGGTTTACAGATTTATTGCTCGTTGTGCTGGATGCCAAAGACATCTCGCCATCGCCCACTGGGCATGATGTTAACCCTTATCAGGGCATCTTGGGCAGTAACCTCTTGCAGCAATTCGCCATTCTTCTTGACACTCAGGCCCACAAGTTCATTATCTGCGTTCCCGGCAACCTGTCGCAAGGTCAGGTAGGCTTGGCCGGGTTTGCCTACTCTAGCGCCCTACCTCTCACACAGATTAACTTCAACAAATGGTTCGTCACAGCCCGGTTTGTCAATAGCGGACTGAAAGGCGAAGAGAATTTGCTTCTGGATACCGGGTCCGATGGCACACACGTTTCAGACCAACTGGGAAAAGAAATTCATCTGAAGGCACAGCGGCAACGGGGAAGCAGAAGTGCCTATGGAAACATTACTGTTACTCTCTCTACAGTTGATGAACTTGATTTAGGTGATTTGGTATTGCTGAATTTCCCTTTGTCGGTACGGCCTGTTTCTGAAAACCTGCCGCCAACGCTCGGCATGGACATCCTTTCTGGCTACCGTGTGCTTATGGACTTCCCTGCCAAGAAGATGTACTTGCAGTCCAACACGGCCATGGCTGTTCCGAATATTACGGTGGGGCCGCAAACGCCCGGACAGGGTGCGAGGAAGTAGAGAGGAAGTCCCCGCCGTGAACGGCAGGTCTAGGGGCGCAGACGCCAATCGGTCTGCGACCGAAAATGCTGCCGCTCATTGGCCTCTTGTTCTTCCGCCCGCAGGGCGGTTGGCCGAAGGCCCTCAGACCTGCCGTTCACGGCGGGGACTTCCGGCGTCTGCTCGCCCTTACCTGCTTCAGCCACGACGACGGGAAATTATCGTTCGGCTACTTGACCAGTTCGGTCAAGTTCTCAGTACCGGAGCCGGTGCGCGGGAGCATCAGCAGGTCGCGCTCGCGGTCGGCGGGATTGCCGGGAGCATTGGGGGCAGGGCCGCCGTTTGAGGCCGCCGGAAGCAGCGGAAAGACGCTTTCGGCGAAGCGGTAGGCTTCCTCCAAATGCGGGTAGCCGGACAGGACAAACGTGTCAATCCCCAGCGCGGCGTACTCCTGCATCCGGGCATAGACGGTCTGCGGGTCGCCGACCAGCGCGGTTCCGGCCCCGCCCCGCACCAACCCGACGCCCGCCCACAGGTTCGGGCTAATTTCTAAAGCATCCCGACGGCCCCCGTGGAGCGCCCGCTGACGCCGCTGGCCTTCCGATTCTGACTGCGAAATCGCCGCCTGCGACGCGGCCAGTGTCGCGTCGTCTAAGCGGCTGAGGAGCCGGTCTGCCGCCGCCCAGGCTTCAGAAGTCGTTTCCCGGACAATAACATGCAGGCGGATGCCGAAGCGCAGAGTCCGGCCCTCGGCGGCGGCCAGCGCCCGCAGGACGGCGATCTTCTCGGCGACCATCGCCGGCGGCTCACCCCATGTCAGGTAGACATCCACATGCTTTGCCGCGACGGCCAGCGCGGCAGGCGACGAGCCGCCGAAGTACAGCAGCGGGTACGGACGCTGATACGGCCCGAACTGCTGCCGGGCATTCGCAATCCGAAGATGCTCCCCGTGGAACGTCACGCTTTCGCCCCGCATCAAGGCCCGCCAGATGGTCAAGTATTCGTCCGTGTGGGCGTACCGCTCGTCATGATTTAAAAAGACCCCATCGGCTTCCATCGAGCCGCCGCCCGCGACAATGTTCAGCAGAACGCGCCCTCCCGAAAGATGGTCGAACGTCGCCGTCATCCGCGCCGCCAGCGCCGGCGGCAGCAGCGACGGCCGGTGGGCGATCAGAAACTTCAGCCGCTTGGTCGAGGGGATCAGGGCCGACGCGATCACCCACGGGTCCTGCTTCGCGCCCGTTCCAATCAGCATGGCCTCATAGCCCAGGGCATCAACTGCCTCGGCGATCTGTTTCAGGTACGCAAACGTCGGCGCACGCTGGCCTTCAGGCGAGCCGAGGTAGCGTTCATCGCCCTGCGTCGGCAGATACCAAAAAATGTGCATTCGGTGTCCTCTAAAGATGCGCCTTGACCCAAGACTCAATCGCAGACGCCGGGCGGGCGCCGGACGTGCGGGCGGCTTCTTTGCCGCGCGTAAAAACAGCCATCGTCGGGATAGATTGGACACCGAACTGTGCGCCGAGGCTCGGCAAAGCTTCCGTGTTGATCTTGACCACCAGCCACTTCCCGGCATTTGAGGCCGCGACTTTTTCCAGCTCCGGCGCGACCTGCCGGCACGGGCCGCACCAGGGCGCCCAAAAGTCAACGACGACTGGCAGCGGGGATGCGGCGACAAGCGCGGCAAATACGCTCTCGCCGGGGATGTCAAGCGGCGCGGCGATGGCCGGGAGCGGGCTTTGACAGTTACCACAGGTGCCGGTTTCGGACAGCTTCGCGAACGGCACCCGGTTCCGGCGCCCGCAGTGCGTGCAGGTTTCAATGATGCCTTTGTCGTCCAGCGTCGGTTTACTCATGGCGGCTTCTCTGTTTCCAGTAGCGATTCGCGGTCTCAGTGTGGGTTGAAAACGCCAGTTCCATGGGCCCTATCGCAGTCAGGACGGCGGAGGTTTCCGAGGACGGCTGGAAGCCCGGCAGAATGGCGGACGGCTGAGACGGAGCAAGGCCGAAAACCAGGAGCGTGCCGTCGGGGGCGCTGCGTGTGTCGAACAATTCGATTGCGGCGGGGTCAACCATGAAGCCGGTTTCCTCGAAGACTTCCCGCGCTCCCGCTTCTTGCCACGTTTCGCCGGTCTCGATAAAGCCGCCGGGCAGTCCCCATTTCCCCGCCGCCGGCTCCTGGACACGCTTCACCAGCAGCAGCCCGCCGGGGTCAATCGGCAGCAGGACAACGGAAACAGGCAGCGGATTGGAATAGGTCGTGCTGCCGCAGTGGGCGCACCGGCGCGGGTAGACCGCATCAGCAACAAACGCAGTGCCGCAATAGGAACAGTGGGAGTTTTTCCAGTAAGCATCGGGCATAATAGACGATTATGCCCCAACTTGCAGACATTGCTAACCACATCGTCATCTTGACCGGCGCGGGCGTCTCCGTCGGCTCCGGCCTGCCGACGTACCGAGGCCCCGGCGGGCTGTGGGAGAGCGCGGACATCGCGAAGATCGTCGAAGCGCGGTTCCTGCCCGGCAGCCTGCCGGATTTGTGGCGGCTCTATAGCGAGCGTCGGCGCGTCGCGCTTGCCGCCGAGCCGAACGCGGCGCATCTCACTATTGCGGCCCTGCAAAATGCCCGGCCTGACGCCGTAACGCTCTTGACGCAGAACGTAGACGGCCTGCACCAGCGGGCCGGTTCCCCGCAGGTGACGGAGCTGCACGGCTCGGCGTTTCGCACCCGCTGCACGAACCCGCATTGCGACCTGCCGCCGTTCCACGACACACACTCTTACGCCGCCGTTCCCCAATGCCCTTGGTGCAGCTCACCGCTCCGCCCCGCTGTCGTTCTGTTCGGCGAGAACCTGCCGGAAGCCGCCCTTCGGCAGTCCCGGACGGCGCTGGATCAATGCGATTTATTCTACGCCGTCGGCACATCAGGAAGCGTCTGGCCCGCCGCCGCATTCGTGCAGATCGCCGCACAGGCCGGGGCATATACCGTGCTGGTGAACCTAGATGCAGGGGAGGAAGCGGGGCAGTTCGACAAAATCTATCTGGGCCGGGCGGAAGAGGTGCTGCCGGAGATTTTGGGATTTAGCCGGAATAAGAAGGACGCAGCAAGCAGCGCCCCCACGGGGCAATTTGGACAGTCAAAAATGTAGGGGCGCTGCTTGCTGCGCCCTCTTAACTTCTATCCTTCTTGACTTCTATCCCTCCCCCGTAATCCGCAGCACGTCGCCGCCGTACTTTTCGAGCTTGGCGGGGCCGACGCCGCTGACTTCCAGCAGATCGCCTGACGACTGCGGACGGGCGCGGGCGATTTCGATCAGTGTCTTGTCGCTGAACACGACATACGGCGGCACGGCGTCTTTTGACGCCTGAGCGGTTCGCCATTGCTTCAGCTCACTTAAAATGTCGTCGCTGCCGCCGTCCGTATCGGCGGCGGAACGCGGGGCATACCCGCGCGGGAGGGGGGCGCTGATGGGCAGGCGGTCCTGCCAGGCAGCCCGGCCCGACGCAGTCACGGTGCAGACGAAGTAAGCGTCTTCGTCGCCCTGGTGCATCAGGCCCTCGGCAAACAGGGACTCCAAGAACTTGTCTACGACGGCGACGGTGCTGCCGCGAAAAAGGCCGTTGAGCGGGTTGCCGGGCGCGGCGGCCTTGTCCCCCATTGCGCCGGCGCCGCGCAGCAGCTTGTTCAAGCGGGCTTTGCCGACGGCGGGGCGCAGAGCATCCAGCCCGTGCAGGACCGAGTAGATGTCGCCGGGGTCAAGCTGCGGCGGCATGGGAACAGACGGCAGGTTCTTCCCGGACACGGCTTGCCCCTCTGCGGGCGGCTGGTCGCAGTTGTCGCAGCAAAACGAAGTGGCGGGCGGCTCCTGACGGTCGCCGAAGTAGTCCAGGACCGTTCGCCGGCGGCAGTACGGGGTCTTGCAGTAGTCTACGATCTCGTCGAGACGCCGCAGACGCTCGGCCCGCTGCTTCGCCAGCCCGGCAGCGATGGAGCGGCGGGCGTCCGGCGGAAAATCGGTGCGGGCAAGCGTCAGGACGACCCCGTCGCCGGTCTGGGCGACACGCTGAACCAAATCGCCGCGCTCTAGCTCGCCCAGCGCCAAACGGGATTTCATGTCGCTCCAGTCCAGCGCCATGCCCCAAGTCTTCGGCAGCCGGGCCGTCTTCTCGGCATCGGCAAAGCGGCGGATATAGCTGAATGCCCGCTCCACATCGCCGACGGTCATAGCTTCATTGTCAATAAACCACTCACGGGTGCGGCGGTCGGCGAAGTGGTACAAAATTGTGCAGCGGGACTTGCGCCCGTCGCGCCCGGCCCGGCCCGCTTCCTGGTAGTAACTCTCCAAGCTGTCCGGGCAGGCGCAGTGGATGACAAACCGAACGTCCGGCTTGTCAATCCCCATGCCGAAGGCGTTTGTCGCGACAAGCACCTGCCGGTCGCCTTCCAGCCATTCGCGCTGCATCCGGTTCCGAATGTCGGCGTCGAGGCCTGCATGGTACATCCCCGCCGTCTGGCCGACTTTCGCCAGCGCGTCCCCGGCCAGCTCAAACATCTGCTCGCACTGCTTGCGCGTCGCGACATAAATCAGGCCGCTGCCGCCCATCGCCGACAGCTTCGGCAGGGCGCGGGTCAGCTTGTCTTCGCGCTCGTTCTCACTCTTGCACCGATGCACCGAGAAATGGAGATTAGGCCGGTTAAACCCGCCGACCAAGACCAGTGGGTCCCGCATCCCCAAATTAGCGACAACCGACTGCTGCACCCGCTTCGTCGCCGTCGCTGTCGCGGCCAGCAGCGGCGGATTGCCTAAAGTTTCCACCACTTCGCGCAAACTTAGGTAGTCAGGCCGAAAATCATGCCCCCACTCGGAAATGCAGTGCGCTTCGTCCACGACAAACCGTGCGATCTTGACACTCTTTAAAGCCTCCATGAACGCGCCTGACCGAAACCGCTCCGGCGCGACATACACCAGCTTCAGATGCCCCTGCTTCATCTTGCGAATCAGATCATACTGCTCCTCCGGCGATTGCAGCGACGTGAGACACGCACAGCCGATCCCCGCAAACGCCGGACGCCGGTTCAGCGCATCCACCTGGTCCCGCATCAGCGCAATCAGCGGCGACACCACCAGCGTCACGCCGTCCGACAGCGCGGCAGGAAGCTGAAAGCACAGCGACTTCCCCGCCCCCGTCGGCATGACCACCAGCACATCCCGCCCGGCAAGCGCCGCCTCCACCGCGTCCTGCTGCTGGGGCCGAAATTCGCCGTATCCGAAATAAGTATGCAGACTGTCTTCTAACACACTTCGATTATACCCGACACCGTTGACGTATCCTAGGTGCCCAGGTATAATCGCCACCAATGGACCTGGGACACAAGAGGTTTATGCCGATAACCATAGCGAAGGCACCAAGAAAATGGCACAAAAAGCAACCGTACAAAAATCAGCCTCGAAGTCCAAAAAGAAGTATCCCGCTACTCACGGGGAGGTAGTGGTGGAGATCGAGATTCTTGGTCAAGCAGCACCGTCAGGAACACAAGGGGCGAAACCGAATGGAGCAGTTCCTGCTGTTCGCTCAGACCTATTTGCAGGTGGATCTGAACGCCACAATCTGCATGATGACGATCTTTGGAATGCTGCCATCGAGAACTCGATTGATGCAATCCGCGAACTCGCAGATAAGGCTTTGGCAGATAGGCAGGCAGGCAGAACAAAGAAGATTACCATTTAATCATGGATTCTCATCTTAACCCTGACTTCCGCAAATGCTATTTCAAGCTTCCAAAAGGGGCGCAGCAAGCCAGCATCGAAGCTTATAAACAGTGGAAACAAAATCCATTGTCCCCAGAATTAGACTTCAAGCCCATTGATCGCAAGAAGCAAATCTACTCAGTTCGAGCGGGAGTCGATCAGGGTACGAGTTATAGGGCTTTTGGCGTTCGGAATGGCGATGAGATGATCTGGTACTGGATCGGAACGCACGAAAAAGCGAATGGGTTGTACAAAAACGTGGGCAAAAAGAACACAGAGAATATGTGAAACCCCCAGCGACAATGTCGCCGGGGGTTTCGTGTCTCATTAGTTGTGCTTCTGCGCCTCGTCGCGGGCTTCTTTGGCTTCGGGCGTGTTCGGCACAAATTGATGGCCTTCGTGGTCGCCCTCGTGCTTTTGCTGCTCGGTGGCGGCTTTCTCTTCGGGCGTGAGCTTGTCCCACGCCTCTTTCGGGAGGTAGCGGTGCATCCCGTCTTCCTGCTCGGCGGGCTTGCCGTCCACTGTGGTCCAGTCTTCTTCAGTCCATTCGTGCAGGTGCTTCTGCTCGTCGGTCTGCGTGTCTTCTTTGTAGCCGCCGCCGGCTTTCTCGTACTCGTGGACCAAAAGCTGGGCTTTGCGGGCGCTCCACTGACCGGGCCGTCCGCCTTTGTCGCCGGCGGTGATTTCGTCTTTCAGGCGGTGACGCAGGGCGGGATCGGTGTAAACGTCTTCGGGCGCTTTTTTTGCCATAGCAACAATGCTTTCTAACCGTAAATCTTGGTGAGCATTTGATCGAATGTCTGCGGGTTGATAGTGAACGTTTCTTTGACGGCAAGGCTGGTCGTGATGTTGTCCAGCCCTAAGTTTTTAAGCTGGTCGCGCGTCACCGGCGGCTTCGGCAAAATCTTTTCCATCACGGTTGCAGCCGCGTAAAGCAGCGGGATCGGGGCATGGAGCAGCGGTTTTTTCGGCTTGCCCAGCGACCGGGCAAAGCCCTTCAAAAGCTCGTTGAACGAAAGCTGGGTCGCGCCGCCGACTTCGTAGACCTGGTTGATGGTGTCTCCCCGGCCCAATGACTGCACGATGCAGTCCACCAAGTCGTCAATCCAAATCGGCTGAAATAAGTTGAAGCCGGAGCCGGGAACAGGGATCACGGGGAACGGGGCATTCCCCGGCAGGCCGCCGTGCAGGACCAAGTCTTTCATCTGGGCGACAAACTCGCCGTCGGCCCCGATAACGAGCGAGGGCCGGAAAATGGTATAGGGCAGCTTAGAGCCGATGACGATCCGCTCGGCCTGGTACTTGGTCTGGGAGTAAACCGCGGGCGAGTTCATAGACGACCCGATGGCACTCATGTAAACAAAGCGGCCGTCGAAGTTTGCCCGCAGAGCCTCGTCTATCACATTGCGCGTGCCTTCCACATGCACCCGCTGGAACGTCTGCCCCTTGCGCGGCGCTTCCTGAATAATGCCGACCAGATGGATAATCGCCTCAGCCCCCGCGAACATTTCCGGCGTCAAGGAAATGGCTTCCGTGACATCTACGCCCCGGACATATTCCACCCCGTCCACCCGGTTCTTGCGGACCGGCACCTGCCGCACCAGCCCCCGCACCGGATGCCCGGCCTTGACCAAACCCTCGCAAATATGCCGCCCGACAAACCCGGATGCCCCGGTCACCAATACCGTCATATGCGCCCCGCCTTCTCAACAAAAATCGTATTCTGACGCTATGATACCCCACTGCGGCGCGAAAGAAAAATCAGCAGGCAAGCATTCAGCCGGAGCAAGGGGTAAAATAGAAAAGACAGCCCGTTAGAGAGGCTGTCTTTCCCAAATTGGGCAGAAAGGAGGTGATCCTTAGGTCCAACAAAGTGCGGCGGGCGTTCAATCGAGTTCGTCCCGTCGTTCAAACCATCGCAGCGGTTGTGTCAACAATCGCGGCGATTTTGCGAATACTTAAAAGCCTCGGCTTTTAAAGTCCGCCAAAGAAGAAGGGGGCCGCTGCCAGACGGTTCCCTTCTTTTTGCTGCTCGCCGCAGCAAACCGTACACTTGCATCTCTATCTTGACATATCGGCAGGGCGTTGTCAAGACTTGACCTGTGCGGCTCGCCCTACCCCTTCACTAGGGCAACAGTGACAGTGTTCTTAGATCCGGTCATGCTCCTCCGCAGGCGCAGAACTCACTTTCGCCAATGCTTGCTCAAACCGAGTTCGCTCACTTCGCGCCGCTCTCTGCTCAAGATAACTGCTCGTCATCAAAGCTGACAGCTTCTCCGCAATCGCTGTCGCGGCAAACTGATTGATGGAGATCCCTTCCTGCAAAGCCAGCTCTCGTACCTGCTTGTGCAGTGACTCAGGCAGGCGTAAACTCAGCGTACTCATATCTAATTCCTCCCGCCTGATGGTGTCTCAGGGAATGACTCCAATCATTCGCAAAAACTCTTGGGACGTGAGTGTGATGATCCCAAACTGCTCACTCCCCACAAAATCCTTCTGATTGAAAGTAATAATGTAATCACACTGCGCCTCAACGGCCAGTTCCAGCACCAGATCGTCTTTGGGGTCTTTAAGAAAAGGTCGCCAGAGAAAAAAGATCGCCCACCGATGCCCCACGGAACAAAGATAATCAAGAACGTCGTCCACATCTTGCTCCGACAGATTCGGAACTAGGCCGGGACGCTTGGCGACATCCTCATATTCCAATACGAGTGGAACCGAAAGGTTAATCTCAAAAAGATCACTTTGCCCAATGAGCGTCAGCAACAGGAACGATGCGCCTCGGTTGGAGCGCAGCGCGGAAAGGAAAACATTCGTGTCAACAACAATCTGGAAACATTGCACACAAAATTATACAATGTTTTGGTTGCACATGCAATACCATTAACATTCAGTTCTCTGTGCTCGCGGCAGATGAGACTTGACCTGTGCGGCTCGCCCTACCCCTTCACAATCGTGTTCCTGTTGCCAGCGGTAGCATCCGGTGCAGCGCAGTGCTGGCAGGTATAGTTCATGTCTCTTTAGGTCTTACCAGACTGCTTCTTACCAATGCTCGCCGGTCTGCCTTCCGTCAATGTCCGTCAGACCGTATTCGTCAACAAGGTCCTGCATCTTGACCAATTGGCCTGTCTTCTGGATAACGGCGGGGTCCGACGCAAGCGCAGCGACGGCGCGGCCGATAAGGCGCGGCGTGTGACACTTGCCGACATCCGGGTCCCGCTCCACGGCAGCCCGCAGCGCCTCTTCCGTCATAATGTTGAAGCACTGAAAAAACGCTCCCGGATGGAGTGAGATCACCGCAATCCCTTTGGGCGAAAGTTCGCCTACGACACTGAGCGCTAGTCGATTGATCAGGGTCTTCTCCATCGCGTAGAAAGGGGGATCCCATTCGTTATCGTTAATGCTGATGATCAGTCCATGCCCGGCCTGAGCCATCTTATGGGCGGCAAAGTAAGTGGCGATAATGTGCGAGTGGCCCCCTTGGACTATCTGCTGAAGACCGTCTTTCAGAGGAGTCTGTAGAAATGAGGTTCCGGCCCCGCCCCCACCGGAAACATTGTTGACGAGCAGGTCAACCTTTCCTTGCTCCTTGATGACGCGGTCGAACAACGCCTCGACTTCACTGGGAACGGTGTGGTCAACTTGGACCCAAATCCCTTTGCCGCCGGCGGCATCGACCATCTCGGCTGTTTCCTCGATAGTTTCCGGTTCGTTCAGGGGAGAAGGATTTCCACGAACGCTGCGCCCTGTGCAGTACACGGTGGCCCCGGCTATTCCCAATTCTATGGCAACGCCCCGTCCTGCGTGGCGCGTTGCCCCCGTGACTACGACGACTTTTCCCGCCAGTTGCTTCTGACTAACCATCATTCGTCTTTTTCTCCCGAACAGCATCGGATGGTTTGTGTCAATTACCGCACACGCGCCCCGCAATTCCGGTTGACTGCTTCCTTGATTATATCACAAATTTCAACTGTAACTGCACCGAACCGATCACGAAAACAAACGTGACGCTCCTCCCTCCTCTCCTTTCCGATCCCATTCCCACTCATCTTCTCCTAATCCTCCCCAACCCCTTGACACCCCCTCCAAATCCCTGCCATACTAGTAGACATAAGTTTCCGCTTGGGAGAGCGGAACAGGAACACGATCATGCCGACGACTGACAGCGGACCCAGGAACAGCGGACCCAAGACCGAACACGGCAAGGCCATCACCAGCCGCAACGCCACCACCCACGGCCTCTTCGCCCGTGATGTGGTCCTGCCCGCCCTCGGCGAAGACCCCGCCGGCTACCGGCAGCTTCAGGACGAATGGACCCAGCAGCTCACCCCGCGCAATCTGCTCGAACAGCATTATGTGGAAAAGATCGCGGCGGCCTCCTGGCGTCTGCGCCGCCTGCACCGCTGGCAGGCCCAGCTCTTTGAAGACGACACGCTCTCCGAAGCCGAGCGGCTGGACCGGCTCAACGCCGTCCTGCGCCACGAAACCGCCCTCCATCGCCAGATTGACACCGCCGTGAGGCTCCTCCATAAAGACGTTCCCCAGCTTTACGCCCACCGCCTGCGCGATGGGGTGCTGGAAGACCTGCACGTCACCGAGAGCGAGTGCCGCGACGAGCCGGATACCGACCTTATTGTGTCGCTGGAAACAAGCAATCGTCTGTACCAGCTCCGCAAAGCCACGACTCAGGCCGCAAACGAGCTGTCGGAAGCCCCGCTCGACACCGAACACACGGAAATTTGCCAAAACGAACTGCCGCCACCTGCCATCCCCTCTTTATTGCCCTTCCCTAACAGGGGAGGGACCCTGCGAAGCAAGGCGGGAGGGGTTCTCACCCCCGAAATTTGCCGAAACGAACCGGGCGTCCGCAGGGCAAAAAAGCAAAAGTGCCGGCAATTTTATATAAAAGGTTGAACTCAGGGGGACAGATATGGCACAATAGCTATCTAGCCACGGTATTTTGACCAGGGAGATCCGCCCATGCCGACCGTACTCGAAAAACTCGCCCATCTTACGACGCCCAAACGCAAACACACGCGGCGCGATTCGCTCGCCGAAATCCGAATGCGGGAGGCCGACGAGGCCGCGCGGAACCCGGCCAAAGAGCGGCAGGCGATGCTGCGCTTTCTTGCCTACCTGACCCCCTACCTGCCCCTGTTCGTCACGGCGACCCTTCTCGGCATCACCAACTACACCGTCGGCGCAGTCGTGCCGAGTGTCACCGGCTATGTGGTGGATAAAATCATCATCGGCAGCGGCCACACCCAGACCGGCCGGACGAACCGCTTGTACCCTGTCCTGGAACATCTTCTGCACCGGGTCGCGCCCCATGCGAGTCCGGGGACCCAGGCCAATGTGCTTTTGGGTTTGGTCATTGCCATTCTCCTGACAATGGGCTTTGTCATGTTCGGGCGCGGCTACCTCGTCGGCATCGGCGGCCAGCGGGTCATCTTCAAGCTCCGCAACGATCTGTACGAGCATATTCAGGGCTTGTCCCTGTCGTTCTTCCAGCAGAACCGCTCCGGCAGCATTGTGTCCCGCCTGACTTCGGACATCGCCCTCGCCCAGAACTTCATCGGCAATGCCTGCACGCTGCTCTGGATGGACTCGATTTCGGTCATCGGCATCGTCATCTGGCTCTTCCTGCTGTCCCCGCGCATGGCGACCGTCTCGGTGATCGTGCTGCCGTTCTGGGTCTTCACCGTCCGGTTCTTCGGCCAGCGCATCCGCAAAGCCTCCCATGCCGTACAGGAAGGCTTGTCCGAGCTTTCCGGCCAGGTGCAGGAGAAAGTCGCCGGCGCGACAGTCGTACAGGCGTTCGCCCGCGAAAAGCGCGAAACCCGCCTGTTCCACCGCATGCACCGCTCCCTGTACGACCGGCAGATCACGACCGTCCGTTACCAGGCGCTCAACATGGCGGCCTCCAACGTCCTCACGTCGGTCGCCCCCATCACCGTCGTGCTGTTCGGGGCGCATGAAGTGTTGACCGGGCGCATGACCATCGGCATGATGATCACCTTCTGGACGACGCTCGGCCTCTTTTATATGCCCTTGCAGCGCCTCACCGATATGGCCGCCGTCATCGCAAACGCTGGGGCGGCAATTGACCGCATCTTCGACATCTTTGACATCACGCCAGATATTGCCGACGCCGACGGCGCGATTGCCCTGCCCGCCAAGATCGAAGGCCATGTCGAACTGCGGAACGTCTCCTTCGGCTACGACCCCGACGTTCCCATCTTGAAGGGTCTGAACCTAGACATCAAGCCCGGCGAAGTCATCGCCTTTGTCGGCCCGTCCGGCGCCGGCAAATCCACCCTCGTCAATCTCGTCCCCCGCTTTTACGATGTCACCGGTGGCGAGATACTCGTAGACGGCCAGAACATCGCTGACGTCAAAGTCAAGTCTCTGCGGAACAACATCGGCATGGTGCTTCAGGACAATATCTTATTTACCGGCACCATCAAAGAGAACATTCTTTACGGTCGCCCCGGCGCAACCGATGAGGAGATTGTCGAAGCCGCCGTCGCCGCAAACGCCCACCACTTCATCGAAGCCCTGCCCGATGGCTACGAGACCGAGATCGGCGAGCGCGGCACCAAGCTCTCCGGCGGTCAGAAGCAGCGCCTCGCCATCACCCGTGCCTTCCTGCGCGACCCGCGCATCTTGATCCTAGACGAAGCCACGTCGGCCCTCGACAGCGAAAGCGAAAAGCTGATCCAAAACGCCCTGAATAGGCTGATGATCGGCCGCACGACACTCATCATCGCCCACCGCCTGTCTACCATCATGCACGCCGACAAAATTGTCGCCATGCAGGACGGGCGCATCGTCGAGGTCGGCAGCCACACGGACCTCCTGGCAAACCGCAGCCTGTACTACCATCTCTACAAAGCCCAGTTCGAACACGCCCTGTCCATGCCCATGCCCGAAGAATGGGCGCAGGGAGAGGCCGAGCCGAGTCAGGACCGTCTGGCACGGGCGATTCAGTGACACTTCCAAGATAAGGCGGGCAGAAAAGCGCAAGGTTTCCTTGCGCTTTTTCTTGCGGCAGGCGGTGTCGCCGGAAACGGGTATAGTTCTTCTTATGAAACATCTTCTGGAAAGAAGCATGGGCCGGCTTTTGTCCAGCGACGCACTGGGCTGGAAGGAACTGAGGCTGGAGCAGCAGCATTTCGCCCCGAATGAGTTAAACCGCCCGCCGCTGCCTGTGCATTTCATCTGCCTCAATTTGGAAGCCGAATGCGACTTTTGGCAGCAGCGGGACGGGGAAACACGGCGGCATCGCAACCAGGTGGGTGAGATGATACTGATGCCCGCCGGCCAGGAAAGCCGCTCGCGGTCCGAAACCGCTACGACGACTCTGCATCTGCTGGTTCAGCCGGCCCTTATTGAGCGGGCGGCGGCGCAGATGGGAGCCGGGCCGATGACGCTGAGGAACAGCTTCGGGTCCGACGACACGCGACTCCTGCACTTGGGGCTGGCGCTGCGGGACGAAGTGCAGGGAGGTGGCGCGGGCGGGGCGCTGTTCGCCGAGTCGCTCTCAATGGCAGTGGCCGTGCATCTGCTGACCCACTACGGCAGCCGGACGGTGAAGCCGACGCAGGCGCCGGGGCTATCGGCGGCGGACGTGCGGCGGGTGAAAGATCATGTGCGGGAAAATCTCGGCGGGAGCCTGAGCCTGGCGGAAGTCGCGGGCGTGGTGCATGTCAGCCCGTTCCATTTCGCCCGGCTGTGGCGGCGGACCACCGGAAAAACTCTGCACGGCTTCGTTCTGGAATGCCGGGTGGATGCGGCGAAACACCTGCTGCGCCGGGGCGACCTTTCCATAGGTGAAGTCGCAAGCCGGGCGGGGTTCGCCCAGCAAAGCCACCTGGCCGCGCATTTCCGGCGCGTGACGGGGTCGTCTCCCGCAGAGTTTCGCCGTCAGGCGCTGCGGTAGACGGCAAACGCACGATTTTATAGTACGCACGATTTTGTCTTCGCCGCGCACGAATCTGACCGACGGGTATCTTCGTTCTGTGCCATAATACGCGCAGGGAGAAACCTAAATGGCAGATAAGAAAATGGCGCTCATCACTGGGGCAAATAAAGGCATCGGCAAAGAAATTGCCCGGCAGCTTGGGGCGCAGGGGATGACCGTGCTGATCGGCGCACGGGACAAAGAACGCGGCAAAGCAGCAGCGGCGGAGCTGACGGCAGGCGGTGCGGACGCCCGTGCTGTCCTGCTGGACGTGACCGACCAGGCCAGCATTGATGCAGCCGCGAAGCAGGTTGAAAGCGAATACGGCAGGCTGGATGTGCTGGTCAACAATGCCGGCATTGCGCTGGACGGCGGGCCGTCTTCGGCACTGACGCTGGAAATAGAGACGCTTCGCCGCACTTACGAGACCAACGTTTTCGGCGTGTTCAGCATGACCAGAGCGTTCCTGCCGCTGCTGAAGAAGTCAGGGGCCGGACGGATCGTGAACGTATCGAGCGGCCTCGGCTCGCTCTCGCAGAACAGCGACCCGAGCTGGGACTACGCGGCGGTTAAGCCTCTTGCTTATAACTCCTCAAAGGCCGCTCTGAACATGGTGACGGTCATCTTCGCAGCGGAGCTGAAAGACACGGGCATCAAAGTCAACGCCGCCGATCCGGGTTACACGGCGACCGATCTGAACCACAATCAAGGACATCAAACCGTCGAACAGGGCGCGGCGGCTGCGGTCCGCCTCGCGACCCTGCCGGACAATGGCCCGACAGGCGGGTTCTTTGACGAAGCCGGCGTCGTGCCGTGGTAGCTTGAGCGGCAGCGGGAAAGGAGAAAGCGTGGGGCAGCCCACGCTTTCTTTGTTTTGAAACTATTTTTCCTGCTCACACTCTGCCTGAGCAGAAATCCTGTTTGCCGGCTGTTTACCCCGCAAAATCGCCGGGTATTCTGCAAGCGAATGACCGGCGGCCGCTTTTGGCAGGCCGGCATTGACGATAGGCTTTTTTTGGAGAACTTGGAATGAATACTCTTACTAACTCTGTGACGGACGGAACCGCTTCCCTCTGGCATGGGCTGACCGCAGGGCTTGACCGCTTTGCCAATGGGGTGCCGACCGTTCTAGGCGCACTTCTTATCTTGATCATCGGCTGGATCATCGCGGGTGCGTTGGCAAAGCTGGTTGCAAAACTCGCCAGCGTCGCCCATGTCGACACGCTGGCAGACCATGCCCGCGTCAACGATTTTCTTTCCCGCTCCGGGACGCGCCTGAAAGCAAGCGACGTTCTCGGCGAAGTCGTCATATGGGTTGTCCGGCTGGTCTTCATCGAAATGGCCGCCGAGCAGTGCGGACTGACTCAGGTCACGACGCTGATCAACGGCATCCTTGCTTACATCCCAAATATCCTGGTTGCCCTGCTTTTGCTTGGAGTAGGCGCATTCTTGGGTAACTTGCTGGCAGGCGTGGTTCGGGGCGCGGCTTCGGAAGCCGGCATGGGCAATCCGGGCTTGCTGGGCAAGCTGGCATCGGGAGGCGTGATGGCGTTCGCCATTATTGCGGCAGTCAACGAGCTGGGCGTCGCGCCGGTTGTCGTGAACACGCTCTACATTGGGCTAGTCGCCGCAATCTCGCTGGCGCTGGGGCTGGCCTTCGGCCTCGGCGGACGCGAAACAGCGGCGAAGTTGACGGAGCAGTGGGTCGGGTCGGCTCAGTCCACCGCCGCGAAAGCGCAGTTGGCGCAGACAGCGGATGGCAGCCAGGCGGCAGGGCGCAGCGCCCGTTCTTACAAAGAAGTGGTTTAGTTTTCTAAGCCTTAATACACAAACAAAACAACACACAGGAGAACGAAGATGTCGAAAACAGTAGTGGGACTTTTCCCGCAGTCCAATGATGCCCAGGCCGCGATGCGCGATTTAGAAGCGCTTGGGATTAAGCGCAATGGCGTCCAGCTGATGACAAGCGATGCCCAAGGCAAGGTGCTGAACGCACTCACAACCGTCGGCGTCCCGCAAGACGACGCCCATCTGTATGCCGAAGGCGTCCGGCGCGGCGGAGCGCTTGTCGTCGGCACGGTGGAAGACAGCCAGGCTGATCAGGCCGTATCGATCCTCGACCGCAACAACACAATTGACATTGACAAGCTCGGCTCCCGCTACCGCGAAACCGGCTACACCGGCTACAATGCGACCGCACCCGCCTACACCGAGCCGGACCTGACAACCGAGCGCGACCTGAACAAGCAGATCACGATCCCGATCGTCGAGGAGCAGCTCGTCGTCGGCAAGCGCGAAGTGCAGCGCGGCGGCGCCCGCATTCATACGTTCGTCACTGAGCGGCCCGTCGAAGCGTCTGTCAGCCTGCGCGAAGAGCATGTCTCGGTCGAGCGCCGCCCGGTGGACCGCACGGCGACTGACGCCGATTTCCAGGCCAAAGACATCACGATGACCGAAACCGCTGAAGAAGCGGTCGTCGGCAAAACTTCCCGTGTCGTCGAGGAAGTGGTCGTCGGCAAAACTGCCACCGACCGCACCGAAACAGTGACTGACACCGTGCGCCGCACCGATGTGGAAGTTGAAGACATCAAAACCGACACCACCCGCCGCTAAACTTGCAATCCGAACAATTGCATCAGGAGATTTCAGACAATGGCAGATACGATCAACAACACAAACGATGACCTGAACCGAACAACCGACACTGCGCACGGCACCGAGCCGGCGACCAGCCATGACGTGACCGAAGGTGGCGTCCTCGGCGCGGTCGGCGGCGCCGTTGTCGGAATGCTGGCCGGCGGCCCGATTGGGGCCGTTATCGGCGCAGTTGCGGGCGGCATCGCCTCGGCGGGAGCCGTCGGCGTCGTGGACAAGCACGACCATGACTACGACCGGACTGTCGGCACGGACGGAACACATACCAGCGTCACCGGCCTGCCGACCGATGGCGGCACAGCGCATAACACCGGAGTCATCAGTGCCGCACCGACCACCGGCTACGCGGACACGACTACAACGAATACCGGCGTGATCGGCACAGCCCCAGCGTCTTATAACAGCAATCTGGCCCAGAACACCGGCACAACCCTCTCCGGCACAACGGCGACTGGCGGCGAGACGGTCATTCCCATTGTGGAAGAAGAGCTGGTCGTCGGCAAGCGCGAAGTCCAGTCCGGCGGAGCGCACATCCGCACCGGCGTCATTGAAACTCCGGTCGAGCAGAGCGTCAACTTGCATGAGGAGCATGTCACGGTGCAACGCCAGGCTGTCAACCAGCCGGTGACCGATGCTGCGACTGCCTTTCAGGACAAGAGCTTTGAAGTCACCGAGACCGCCGAAGTTCCAGTGGTGGCGAAATCTGCTCGCGTAGTCGAAGAAGTGGTGGTCGGTAAGGCAGCGACTGATCGCGTTGAGACAGTCCACGACACCGTGCGCCGCACGGACGTGGAAGTGGATGAGCTGACGGCGGACAATTTCAAGACAGGCGACATCAAGAACCGCTAGTCCAATGACCGGCGCCGGCAGTGCCGGCGCCGGTTTTGGCTTGTCCGTTTAGCCTATCCAATTGCGAGGAGTATTGAATGAACGATGACGTTACGTTTGCGGACGGTACGCGCGGCAGCTTAATTGCGATGCCGGTCCCGGACGATCCCGGCGGCATGGCGGAGGTTTTACTTGACAATGGTCAAACTCTTTTTGTCCCAATCAATATGTTGATTGTGGAAGAAGACAGCTACCGGATTGCTGCCCACCCCGCAGGCTTTGAGAAGACGCTGACGCGCAGCGACGAAGTGATCATTCCCTTAGTGGCGGAAACGCTGAGCGTCGGCAAGCGCGAGGTGGAGACGGGCCGGGTGCGCTTCTCCACAACCGTGACCGAGCGCGTCGAAACCGTGGATGAGCCGCTGTTCAAGACCGAAGTAGAAGTAAAGCGGGTTGCCGTCGGGCAGTTCGTAGACGCGCCTCCGGCGGTGCGCTACGAGCAGGACGTGATGATTGTCCCGATTATGGAAGAAGTTCTTGTCATTGAAAAGCGGCTCCGCGTCAAAGAAGAAGTTTACATCTCGCAAAAGCGGGAAGAATACCGCAGCCCGCGGCGAGTGACTCTCCGCACAGAAACATTGTCCGAAGAACGGCTTCCCGCAGCAAACCTGCAAGACATTTTGTAGAAAGAGCAATCATAAGCAACATGGCCGAAACGCAAACAGCACACGCTTACTCCGAACCCCTGGCGCAGCCGGTTTTGCCGCTTCAATCCCAGGTTAGCCACATTGACGACAGCATGGAAGGTAAGACACCCTTCTCACAGTGGCTCCGGCTCCTGGTCACGACAACGACGCTGCTGATGCTGATTGTCTTTGTCGGCGTCGTCGTCCGGCTCGGCATGAGCATTCATCACACGCTGCTGCTGTTCGCGCTTGGCGGCCTCGTCGCCTACGCGCTGGACCCGCTAGTCGAGCGTTTGCGTCATCCGGTGCATGGCAAGTCTGCCGACCAGAGCAAGGGCTTGTCCCGTAAGGCCAGCGTCGCCCTTGTCTTTGTCGGCCTGCTGGTCCTGCTCGGCCTCGGATTTTGGTCGCTCGGCGGGCATCTCGTGGAACAAGTGAAGACGTTCCAAACAGATGCGCCTCAGTACCGGCAGCGGGCGCTGGATTTGGCGGGCAATGCAGACGCTCAACTTGCCGCCCGTCACATAAACTTCAGTGTCACGAACGCCATTCAGCATCCGCCGGGGACTGCGGCCAATATCGGCAAGCAGTTTGGGACAGGTGCACTAGACTTCTTAAAGCACTTCGCCACTGACGCCGGCGAGTCCGTAATCGTGCTTCTGATTGCGCTTTATTTTCTGCTGTTTGGGGCGGACATGAAGGAAAAGTTCAATGCCCTGCTGCCCCAAAGTCTGCTGAGACATGTGGAACCCTGGCAAGCGGATACGAACCGCATCCTCGGCGGCTTCGTGCGTGGGCAGGTCATCATCGCAGTCGTCATGGGCGCGGCGGCGGCACTAGGCTTGCTGCTTATCGGCGTCCATTTGTGGCTCTTAATTGGACTCATTGTGGTCGTCGCCGCGCTGATTCCCGTCTTCGGCCCCTACCTCGGCGCACTGCCGGCCATTGTGGCCGCACTGATTGGCCCGACGCACATTCACAGCCCGATCATCTCAGCGGTCGCCGTGCTGGTGCTGTTTATCGTTATCAACGAAGGCGGCTCGAAAATCCTGTACCCCAAGCTGGTCGGCCAAGCGCTGGGCCTGCATGAAGTGCTGGTGCTGTTCGTGCTGTTCGCGGGTTTAGAGATTGACGGCATTGTTGGAACGCTGTTCGCTGCGCCGGTCGCCGCACTCGCCATTGTGACGATTGTTCATCTGTACCGTTTGTGGATGGGCCTGCCGGAAGATGCGCTAGCGAATGTCGCGAAACGCGATGGCCCGGAGCAGGCAAAAGCGAAGCTGGCCTAAATCAGCGGAAGACGCGCCGTAGGTAGTCTAAATAAGCGTCATCCCGGCACATCGTTTTGCCGGGGCTGTCGCTGAGTTTGGCAACCGGCCTACCGTTGCACTGGGTCATTTTGATGACAATGGACAGCGGTTCGAACCCTAAGTCATTGGTCAAGTTCGTGCCGATGCCGAAAGAGGTCCGAATGCGCTCATCGAAGTGACGCGCGAGTTCGATAGCTTTTGGAACATCCAAGTTGTCGCTGAAGACCGCTGACTTCGAGGATGCATCTACGCCCATTTTCTCGTAGTGTGCGATCAGCTTCTCTCCCCACTCTACCGGGTCCCCTGAATCGTGCCGCGCTCCGTCGTAGGCTTTGCAAAACAGCTTATCGAAGTCCCGCAGGAACGCTTCCATGCCGACCACATCGGACAGCGCGATCCCCAAATCCCCCCGGTATTCCTGCATCCAGGTATCAAGCGCGAACTTCTGGAAGTCCGGCAGGGCGACAAGCGCCTGACACGCCTGCAAGAACTCATGGGCCATCGTGCCAAATGGCCTGAGACCGAACTGCATGGCGGCGGCGACATTCGAGGTTCCAAGCAGGCATGTCCTTAGGTTCTGCTGCAAGTATCCGATCACTTCCTGCTGCCACTTTCCGCTGTAGCGCCGCCGTGTCCCGAACTCAATCACATTGACCGGAACCGGGGCGTCGTTGAGCAGCGTCGTCTTCACCTCCAGCCGCCGCCGGCCTTCGGCTTCGCTTTTCTCAGTGTCCGGCTGGGTGTGCCGGAAATATATCTGGTTGATAATCGCCAGCAGCGGCACCTCAAACAGAATTGTCTGAAACCAGCTTCCGGCGATCCGTATTTCGAGGCGGTCTTCCGGCGCGGCTCCGGGAACGATTTTGATCTCCACATGGGCCGGGTTCAGCGTCAAATCACCCAGCGCGTCCACATAGTTAGACTTCAAATAGGGGATGCCGTGCAGAAATCCCGCTTCGTCTGCCGTCAGCCGCAGGCGGCAGTAGGCTTTCAGCTCGTCGCAGATTTCATCGGCATACGGCCAAAGGTCAACCCCCCGCGAGCGGCATTTAAACGCATACTCCACTTGAACATTCGGAAAGCGGCTCCAGACCACCTCCTGCATCGTGAACTTGTACAAGTCGGTGTCGAGCAGTGAATTGATGATCATAGTTTCTCCACCAGCAGGCGCTCGTAGTTTCGGCGCAGCAGAATGAGGCTAAGACAGAGCGGGATCCGGCACGTTTCTTCCCTGCAAAAACTATGCCATAAATTCGTGCGTTGACGAAAGTGTCATGCCCCGCGCCGTTAGCTCGGCGACGAAGCGGTTCTGGTAGTCCTCGAAACCGCCGACCGGAGAAACGGCGTCTTGCAGCAGAACGATCTTCGAGACCAGGCGGTCGTCGCCGAAGCTGTCTGCGAGGTCCCGCACGGTGCTGGCGACGCAGTGGCTTCCCGCTTCCCCGGCGACAGCGACAACGTCCGCCGATGCGAGCGCGGATACCAGACGAGTGTTGAGCTGGGTGCTGGGATCGCCGGGATCGGGAACATCGGCCTTGATCGCCGAGTAATGCTCAGTATAAACATTGCTGCCCTTTTCGACATAGTCTACGACTCGGTACTGCTGCTCCCAATTCATCAGCGCCTCGAACAGCACGGGCTGGACGGCGTGGCCCCAGCTGCCGATGAGGCAGTGAGGAGGCCAGATGCACAGTGGGTAACGCCCGTGCCGCGCCAGCGCCGACACATATGCAGACGCTCGTTCCCGTGCGGCGGGATCCGCCGCCATCCAGCGTCCTTCTTGGACATCTTCAGCGCTGATGATCGTAAACGGGTTTGGGTGCTTGTCCGCCGGGTCCCGCCAAAAAATTGGGTGCGCGATATGAACCGGGTGATGCGAGTCGAGCGTCACGTGGATGTCGCCGATCTGACTGCCCAGCCGCGTGACCATTTGTGCAAGACGCACCATATCGGCGTCCGCGCCGGCGACTGACAGCGCCCCGGCGGGATCGCAGAAGTCACTCTGCGGGTCTATGATCAGCAATGCCGTCTTCATCAGTTATCTCCTTGTTCTTGTTGGTGTTTTGTCTACACCATCAGTATGCCTAAACTTCTGCCGGCAATTCAAGCAGGAACTTTGCCGCGCGAGCGCGAACCTGACGCCGCAAGGATTCCGCATGAACTCTTTTCATAACTCTATTTTCCAAACGCCGCAGGCGCTGGCGTTTCTCGACTCTCTGCTGGCGCATGGCCCGGTCGGCTACGGCTTTGTCAACGAGGCGCTCTGTTATGAGGCAGTCAATGACCGGCTGGCGGAGATCAACGGCCTTCCGGTGGCCGCGCATCTCGGACGCTCGGTGCAGGAAGTTCTCGGCCCGGAGCTTTGGGAGACCCGGCGTGGGCTTTTCGAGCAGGCGCTGGGCGGACAGGAAAGCGTAGATTTACCGCTGCCGGGCCGCGAGCGGTCCCTGCTGGTTTCGTATTACCCGGTGCGGCAGGACGCACACATCAGCGGCGTTGCCGTCATTGTCCGGGATGTCACCGCGCGGACGCGGGCGGAAGAAACGCTTGCCGTGCGGGAGCAGGAATACCAACTTGTTTTTGACGCCAACCCGCAGCCGATGTGGGTCTATGATTTAGCGACGCTGCGGTTTTTAGCAGTCAACAACGCCGCGCCGGCTGTGTACGGCTATTCGCGGGAAGAATTCCTCACAATGACAATCGCCGACATCCGTCCTTCTGAAGATGTGGCGCGGATGGCGGCTTCAGTGCAGAAGCTGCGCTCCGGGGCCTGGAGCGACGGCCCCTGGAGACATCTGCGGCGGGGCGGAGCGGCACTTTGGGTCGAAATCACCGCCACCGATCTGGACTTTCGCGGCCGCCCGGCCCGGCTTGTTCTCGCCCGCGATGTCACCGAGCGTCTGGCGCTCGAAAAAGAACGTCAGGAAACCGCTTGGCGGGAACAGCAGTTCCTGCGCGACGTGCTGGCCTCCGTCACCGAAGGCAAGCTGTGGCTGTGCACCGCCGAACGCGATCTTCCTCTGCCGGGGGATATACAGACTGAGCCGGTAGACCTCACGCCCGATGCGGGCCTTTTTGCCCTGCGGCGGCTTGCCGAAGGCGCTGCCGGGACGGCGGGCCACAGCGCTCTGCGGCAGCATGATCTGATGACGGCGGCGTCGGAAGCGGGCATGAACGCGATTATCCACGCCGGCGGCGGCACGGGCCGGGTGTCGGTGGACGACCGCGGCACGGTGCAGGTGCAAGTTGTAGACCACGGCACGGGCATCACGATGGAAACCCTGCCGCGTGCGGCGCTGGCTCGCGGGTTCAGCACGAAAGCGACGTTCGGCCATGGCCTGAAGATGATCCTGGAAACCGTGGACCGTCTTTTTCTCTTGACCGGCCCAACCGGCACGACGCTGGTTTTAGAACAAGACCTTGTCGCCCCTGCTCCTGCCTGGCTGTAGCGTTATGACCCAGTTCCGTCTTTTCGCGTCTTTCGTCTGCGTTCTGCTCCTGCTGGCCGAGGGCGCTTCAGCGCAAACTTTGCTCGGTCCAGCCCCAGCCGCGCCGAAGCCGCTGCTGACCCCCGCGACAGCCGCGCTGATTCAGCTCAACAACCAGATTTTGTTTCGCGTACATACGTCCGGCGACCAGGCCGCGTCTGACCGGGCGGACCTTGCGAACCTGCGGCTGGCCGATGCCCTGCGCGGCATTGCTGCCCGAACGGGGTCGCCCCCGCAGGTAACGGTCGGGGTTCAGGACGGCCAGACGGTGCTTCTGCTGGGACCGAAGCTGCTGCTGACCGTCACCGATGCCGATACTTCGGCGACCGGCAAGCCGGCACTGCCCCTCGCGCAGTCGTGGGCAGACAGTATTAATCGGGGGTTCGCACAGGCCGCACGGGAGCGTCGGCCGGAGTATCTGCGCTGGGCCTTTGCCTGGGCAGGATTCTTCCTCGCGCTGGGATTGATCCTTAACACCAGCCTGCAAGTGTTTGTCCGCCGCACCGGCCACCGGCCGGGCTGGCCGGTGCAGACGCTGCTCTGGCTGGCGGTGCTCCGGCAGGTCATCAACTTGTTCCCGCAGACCCGCCCGTACTGGATACTGCTCGTCACCGGCCCCTTGCGTCCGCTCGTCCTTTGCCTTATCATCGGCTTACCCGCCGCAATATTGGTGCGCCTGTGGGGCGTTGTCCTGCGCCGCTTGTTCCCGCCGCTGCCGGAAGACCTGTCGCCCCAGGACCGGACCGAGCGGACTTATCAGCGCCGGATCACGCTGGCGCGGGTGGCGGAAGTTACGGGCGCGACCTTTCTTTGGATACTGGCGGGCCTTATTCTGGTTAGCTGGACGGGCCTGAATATCCCAGCTCTGCTGGCATCGGCGGGCCTGATCGGAGTCGCCCTCAGCATTGTCACGCAGGACTCGCTCAAAAATTTCGTCGCAGGAATCTATATTTTGGCCGACGACAGGTTCGGGGTCGGCGACACTGTCGCCATCGGCGCGTATGAAGGGCGGGTCGAGAAGCTGAACCTGCGGGCGACTCAGCTTCGGGATATGTCGGGCCGCCTCATTACGATTTCGAACCGTAGCATTGTAGATGTCGCCAATCTTACCGCCCGGTGGGCGCAGGTGGATTTTCGCATTGGAGTCTCGTATTACGCCGACTTGGCCGAAGCGCAAAATGTATTGGAAGACACCGCCGCGAAGCTGGCTGAAGACTGGCCGGAGCGGGTCTTAGCCCAGCCGGAGCTGCTCGGCGTGGACTCGTTCTCCGACCTCAGCGTTTTTCTGCGCCTGACCCTCCGCACCCCGCCGGGCGACCAGTGGGCCGTCGGGCGGGAGCTGCGGGCGCGGGTCAAGACGGCGTTTGACGCCGCCGGCATCGCCATCCTGAACAACCTGTATCCCCCGCCGCCTAACCCGAACTTTGCGGCGGCCCCGCCGCCCGCGCCCGCAGAGCCGCCGACACCGTGAGCAGGGCGCGGCCCTGATGGTAGCCCTCGGTCCAGCCGTCGCTTTTGACCCGCCCCGGCAGGATGGTCCCGTTTTCCGCGACTTCCGAGTACCAGCCGCCGTGCCGTGCATCTACCTGATGACGCTGGATAAACTGCCACTGCTGCGTGAATGCTTCGGAGTAGCGGCGCGTCTCGCCGCTGAACTTCCCGTCCATTAAGAGAAGCGCATTGAGACCTTCCGCCTGCACCCACCAGACCTTTTTGCGGTTGAAGATAGGCCCGAAAACCCCGCCGGCATCGTAAAAGCCGCCATGCCGGTTGTCCCAGCCGAAGCCCAGGGCGTGGTCCACAATGCGCTGGGCCAGCGCCCATGTCCGAGCATCTTCGGGCTGTCCCAACGCGGCAGCGGCTTCGGCAAGCAAAAACGCCGTTTCGACATCATGCCCGAATGAATCATGGTCCGGCAGCGCCCGCCAGTCCGGCGTAAAGTACAAGTTCAGGCAGCCCACTGACTCAACAGCCACTTTGTCGCGGACAATCTCAAAGACTTCGATAAGACTTTCGCGAAGCTCGGTGTCCGGCCAGACTTCATACAGCGCCGCCAGGCTTTCCAGCAGGTGAATATGGGTGTTCATGGACTTGCAGCCGTACCGCGTGCCGACGGCATCAAATCCACCTTGTGCTGTCGGCTCAAGGATGCGGAAGTTTTTCCGAGCCAGCGCTTCGTACCAGCCGTCGTTTACCGGGTCATGCGCGTGCTCCTGAAGCCATCCGTAGGCCCGCCGGGCGAGGCGCAGCGCGGCGGCGTCCGCCGACGCCTGGAACAGCGCCGCCGCTGCATAGATCGCAAACGAGACGCCGTAAACGTGTTTCTCGCCCTCCCGCAGCGGCTCACCATTCTCGCCGATCGCCCAGAAAAAGCCGCCGTGTTCCGAGTCCCAAAGCGTCTCTGCCAAACAGTGCAGGCCGTGGCGAGCGTGAGACAAATACATCTCCGACTGATTTGGAAAGCGCCGGGCGGCCTGCGCGGCCAGCCAGGTCAAGCGCGACTGGTAGACGACCGACCGCTCGCCGCCGGGCAGGCAGGACCAGTCTTCGGCGTAGTTCTGGTGGAAGCCGCCGGCAGGGTCAACGGCACGCGGAAACCACTGTTGCAGCACCTGCCGCTGCAAGTTGTCCTCGACTTCGGCAGCCAATACCAAAAGATCACCAATTAACGGGGTAGACATTGATTCCTGTCACTGCGCCGAGCGCATCGAAAAAGCCGCCGCCGAGAATATCGCCGGCGATGAGGCCGAGAAAGAACGGCAAAGACTTACGGTAAAAGCCCGCACCGCCGTAGCGGAGCGCGAGCGACTTGAACAGCCAGGCCAGAAAAAACGGCATCCAGGTGGAAGTCATTGTGCCGGTATTGGCAATCGCATAGCCGACTGGGTGCAGCGGCCACCAAATGAAGTGCGTCCGCAGCAGCATGAGCGCGGCGGTGATGGCAAAGCCGGTGGCAAGCGCGAGAATGCCGGTCTGATCCGGGCCGGTGCGGTTCCGCAGGATGTCTACCAAGTTGTCGAACGGCACCCGGCCCTGGGCGGTCCGCCAGGGGTCTGTTCCGCCTTCCGCCCCGAAGCCGTGCCAGAGCGTCAGCGCAATGAGAAATGAGGCAGATAGGCCAATGACGGTGGAAACGGCAATCGCCAGCACTAAAGGACGGCGCGAGAGGCGCACTTCCGAGGCCATCTTGAACGCATCCATCTGGTGCGGCATCGTGATGCACCGCAGGTCGAAGTTTGCAATGGCCGGGCGCAGGAACGCGAGAATGGAGAGGTCATGCGCTCCAAGCAGGCTTGTCCCGAACGTCCGGGTCATCAAAGTGCTGACATCGACATCGGGGCCGAACAGCCAGGCGTTGCCGGTCTCGGCCCGAATGCGCGTCGCCGCTACCATGTAAATCAGGCCCAGCACGATGACAGTCAGCGCGACAAATGGGTTCATGCCCGCTGCACAGCAGAAGCCGACCATCGCCGCAACCGCCAGGCCGAGGCCGATCAGCGCTCCTCGGTACGGCAGCGGCTCATCCGTGTCGTCCAGGCCGCCGTGGCGCCCCAGCGCCGTCGCCCAGACTTCCTTAAGATACCCGCGCGACAGCCAGAGGGATACCAACGTCAGCGCGAGAAATGCGCCCGCACCCTGATGTCCCAGCGCCGGAAATGTCGCTTGATTGACGCCCGCCGCGCCGGTTCCCCAATTGAGCGCCGCGCCGACCACGCGCTCAACCCGCGTGATGGCAAAAAAGAACCAGCAGGAGAAGGTTACGTCTGTCGGGATCAGATATGCGATACCGATGACGAACGGATAAAACGACAGCGGCGTGTAGCCGAGCGCGTTCCACGGCGGCGTTGTCAAGAGCTTGCCGAGGTCCGAGTCCCCGGTCGCCCGCAAATTGAGCAGCGGCACAGAAGGGATGTTCAGCGCCAGCGTATTGAGGCACGAGACAAGAAACGGCCCGGTCGCGCCGAGCCAAAACAGCGGGCGGCGCAGAAGCGGCGCGTCCGGGTCCACGACCGCCAGCGGCAGAGCGACGGTCGGAAAGGTCAGCCGCTCCCGGTCTACCCACTGCCGGCGCAGGATGGAGACGATGCAGAGCGACGCCGCCGCCAGGGCCAGCATGAAGCCGCCCCAGGCCTCAATCTGCGGCAGCCAGCCGGTGAGCGGCAGTGAAGTGTGGCCTGCATAGAAGCCGTGCAGAACTTTTGGGTCGGTCTGGGCCATCCAGTGCGGAACATAGCGCTGCCACGACGCCGCCCAGCCGTTTTCCGGGGTTGCGTAGTGCCACGCCGCCGCAACAGTCGGGATAATAAAATGGAGCTGGCCCGACGAGGACAGCACGGTCGACGTGGTCATCATCACATAAACAACCAGCACTTCCTGGGCCGACAGCGCGAGACCCGGCAGAATGGCCCGGCACAGAATGTTCAGGCCCGTCAGAGCGAACATCACGGAGAACGCACCGAACGGGATGGACGTGTTGGCAAGCGCCGTGTGGCCCTGCCGCCCGCCCATGATCAGCTCGACCCAGTGAATCCAGAAGTCTACCAGCACGGTCAGGAGAAGGCCGAGAAGGAGCGCACGCGGGGTTAGGCCCGCCGCCTGCCGCGCGGTGGGCTGCTTTTGTGTTTGGGTTGGCTGTGCGGTAGTGTTCATGGTGCCGGAGATCATGAACGAGGGCGTGAATGCCCTCGTCCTATTTACACCCTACCGTACCGAGAACTGGAACACCGTCGTCTGCCGGTAGGTTTGGCCCGGTTTCAACTCCGTTGTGGGATAACTTGGATGGTTCGGGGCATCCGGGTAATGCTGGGCTTCCAGGCAGAACGCGCCGCGCCGGACATAGGCCCCGCCGTTGCCGCGCTCCTTGCCGTCGAGGAAGTTGCTTGTGTAAAGCTGCATCCCCGGCTCGGTCGTGTAGGCGGTCAAGACACGCCCAGTCTTCGGGGCATAAACGCGGGCTGCCAGCACCAGACCCAAACCGTGATGGTTCAGCACAAAGTTATGGTCGTAGCCGTGGCCGTAGACAAGCTGCTGGTCCGGCTGATTGATCCGCGACCCAATCACCGCCGGGCGGCGGAAGTCGAAGGGCGTCCCGGCGACTGGGCGCAGCGGCCCTAGCGGGATCGAGGTCTTGTCTACGGGGATAAACTTGTCCGCGTTCAGCATCAGACGGTGGTCTAAAATCGTCCCGCTGCCTGCGCCGTTCAGATTGAAGTAGGAGTGGTTCGTCAGATTGACGACTGTGTCTTTGTCGGTCGTCGCCGTGTAGTCAATTTTGAGGGCGTCGTCATCGGTGAACGTGTAGACGACGCGCACCGTCAGGGTGCCGGGGAAGTTCTCGTCGCCGTCCGGGCTGACCACGTGCAGGGCCAGCGCGACCCCGTGCTTGACCGTGACCGGCGTCGCCGACCAGACTTTGAGGTTGAACCCGGCCTTGCCGCCGTGGAGCGAGTTCGGCGGGTTGTTGACGGCGATTTGGTAGGAGGTGCCGTCGAGCGTAAAGCGGCCTTTGTTGATGCGGTTGGCATAGCGCCCGATCAGCGCCCCAAAGTACGTCCCGCCTGCATTCGCTTGGTAGTTTTTCGCGCTGCTGTAGCCTAAGACCACATCACCGAGTTTCCCGCGCCGGTCCGGGACATTGATCGCCGTCACCGTGCCGCCGAAGTTCGTGATCTGCACCGACGCGCCGCGAGCGTTGGTCAGCGTATACAGCGAGAGCGCCTGCCCATCCGCAGTCTGCCCAAACGGCTTGCGCATCACTGTATCCGCTGCCCGCGCCCCGCCTGCCGCCGAAAGCGGCAGTATTGCAATGTTCCCAATCAGCCCGGTTAAAACGCAGGCGCGGCCCGTTGCCGAATGTTTCCTCATAGTCTGTGTGATCTCCCCATAGATGTCTTATAAGTTTGCAAGATGAAAGCCGCCGCTGTACGGCGGCTTCTTTGAATTTGCCATGGGCCCAGAGGGATTTGAACCCCCAACCTACCAGTTATGCGTCCCACTTCGGCTTTCGCCGCCCCTTTCGGGTTCGTGGTCTGGACTCTCTCTTCACCCGCGTGGGGTGCCTCCCATAGAGCCTCTACACCTTCGTTTCGACCAGTTCGTTTTGGCAAAAAACGCCGCATCAAAAACGCTTGGTTCGGGATTGCCACGCTGCTCTTCAGTAGGTAAAACAGCAGAGGTTTCCCCGACTTTGAGAAGTAATTTGCCGGTGGGTTGCCCCGCCGGTCGCCCGTTCGACCCGGCGCATATCCCGAAAGACACAGCGCCGCGCCGCTTAAGCCGGCAGCTCTAACCGTTGAGCTATGGGCCCTCAACGCCGTTATTATAGCACATCTTCGCCCGTGTGAGAAGTAGGCGGCTGGCTACCAAACACGCTTGGCCCAGCTTACCACAGCGTCGGCGACAGAGTGGGTCAGGCCGCCCAGCACCAGCCCAATCAAGGCGCACATGGCCCAGGACGGGTGCGCGTGGGTCCAGTCGGTGGTAAAGCCCCAAAAGCCGCCCAGAATGGCGTCATGGTCTACACGCATACCCGCTTTATCTAAGAGCCAGAGGCTGCCGCGCAGAACGGCCCAGAGCATCACCAGAAAATAGGCGACGCGGAAGATCGGGCCGAAGCCGATGCCGTGCGAAACCCAGGACCGATGCGGCACGGCCTTTTGGTAAGGCCACCAGAGCCAGCGTAGCCAGCCCCAGCGCTTGTAGGCCAGCGAGTAAGTGTCTAAATCATCGGACAGCAGGAAGCCGGAGAACAGGTACGCGGCGAGGCCGAGCGTGAAGCCGGCAATATCGCGCGTAGACGATTCCCACCACCAGACTGGAACCGACGCCACCGCTGTGACGACCGTGATTTTATCGTGTGTTCTGCCGCTGGGCAATGTTTAGAATGCCTCCCAGTCGTCCTGAGTCAATCCAGCCTGACGCAGAATGGATCGCAGCGTATTGGTCACAACTTCTCGATGACGCGGAACGATGACTGTCCGTGTGCCATCTAAAGAAGAACGTGCAAACTTGACATGGCTGCCTTCTTGGCTTACTTCGGTAAAACCGGCCGCAAGCAAGCGGCGGCGGACTTCTCGGTACGGCAGCGGCTTAAGCGGCAAGCTCAACCTCCACGGATCGGAGCATCGGCAGTTCCGTCGCGAGCGGCGGCTCAAAATGCAGATGCAGTGCTTCGCGCAGGTTCGCGAGCGCTTCGGCTTCCGACTCGCCCTGGCTGGCAACATCTACTTCCAGGCATTGCGCCACATACCAGCCTTCTTCTTGTGTGAGATACGCCGTCATGGTTTTTTTCACTTGTTCATCTCCCAAACTTTCGGTCTAAGTCGCCGTTCGGCAGTTCCACGATGATCGGGCGGCCATGCGGGCAGGTATACGGGTTGTCGGAGCGCAGCAGGTCAGACACCAAAGCGTTCATCTCGTCGAACGTCAGCGGGTCGCCGGCTTTGACGGCCATTTTGCAGGACGCGGTGATCAGCACTTCCTCGGCAGGCAGGAGCAGGCGGCGGGAGACGGTCTTTTCGACCAGCTCGTCCACAATCTGCCGCAGGACTTCTTCGGGACCGCCCTGGGCTTTCAGCTTCTTCTCGGCGACGGAGGCGGGGACGGAGCGGACAACAAACGAGTCGCCGCCGAACGGCTCTAAATCAAAGCCGGCTCGGCGCAGGTCTTCCAGCCGTTTTTCGATGACAAGCGTTTCGCGGCGATTGAGTTCCAGCGTGAACGGGATCATCAGGCGCTGGGTCGGCACCCCGCCGCCCGCGCCTTCCGCCCCGGCAAGAAGCTGTTCGTACAGCACCCGCTCGTGGGCGATGTGCTGGTCAATCAGCACTAAGGCGTCATCGGTCTGAGCCAAAATGTACATGTTGCGGGTCTGGGCCAGCACCCGCAGCGAGTCCAAATTGTGCTCGCGGTAGTCTGCGCCGACGGCGGAGGCCCCCACCCCCGGCCCCTCCCCCGCCGACGGGAGAGGGGAGTAAGAGGGGGAAGAAGTGCCTTCAAACGGGTCGTCGTCAAAGCCGTTCTGGGCGCGTTCTTTGTAGGCATCCCGGAACGCCGTCATGTCGCGCGGCTCCTGCCGGGTATTGCCTGCCGGACGCGGCGGCACGCTCATCAGCGACGCTTGCGGCGGCTCCGCGCTTCGGCTGACGGCGGCGGGAGCGGCTTCTTTCGGACTGAGCTTCTGCGTCAGCGTCGGCACCAACCCACCCGCCATCAATGCTTCCTGCACGGCCTTGTAGACCGCTGAATACACGTCGCCTTCGCTGGTGAATCGTACTTCCGTTTTGGTCGGGGAGACGTTCACATCTACCTGTGCCGGGTTGATGTCAATCATCACGACCGCCGCCGGGTAGCGCGTCCCGTGCAGGGTCTGCACTGCTTTGTAGGCTTCGTCTAAGGCCCGCGTGACGGCTTTGTTTCGCACAAAGCGTTTGTTGACAAACGTGTGCTGGGCCGACCGGCTGGATTTCAAGGCCGCAGGCGTGCCGATATAGCCCGTGACCCGCAGGCCGGACGCTTCGTAGTTCAGGGGAACCAAATGCCGGGCCGTCTCGCGCCCGAAGACGTGGACACAGGCATCCATCGCCGCCCCGCCGCCGCCCGATGCAAACACTTCCCCGCCGCTGTGGAGCAGCCGGAACGACACATCGGGCCGGGCCAGCGCGAACCGCTGCATCAGCTCGACAATGTGGTTCAGCTCGGTAGACGACGACTTCAAAAACTTCAACCGGGCCGGGACATTGTAAAACAAGTTCTCGACCGTGATGCTGGTCCCCGCCCTAGCCCCGACTTCCGAGACTTCTTCCAGCAGCCCGCCGGAACACCTAATCTGCACTCCCGCCGCTTCATCATTGCCGGACGCTTTCGTCGTGACGCTCATCTGGGACACCGACGCGATGGACGGCAGCGCTTCGCCCCGAAACCCCATCGTCGTGATCTGAAACAAGTCATCCGCCGAGCGTATCTTGGAAGTCGCGTGTCTTTGCAGCGACAATACCGCATCTTCCCGGCTCATCCCGCTGCCGTCATCGGTCACGCGGATCAGATACTTTCCGCCTTCGTCCAGTTCGACTAAAATCTGCCGCGCCCCGGCATCCAGCGCGTTTTCGACTAATTCCTTCACCGCCGCCGCCGGCCGCTCCACCACCTCGCCCGCCGCGATCTGATTTGCCGTATTCTCATCCAACACCTGCACATGTGCCATGTCTCACCACACCTTATCTGAATTTCTTATGTCTTGCTTAGGGAACAATCTCAAACGCCTGCTTCCCCGGTAGGCGATACACCGCGAAGTCGCTGTCTACCGTGAAGATGCGCCGGACACCAAGAACCTCGGCGGCGGCAACCAGCGAGGCGTCTGCCAAATCCATCGGTGTGTCTTTGTATTTCGCCATCAGCTCGCGCATCCGCGCCCGTTCTCCGGGACTGCCCTCGTAAATGGCAACCAGTCCGTCGAGAATATAGCTCCAAAGGACATCCTGCGCGAAATGCCCGGCGATGTTGTTCAGCAGGTGCATCGCCTCGCTGATGCAGGGCCAAGTCGTGAGCAGTGGACGCGAAAGCACTTTCAGTTGTGCCGTGCAAACCTGATTTGCACTGTCGCCTTTGTCAATCAGCGCAATGAGCGGGCCGGTGTCCGTGAGCGTCATGGCTGACCTTCCTGAGTTTTTGCTTGTTGCTCTTTTTGTTTCAGCAGACTTTCGGTATAAGCCTTGCCCGTGTGGCTGGAATAGTTATACTTGCCTTCACTGTCAACAAGGCCGGTGCGACCTGCAAAGAGTTCAGCAAGCGTCGGCTCCTCTTTAGGAACACTTTCCACCCCTGCCTGCGGTAGAACAAACTTTTCCTGCACCATCTCCCTCACAATCTGCTCCGGGGTCGTCCCCTGCCGCGCCGCCGCTACCATCAACGCTTTTTCAATTTCCGGGCTGAGTGTTAGTATCATTTTTCCTGCCTTGTTCTTTCCATCGCGACCTCTGAGGCTATGAAGCCCATCTTCGACCAGAAGCCCTCGCTGCCGTGACCGGCCCGCAGCATCCATGTGATCTCCGGGTCATTCCCCATCAGCCGCTGGACAATTTCACGCCCGATCCCCTGCCCTCGCGCGGATGCCGCGACCACGACCATTGAAAGATAGCCGTTGGAGACGCCGTCGCACAAGGCCCGCCCAAAGCCGACCACCCGCGCCCCGTCCCACGCAGCGATGCTGCGATCCGTTCGCTGCATCATCTTTGCGAACCGCTCCGGGTCTGCCACACGATGCGCCCAGCCGTTCTTGGCAAGGAACCGGCGAACAAGTTCATACTCCTGCGGCGAGACAGACTGGTAGGAATAGGTAGTGGACATCGTTAGTAGCTCACTTCATTCTCGCGATTGCCTGCGCCAATTCTTGATACGCACATCGGACCGGGTTCATCTTCAGCAGGCTTGCCAAGCTGATACTTTTCTGCATCGGCAGTTTTGCATTTAACGTCGAAGCGGGCAACACATAAAATGTCCACTGGTTCATGTCCAGCGGGTCAACCGTCGCTTTGTCTTGATGGTGCAGAAGGCAGAATACGTACACGTCGGCCTGCCGTCTGAGTTCATCGGCATGGCTGCTCGTCACTTCGCTCCAAGCACGGGTCGGCTGAATGCCGAACTTGATTTTGGAAGGCGCTTTCTGCTGCCATGACTGCAAATACGCGGAGGACTTGATTTCCAGTGTCGTGCCATTCGGCATCTTGTGATCAAACGCATCCCATTCGACCCGCCCAGTATTCGTGATGCCCAGCGCACAGGAGACGATGTATTCTGCCAGTATTCCGCGTAAAGTGTTTCCGACTAAATCGGACGATGACCAGCGCCAGAAGTCCAGCAAGGTATAGCCGAGAAGCGCTTCGCCGCACCGAAGCGGCTCTCTCCCGGTACGCAGGCGACTTTGCGGCGGCTCATCCATCAATAAATCACTTTGTTCAACGGGTACTCGACTAAGCCCTGCGCTCCGGCGCGGCGCAGTTCAGGCAGGATGTGGCGGACGGTTTTTTCGGGAATAATGGTTTCCAAAGCGACCCAGTCTTCTTCGTCCAAAGGCGAAACGGTCGGCTTTCGCAGGGAGGACAGCAAAGCCGTCACGGCGTCTAGGTTAGCTTTGGCGACGTTCATTTTGAGGCCGACTAAGGAGTCGGCATCTAATGCGCCTTGCAAGAGAAGCTGCAAGTTTCCGATTTTGGTGCGCTTCCAGTCGTTGTCCCAGGAGTGGTGGTTGGCGATCAGACGGGTGGTGCTTTCAAGAAGCGTATCCACGATTTTAAGGCCGTGGGCAGCGAGCGTGGAGCCGGTTTCGGTGCCTTCGACGATGGCGTCTACGAGATCGGGGACTTTGACTTCGGTGGCGCCCCAGCTAAACTCGACGTGGGCAGTAACGCCGTGTTTTTCCAGGTAGCGCTTGGTGACGCTCACCAGCTCGGTCGCGATGCGCTTGCCCTCTAAATCTTTGGGGCCGGCAATGGCGGAGTTGTTCGGGACGGCGAGCACCCAGCGGTACGGGCGGGACGTGACTTTGGAATAAATTAGCTCGGCGACTTCGTAGACCTCGGCTTCGGACTCGACGACGTTGTCGTGGCCGGTCAAACCCACGTCCAGAACGCCCATCGCGACGTAGCGGGGGATTTCCTGGGCGCGAAGCAGGACAGGCTCCAGCTCGTCGTCGTCTACGACCGGCTGGTAGGAGCGGGTGGAAACGCGGAAGTCCCAGCCGGCTTTCTTGAACAAGGCAAATGTTGCGTCTTGCAGGCTGCCTTTGGGCAGGCCGATGCGAAGTTTCTGGGTCACGATTATTTCCTTACAGAACAGGTGTTTTCTATTTTAGTTTGTATTTTAGTATGGCAAATTGGGCGCAGGCAAGTCAACTCTAGGCCATTTATGGTGTAAAATAGAGGAAAGCGGCTGAAAGGACAACAAAAACATTATGAACAAAAATAAATTGCAGATCGGGGCGACAGTGGGAGCGGCCTTGGTACTCGCGTTCCTCGGCGGGGCGGCAGGCGCACAGACGCCAGGCGACAGCAAGGGAAACGGGCAGAACCCACTGGACCAGAACGACAACGGGCCGG
The DNA here is from genome assembly GCA_964236795.1 of uncultured Armatimonadales bacterium. Taxonomy (GTDB): domain Bacteria; phylum Armatimonadota; class Armatimonadia; order Armatimonadales; family Capsulimonadaceae; genus JANXMY01. Next base: position 6,595 of record CAXSFV010000014.1, on the reverse strand, counting down.
ATGCCGTCTCAACGTACCGCGGCAACAGCGGCGACGCGCTGGTCTTCAACACGGCGATGGACGATTACAACCATAAGAACTACAAAGAGGCGGCGTCTGGGCTGAAAGATTACCTCAAAAACAATCCGAAAGACGCCCAGGCGCACCGGCTGATGGCGGATATTGACGTGGCCCAGAACAACATTGCCGCCGCCATCCCGGAGTGGGAAGCGGCCGTCAAGCTGGACAAGAAAGACAAAAGCTCGACGGTCAACCTCGGCGTCGCTTACATGCAGACCGGCAACTACGACAAAGCTGTGGACATCTACGAAGTCGCTGTCGCGCACAGCCCGAAGGACCCGCAGCTTAACATGCAGCTCGCTGTGGCTCTCGACAGCGCCGGGAACCACGCCGAAGCCGTCACCGCGTTTGAGACCGCAGCGGCGCTCGATCCGAAAAACAGCGTCCCAGCGCTGTATTCTGGGCTGCTGAACCACCAGGCGGGACACGATGATAAAGCCGTTCCCGAACTGAAGACCGCTCTCGCGCTCGGCACCACGGAGAAGTTCCAGGCGTATGCCGCCCTCGCCGAAGCGGCGACCACTGCCAAGCAGAGCGACGAGGCGATAAAGGACTACACGCTGGCGGCCCAGGCCAAGCCCGACGATTTTGTGACGCAGTACAATCTCGGCGTCATGGAGCAGAACGGCGGCAAAAAGGCTGAAGCCGAAGCCACCTACCGGCAGGCCCTAACCCTTAAAACCGACGATACGAAAGCGCTGGCGGGCGTCCGGTCCAATCTTGCCCTGCTACTGATTGACGACGGCAAGCTCGACGAAGCAGCCTCTCTGCTGGCCCAAGCCGCGCAGGGCGATCCGAAGAACGCCGAGTACGAAAACAATCTCGGCCAGGTCTACGAGAAGCTCAGCAAAAAGGACCTCGCGATTGCCGCTTATACAAAGGCGGTCCAGCTTGATCCGAGCCTGTCAGGCGCGAAAGCCAGCCTAGCACAGCTCCAAAAGTAGCCGGGAGCGGCTAACGCAAGGCTGTGTTCGTGCTATAATAGGGCATGAACACACTGTATGACGTGGTTGTCTGCGGCGCAGGCCCGGCCGGGGCCTGCGCCGGCTACGAGGCGGCGGCGGCGGGGCTGAAAACGCTGATTTTAGAAAAGCGGCTCCTGCCGCGCTACAAGACCTGCGGCGGCGGCGTGCCACTTTCCGTCGAGAATGATCTGCCGAAGCTAGTTCCCGAAGCCTTTGTGGAAGCGACAGTTACGCACCTGCGGCACTCGTGGAACTTCCGCGACGCCCATTTGGCCCCGCTGAACCCGAACCCCGACGAAAAGCCGATGAGCCTGTGGATGGTTCAGCGCTCTGTTTTTGACAATGCGCTCACCGAGCGGGCGGCTCGCGCGGGGTGCGAGGTTCGGGACGGAGTTTCAGTCAAGTCGGTGGAACAGGGCGGCGACACGCAGGTCAAGATTACGACGGCGAACGGGGAAGTTTACACGGCGTCTTATGTGATCGGCGCGGACGGCGTCAACGGCCCGGTCGCTCGAAACGCCGGGCTTCGTCCCAAGCGGATGCTGGCGATTGCTTTGGAAGCCGAAATCCCGCACGTCTGGGGCCGAGGCCATGAAGCGCTGACGCCCGAAATCGGGCATTTGGAATACGCGGTCAAGCAGGGCTACGCCTGGGTATTCCCAAAAGCGGGGCATCTGTCAGTGGGCGCAGGCATGTTTGGGCGGCGGACGGCGGATGGTCGGGGCGATGCGTCCAAAGCCGAGCTGGCCCGCTGGATCACGGGCTACCTCGCCGCACTCGGCGTCCCCGCCGACCCCCAGACCATCGAATTTCACGGCCATCCCCTGCCGATCTGGAACGGTGCGGAGCCGGTAGATGCCTGGAACGGGCGAGTCCTCCTGACAGGCGATGCGGCCGGCATGGTCAACCCGCTGTTTGGCGACGGCATTTCGTATGCCTGCCGCTCCGGAGCTTTGGCGGGCAAGGCTATCGCCGCAGGCCGGTCCTCGTTGTGGACACAGACACTTGGGAATGAATTTGCCGCCAGCCACGACGCTGCGCTTACCATCGCCAAGTTCTTTTACCAGTTCCCCGGTACCTGCTACCAGATGGCGGTCAAGCGGCCCACGGCCACCCGCACCGCCGGACGGCTCATCGCGGGCGACCTAGCCTTTGACGCTGTTTTAGACCGCCTGCCGTGGAAAAAGATGATGGCCGGCGGCACGCCCGCCTGGTAGCCGTGAAAAAACTTCCGATTTGAGAGAGAATAAGAAGGAAAACACAGGCGGTGTGGGGAATACCCGCCGTGAGAACAAAACAGTCGCGCGTGCGGCAAAGCCGGCGGCGTATTTTCACCAAGCAAACAGGAGACAACACACATGGCCTTCAGCGTCAAAAGCAAGAAAAGCGGAACCGAATACTTTCTGCACGGACGGGGTGCCGCGAACGGCAAAACTACGCTCTTTTTCTTCTCCAAAGAAGTGAAAGACGGCGCACTCGATGCCCTGCCGGAAGGCTACGAAGTTTCGGAGAACTCGGCGACCGGTCTGCCGATCCTGAAGAAAAAAGTGGCCGCCGCTTAATAGCCCTCCCTCGCTTCCAGCACTACTTTTCATCTGCCGCCGCGTGTTTTTTCTGTTTGTTCGTCCTCAGAAAATACTCCGGCGGCTTTTTGCCGACACCCGTGGTGTATCAACGATTGAGAATTTACTGAGTCCCTGAGCAGTCTCCCCGGCTTCAAACAAACAAAGCCCGGCACAGAAAGTGCCGGGCTTTTCACTGGAGCGCCTACAGCAGCTCATAACGGGTGTTGCGCTGATGCGCCTCGTAGCCGGCATCGGTGATCAGGCGTTCAATCTCTTCGAGCGGCACGGTGAAGACGCAGCCGGCGGTGGAAACAACGTTTTCTTCCATCATCGTCGAGCCGAAGTCGTTGACGCCGTAGCGGAGCGAAAGCTGGCCGATGCGCGGGCCTTGCGTCACCCACGATGCCTGGATGTTTGGGAAGTTGTCTAAGAAGATGCGCGAAACGGCGATGGTCCGCATGTAGTCAAATGCCGAGGCGCGGGTGCCGCCAAGCTCCGTGCCGTCGGGCTGGTAGTTCCAGGCAATAAACGCCGTGAACGCAGTCGGCGACAAGGCCAGCGATTCGTCCTGCAAGTCGCGCAGCTTTTGCAGATGCTCCACGCGGTCTTCCAAAGTATCCACTGAGCCGTACATCATGGTCGCGGTAGTCCGCAGGCCAACTTTGTTGGCGACCCGCATGCATTCAAGCCACTCCTCCGCCGTGTCTTTGTAGGGGGCAATCCACTGGCGCACGCGGTCGGTCAGGATCTCCGCGCCGCCGCCGGGAACCGAGTGCAGGCCGGCGGCTTTCAGGCGGGAGAGCGTTTCTTCCAGCGTCAGCTTGTTCAGCTTCTTGATATACAGGATTTCGGCAGGCGACAGCGCGTGCAGGATGACGTTCGGGAAGCGCTCCATGATCGCTTTGAAGAGGTCTTCGTACCACTCGATTTTGAGCTTCGGGTTCAGGCCGCCCTGCATCAGAATCTCGATGCCCCCGGCGTCCACCATCTCCTGAATTTTCGTCATGATGGTCTCGCGGGGCAGCACATAGCCGCCTTCCGCACCGGGGATGCGGTAGAAGTTGCAGAAAGAGCAGCGGACATAGCAGACATTGGTGTAGTTAATGTTGCGCCCGACAATGTAGGAAACGATGTTGTCCGGGTGCTTCTGCCGCCGCACGAAGTCCGCGAGCTGCCCCAGCTCCACGACATTCGTGTGATGGAACAGGCGCAGAGCGTCCTCGCCTGTGATCCGCTCGCCCGCGTAGATCTTTTCGGCAATATCATCAATGCCAGTTGCCAGTGGCGCAGTCTGTTCTAGGTCTCGTTCTAGGAGTGCCATCTTGTGTCTGCTTTCTAAAGTTACCCCCAGCACCCAATAATGGGGGAGCCAGATAGGCGCTATGCGCCCGCTCTGTATTGCTCCCCCATTACTGGGTGCTGGGGGGCGTACTAGTTTGCCATCGCCAAAGGAATCGCGGCGCGGGCCGGGGCATCATGGCGAACGGGGTCGTCCAGTTCATCGTTTTGCGGGACTTCGTTGTAGAAGCTGTCCCGCTCGACCGGCTTGCGGCCAGCCTCGACAATTAAATTCACAAGCTGGGGCCGGGTCAGGACTTGTTGCTTGTTGCCCTGCTCGCCGTCCTTGTAAGTGATCTCATACTCGTGGATCGTGCCGTCCAAATCATCCGCGCCATACCACTGGGCTAATTGAGACACCTGGGGCGTGTTCATAATCCAGAACGTCTTGATATGCGCGAAATTGTCCAGCATCAGGCGCGAGATCGCGATGTTCCGCAGGTCGCCGTCGCCGGTCGGGTGCGGCAGGTGCGAAAGCTGGGTGCCTTCCGGGTGGAACGACAGCGGCGTGAACGTCACAAAATGCCCAGTTTCGTCCTGCAATTCGCGCATCTTGACTAAATGCTCGACTCGCTCCGGGATCGTCTCGATGTGTCCGTAGAGCATAGTCGCATACTGAAGCAGACCGGCTTTTGCGGCTTCTTTGGAGATCTCCATCCACTGATCGCCGTCGAGCTTGCGGTCAAATAAAGCCATGTGAACCCGGTCCGACAAAATCTCAATCCCGCCGCCCGGCAGTGAGTCCAGGCCCGCTTCTTTCAGCTCGGCGAAGACTTCCGGCAGCGGCTTGTTTGCCTGCCGCTGGATTTCGGCGATTTCGACGCAGGTAAACGCCTTGATATGGACGCCGGGCCGGGTCTGCTTGACGGCTCTGAGTAAATCCAGGTAATACTGGTACGGCAGCTTCGGGTTGATGCCCGCGACCATGTGGACTTCTTTGATGGGAACGTCCAGATGCGCCCGCAGCTTGGCCTGCACGTCGGCAATGCTCATCGTATACGGGTCCGGGCCGCCCTTCTGAGCATAAAACGCGCAGAACTTGCAGCCTTTGTTGCAGACATTGGTGTAGTTGATGTGCTGGTTGCGGACGTAGTACGTCTTGTCCCCGCTCATCCGCTCCCGCACGATGTTTGCGAGCGCCCCGATGGCGTTCAAATCGGGGGTCTGGTAAAGCTGAAGGCAGTCATCGGCGTTAAGCCGCTCCACGCGCATTACCTTCTCGTAGATATTCGTCAGCCCCGCATTGGCGGCGGCAATCTCGGTCATTCGTCGGCTCATGGCTAATCATCCCATCTAAAGCGACAGTTTCAATCTTCATCCACGACATTGTGAATAAAGGCACAATCTATTCTACCACAAATCCCTCAATTATATGCTAATCGAAATGGTCCGTGCATGTCAAGGTGAACACGGAACAGCCTGCCTCATCCAAAGGACATACAATGTGCCGGAGTAGCCGGCTAAAATCGGTGAAGCGCCCACAGCCTGCTTGCAATCGGGGGCCAACAAAGAACAGAATGCTAATCTCGTTTAGCGAGAGGAAGGTGCAATACACATTGACAACTTCGAGCCAGAAAAGCTGAACCATTGCCTTGTCGCCCCTGCTCGTGACTTCATCAAAGGTTTCTGTGACTCTCGCCAACTCTGAAAGAGGTGCTGTGTATTGATTAAGCCCAACGTCATTTACGTCAGGGTAAATCTCATATTGGATGCAATCATCGCCGAACTGCCAACCTGCCTTTAGGAGCGCAGTCAAAATTGTTGACGGGCTTTGATTCGCGCAGAAGATTATATCAATGCTTGAAATCATGGGATAAACTACCGCACTGAGGGCTGCATTGCTTTGGGAAGAAGTGGAATAACGAAATTCCGCATAGCCTGTGCAGATTGCAAGGCGTTTGCAGTTTCCTGCTCGGAGGGCCAAAAATCTTCGTCGTAGCGAAGTTGTACCGCATAAGGTGTTAAGACATGCCCAAGCGCCTTTATAGACTGAAACGCCGGATTATGCTGTTCACAAAGATCAACAAGTTTCTCTACATTGTGAATCAAGGGCGCAGGCAGACCATAAGCCATTAAGTAGGCTTTGAGAAGTTTTTCAGCAGCTTGCTGGGTGTGAAAACAGGCAGTGTCTAGGGAGGTGTTTGACGACAAGCAAAGCGCGGCATTTTCCAGGTCGCTGTCTGCTTTGCGTATCCAGGCTAGCACTAGATCATCCGTAGTTTTCATAAAGCAGCGTTCCTTCCCGAACCGCAGTAGTCACAAACGCTTGCGGGACGTTGCTCCATTCAAGAATTTCGTCAGGCTGATAAACCAAAATGTCCATCGCAATGGGAATGTCGCTGAGGACGCCATATAGCTCCGAGGCCCGTGCAGCACGAGGCCGGGCGTCTTTGGTGACGACCAGCAGGTCCAGATCACTTTCGGGGCGGGCATCGCGCCGCGCCCGGCTGCCGAACAGGATTACCCGCTGCGGGTTTGCTTGACAGACAATGCGCCTGACGATTTCCTGCATTAAGTTGTCGCTGATGTCGTACATGGCGTTAGTCTACCGGGTCTTCGTTTGCGCCTAATCGGTGAATGTCTACCACATCGGTGAGGCGCTGCAATTTCGAGATCATGGCGGCGATGTGGGCGGTGTCTACAGCGTCAAAGCTGATCTGCATGACA
>CAXSFV010000013.1:0-92410 GCA_964236795.1 uncultured Armatimonadales bacterium | reverse complement strand
GGGCGCGGCGCAGGGCGGCGTCGGCAGGTGACGTGCGGACACGGACCATCGGTTCCGGCGCGAACTCAGCCGGCATAATAGTTTTTGTGGCGTTGACGGCAGAGGCGCTCATAATGTAGTCCTTTAATGGGTTCTAACGTGCGCTTTGGTTCGCCGTATCCCCGTACTTTTACAATGCAGAAACCATGCCAATCCGTGCGAATTCGTGTTTATCGGAAACAAATTCTTTGGGATTTTTGCGAGGCTTGCGGCCTGGGAACAGAAGGAACTTAACGGGGCGTCAACTCAGTATCACGGGTTATCGTAAGTCATTGTAGGTTGGCATGAATTTTGCAGAATAGACAGTTGTTCTTCGGAGGAAGCAGTTTATGAATCTCAAACTCAACACATCTCAGATCTTCGGCACATCTCAGGTCGCCGGCGTTTTGTTGTTCGCCGGTCTCGGCATCACCATTCCCACAATGGCCCAGGTCGGCTTGCCGCCGGCCAATGCCGCGCCCCAGGCAGCCCCTTCCACGGCCATGTCCGGCTATGTTGCTCCCACCTACAAGATCGGGGCGGGCGATATGCTGTCCGTCACTGTCGCCGACTTCCCAACCCTCAGCACGCAGTCTACGGTCGCGCCCGACGGCACAATTTCGATGGCGTTGCTGCACCAGGTCTCAGTGACGGGCCTGACGGTAGACCAGACAACGGCCCTGGTGACGACGCGCTATAAAAAGTATGTCATTGACCCGGTTGTCACCGTGTCGCTGATCCAGAAGCACCCGCAGTTTGTTGTCTTCAGCGGCGAAGTCAACCGGCCCGGTCCGCTGGACTACCGACCCGGAATGCACCTTGTCGAAGCGCTGGCGGAAGCCGGCGGGCTGGTCCTGAGCGGCAACCCTGCTACTGGCAGCGCGACATCAGTCGGCTCCGGGGCGACTGTTGCCGATCCAAGCCATGTCAACATCGCGCATGAGAACGGCACAAAAGAGACGCTAAACGTGACGAGCCATCCGGAAAATCTAGCCGGTACCCCCACTGATGTCCTTCTCACGCCGGGCGACGTCATCACGGTCCCACAGCAGCTCGGCAAGATCAACGTCACCGGCCAGATCCGCCAGCCCGGCGTCGTTCCGTACCGGGAAAACATGTCGCTCTTTGATGCCATTTCTGATGCCGGCGGCTACAACCCGGACACGGCGGACCTGCCGAACGCGACCTTGATCCACAACGGCAGAAGCATGCCAATCAACTTGGAGCCGATGCTGCTGCATGGCGACATGTCCGCGAACGTCGCTCTGTCCCCCGGCGACCAGATTTCCATCGGTGAAAAAATCCGCACTTATGTGACAGGCGATGTAGGCCGGAGCGGGTACTACCTATACCGACCCGGCGACACAGTTTTGGATGCGATTAGCGCGGTCGGCGGCTATACGCAGCAGGCAGACCTGAGCAAGATCAATGTGCTGCACACCGACAAAAAGCGCAACACGTCCCGAATGGTGCGTGTTGACCTCAACAGCTATCTGCTGCGGAACGATCCAGCGGGCAATCCACTGATTCAGCCCGGCGATGCGCTGTACATCCCCGACAAGAAGCACACGGTCTCGTTCGGCGACGTGTTGGGCGTTCTCGGCGGCGTCGGCTCAGCGGCTTACGGGACGCGGGTGCTTCAAGGCAAGCAGTAGAGCAAGACATTGAAAAAAGCCCGCGCTCAACAGCGCGGGCTTTTTTATGTTCTCAGCCCTAATTCTGGGGAGCAGTGGGGAGTCGGAAGGGCGCACGAGATAAAAGACAGCGAACACAATGTTCGCTGTTTTCTATCACCAAAAACTTACTTTTTGTTCAGCGTCCTTGCAGCGGGCATGGTCAATGTCGTGCCGCCCACCGCTGACATCATCTTTTTGCCCATCTGCGAGTTGACGACTGCCGTGGTAACATGGGAGATGAACGCGGTCAAGACTTCCAAATCCGGGTAGCCGTCGGAGCGCTCGACAAAGACGTAGCCGCCGCCAGAGGCTGCAAACGCAAAGCCGCGCCGATCCGGGAAGCCGACCATGACCAGCTTGAACTCATCGGCGTCGGTATAAAGCAGCCGGTGCGCCCCTTCCGCCGCGAATGCAGTCTCGTAGAAGGAGTTTGAATCAAAGGCTGGGGCGGCGGGAGTCACCGGCGCGGCAGGCACGGTGACAAGAGACTTTTTCAGGCCAGGCTGGACAGGCGTGATTAGCATGACCGGCGACGGCCCCGCTGCTCCGGCAACTTCGTAGACGGCGATGTGGACATGGTTGACGTCTTTGAGCATCGCGGCCAAGTCGCCGTTTGCGATGGCTTCCGCCACGGGGTTCGGCGGCGACGCCGCCCGGTCCGACGTCAGAAACACCGGCTGTCCGGTTTCACCGATGCCTTTCAGGAACGACTTCATCATGCCGAGCAGGTCCTCCGAGCGAGCATCCATCTCCACCCGCAGCTTCCCGCCCGGCGGCGGCGGAATAACCAGCGGCGCGGTCTCCATAGCGGTGGGGGCAGTCACCGTCGGCAGGGAAGTTATCGGCGGCGCGGCGGCCTGCTGAGCAGACGCCGGATACGCGGCAAAAAGCGTCCCGGCAACGAGTGCGGCGGTGAGCAAAGAAAGAGGTTTGGTCGAGCGGCGTGTGGTCATGGGGATCTCCTTGTGCGGGCGAATAAACAGCAAACAGAATGACGACATGAATAACAAAGGCGTCAATAACAAAGGCGTGAACGCCCTTGCTGGGGAGCGAGACGCTAAGGTCCCGCCTGCGCGGGACAAGATTAGGACACAGCTCACATTTTCCGCCACGCAGGTAGCGGCTTGGCGTCTCGCCTCTCAGCGAGGGCGTTCACGCTCTCGTCACACCGACACTTCGTTATTCTAACTGCTTGAACTCACCTGGGTTCCGTTGTAGACGCGCAGGTGCAAATGGGCTTTTTGCAGGCGCGGCAGGTTCATTTGGCCCTTGGCGATGGCGCTGACGGTGTAGGTGTTCGGGTCGCCGTCGCTGACATACTTGAGCGTTTTGTTTTTCTCCATCAAATTCAACCAGTAGCGGATCGTGTAGTTGCCGGCGCCGGGAATGATGCGTGGGATGTAGTATGGATCAAAGTTGTGGCCGTAGAAGTCTCTGCCCATCGGCGAAGCCGCCGGGTCGGCGCCGGCTTTGAGGGCGCAGAGGTTGTAGTAGGTCTGGCCGCCGCTTGCGCCGCTGATGACGAGCTTCTTGTTTTTGGGAAAGACGCCGTAAGGCATCGCCAGCGTGTCTACGTTGTAACCGGGCAGGTAGGTATGAATGTTCGCGACCGCGCCGGCAAGCTCCGCTTCCACCTGGCTGTCCGGCCAGTGCCGAATTCCTGCCTTATGATGGATCGTGTGGTTGCCGATCTCAAAGCCTTCGTGGACCAAATAGTCCATCTTGCCCTGGGCGAACGATTTCTGGTAGAACGGCGGCGGAAGGGTTGTCCCGACGTCGGTGAGGACGAAGAACGTTCCCTTCAAGGGCCAGTCCAGGTGTTTGGCATGAAAGTCGTCCAAGATGCCGACCGCGCAGTTCGGGTCAATTTTGCCGTCATCAGTGTAATTAAACTGGCCGCGCAAGGCGTCGTCAAAGGTCAAAATAACGGGCGACATTCCAGCAGGGCAGTCAATCTTGCCGCTGACATAATCGTCGAGGCTGATGGGCCGGTAGTTGTGGGCGTAGAGCCATTCGATGTCCTGCCGGAACGCCGCCGCCGGGTACTGGTAGCCGGTGGTTTTGGTGGTCTGGACGAGATCGTGGTATTCTAAAATCGGAACAAGCCCCGCTTCATTCGGCTGTGTTTTGGTCAGATCCACCGGCAGCATCGGCGTGATTTGTGGGGGCGTCGCGGCTTTTGGCCTCACGGCGATGGTTTGCGATTTCGGATGATGAAAGCGTGCCAGCAGAGAAGAATGGCAGCCGGACAGGGCCAGGGAAAGCAGGGAAGCCGCCGCGAGGCAGGCAGACGAGCGGGAAACGGAAGACATGGGAGATCCTTTAACGCAGAGAAAGCAATAACGCAGAAAGAGCGGAGTTCAGTGTATTATACCATGCCGAAAGTCCGGCTGCCACTCTTGCTGGCAGTGGCTTGGAACAGCGGCAATTCTTTCATCGGCCTCGCCGGCGCGTTGGGCGGCAAAGCAGCTTGGGACCCAACCGACTCCATGCTGGAAGTCTCCGGCGGCTGGCTGATTGGGCTGCTGTCCCGCGCGGGCTGGGCCAGCGCCATTACGCTCGGCGATGTCGTGCTGTACGCGAGCCGCGAGTTTGTCCCCCTTCTGCACGCGCACGAGAGGGTGCATGTGGGGCAGGGACGGCTTTGGGGGCCGATCTTCCTGCCCACCTATGTGCTGGAGTCGGCCTGGCAGTGGCTCCGTACCGGCGACGGCTACCGGAATAACCGATTTGAAGTCGCGGCCTATGCAGTTGAGTGATGCAGGAATTTTCAGCGCATTCACCGAACCGACAGGCAAAGGAGCCGCTATGACAACGACCGTGTACTACCGAGGCGTCTGCCTCGCCGCGCTGCTGTGCTTCATCCTTCCCGCTGCCGCCCAGCCCAATGCTGCCCCTGCCGCGCGGCACGAAATTCAAGCGGCGTATAACCGGATTGACGCAGCGCTGGCACAAAAAGACATAGACACCGCCTTAGACTACAACGCCGACGACTGCCAGTTCTACGACCGTAAGGGGCGGCTGATGGCAGGAGGCGGCGGACGGCAGGAGCTGGTGGACTTAGTCGAAAAAGTGGACACGATCCGGCGAACGACAAAAATCCTCAGCTTTGCGGGGACAAGCAGCGAGGCGACCGTCACCGTCAAGTGCCACACCGTCGCCGGGGCGTCCAGCAGCCTTACCGGGCGGGCGGCGAAAGGAACTTCCGATGACGTTTTTCGGGACTACTGGGTCAAGACCGACGACGGCTGGCGGCGCAAGCGCACACGCATTCTCCAAAGCAAAGCGGCGCTGCACAAGAACTTTTAGAAAAAAGCTGTCAAAGAAAAAAGCTGTCAAAGAAAAAAGCTGTCAAAGAAAAAAGCCGTGCCGGTCAGCTTTGGGCTGACGCGGGACGGCTTTTCTTTGTGCCCGGCTTGCCCTTTCAGGGAGCCGGAGGCGCAACCGGAGAGTGTCCGGGATTGCTATGATTGTAACACAAAGAGGAGGAATTGTCAAGATGTTTGACAACGGAATTTCGCTGCTCTGTTAATTTGCGGCGGGGCGGCGTCTGCGGCTCACGCAGAAGGCACCCAGACCCAGCAGCAGGCCTAGTGAAATCACTGAAGACGTTTCGGGAACAGGGGTGGCCGGAGTCAGCACGGCCCCGGTCACGCTGGAAAGCACGTTGTTTCCGGCGGCGTCGTACACCTGACTGCCGTTCGTGGGTGCGTCGGGGACGCCGATCGCGCCGAAAGATAAAGCCGTTCCCGCCGCCGGAAGCGGCTGAAGAGTGATCACCTGGAACGTGCCGAGGGAAGTCGTGCCGGCATTGGTGATCGCGGCGGGGCCGAACTGCCCATAGGAAACCCGCAGATCATTGGGGCCGGAAAGCGTGTCGGCCAGCGGGGTGTCAAAAGGGTTTCCGGGGCTGCTTGTGAAGGGAGAAGTCCCGGCGAAACTGAGAAAAGCCGGGTCTATCAGTATATTGAAGTCAAAGCCACTGAGATCTGCGCCGCCGGTCAAGTTCACGGCGAAAGTCGCAGTGGAGCCGAACAAAGAGGTCTGCACGAGGGAAAGGCCGGCCTGCGCCTGGGCGGCCTGCCCGCCGGTCAGCAGCAAGCCGAGTGCGATCAACACCGCAGGCGCGGCTGGGAAGCAGCGTGCGGTCTGTGTCAATGGAGTTTGCATGGTTTTACCTCTATTTATTGTCATTTGTCGCCGGTCTTGCCGTAGCTGCTTTGCAGGATCAGAAGGTCAGCTTGCGTCACTTGACCGTCGTTGTTGAGATCGGCACTGGGATTCCAATTCGCTTTCCCCGGACTGCTGCCGTTAGCGTTCCGCAACAGAAGAAAGTCCGCGAACGACACCGAGTTGTCACCGTTGATGTCGCCGCCGAGCAGCGAGACGGTGAAGCCCGAAACATTGCCGGCAGACAGATTAACGGGGACCGTCCGCCGCAGCCACTTGCTGCCCTTGACCGAAAGCAGGTAAGTGCCGAGCGCAGGAGCGGTGAGTGTGAAGGAGCCGTCCGCAGCGGGCGTCAGGGTTTGGCTGACCGCACTGCCGCCGGTTGCTCCCGTGGGGGTTAGGGTAAAGGAAAGCGGCTGGGCCAGATGCCCCGACGGTGTTCCTTGCAGGGAGACGGTACCGGAAAGGACCGGCATGACAGACGTGGCGGCGGCGGACACTTCGTTAGCGGGCGCGGAGACAGCGCCGGCGTTCGCGGCAGCCACTTGATAGAAGTAGGTGGTTCCGGGAGCGGCGCTGCTGTCGGTATAAGCTGTGCCGGAAAGGCTGGTCTTGAGCGGAGAGGCGGCTTCGCCGCCGGCGCTTGTTCCCCGATATACATTGTAGGTGCCACCGGCGGCGGCGGCGCTCCAAGTCAGCGAGATCGTGCCGGAACCCCCAACGGCGGACAGCGCGGTCGGGCCGCCGATCCCGGCGTTGATCGCCTGGGCATACGGGGCCGCGTTGCCGACAAACTGGTCGTACAGCCACACCCAGCCGCCCGTGCTGCCGGCCTCGCCCCGCCAGTACGCCATCAGCGACTGCGTATCGGCTGGGCTGTCAGAGCTGCTGTCTACGCTGGGCTGAACCGAAACGCCGCCGAAGTTCCACTGGGCAGGGTCGTTTCCTGCGCCGCCGGAATAACATTGCAAATGCACCAAGTCCACGGTGCCGGGGCGCTGTGAGTTGATCTGCGCGGCGACAGCAGTCCAGAAGCTTTGGTTGGTGTAGGGGTCCAGCGCCACGGCATAGCTGAGGCCACCCAGCATGACCGCAAAAGCGGTCATTGTGCTTTGGTCGTAACAGTTTTCGTCGTCGAAATCAATCGCATCCAGCGCAGGGATGGCTTTTTTGAGGGCCTGAAAGTTTTTGTAGAGAATGCTGCCGGGGCCGGTGCCTTGCGCGTTGATCAAGTCGCGGACATCTTCAAAGTCACCATAGTTGGAAGAGCCGACGCTGAATGTGACCCGCCGCACTGTTCCCTGCTTCAGACTTGCCATGTTACCGGCGAAGTCGGGGTGGGTCGCCCCGCCGATATAGACGCCGTTCGCGCACAGCGGAAATTCTCCGTTGAAGTTCAGATCGCCGTTGGGCTTGACTTCGATGTTCCAAACCACAACTTCATTAAAGCCGGAGTTTTTCAGCTCATTGATGTTGCCGGCGGCATTGATGTAAAGCGGGCCGCCGCCGAATACCCCAGACGAGGCGGCTTGCGCCGCCTCCGGCAGAGCGGCTCCTAGGCCGAAAGCGCCGAAAGAAAGAGCCGACAAGACAAGGACAGCTTTGAAAGGGATAGGCGGCATAAGTTTCTCCTCCATTGGTGTAGACGCATTATACAGCAACACTTGCTTTAACACAAGCATTATTTTTGTACAAAAAGCGCTCCAGTGGAAGAAAGAGCGATGGCAAGCGCGGCTTTGTCCTGAGCGGCATCGCCAAGCGCGGCTGGGACAATAGAGACGCCGTCCCAGACGCGCGGCCAGCAGTACGCCTCAGTCGCGGCGCGAATGGGTTCCATAAAGAGATCGGCGGCGTGAACAGCCAGCGTGCCGAGGACAATGCGCTCTAAGTTCAAGGTTTGCAGGAGGTTTGCCAGGCCGATCCCCATCGCAAGCGAAGCATCGGCGATGACCGATTGGGCGATCGGGTCGCCGAGACGGGCGCGGGCGCAAACATCGTGAGCGGTCAAACCCGATTCGCCGGTGCGCTCCCGGCCCATGCGTCCGATAGAGGTTCCCGATGCCATCGCTTCCAGGCAGCCGCGCTTGCCGCAGAGGCATTGAACGCCGCCGGGGTAGATGGTCGCGTGGCCAATCTCACCCGCGAGATCACGCCGTCCCCGGTAGAGCGCTCCGTCCAAGATAAGGCCTGCGCCGACTCCCGTTCCCATCGTCAGAAACGCCATGTCCCGGCAGCCAATCCCTGCGCCCCAGCGGTGTTCGGCCAGCGCGGTTGCATTGGCATCGTTTTCCAGCGTCACGGGCAGTCCCAAATCCGCTTCCAGCATGGCCTTCAGCGGTATGTCTACCCAGTGCGGCAAGTTCGGCGGGGCGTGGACAGTGCCGGTGCGCGAATCGAGCGGCCCGCCGCAGGAGACGCCGACAGCGGCAAGCCCGTCAAGACCGATGCCGTACTCACGGCAAACGTCCTGGACCAAGCGGATCAGGACCGCATAAGCGTCGGGAAAGCTTGTTTGCGGGGTCAGCGCCGCGACCCGCGCCAGCACCGCACCGTCGGCGTCACCGATTAAAGCCGCCGACTTTGTGCCGCCGATGTCTATGCCAAGCAAAAGCGCCATGATTTACTGCGTACTCTGCGTCGCGGGCTGGACATGGCCCGCCATCGGCGTCTCGGTCTGCTTGTCGAACGCTTCGCCAGGATCGCCGTGCTGCTTTTCGGCGCTGGGAATGCCGCTCGATGCCGGGGCTTCGCTGCTTGCGCCCGCGTGGTGGCTCCGCAGGGTCACTTCTTTTTCCTTGCCGTCGCCGCCGTCCGCGAACAGGTGCTTTGTAGTTTCAGTGTCCGCCGGAAGGGGCTGTTCCCTTGCATCCGGCTGAGTCAGCCCGATATGATCTTCAATCTCGTCTGCCATAGTGAGGTTCTCCTAAACCCGTTGTACCCAGTTCGCATGGGCGTCGTGCATGGCGGGAACAATGTCGTGGCCGGTCGCCGGTAGGTACAGCATTTCCTTCTCGCAGGTTAGCGTGTTGTAGACGGCGTAGATGGTCGGCGGCTTGCAGCTTGGGTCGCGCCCGCCCGCGCTCATCTGCGTCGGGCAGCGAATGCCCGACGCATGGGACAGCGGATCAAAATAGGCATAGGTGCGGTAGATTTCGCCGGCGATTTCGGGATGCGCGTCGGCGTAATCGGCGATCAGTCCCCGCGCGTCCGGGTAACGGCCCGC
Organism: uncultured Armatimonadales bacterium; assembly: GCA_964236795.1. Lineage (GTDB taxonomy): Bacteria > Armatimonadota > Armatimonadia > Armatimonadales > Capsulimonadaceae > JANXMY01. Next base: position 83,323 of record CAXSFV010000013.1, on the reverse strand, counting down.
GCTCATCTTCCTATACTTGTCCCGGTCCAGCAGCGACAGGGCCAGATCCAAAGCGCACAGCCAGGGCATATCGGCGAGGCAGAGCTTGACCGACGGGGCCAAAGCCGCCGTGATCAATGCCAATCCCCCGCCCTGGCTCATGCCGCCGGCAAGGAGGCGCTCCGGGCTGACTTCCGGCTGCGCCGCCAGCACGTCCAAAGCCCGCAGGCAGTGGCCGACGATTTGGCGGTAAACATAGGTCTGCGGCGACTGAATGCCTTGCGTGATATAGTCCGCGCCGGACAGACTAGGGTGCTTGTACGGCGTGTCGGGCAGATTGCCGTGCAGATTTAGCCCCAGCGTTACTGTGTCCGGGTACAGCGCCTCCGGCCCAGGCGGCGGATTGCCGAGTGAGTACCCCGGCAGCCACAGATACCCCCGGCTGCCGCTCGGCGCGGCGAGACTCTTCGGAACCGCCAGCCAGCCGTAGACCAGGGTATCGGCCAGCGACGAAAACCGCAGCCAGTCTACAGTATGAGTTGCCGTCTCGCCCCCCGCCCCAACCAGCCGTTCCCACTCGTCAGGCACCGCGTCAAGCTCGGCCTTGACCCCGGCCCAAAACGCCGCAAAGTCCGGCGGGCGCTTCACCTCGGCCCGTGTTTCTTCCAGTGTTAGGGTTGACATAAAAAAGGCTCCAAGCGCTTTGGCGATTGAAGTCCTAGTTTACCCTGTTTTACTCGCTCCTTACCTGCATCATGGCGTAGGCGATGAGGGCATCAGAAAACAGAATTGGGACATCAGAATACTCCTAGGCGAGCTGAGGCTGATCTGCATGACGGGCGGAACATACCGCGGATCCGGCCCAATCTGAATCGTCAGGGTCGCCGCATTAAGCTGATCATCCGGCACCGACGCCAGTTCCTTCTTGAAGCTCTGGCGGAGCGACTGCTGCTGCCAGAGCGCAAGCGACGCAAAAGCCAGCCCGTCACTTGACCGGGCCGCCGCCTCCTGCACGGGCGAAAGCTGTCCGAGGAGTCGCAGATCGCGGTACTCTCGAAGCTGCCACGGGCCGGACTCCGGCAGGGCAGTGATGAGTGTCCGGCTTACTTGCCGCCAGGTCAGCGCGGCTGCTATCTCGGCGCGGTCATCCACAGTCAAGCCGCCCGGCTGCCGCGACCGCTGCCGCCACACCGACAGCAGGCGCTCCGGGACATCTTCGGCCCGGTCCTGCGCCCAGGTGCGGCTCCAAAAGAGGTAGTCGCTGCCGACTTTCTGCCAGCGGTAGTCCCAGTGGGCGCAAATCGCGTCCAGCAGCGCCGGCAAGGGGCCTTTGAGCGTGGTCAGCCCGATGCCAGATGGGTCTTCCGTCGGCTCAATCTGCGAGCTGCCGTGCAAAAAGTCTTCCTGATAGAGAGTGAGATGAGCGGTTTGGGCGAGGGCTTGCAGGGTGAAGCCGACATCACGGCGCTGGTCCCGTGTGACGGTTTTCGCCGTCAGCAGCGGCGCCAGGTCTACTATGGGTCCTTGCGATTTTTCAGGCGCCGCTGATTTCACCAGCGCCATTCGCACGGGATCACGGCTGGCGTTCGTGTCATAGGTGTCTAAAACCATGCCGCCGTTATCAACGCCTTCTAAAAAGACTTCATATTGCCCCGGTGCAGCAGCACCGTAATCGTAGTTCCAATCGTCATTTGCCGGTGTCACCGTAAGCTGCGGCGGTGCCAGCGGCACGCCGGGCTGCGCTTTCTCTAAAGCCGCAATCTCCACCGAATAGGCCGCAGGATCTAAAAGCAGCGGCTGCCCGGCGACGAGAGCATCTATCTGAGCGTCGGACAAGCCTTGAAAGGCGCGTGCCGTCGGGTCATCCTTTGGATTAGCTCCGATATAGGGCAAGTCGCCTTTGTATTTTGTCAGTTCCTGCGGCGACATTCCCGCCGTGTTGCGGTAGTCGCGGAGCAGGACGGCGATCTCACGGCGGGGATAATCCAGTGCGTTTTGTTCTTCACTCATCGAATGCCCGTCGCGCCAAAGCTGGTAAGCGGGCCGAGCGCCGGCGATGCGGTCGAGGCTGCCCCACTGGTAGCCGGCAGCGGTATCGGGATGATGCGAGAGCAAGCGAGTCAAGCGGCCCATGAAGAGATAAAGAGGCTGGTTGGCGACATGGAGCGTGATGCGCTGGTCGGCAACATTGCGCTCGGCGCTGAGGTCCACTTGGAGCGACGGCGAGAGGTGGTCCAGCACCTCGGAAACGGGCCGGTCGGTCGCGTCCACGCTGATCTTCTGCTGCAACTGGGGGATGTTGCGCAGCAGACGCCCCGGCGCCGGGGCCTCACTCGGAACCCCGGCGGCAAGCCGCGTCGGTGTCGGCCCGGCGTTCGCCGCACCGGCCATAACCGAAACTGCACTCAGTGCCGCCACGAATCGCGTGACAACAAGCATACTTGTGAGCATAAATCCTGCCTCGCCTCTTTGGAACTCACTTGCTTCAAGCAGACGCCGCCCACTGTCATTGTGAAAGCATCGGCTACTTCAAAAACAGTATACAAGAACAGTATAAAGGACAGATTAACCATCTGTCAAGCGCAAAATAAATTTTAGCGGCTCACACGGAGTGCGGATTGGGAAGTATAATAGAAGACATGCGACACGTGAAAGATAAAAAGTACGGGACGGTGATTGTTTGGCTGCGGCGGGACCTGCGGGTATCGGACAACGCGGCGCTATGGGCGGCCTGCGAGCAGGCGAGTCAAGTTGTGCCGCTGTTTGTGTTTGACCCGGACATTCTGGAGCGCGAGGACACGGGCGCGGCGCGGGTGGCGTTTCTAATTGACGCGCTCGGCGTGCTGGACGCCAATTTGCAAAAGCTCGGCGGGCGGCTGATCATTCGGAACGGCAAGGTGCCGGAGCAGATTGTCAAGGCTGCGGACGAGTTCGGGGCGGAGGCGGTGTTCCATCAGCGGGAATATGAGCCGTTTGGAGTGAAGCGGGACGCGGCAGTTGCACAAGCACTGCAAGAGCAAGGGAAAGCTGTGGAGACGTTTCCGGGCCTGTCGCTGTTTGAGCCGCCGGAGATCACGACGAAGGCGCAGACGCCGTACACGGTCTTCGGGCCGTACAAGCGGGAGTGGTTTTCCCGGCCTGCCGACGGGCCAAAGCCGACGCCAAAGGCGGTGCCGGTGCCGCAGGACGCCCAAAGCGATGGGCTGCCGTCTTTAGACAAACTCAAGTTTCAGACGGCGCAGACGTTTGAGTGCGGCGGGGAAGACCGGGCGCAGGCGCTGCTGACGGAGTTTCTCAAACAAAAGATCAAAGCGTATGATGGGGCGCGGGATACATTAAGCGTAGACGGGACATCGCTTTTGTCCCGGCACCTGCATCTCGGCACGCTGTCGGCGCGGGCGGTCGTGGACGCGGTGCGGAGGGCGGGGCTGGATAAGCCGTCAGAAGTCAAGCCGGACGCGGAGCAGCAGGGCGAGCATCGGGCGGAGCCGGGGCACTCGACGTTTCTGACGGAGATCGCCTGGCACGACTTTTATTTGCAGATTTTGCACCACTTCCCCCATGTCACCGAGGGTGCATTCCGGCCACAGTTTGATGCGTTAAAGTGGGAAAATGACGAAACGCTCTTTGAGGCCTGGAAGATGGGTAGAACAGGCTATCCCATCATTGATGCCGCGATGCGTCAGCTTAACTCGGAAGCCTGGATGCACAACCGGGGGCGGATGCTGACGGCGTCGTTTCTGACCAAAGACCTGCTTGTTGACTGGCGCTGGGGCGAGAAATACTTCATGCAGCAGCTTGTGGACGGCGACCAGGCCGCCAACAACGGCGGCTGGCAGTGGGCGGCGGGAACGGGGACCGATGCCCAGCCGTTCTTCCGTATCTTTAACCCGACGACGCAGGGCGAGAAGTTCGACCCCGACGGCGCGTATGTGAAGCGCTGGGTTCCTGAACTTACGCGGGTTCCGGCGAAGTTCATTCATTCTCCCTGGAAGCTGTCCGACGCCGAGCGGGCGCTGGCCTGCCCGGATTACCCGCCTCGCGTGGTGGATCATGCGGTTCAGCGCGAACGCGCCCTGGCGATGTACGCGAAAGTGACCCAAGAAAAAGTGACTCAGGAAAAACCATGACGTTATTGAGGCAGAAGGGGCGTGGAACTGAAGTTCTACGCTGTGGGGCGCAGACGCCCAGTAGCCGCCTGCGCGGGTACAGGAGAGGATTGAGTACGAGATCGGTTCTTTGTCCGCGCAGGCGGACATTGGGCGCTTCTCCCCACAGCGTAGGAATTTATTCCCAGGCTTTTTCCTCTGTCACTCTTGCCCTGTTGGCCCTGCTGCTCACCTTCAGCCTGCCAAGTCACGCGCAAACTCCGTCCGCGCCTGCCGCACCGATCATTACCGGGCCGCCGCGCGTGCTCATCTTGGTCTACCAACAGCCGGGTGCGGCGGACCAGGTCTCCATTACCTATGACCCGAAGGTTTCTCAAGCACAGGCGGCGGCGGACATGGACGCGCTGACTCAGGCGACCGGATGGCTGATCAGCAGCCGGAGTATCACCGAGGCCGCGTCGCCGCTGACCAACCGGCCCGGCGCGATGACCAGCGTGACATTCGCCGTGCCGGGCGTCGTGCAGGACGCCACGCACACATTTCCCGTGGAAGCGCTGGCGCGGGTGTTCCGGCGATACAAGCGCCTGAATGCCGTGTTCATTGTCGGGCCGCAGTTTGGGTTCCAGGGGGCGCGATGGTATGCCGACAATGACATCAAGTTTGTTTTAGACCAGCATGACACGTCCTATGTGTACCAAATTGAAGTGTTGAGCCAAAACTTCAGCCGCCTGCCGCTCGTGCCGGTCGCTGGGACTGCGGCAGCACACAAGTCTCCCTGGCGGGTCTTGCTCGGCATCCTCGGCGCGGCCGCGCTGGCCGGCTTCATCGTTTACTCACTCATGTCGCTGCTGCCGCAGTCGAAGCCGAAACTCAACACTACCGACGCCGAGGCCGAAACACGGCTGGAAGCGGGAACAAGGAAATAATCAATGGAAGAAGTTCACGAACTTTTAAAAGTCGCCGCAGGAAAAAAAGCGTCCGACGTTTTCATCAAAGCCAACAGCCCGCCCGCAATGCGGATCAGCGGGCGCATTCACATGACCGATGCGCCGCCGCTGTCTGAGGACGACTGTCGGAACCTCGCGTACAGCATTATGAGCCACGAGCAGATCGGGCGGTTTGAACACCGGCACGAGCTGGATCTGGCGTTTGAGGTGGAAGGCGTCTGCCGCATCCGCTGCAATGTCTATCAGCAGCGCGGCTCGATGGGCATGGTACTGCGGCTGATCCCACTGAAGATTTTCTCGCTGGAACAGCTTGGTATGCCGCCGGTACTGTCTGAGCTGACCAAGTCGCGCCAGGGCCTGATTCTGGTGACAGGACCAACGGGTTCGGGCAAAACCACGACGGTTGCCGCGATGCTGGACTTGATCAACTCGACCCGGCGCACGAACATCATTACCTGCGAAGACCCAATTGAGTTCATGCACCCGGATAAGATGTCCATTGTCTCCCAGCGCGAGATCGGGCTGGACACGGACTCGTTTGCCGATGCGTTGAAGTACATGATGCGGCAGAACCCGGATGTGCTTCTGATCGGCGAAATGCGCGACATTGAGACGATGAGCGTCGGCCTCGCCGCCGCTGAAACGGGCCACTTGGTCTTTTCCACCCTGCACACGGCGTCTGCTGCCGAGACCTTAGACCGCATCATCAACATGTACCCGCCCCAGGACCGTGACATGGTCTGCCTGCGGCTTGCGGGATCGCTTCGGGGCGTCATTTCCCAGAAGCTGCCGCCGCGCGTGGACGGTACGGGCCGGGTCGGCGCGGTCGAAGTCATGGTCGTGACCCCGACGGTCTCTAAGCTGATTGAAGAAGGCCGGGCGTCCCAGCTTTATGGCGCGATTGCCGAAGGCAACTTCTGGGGAATGCAGACCATGAACCAGTGCTTGATCAAATACGTCCGCGCGGGCCTAGTTTCCGAAGAAGAAGCGCTCGCAAACGCCGGCAACGTCACCGAAATGAAGCAGATGCTTCGCCGGCCTTAAGTAAACAAACGTTCAGACCCGGCATTGGAAGTGCCGGTTCTCAGTTTTAACGCCCTGCCGAACCCGGCAGGGCGTTTTTGCGTGTAAATTCTCATGTCGTGAGAACTCTGAAAAATTGTGAAACTCATACACGCACGTTTTAGGAATGCCGTCCCGAACCCAGGGTATAGTTTTCTTGTAAGCGCAGCCACCGCAAATTGACTGCTGAGAATTGACTTTGTTTAGGGAGAATTGACCATGACTGCGACACTGACACCGCCTGCAAGCGCCCCTGCCCCGTTCCCTGATACCTACACCGTTGCCGCCTCGGCGGTTTTGAGCAAAACCAGCCTCGAAGCGAACAACAACAAGTTTTATGTGCTGGAAGTCCATGAAGCGGCGGCCCAATTCCGGCTGTTCACCCATTATGGCCGGGTCGGGTCAGCGGGCGTGAAAGAGTCCCGCGACTTCGAGGGCCGCGAGGCGGCGATGGAGGCTTACGCGAGGCTGCTGCGGGAGAAAACAAGCCCACGCAAGGGCTATGTACTGGTGGAAGTAGAGAAAGCCGCTGTCGGCAGCGAGAAGCTGCAAGTGGACACGGAGCAGACGTTCCAGCAGAAGCGCGGGGTGAAGCCGAGTGCGCTCGCCCCGGAGATTGCTTCGTTCGTCGAGCATATCTACGATGAATCGAAGTCGGAGCTGATACGCCGTATTGAGACCCCGCTCGGCAGCCTCAGCAAGTCGCAGATCGAGCGCGGGGCAGACGCTTTGCGCGAGATCCGCTTTGCAATCGCCCGCGACCACCAGGACAAGATTGTCCCGCTGACCTCCCGTTATTACTCGCTTGTTCCTCACAGATTAGGCCGCTGGACGGACTTGGACGCCGTCTCCATCAACAGCATTGAAAAAGCCGACAGTGAAGAAGAGCTGTTGCAGCTTATGCGCGATGTGTACCACATTCAGGGCGACCTAGAATCAGAGACTGACCGGAAGTACCGGGCGCTCGGTGCAAGCCTCGGCATCGTTTCGCCCACGGACCCTGCCTATCGCCAAGTTGAGCGCCGGGTTTTAGACACCCAATCCGCGCGTCATGGCTTCAAGCTCCGGGTGAACAAAATCTTTACAGCCGAGCTGCCGGAAGAGCGCCGACGCTTCGAGACCGACGGCAAAACTGTCGGCAACCTGCAAGGGCTGTTCCATGGCACAAAGAACTGCAACATGGCAGGAATACTGTCGCGCGGCCTGCTGATTGCCCCGAAAAGCGCCCCAGTGTCGGGCTATATGTTCGGCAAAGGAATTTACTTCGCCGACCAGAGCAGCAAAAGTGCTCAGTATTCGCTGGTCTGGGCGAACAACAAGCGGGACATCGGCTACCTCTTTCTCGCAGATGTCGCTCTCGGCAAAATCAAGACCGAGCAGACTCCGCAGTACCGGGAAGAAGCGCCGCGCGGCTTCCACAGTGTCCAGGGCTGCAAGGGCCAGCACCTCATCCACAACGAGTTTATCATCTACAAAACGTCCCAATGCACCCTGCGCTACATCGCCGAAATCGCGATGGTGTAGCCGCTTGGTAGGGGCAGGCACCCCCGCCCTTCTTCAAGATTGAGGAAAACACCCATGACGAACACAGCAGTCACCAACTTAGTCGAGCAGGCCGTTTTGGACCAGATGCGGGCGAAGGCCAGCTTCACGGCCTTAGACATTTCTAATCACTTGAAAAGCGAGCGTTACCCGGTGCAGCACCGGGAAGTCGCCAAAACCGTGCGCGAGATTTACGAGTCGGGCGCAATGGCCTACTATGACTATGAGCGCAAAACTATCCCAGTCATCACGGCCGGCGGCACGAAACAAGTACGCGCGTTTCTGTACCATGTTCAAGAAGTGAAGCCGCGCACCTACCAGACCCGCGATTTGAGCGCCCTGCCGCCGGTTCCGGCGGATCAGGCGCGGGACATCACGGACAGCGCCCCCGCCGGGCCGTCCGGCATCCTCCCCCGCCCCGCGCGTCCGGCAGCCGGTTCTCTGCCAAAGTTGCCCCGCCGCCGGGTGCGCCGCGACGGAGCATTGGCCGTGCCGAAGCAGGCGCTGGCCCGACTCGGCTGGCCTGACGGCACGCGCCTTTCGCTCCGTCAGGATGGCGGCCACATGATGATCGGCTCCGCGCCCGGCGGTTCGGCGACGCTGATGGTCTGGGGCGGCCAGCGCCTGCGGATTTGCCAAACGGTTCTCCGCACGGCGTCGCTGTCGGCGGATACGGTTATGGTTGAAGTGGAAGGGAATGAGCTGCGGGTAGGAAGCAGGCCGCCGCTCGCGAGCCGGCCTGCTTAAAAAAATGAATTGATCACAAAGCAGCCGGCAGCTTAAGCAAATAAGCGTGTGCCTGCCCATTATGGACACCCGTGCCGGTAACATAGTTGCTGTCCGAAATGCTACGGGCATCTGCCAGCACCCAGCCGGAGGCGGGAGCAATCAGATCGTTGAGGTCTATAATTTCGCCCTTAAAACAGCAGAAGGCGTGCTGCGGCTGGTCTGCCTCCCCGAATTGCTTGCCGTTTTCTTCAAAGTCCGCTGGGTTGGTGCCGCCGACGATCAGCCCGGCTCGGTTGACCGCGTAGGCGACTGTATTTAGACCTGCAAGCGTTCCGAGGTCAGTCATCCTGCCGTCCCGCCAGGAGCAGGCATGAAGTGCCATTTCTGGTCCGACTGAGATAGCGCCCACGACTTGCCCATCGTCGTTGATCGCATTCGCCAGACTGACCTCGGTGCCGCGCGGTGCCAGCTCAGTTGCTTTTCGCCCATTCCAAAGAATGGCATGGTCGGAAAATGTTTGATAGATAATGGGGTCTGTGAAACTCCGGCCCATTCTTCTTATCGTGCCGACAAATTGATCTTTGTCATTGATGCCGCTAACATTGCTTCCCGCCATGTTGGATGTGTCAAATGTTACTACCTTGCCACCCGACCAATTGCAGGGCTGTGATACCCTGTATGCCGCACGAATAATCCTACCGGCTACCTGACCGGCGCTGTTGATTGCTAGACCGTCACTACTGTCTGCTCTTGACGTACCTGCTTCACTCATACGTCCTTGCTGCCAGATAAAAGCATGGTGCTGGTGATCTTTGGGTTTGATGTCGGACCTGCCGGTCACTTGCCCGGCATCGTTCAGCGCGTGGGCTTGACTTTGATCACCGCCGAGAGTTCCCAAATCCGTCATCTTCCCGTCGGCGTAAAAGAAGCCGTGAACAATTTTGTCGCCCGGCAGATGCGAAGTTCCGACCACCTGCCCTTTGTTGTTGACGCCGGAGCCTGAGCTATCCGAACCGCCGAGTGTACCGAGGTCGGTGACGGAAACAACGGGGACTGGAGGATCGGCATTGCACACAGCGGCGCTGCTGAATGTAAGAGCAGCACCTAACAGTGTGCAAGACAAAATGTTCATGCGAAATCTTTCCATTAGAAAAGAACAGAAAAAGCCCGGCACAAAAAGTGCCGAGCTGTTCTTGGTTCTACTTGCTCCGCGCTTTGCCTTTCGTCACCCGGCGGCGGGCGGCGGGGGCAAGGGCGACTTCAGCGGAGGGTTCCTCGCCAAAGAAGTTGTCTTCATCCGCGCCCTGCTCAATCAGCTCGGTTAGGTCCGCCAGCGGGTCGCCGGGAACCTGCGCGTTCATGCTGATCTGGATAGACGCCATGATCTGGACGACTTCACCCTGAATGGACGCCTGCATTTGCTGGAACATGTCGTAGGCTTCTTTTTTGTACAGCACCAGCGGGTCAATGCCCGCGTAGCCGCGCCAGCCGATGCCTTCGCGCAGGTAATCCATGGCCGACAAATGCTCCATCCAGTGCCGGTCGAGCGATTGCAGCGTGACACGCCGCTCCAGGTCACGCATTTCGCCGAGGCCCTGCTCTTCGCCCAGGCTCTCGATAAAATGCTGTTCTTTGTCTGCATAAGAGCGCTCGGCGAGTTCAGTCACGAACTCGGTCAGATTAGAGCGCTTTTTGTTCTTGAGGTCATCTATCTGAGCGTACTGAGCGATGGGGAAGGTCTGGCCCAGCGTGTTGTATAAGCCCTCCAAGTCCCATTCATCGGGCGCAACGCTCTCCGGCGCGTACTGGCCGATTTCGGCCGCGACCGTATCGTGCAGGTAGCCGGCAATCGTGTCGCGCAGGTCCGCGCCTTCCATGATCCGCCGCCGCTCGCCGTAGATGTTGGCCCGCTGGACGTTCATCACGTCATCGTAATCCAGCGTAGACTTGCGCTGGTCGAAGTAGAACATCTCCACTTTCTTCTGGGCGCGGGCGATCATCGCGGATAGCATTTTGGCGTCAATGGCCTGGTCTTCCGCCCAGGATTGCAGGAGCGGCGAGTTCGCTTTGTCGCCGAACAGGCGCCACAGCTCGTCTTCCAGCGAGACGTAGAAGCGGGACGCGCCGGGGTCGCCCTGGCGACCGGCGCGGCCCCGAAGCTGGTTGTCAATGCGCCGGGCTTCGTGCCGCTCGCTGCCGAGAATATACAGGCCGCCCAGTTGACGGACTTCTTCGGCTTCGCGCTGATGCTCCGCACTGCCGCGCTCGCCGACCGGGGTTAATCCGACCTGCGCCTTGCCGCCGCGCTGGTAGTCATAGTCGTCACCTGCGCCTTTGGCCGACTCGATCTCGCTGACGGTCGAGCCGCCGAGCAGGATGTCCACGCCGCGTCCCGCCATGTTGGTCGCAACCGTGACCCGGCCCTTGCGTCCGGCTTCAGCGATGATATGCGCTTCTTTTTCGTGCGACTTGGCGTTCAGAATGTTGTGCGGGATGCCGTGGGTTAGCGCTTCGTCCAGCCGCTCCCGGTCTTCCGGCGCGATGCCAAGCAGAGTCACTAATGCGTCTCGGTTAGCGGCATCGGCCATGCTGGTCGTCATGTTGAAGTGTTTGGCGGCTTCAGACATCTGGCCCGCCGTCAGCAGCGGCGGGTTCTCGCCTTTGGCCGCGCCGTAGGGGCTGAGGCGCTGGTTCAGCACAGCGCTCCATTCGGCGTACTTGGCTTTGTCCAAGCCTTTGGTGTTTTCCAATTTGTCGCGCAGCAGATCGGCCAGGGCCAGCAATTGCAGGCGGTCGTAGCGCAGGCGGTCGGAGACGCGCTCGGACATCTCGACGCTGCGGGTCCCGACAAGCACCGGCTGCTGGCGGGCGAAGAGAGTCAAAATCTCGCGGGCAATGCCGCGCAGCTTGGCTTCCTGGGACTTGTAGATGATGTCTGCTTGGTCTTTGCGGACCATCGGTTTGTTGGTCGGGACCGTCACAACGTCCAGCGCATAGATTTTGCGAAACTCGTCTTCCTCGGTTTTTGCCGTGCCGGTCATGCCGCCCAATTTGGGATAAAGCCGGAACAGGTTCTGGAACGTGATGGTCGCCAGCGTTTGGTTCTCGTTCTCGATCTTGACACCTTCTTTGGCTTCGACGGCCTGATGCAGACCGTCCGACCAGCGGCGACCAAACATCAATCGCCCGGTGTTCTCGTCAATAATAACGACTTCTTCCTTGCCTTCCTCGTTCTTCTTCACCAGGTAGTCAATGTCCCGCTTCCAGACCGCATGGGCTTTGAGGGCCGCGCCCGCGTGCTGCATCAGCGACAGATTTTCGCTGTCCGACAAGTTCTGGATGCCAAGCGCAAGCTCCACCCGCCGCTGCCCGTCATCGGTGAATGTCGCCGTTTTCTGCTTTTCTTCAATCTTGTAATCCCGCTCATTCTGAAGCTGCCGGACAATGCGGTCCATCTTGACGTACAGATCCGACGACGCTTCGGCCTGGCCTGAGATAATCAGCGGTGTCCGGGCCTCGTCAATCAGAATGGAGTCCACTTCGTCCACGATCGCGAAGATCAGCTCCGGCTGGGCCAGCTCCTGCCCCGGCACGGCGAGATTATCGCGCAGGTAATCAAAGCCGTACTCGTTGTTCGTGCCGTAAGTAATATCGCAGTCATACGCCCCCCGGCGGTTCTCGGCAGGCCGGGCAAAATCGTAGCGCGGGTCCGGGTGCCGGTATTCCGGGTCGAAGATATAGGTTCCGCCTAAATCTCCCGTTTCGGGGCTTTGACCCTGAATGATGCCGACCGACAGCCCCAAGAAGTGGTACAGCGGCCCCATCGCGACCGCGCCGACTTTCGACAAGTAATCGTTGACCGTGACCAGATGAACGCCTTTGCCGGTCAGCGCGTTCAGATAAATCGGCAGGGTCGCCGTGAGTGTCTTGCCTTCGCCGGTCCGCATCTCGGCGATGCGCCCGTCGTGCAGCACCATGCCGCCGATGAGTTGCACGTCAAACGGACGCATTTTAATCGTCCGCTTCGCCGCCTCACGGGCGACGGCGAACGCTTCCGGCAGCAACGGGTCCAAAGCCAGATCGCAGACCGCCCGCTTGTCGTCCCGCTCCAGCTCATGCCAGAGGGTGCCGCGACGCTCGCACTCGGCGTCAATGATTGTCGCGACCCGTTCCTTGAACTCGGTCGTCTTGCCTTGCAGCGCTTCATCGGAAAGCGCCGCCATTTCGGGTTCCAGTTTGTTGATCGTGTCGGCGACTTTTCGGTATTTTTGGATGTCGCGTTCGTTGCCGTCGAACAAGTTTCGTAAGAATTGCATGGTAGAAAAGTGCCTTTCGCGCAGAGAAGCCCCCCCGACTTACCCCAATAAAACCTTGATTCTGGGGAGCCGGAAACGGATGTCGGAGGCGGCGGTTCGGCTTGTCCTGTTCCCCACCCCTTTGAACAGTGGTGGGGGCTAGAAGGCCATCTCTACGGTGCGCGGGCGGCATGAGGCAGTACGGAGAGCGAGACCAAGACCACGCGGGGCGCAGCCGTTAAGACGGTGGCCCGCGGCGCTGGCGGGCTGGGCAGAGGGATAAGACTCTTGGCTGGCTGCGTCTTAACCGCCGCAACCGCAGTTCGCGGCACGGGAGTCTCGGCGGCGCGGTACTGCCAGACAATGCAGGCGACGCGAACCGCGCCGTGTACGGGCGGCAGCAAAGACCAGCCGGCCAGCGCGGGCGTCGCCAAAATCAAGATATTCAGTTGCAGGATCGTTTGCAGAAGCATTGGGGTTCAGTATAGCATAACGCCGAAGCGATGTCAAAAGTTTCCGGCCTGCTGTTCTGGGTGAAACTCTACCGGCACGGGTAACAGTGAAGAACACGTTTCAGCCAAAGGAGAGAATTATGAGCCAGCAGGAAAACATTGCCACCCAGCAGTCTTTCGGTGAGGCCGTCAACAGCGGCAATTTAAGTGCGCTTCGGGACATCGTCGCCCCGGACGCCGTGGACCACGACCCTGCCCCAAACCAGGGCATGGGGCCGGAAGGCTTCATCACCTATTTTGCCGAGCTTCGGACGGCGTTCCCCGATCTCAAAATCGCCGTAGATCACATGGTTGCCGATGACGACAATGTCGCGTTCGCCTACACCGTGACGGGGACGCACGACGGCCCGCTAATGGGCTTTGCGCCGACAGGCCGCAAGATCAGCGCTCGCGGGATGCAGATTACGCGCTTCGAAAACGGGATGCAGGTGGAACGCTGGGGCAGCTCCGACCAGTTCGGCATCATGCAGCAAATCGGAGCGATTGCGATGCAGTAGCCTCGCCGACAGTCCCCGGCTTCTGCCGGGGGCTGTTGTTTTTAGAAACTGCCCTGCATCGGCAAATCTCCACTATGCCGTGTCGTTTCTACCACAGTCAGCCCCGGAGTTTCCACGAAATCTTCCAGCGCAAGCGTCGGCGCATCGGCATACGACGCAATATAGGTGCGCCAGCCGCTCGCAGGAACGTCGGAGATGGCAAAGCAGAGGGCAAACGAAAGCTGCACCCGGTCTGCGCGGCCTTTGACATCCGGCCCGGTCTGCATCTCGCGGACGGTAGACGGAACCACGCTTCCATCAGTGTCTGTGACGGAGACCGGCGGCAGAGGTACATCGCGAGGCCAGGCCATTGCCGCGCGGAAGACAGCGGTGCCGCTCAGGGTTTGGGTGATAGAGTTGAAGACGACAAGCGCCCGCGACGTGGCCGGGTTCTCGGTTCCCGTGTTGATGCGCTTGGCGATGGAGTGAGTGTCAGGCATAGAAAATGCACAGGATTTAGGCTGCAACCGAGATCAAAGTCTGCCGCGCCGAAGATGCTTTTGCCTCTTGGAGAAACAAAATAATTGCGACAATTTCCTGTCGGTGAAATGGACGGAGCGAGAGTTTTTCTGCCAGTTCAATCGGCGTCAGCCCGCTGTAATCACGCTGATCAGTATTTACATTGTAGGCAACCAGAGCCTGAACCGCCTCGAAGCGTCCGTTGCTTATCGCAACTGCCAGTGCCGTGCGCGATGGGTTCTCTTCACTCTGCGTGGCAAGATTTGGGTCTGCACCATGTTCCAGCAGCAGTTTGACAATCACAGGGGAACCGCGCAAGACAGCCAGCATCAAGGGTGTCCAGCCGTTTTCAGAACCGGCGTTCACATCAGCGCCGCGCTCTAACCACTGCAAAATCATGCTGCCATCTGCTTCTTCAACGGAAGCCCGTAACTCTTTATCGCAAGAATTCTCTCTGCTCATTACTGCTCCTCACACCTCTCTACGCACAATGCCGACATAGGGTGTCGCATGACTGAAGACTTCACCGGCATCAGCTTTTAGATAGTAATCGTAACTAGCTTCTTCTGCGTTCCATCTCACCCAAACCTTCAGCCATTGAGAAGGCGTACTTGTCAACTGCTTTGCATAATATCCCCAGTCGCCGGAAGAAGATAAGCCTTGCTCTATTTCCATGCGCCGAACCTTATACGTTGCGTTACTGTTAAGAATGCCGGCAAGACCCTCCACGTCGCCCATTAGATTCCGACCAGATTTGCTGACAATGCTGCCGTCTTCTTTGAGAAGTCTCACGTCTAAATTATTGGCGATGTTGTCCAATACAATGCTGATATTGTCTGACTTGACCGTAGGAATAATGTTCGCCACTCGGATTATTCGCCGAGCCAGCGCTTGAACACAAGCGTCGCATTGTGGCCGCCGAAGCCGAAGGAGTTGGACAACGCGATGTCTACCTGCTGCTCACGCGGCTTGTTGGGGACAAAGTCCAGGTCGCACTCCGGGTCGGGGCTGACGAGGTTCATGGTCGGGGGCAGGATGCCGCGCTCCAACGCAAGCGAGACGGCGATGGCTTCAATCGCCCCCGCCGCGCCCAACAGATGCCCGGTCATGGACTTGGTGGAAGAGACGGCGAGGCGGTAGGCGTGGTCGCCGAAAACGCTTTTGATGGCCTGGACTTCCAGCACATCGCCTGCGGGTGTGGACGTGCCGTGGGCGTTGATGTAACCGACGGCGGAGGGCGGGATGCAGGCGCTTTGGAGGGCGGCGGTCATGGCCCGCGCTGCGCCCGCGCCTTCGGGGGCGGGATGGACCATATCGTAGGCGTCGTTGCTCATGCCGTAGCCGATGATCTCGGCGTAGACTTTTGCCCCGCGTGCCTGGGCGGTTTCGAGTTCTTCCAGCACAAGGATGCCGCCGCCTTCGCCTAAGATGAAGCCGTCGCGGCCCGTGTCGAATGGGCGGGAAGCGTGCTGCGGATCGTCGTTGCGGGTGGACATGGCCTTCATGTTGGAAAAGCCTGCCATCGAGATCGGCACGACGGCGGCTTCAGAGCCGCCGGCGGCAACCGCGTCGGCCTCGCCGCGCTTGATGACTAAGTACGCATCGCCGATGGAGTTGGTGGAGGTCGCGCAGGCGGTGACGGCGGTCTCGCTCGGCCCCTGAGCGCCGAGTATCTTGGCGACATTGCCGGTTCCCATATTGGCGATCATCATGGGGATGAAGAACGGGCTGACCCGGCCCAGGCCGCCTTCCATCATCTTGCGGTGCTGCTCTTCAAAGGTCGCAATGCCGCCGATGCCGCTGCCGATGAATACCCCGACGCGGGCGCGGGTTTCGTCGGTGATGGGAAGCTTGGCGTCGGCGACGGCCATGAGGGATGCGGCGGCGGCGAACTGGGCGAAGCGGTCCATCCGCTTTGCTTCTTTGCGGTCGAAGTAGTCTTCCGGCTTGAAGTCTTTGACCTGGGCGGCGATGCGGGTGGCGATGGCCGAGCAGTCGAAGTCTTCGACAGGGCCGACGCCGCTGCGTCCGGCCAGCAGTCCCTGCCAGTAGGTTTCCGCGCCAATGCCGAGCGGCGTCACCGCTCCCAGCCCTGTGATTACTACTCGTCGTTCGCTTGTCATAAGTCAGTTCGTAAAAATAATTAGAAATAAAAGAAGCGTAGGAGTAAACTCCTACGCTGTGGGGCGAAGCGCCTAGTCTTTGTCTGCGCCCCACAGCGCCGCAATCTCTTGCCACGCTCTTGTGCCGCTACTTGCTCTTTTCGTCAATATACGAAACAGCTTCCTGGACTGTCGTGATCTTCTCGGCGTCCTCGTCGGGGATCTCGACATCGAATTCTTCTTCCAGGCCCATGACCAGCTCCACCACGTCCAGCGAGTCCGCGCCGAGGTCGTCCACAAAGGACGCCTGCGGGGTGACTTCGTCCTCAGCCACATCGAGCTGCTCCACCACGACTTTTTTCACGCGATCAAAAGTTGACATATTCTCTCTCCTCAAATCTTCTTCGTTTTTAGCTGCTCAAATCGTTAGGCCGCCGTCCACGGTCAGTGTTTGGCCTGTGATATAATTTGCCGCAGGCGAACACAAAAACAGCACGGCATTCGCGACATCTTCCGGCAGGCCGAGCCGGCCCGCCGGGACTTCTTTCAGGATGGACGCTTTTAAGTCGTCCTTCATACTGCCCGTCATCGCGGTCTCGATAAACCCCGGCGCGACGGCGTTGATCTGGATGTTGCGGCTGGCGACTTCTTTGGCCGCTGTCCGGGTGAAGCCGATCAGCCCGGCTTTCGACGCCGAGTAGTTGGCCTGACCGGGGTTTGCGATCAGCCCCATCACCGACGTGATGTTCACGATCTTCCCCTGCCGCTGCTTGACCATCGGTTTCAGCGCGGCGCGGGTCATCAGAAACGTCCCCTTCAGGTTGCTGTTCAGCACCGTATCCCAGTCATCCTCGGACATCCGCAGGAGCAGGCCGTCGCGGGTTGTTCCGGCATTGTTCACTACTATATCCAAACTGCCCCACGATGTCAAGACCTGAGCGACGAATTTTTCCACATCGGCGGCATCCGCGACATTGCACTGTGCTGCAATCGCAGACCGTCCGAGCGCCTCAATCTCCGCCGCCACAGCCTCTGCGGCGTCCAGCGATGAATGGCCCGCGACCGCGACATCCGCCCCGGCTTCGGCCAGAGCGAGCGCGATGGCGCGTCCGATGCCGCCGCCGCTTTTGCTCATCCCCGTCACAATCGCGTGTTTTCCCGCTAACATCATCCTGCAAATGCCTCAACTGCCGCACCGTCCCCGATGCTGACCGCTTTGACATCGGGCGCAATCCGCTTCATTAATCCCGCCAGCGCCGTGCCGGAGCCAACTTCGACAAACGTGTCGAAACCGTCACCGACCAGGCGCAGAATTGTTTCTTCCCACCGCACCGGATGGTCAATCTGCGCTGCTAAATTGGCCCGGATCTCGTCTGGTGCTGTCTCGTAATCCGCCGTCAGATTGGCGACTACGGGAAGCTTCGCGCTCTGAATGACTGCATCCCGCAGGGCATATTTCATCGCTTCCGCCGCCGGAGCCATGAGCGCCGAATGGAACGCGCCCGATACGTTCAGCGGCAGAATCCGCTTTGCTCCAGCAGCCTTCGCCAGCTCCGACGCTTTTGCGACGCCTTTGGGACTGCCCGAAATGACTACCTGCCTGCCGCCGTTGAAGTTCGCCGCCGACACCGGCCCGGCGTCCTGCGCGTCCGCGCAAATCTCCGACACTTGAAGCCCCGTCAGCCCCAAAACCGCCGCCATCGCGCCCGGCTGAGACTGCCCCGCCCGGTGCATCTCCTGAGCGCGGCGGCTGACGAGCTTCAGGCCCGTCTCGAAGTCAAACACGCCCGCCGCATACAGTGCCGCGTATTCGCCGACCGAATGACCCGCAACGGCCTCCGGGGCCGCTGCGCCGCGCTCCCGCAATGCAGCTAACACGGCTGCCGAA
This sequence comes from uncultured Armatimonadales bacterium, assembly GCA_964236795.1. Classification (GTDB taxonomy): domain Bacteria; phylum Armatimonadota; class Armatimonadia; order Armatimonadales; family Capsulimonadaceae; genus JANXMY01. Next base: position 65,163 of record CAXSFV010000013.1, on the reverse strand, counting down.
GTCACATACAGCGCGGGCTGGGTGTGGATCGTCTGCTTCAGCGCGTCTTCCGGCCCGTAAAAGCAAAGTGTGCTGATCTTCTCGCCGAGATACTCGTCGGCCTGCTCAAAGATCGTCCGCGCCGCTTCGGAATGAGCGCATACGTTCTGCCCCATGCCGACCGCCTGCGACCCCTGCCCCGGAAAGATGTAAGCGATTTTAGACATAAAAGAGAATGATTCGAGTGACTGAAGTCACTCGCTGGGAGGTAATCGGAATTACCGCGCGTCCAGGGGACGCAATACCGATAATCTTGTCTTTATTAGACTCTTCTGTCCCCTGGACAGGTGGTGTTTCCGAACACCTTCCAGCGAGTGACTTCAGTCACTCGTCGCGTCGAAGTTAGTACGGTGATTTGGTAAAGTTTTCCAGTTCAGCAGCAGTCTGGGGCAAATTTCCCTCGGCAATAGCCTCAAATACTTGAGCACCGATGTCGTTTGCAATCTCGCCTTCGGTGTTGTTCTCGATGAAGTCTTCCATGTAGCTAAGAGTAATCGTTTCTTTACCCGAAAGGAAGTTAGGAAATGACAGCGTCTTCGTTTTCATCCCTTCTACCGCTGAGTCTTCATAAACTTGACCTGCCAAAATGATTTCCGCAGCATCCATATACTTCTGGATGAACTCGCCCTTCTTGCCCCGTGCGGCTAAGAGCTTTCGGGCGGACAAGATGCGTGCGTAATCCAGTTTAACCCAATGGATCGTCATTTCAGCTCCCCCACTGAACCACGTTCGCCCCCCACGTCAGGCCCGCGCCGAAGCCGACGAATACCAAGAGATGTCCAGGCCGGATGCGGCCTGATTTGACAGCTTCATCAAGCGCAAGCGGAATGGACGCCGCCGACGTGTTGCCGCAGCGGTCTAGGTTGACAATCACTTTCTCGCGCGGCAGGCCCATCCGCTCGGCGGCTTTGTCAATGATCCGAATGTTCGCCTGGTGCGGGATCAGAAAGTCAATGTCAGACGGTGACAAGCCTGCCGCTGCGACGGCTTGAAGCGCGACTTCGCCCATGATGGTCACGGCGAACTTGTAGACTTCTTTACCGTTCTGAAAGATTGTGCCGGGGCAGTCGCCGGTGCGCGGGACGCAGAGAAGCGAGCCACCGGAGCCGTCCGCGCCGAGAACACCGCCCAAGTAACCGTAGTTATCGGAGACTTCGCCGACAATGACCGCCCCGGCGCCATCGCCAAACAAGACCGCCGTGCTGCGGTCGTCCCAGTTCAAAAGGGGCGAGAGCGTCTCGGCCCCGATGACAAGCACATGGCGGTTGGCCCCGGACATGACCATTTGGGCGGCGACATGGAGCGCATACGCAAAGCCGGAGCAGACCGCGCCGAGGTCGAACGCGGCGGCGTTTTTGGCTCCCAGCTTGGCTTGAACGACAGTCGCGGTAGATGGGAACGAGCCGGGATAATCAGGAGTGCTGCTGGCGACAATAATCAGGTCTAGGTCGGATGGCGTCAAGCCGGCGGAAGACAGCGCGTTTCGGGCGGCTTCGGCAGCGAGGTCCGAAGTCAGGACGCCCGGCTCAACCAGATGCCGGGAACGGATGCCGGTGCGGCTGGAAATCCACTCGTCGGACGTGTCCATCCGTGCCGCCAGCTCATCATTGGTGACAACGCGCGGCGGGACGAAGGAGCCGGTGCCGGTGATGCCGGCACGGCGCAGGGCAGAGATCATGCCTTGCCCTCGAACGCCGGCAGGGCATCGCGAATGGCCTGCACATAGCCGCCTGCTGCCGCGTCCGCCGCCGCCCGAATGCCGCCGGCAATGGCTTTAGCGTCCGAGCGCCCATGTCCGATGACCGAGACGCCGCTCACGCCGAGCAGCGTCGCGCCGCCGAACTCCGAGTAGTGGATGCGCTGGGCGAGACGCTTGAAAATGAGATCGAAAGTATCCTGAGAGGCAGCAAGCTCCGGGTCCGCTTCCGTCATACGGTGCAGCAGGTCAAAGATCATCTCCGCCATGCCCTCGCCGCTTTTGACCAGAATGTTGCCCCAGAAGCCGTCGCAGACAACCACGTCTACGGCGTGGTCGAAGACACCTTTGCCTTCAACATTGCCGACAAAGTTCAGCGACGTTGACTTCAGAAGATGAAATGCTTCTTTTGCCAGCTCATTCCCTTTGCCGTCTTCCGTGCCGATGTTCAGCAGACCGACTTTCGGATTAGGAACACCCGTGACACACTCGGCATAAATCGCGCCGAGCAGCGCGAACTGCCGCAGATTACGAGTCGTGCAGTCAACACTTGCCCCGGCGTCGAGCAGCAATGCACGGCCTTGAATGGTTGGAATGCCGGTGGCAAGCGCCGGACGCTCAATGCCGGGAATGCGCCCGATGTCGAGGGTCGCTATCGCCATCGCCGCGCCGGTGCTGCCGGCGCTGAAGGTTGCGTCGGCTTCGCCGGACTTCACCATCAGGCCGGAAACAACCAGTGACGAGTCCCGCTTGCGGCGAGTTGCCTGCACGGGATGTTCTCCCATCTCAATCGCCTGCTCCGCTGGGCGGACTGTGACCGAAGCGGGAACATTGCCAAGTGCGTTTAAAGTGTCACCGACGGCGGATTCACTGCCGACCAGGACAATTTCCAGATCGGGCCTTTCCCGTGCGACGACCAGCGCCCCTTTGACGGCTTCGGTGGGCGCGAAATCGCCGCCCATCGCGTCTACCGCGATTTTCAACGGCATAATTTACTCTTATTGCTTATTCTTCGGCGGTCGCGGTTTCTTTAACGGCAATCATCTGCTTGCCGTTGTAAAAGCCGCAGTCCGGGCAGGCATGATGGTCCAGCCGAAAGTTCTGCTTCTGGCAGCCGGGGCAGTAGCCCTGCACGACTTCGGGCGGGGTCAGCTTATAATGGGTGCGGCGCTTGCGGGTCCGCTGATTGGAATGGCGTCGTTTCGGCAATGGCATAATCTTATCCTAACTTATCGGTTATTTCTCTTCGGTCAGTAATTTTTCCAGCTCACGGAAGGGCGAGTTAGCAATGACTTCGGCTTCCGGGTCCGCCGACTCTTGAATCGGAATGCCGGGGCAGGCTTCGCGGCAAAGCGGCTGAAGCGGCGCGGCCAGCAGGGCGGCCTGCCGAATCAGAACATCTAAGCAGAGCGTTTGACCGTCGAACACGCGCCCGATTTCTTCTTCGACGACCAGAACTTTTGGGTCCCGGTGGGCCGCGCTTTCCACCACTTCCAGGTCGAATTCTTCTTCCAAATCGGCATGGATCGCCGCCCGCACCGGGTCGAGGCAGCGGGAGCATTCCATTTCAATGGTCGTGTCCAGCGGCCCGCGCACCAGCACCATCGTGCCGGTATTGGTCACAGCTACTTTGCCCACAATCGGCGCGACGTATTCCACGTCGTCGTCGGTATACGGCTGCTCGTAAATATCGTAGACCTGCCGCATTCCTGGAGTCCGCAGCAGTTCCGCCAAATCAAATCTTAACATGGTTCATGGCCCTCACGCGCCGGGCTTCGCAACATCTTATTGTCGAGGCAGAAAATAAGAGACGGCCTAAGCCGCCTCCTAGTGTACCACAAAATGAAGCAAAAGCAAGTTCTTTGCCCGACTCATTACCGGCGCGTTCCCGCAAGCTCCGGCCCGCGCCCATTGCCGTTTGCCGCGCCGTTGTGACCGGCGGCGGGTCCGACCCGGCCGTCAAGCTTCATGCGCCCGCGCTGAATGGTCGCCATCAGCTCGCCGACCTGCTTTTCAAGGTCCGTCATCACGCCGTGCGCGTACTGGTCCGCGCCGAGCCGCAGGGACGACGAATCCTGCTCGGCGGCGGCGACGATCTCGCGGGCCTGCGCCGTGGCAAGGCGCACCAGCTCACTCTGGCTGAGCATGGCTTCCGCCTGATGCGCGGCGTCCGTGACTTTCTTTTCCGACAGCAAATGCGCGTCCGCCAGCATCTTTTCCGCCCGCACCCGCGCGTCTTCCACGGTCTTCTTCGCCAGCGTTTCGGCGGTCAGGTTCATCTTGTTGACTTCGGCTTCGGTTTCGCGCAAATGGCGCTCGGCGTTGATCCGCGCTTCCCGAATGATCTCATCCGCCTCGACCGTCGCGTCTTCTAAAGTCTGCTCGGCGGTTTCGCGGGCGCCGTCTACGATCTTGTCGCTTTCCGCCGTGACCCGGCTGGCCTTCTTGACATCTTCCGGCAGCGATGCCCGAATCTTGTTCGTAACATCGTGGTAGTCTTCCGGGTGAAAGTTCCACGCCAGTCCCATAACGGTCTTTTGTTCGTCAATTAGCCGTTCTAATTCATTTAAGAGCTTGATGATATCCATGTGTGTCCCCTATAGGAGTATTGTTTACAGCAGTCAGTTTAACTAAACTTTTTCGCCAGCGCGTCCTGGACCGGCTTCGGCACTAGCCCGGTAATATCGCCGCCGAGACGCGCGATTTCCTTGACAATGCTCGACGACAGATACGCATGTTCCGCCGCCGTCATCAAGAAAATCGTCTCGACTTTCGGCTCCAAGTGCCGGTTCAAGAGCGCCATTTGGAACTCGTACTCAAAATCCGAGACCGCCCGCAGCCCTTTGACAATCACCTGTGCGCCACTTTCCACCACAAACGACACCAGCAGCGCCGCCGGCAGCAGCTCTACCCGCACATTCGGCAGATGGGCGCAGCTTACCCGCAGCAGCTCCGCCCGCTCCTCCGCCGTAAACAGCGGCAACTTGGAGGAGTTCGCCGCCACCAGCACAATCAGCGTCTCAAACATCCCCGCTGCGCGGGCGATCACATCGCAATGCCCGCTCGTCACCGGGTCAAAACTGCCGGGATACACTGCAATCATTCCGCGTCAAACTCCAAGACGTTCAAGGGCATCCTCTAGCGGAATATCGCCCTGACGCTCTTTGGCTTCTAAGAGGTGACGCTTCATCGGCTCAGTTTTGAGAAGATAAGCCGTTTCGCGCTCCGACTGAGTCTCATGCCAAAGCTCAATCGGTACGACAACACCGACTTCTTTGCCTTCCGCATCCGAGATATATTGGACTGCCACTTCATTAGCCATTGATGTCACCTTTAGGACCATGTGCTGAAGCACACGGCTATTGAGCGAAGACGCTGCGAATTATCGCTTCGCGGCGCTAGGAACAGATTACATTCTTGTCTTAGACCCACGCAGTGGGGAGTTTCCAGCGTTTGCGCCCAGTAGCCGTGTTCTTTAGGACGTGGTTCCTGTGGCTAACCGAATCTCGCTTATGACCGTAGCGACTTCTTCTTGAGAACGAAGATGCCGCGTCAATACTGTTGCGGTCTTGTCTAGAATTATTTCAGGAGAAGACGGCGCAGCTATCGTGGCACGGATTTTGTTCGTCAGCGCAAGGAAATCTTCTTGATGAAAGTTGTGAGTCACGCCCAACAATGTCTTTTGTGCCATGATCAATCTATTAAGTTCTTCTAGCAACCTCAGTGTTTCCATCAAGTTTTCCTACTACCCTTGGCTCAGCTTGCCGACACGCCCAGCACATTCTTGTACTTGCTCTTGACGACGGCTTTCAGCGCGGCGTGTTCGGGCAGGAGCAGCTTGGGGTCCTCAGCCAAGACGGCAAAGGCTTCTTCGCGGGCTTCTTTTAAGACCGGCACGTCGCGGACAACGTCAACGAACGGCAGGACTTGCAGGCCAGACTGGCGGGTGCCGTAGAAGTCGCCGGGGCCGCGCAGCTTGAGATCTTCTTCAGCAATTAAAAAGCCGTCGGTGGTTTGGGCCATTGTGGTCAATCGAGAAGCGCCGTCTTCGGTCTTCGGGTCGCCGATCAGCAGGCAGTAGGACTGGGTCTCGCCGCGCCCGACCCGGCCTCGTAATTGGTGAAGCTGGGCCATGCCGAAGCGGTCGGCGTCTTCAATGACAATCACGGAGGCATTCGGCACGTCTACGCCGACTTCGATCACTGTCGTGGCGACCAGAAGCTGCAGCTCGCGGTCCCGGAAGCGGGTCATCGTTTCTTCTTTTTCGCTTGGCTTCATCTGGCCGTGCAGGAGGCCGATCTTGTAGTCGCTGAAGACGTGCGCCTGCAAGTGGGCGGCCAGCTCGGTGGCGGCGCGGGCCTGAAGCTTCTCGTTTTCTTCAATCAAGCTGCAAATGACATACGCCTGGCGGCCTTCGCGGAGCATCTTTCGCAGCGTCTCATAGACTAACGCCCGCTCGTGGCTGCGCTTCCAGTGGGTCTTGATGGGCTTGCGGCCCGGCGGCATCTGGTCAATGATGCTCACTTCCAGATCGCCGTAGACCGTCAGCGTCAATGTGCGCGGGATCGGGGTGGCGGTCATCACCAGCACGTCCGGCGCGGCGCCTTTGCTTTTCAGCGCGGCCCGCTGCATAACCCCGAAGCGGTGCTGCTCGTCTACGACGCCCAGCCCTAAGTTGTGGAACGCAACATCGTTTTGGATCAGCGCGTGGGTGCCGACCGCAATATGGGTCTCGCCAGACGCCACCGACGCTAGTGCGGCGCGTTTTTCTTTCGCCGGGAGGCTGCCGGACAAGAGCGTAACGGTAACTCCTAAGCTCTCCATCGTCCGCCGGATGCCTAAGTAATGCTGCTCGGCTAGAATCTCGGTCGGGGCCATCAGCGCGGCCTGATAGCCGTTTCTTACCGCAATGAGCAGCGCGGCCATCGCAATGACGGTCTTGCCTGCACCGACATCGCCCTGCACAAGACGGTTCATGGACCGGGGCGCGCCCATGTCGCGTGCGACTTCACCAATGACCCGCGCCTGCGCTCCCGTCAGAGGGTACGGCAGGACCGATTTCAGCTCATCTACGGGGCTGCTCACTTCCGCAAAGCTCGTCCCGACGGCTTTCTCAGACTGCCGCTTGCGGACAGCGAGCAGAAGCTGCAAGCCGAAAAACTCGTCAAAGACAAAGCGCCGCTGGGCCAGCAGCCGCGCTTCTTCCGAGTCGGGAAAATGGATCTGCTGGAAGCTTTCAGCGAGCGGCGGCAGGCCGCGCCTCTCCTGCAAGCGCTCCGGCAGGGTTTCCTCGACTAAATCCCCATACTGCTCCAATGCCGTATAGACGGCCCGGCGGACTCGGCCCTGCAAGAGTCCGGCGCTCAGGGCATATACAGGGACGATGCGGCCCGATGACAGTACATCTTTGTCTTCTTCCGGCGCTTCCCATTCCACATCGGTTAAATCTAAGCCGCCTCGGCCCGAACGCGATGCTTTGCCGTAGGCAACAATCGTTTTGCCTTGCAATTTATCGAACTGCTTCTTCAGAAACCATTGATTGAAGAAGACCAAGAAGGCAATGCCCGTGCGGTCATCAACGGCGATCTTAGTCAGCGTCACGCGCGTCCGGGTCGGGATATTCTCGACGCCGATAACTTTGCCGCTGATTGTCACCGATTCGCCGTGCTTGATATCGCAGATGGGCTTGAAGTGGGTACGGTCTTCGTAGCGGCGCGGGTAGTGCTTCAGCAGATCGCCGACGGTGAAGATGTTTAGCCCTTTGCCGAGGGCGACGGCGAACGTCTCGCTGACTCCGGGCAGACAGACAGTGAGGTCGGACAAAGACCGCTCCGCAATGGCGTCTTCAGCAACATCCTCTAAATCGTCTTTTAACACGGCGGCTGTCGACATAGGCGTGAGCGCTGACTTAGGGCGAAAACGGCATATCTAGTGAGACAAGCAGTTAACAAAACATTATACGGGGTATTCGGTCCAAAGTCAAGCAAAGACAAAGGCAGGTCCCTTGATGAAGGGCCTGCCTTAAAGAACAAAGCCAGGAGCCACGGAGTGAACTCCGAGAGTAGGAGAAACACCACCGAGGCGACGAAGGAGCAGACAATGCAGATTTTCTTGTATCGCCGCAACTGCCCAGGCAGACCTGATTTCGTATCAGTGTCGGAGCTTATTCCGTGGCGTTCTTCGGCCTAGCGTTATTTGCTGTCCCGGCGCGGCGTCACAACGACATAGCGGTTCGGCTCGTCGCCCTCGGAATACGTCTCGACATCGGGATGGTCCACTAAGGCCGTATGAATAAGGCGGCGCTCCATTGGGTTCAGCACGTCGGTGACGGCTTCCTGCCCACTTTTGCCGACTTCCGCCGCCAGCTCGTTGGCAAACTCCGCCAGCTTCCGGGCGCGGCGGGCGCGGTAGCTGTCGGAATCGAGCGTCACCCGGATGCGGTTCGGCTGCCCTTTGTTGGTCATCAGCATCAGCAAATACTGGAATGCATCCAGAGTCTGCCCGTGCTGACCAACCAGAAGGGGCGCGTCGGGACCAGAGACCGCAAATGTGATCGTATCGCCGTGCCGCGACTCTTCGGCGGCTTCGGCGTCAAACCCAGCCAGCGACAGCAGGGTCTTGAGATGGGTCAGCGCCTGAGCGCTCAGCGCGTCCACATAAGCCTCATCGGTATTCAGTTCGGCGGTGTTAGGTTCGGCCAAAGCGGCTCCGGTTCTTGTGGTGAAGATTAGATTCACGAAAATCAGGCGAAAAATAGGAAGGCGAACACAAGGTTCGCCTCTACAGGTCGGGTACGGAGGGCGTAGGGCGCGAACCTTGTGTTCGCCCTTCCTCAACAGTATTCGCCCTTTCCATAAGCGGTTTTAACGCCGCTTCTTCTTCGGATGCACTTTCGGCGGGGCAAGGACACCTTTAGCCGTCGGCGCGGTTCCGTTCGTATACGCTTTGCTGCCGCCGGAAGTGTTTTCTGGAAGTGAACCGGCCGGGACGCGGCGGCTGCCGCTTGACCCGTTTCCGTTTAAGGCGCCGCTGCCATTGAGCTTCGTCACGCCGCTAATCGGAATGGCTTGACCGCCGTTCGGCCCGTCGAAGAGAACCGGAGGACGCTTGCTGCCGCCGTCGCCGCCGGAGCCAGGCAGGCTGTCCCCGGCGCGTTTCCGCATGTAATACTTCTGCTGGGCCGTAGACAAAATGTTAAAGGTCAGATAATACAGCACGAATGCCGAGGGGTAGTGGGCGTTTGCGAAGAAATAAGTCGTCATGAACGGAGTCATGATCGTCATCATTTTCTGCGTTTCCGCCTGCTGCGGATCGAGCGAAGGCGTAATGGTCATCCGCTGAGTCAGGTACATGGAGCCGGCGTACAGGAGGAGCAGCGGCCAGTCCTGCTGCCCTAAGTTGAGGCCGATGTACGCGGGAAACAGATGCGACAGGCCGCTGCCGATCCACAAAAACGTTCCATGTGTAAAATGGTACTGATACACGGAAATCATCTGGACCATCAAAATCCAGAACGGGATCTGCATGAGGCTCGGCAGACAGCCTCCGAACATGTTGACGCCGTGTTCTTTGTACAGTTCCATCGTTTTCTGCTGAAGCAGGACTTTATCGTTCTTGTGCTTGGCTTGCAGCTCCTGAATATAGGGCTGAAGCTTTTGCATCTCCTTCATGGACCGGTACTGCTTGTTCGACAGCGGGGTCAGCGCAAGCTTTACCAGCACCGAAATCAGGAGAATGGCAACGGCATATGACCACGATCTTTTGCCGGTGAGCGAGACCATGAAATCAATCACGTGATAGAGGCCCGCCCGCAGAATGTGGATCGGAGTGCTTCGCGGCGTGATCGTTTTGTTGAACTGGTCTAATGCCATCCCGACGCGCTGGATTTCCGGCTGGGCCGTGGGGTCGTCCGGGAATTGGTTTCGCAGGGCTTGCAGCGATTGGATCGCCGAGTTTTTGTCTTGAAGATGGTTTTCTTCAATCGTCGCCTGCTGGTGCAGCGCCAGCCGGGCAAAGTCCGAATGACTGTATTCGCGGCTCTTGACGACTTGCTGGAGCTGCTGCACGGCCTCATAATAGCGGTTGTGCGCGGTTTGGGCATCACCCGCCTTTTGAGCGGCGACCGCTTCCGCTTGCAGCCGCTGAGCAATGCCGTAAGCCGGCGGCACGTCGGCGGGCGACTGCGCCGAAACGGACGCGCCGAAGGACAGCAGCGCAAAAATGACGAACGCCGCGCTGGACATATGTCGGACGGCGAAAAAACTCTTCATCCAAGCTCCCAAACTGTGTATTACTTAATCAAGCGTCTTTTAGCGCACTGGATCATGCCCGCCCGGATGGAACGGGTGGCAGCGGCAGAGACGCCACAATCCCATACCGATTCCGCGCACCGATCCATATTTCAGGATTGCCTGAGCGGCGTATTCCGAGCAGGTCGGTGAATACCGGCAGAGCGGTGGGGTCCAGCAGGACACATACCGCTGGTACATACGCACCAATGCTACTAAAACGTGCCGCATAGCGGATTTCTGAATTCTCACAGCAGGCCGCCCTGCTTGGCAAGGCCCGTCAGCTCTGCCGTAAGCTGGACAAAATCAGCGGCGGGCGCGGCGGTTCGTGCGACGACCAGCGCATCATAAGGCCGCACCGCCGACGGCAACAGTCGAAGCCGGCTGATCTCGCGCAAGCGCCGCTTCAAGCGGTTCCGGTCATGGGCGCGTTTGCTGATCTTTTTTGAGATCACAAAACCTAAACGCGCTGTCTGCGGCTCGCGCGGGGTCCGAAACCGGACATACAGAACCAGAGACGGCGACGCCCAGGACATGCGCCGCTTGTAAATCGCCTGGAAGTCCCGGCTGCGTTTCAGCCGGGACATGCGCGGCAGCATAGATCATCCCCAGAAGGCGTGAAACTGAAGTTCTACGCTACAGGGCGAAGCGCCTAGCGTTAATCTTCATGGACAAAGGATAAGACGGTAATTGCAGTCTTTTCCTTGTCTGCGAAGGCGGCCAATGGACGTCCGCGCCCCACAGCATAGGAATTTGTTCCCACGCTCTCTCCCACATTTCTTCCGATTAGATGCTCTTGGGAATCGTCACCGTATGCGTGACGCACAGCCGATAGCGGCCTTTGGCGCGGCGGCGCTTCAAAACATTGCGCCCGTCGGGCGTGGACATCCGGGCGCGGAACCCGTGCGTCTTCATTTTATGCCGAACTTTCGGCTGGTATGTGCGTTTCATCGTTTGTTTCCTTTGTGAACCGTGTCAACTTCAGATCTGCCGTAAAGCGTGCCGGATTATAGCACATCCGCGCGGCGTTTCGCAACCGAGCTTATGCCGATTGCTTGACATGCTTCTCCCCGCGTGATATAATCGTCTATCTTTAACACTTGGTCGTGGGAGCAAACTGATTTATGGCAGGATGGAAACTACGCAAGGACAAGGCATCGGCAGAAACACCCGGCACAGACTCGGATTCTGATTCAGCACCTGACTCTGCTTCGGCGGTGGAAACGCATGGCACACCGGAAGCGCCGTTTTTAGATGCTGTTCCCGGCCTGCCTGATTTTGACTCCGATGCCGACGCTCACTTCAACAATGACGCTCACTTTGACGGCTTGGAGTTCGGCCACGCCGAAACTGCACCCGATCATTCTGACGGCAGTTCTCTCACCCTCGTAGATTACACAGCCGACAGCGAAGAGACCGCACCGGAGCCGCACGCGCATATATACGATGCGCCGAATTACGACGCGCCGAGTCAGGCCGACGCCACAGTTATTGCAATGCCGCCGCCGGAAACCGCCGATGCCGCCAAAGCAGAGTTTGAGCCGGAAGCGGAATTTGAGCCTAAGACGGACTTTGAGCCACTTTCGGCGTCTTCGTCCTGGCTTTCGTCTGACTTCAGCGCTGAGACCCCAACCGTGGCTCCGTTTGTTCTGGATACCCCCGCCCCCGCAGCGCCGCCCGCCGCGCCGCAGATTGTCGTCCATATCGGGCGGATGTCCGCACCGTTCGCGCTGACAAAAGGCGTGACTACCATCGGTCGACCCGACAGCGCTCTGTCTTACTACCCGGACGTGGAGGTCGAGATGGACGACGCCGTTTCCCGCCGCCACTGCGAGATCGTCAAGCGTGAAGGCGGCTACTACTTGGTGGACACCGGCAGCACCAACGGCACCCGGCTGAACGGCGAAACGCTTCTGTCGCACCAGGAGCATCTGCTCGCTTACGGCGACCGCATTCATCTGGGTGACCGCACAGAAATTACGTTCGAGTGACCGATCAAGTCGTCACACAAGATCAAGTCATCACGCAAAATGTTGCTGCGCTGTATGCCGCGCCCGATACTGCCTCAGAGATGGTCTCGCAGGCTATTTTGGGCGAGCAAGTGTCCGTCTTAGAAGAGCAGGACGGCTTTTGCCGAGTGAGGACCGAAGACCGCTATGAGGGCTGGCTGGACGCGCATTTCTTGACCCCGCGAAGTGACTTCGGCGATCTGCTGTCCACCACCATCGCGACACTGTTTGCCGATGTCTACACTTATCCCGATGCCCACTCCGAGATTTTGACGAAGCTGACCGCCGGAACCCGCATCGCCGTTGATCGCCGCACCGGGACGGACAATTGGACTGCCGTGCATCTTCCCGGCGGCCTGGACGGCTTTGTTCACGCGGTCAGCCTCAGCCGGACCCATGACGCCGACAATCTTCAAATTGCCGCTGAAAGCGGCCTTTCGCGCAGCGACATCACCCGCGCCCTCGGCAGTGTCGCCGCCGAGACCGCCAAACGCCTCATCGGCACTCCTTATCTCTGGGGCGGCACGACGCCGTTCGGCCTGGACTGCTCCGGCCTGACCCAGCTTGCTTACAAGCTCAGCGGCCTTCAATTACTACGTGATGCCCGTTTGCAGTTCGCCGACAAGCGCTTTGTGCGCGTTGAAGAAGAGCAGTCGCTGGAGACGGCGATTTTGGATGCCGGGGACTTGGTCGCGTTCAGCCGCCGAAACGACAGAAGCCCCACCCACATCGGCCTCGCACTCGGCGACGGCCGCTTTCTGCACTCGCGCGGCGGCCTCGGCGTTCGCATTGACTTCTGCGACGCGCCTGACTACCTAGCCACCTATGTCGGGGCGGTCCGGCTCCGCGCGGACGCCGATTTTGCGGTCCAGAGCGCGTAGCATCGGGCGGCTTTCGATGAGTTGCGTCAGCGAGTGCCGCTCGCACCATATCTGGAAGGCGATCAGGAGCGCGACTAGGACGGCCTGCACGAGCGGCGGAAAATAAATCGCGCCCGCCACGCCCAGCACCGCCCCAAACGCATTCGCCCCGGTATCCCCCAGCATCGCCGCCCCGCCGGAGTCCAGCGGGTACAAAATCACGGCAAACGCCAGCGCCGCCCACAGCAGCAGCCCCGACGACAGCGAATGCTGGCCTAAGAGCGTCAAAAAGATGACCAGACCCCCCACCCCAAAGCCGAACAAGCAGCGGCCCGGCCTCAAATCGAGTAGATTGAGCGTGTTCGCCGACAGCGCGATCAAAAGCGCAGCGACAAGCGCCGTCCAGAGCGGCCCCGGCACGGTGATGAAGTAGCCGGCGGCGAGGCTCAAAAGCCCACCGCCCATCGCTTTAACGGCCCCCGTCGTCACTTTGCCCGACCGCAGCCGCCGAAAATGGCCGCGAAAGCCGCCCGCGCTCCGGTCGCCCTTCAAGTCATCCCAAAGCCCCAGCCCGCCGAAGCCGACCGTTACCAGAAAGTAGACCGAGGCAAGAGAAGTCCGCCAGCCCTGCCCCAGCGCCTCGCAGGCGTAGAAGAACTCGCCGCCCAGCACAAACGCCAAGCCGGCAACCGATGGAATGCGCTGCTTCAGGAAGTTGGGGCGGCGCAGATCGTAACGGCTGACCAGCCAGGCCGTGCCGCCGAAGCCGAACAGCAGGGCGGCAATGAGCAGAAGGTACTCGGGAAGGGTCATACCCACCTCCTTGCTTCGTCACAAGTGACTTCGCAGGGGTCCTCCCTGTTAGGGAGGACAAGGAGATAAAAGAAAGGCCAGCCGCTCGCTGTCTGAGACTCTTTGTCCTCCCTAACAGGGAGGACCCCTGCGAAGTCACTTGTGACGAAGCAAGGAGGTGGGTTCACTTACTCATCGCCAGTGGCACAAACGCCCGTGCGCCGATACTCACGGCTTGGGCGATCCGCTCAGCAACTTCGCGGAACACTTGGGCATACGGGCCGTTCGGGCTGGCGACCACCGACGGCGTCCCTTCGTCGGCCTCCGCGCCGATTTCAAGCGCGAGGGGGATGCCGCCGAAGAACGGCACCTGCAAGGCTTCCGCCGCCTGCTGCCCGCCGCCGTGCGAGAAGACATGGTGACGCGAGTTGCAGGTCGGACATAAAAAGTACGACATATTCTCGACAATCCCTAAGATGGGAACGTCCAGCCGCTTAAACATGGACACGGCCTTGACCGCCACGGCGGCAGCTAAATCCTGCGGGGTCATTACAACGACCGCCCCCGACAAGGGGATCGCCTGGGCCAGCGTAAGCTGGGCGTCGCCGGTGCCAGGCGGCAGGTCCACAATGAGGTAGTCAATCTCGCCCCACTGCACGTCGCGCAGGAACTGCTGGACGGCTTTGGCGACCATCGGGCCGCGCCAAATCACCGCCGAGCCGCCGGGCTGCAAAAAGCCCATGGACATAATCTTGACGCCGTACTGCTCAATCGGCAGCATGACTTCTTTCTTCTGGTCCACTTCCGGCTGCTTGTCTTCGACCCCCATAATAATCGGGATGGAAGGGCCGTAAATGTCGGCGTCCATTAGGCCGACTTTTGCCCCCATCTGAGCCAGGGCGCAGGCGATGTTCGCCGAAACCGTGCTTTTGCCGACCCCGCCCTTGCCGGACGCGATGGCGATGATGTTCTTGACTCCCGGCAGCGCCTGCTGGGTCGGAATTCCGCGCCCGGTGTTCGCCCGGACCACGGCGGTCATCTCAATGGTGATCGTGCCGATGCCGGGGATGGAGCCGACTTCTTCGCGGCACATCCGCTCGATTTCTTCTTTCAACGGGCAGGCGGGCGTCGTCAGCTCCACCGTGAACGACACGTTGGGGCCGTCAGCGGCGACATTTTTAATCATTCCCAGCGTGACTAAATCTTTGCGGAAATCCGGGTCAATGACACGGCGCAGGGCCGTCAGTATTTGTTCGTTTGTCATTACGCTTGGTGTAATTGTGTTCTCTGTTGTGAGCGCCATTTCGGGTACAATCCTCAGCAAAGATTATACCCGTCCCACCCGCCAATCTCATCCACTCACTGTCAAAGAGGCAAGATCAACCTATGTCCCTGTTCAACCGCCGCTCGCCAAGCCCCCGCGCTGAGGGAAGCCTCTCGCCGGGCCAATGGACCTGCATGCTCATTCCCGCCGTGGACCAGCCTTACTCGAACCGTGCTTTAGAAGTCGCGTACCGGCTCGCCGAAGGCACGAAAACACGCATCCAGCTTGCGTACATTATCGAAGTCCCGCGCATTCTGCCGCTTGATGCATCCCTGCCCGACGCCGAATCGGTCGCGGCGAACGCCCTCAACATCGCCGAGCGGGCCGCCGTGCCGTACAAAGTGCAGGTTGAGTCAACCATCCACCGCACCCGCAAAGCCTACGAGCGCATTCTGTCACTGATCACCGAAGAACACGTTGACCTGCTGGTTCTCGGCGCCCGCCCCGACCGCCTGCGCGGCCTCCCCGGCGACATGACCCGCGAATTGTTTCTCGCCGCCCCCTGCGAAGTCATCGTAGATTACATCGCTAACGAAAAGTAGACATACCGCGCAAGTCCCTACAGAACAATTGTAATTGATCTCGCACCAGAAAAAATGTCTGCGCTTTCCTCGCAAATCTTCCCACTTGGCATGGTTTATGATAGAGTAAAAAGGTGCGTTGAGAAATAGTTGGACTTCTTCAGGCTGCAAGCGGTGCGAAATCCCCTAGTTTGGGAGGCTTCGTGCAATATAGTTGTGTGATGCGTTGCAGTCAGGCTTGGCACGAATTATGATAAAGGATTAAGATGTAGTTATCAGCGTTGATCAAGGCCAGCCGTAAAACTATTTCTTGTCCGCCGGCCCACCGCGGCGAGCATTATTCGAGGTTTTCCGTACTTCTCAGTGTTTCTTGTACTTTCACAGAAAGATCTATTATGCAACCTGCACACCGGCTCAGTTTCTTCGGCAAAGCTTTCCTGGTCTTAGAGACGGCTGCACTCGGCCTTGCCGCCGCGCCTTTCGCGCACGCACAAACCACTTTTACTGATACCCACACCCTGAGCGGCACATTTTTCCAGGACCCGGCGGCGGACATCGTCTCCATTGCCCAGGCACAAGCCTACATCGCCAGTGACAGCCCCACCGGAACTTTCACTTCAACCCAGCCGGTGCTGACCAGCGCCGGCGGTTACAGCGGCCGGGATTACTACTCGCCGCAGGACTTTCTCGGCTCCGACGGGGCTTCGTATGCGGGGGCTACCGCGAATCTCGACGACGGCATCTTCGACTTCAAGGGCTACCTGGACGTGACAACGCCGAACACCTACACGTTCAGCACAGGGTCCGATGACGGCTCGGCGCTGTTTATTGATGGGACAAAAATTGTCAGCAACGATCTTATTGCCCCGGAACGTTTCAGAACCGGCACAGACACCCTCACCGCTGGATTGCACCCGGTAGAGATGCTTTATTACAACCACATCTTCGAGGGGGGACAAGGCTTCGCGAACCTGAACGTCAGCCTTGATGGCTTGAACGTCACCAACTCCGGCACGCCTGCCGCCGCCGCCCCGGAACCGTCCGCCATTGCGGTTTGGGTCTTTGCAGGCTTCGGCGCCGCCGGACTGGTTCTCAAGGCTCGCCGGCGCAAAGCCGCTGCGGCTTAACCCAGCTTTTTTAGCTCGGTTTGGCCGGCAGGAGAAAAGCACACAGGCAAAAAGCGCGGATGAAGCAATTCATCCGCGCTTTTCGCTGTCTTCCTCTTCGCTGTTTTCTTCTACACTCACATGTACCAGCCAGTAATTCATCGAGCAGTCCGGCAGGTCTACCGGCACCAGGTTCAGCAGGCCATTCTCCGGCAGGAAATGCGCTTCCTGCGCCCGTTCTCTCAGCGCGGCGGCGGTCTGCGGAACTTCGGCGCAAATCCGTTTGAGTTAAGCTTTACCAGTTGAGTGGAGATCTACTAAAACTGCGAAAGTACCGGCAGAAGCGCTAGCGCGGATTTCGCGGCCTTTTGCAGGTCATTCTTCAGCGCCATTCCCAAAAACGCCTTTGCTTCTTCCTGACGCCCTGCCAGCGCCGCACCGATACCGCGTGCCATGTCATATTCCGCCCGCTGTTCCTTCGAGCGCGTTTGCGCCTGCGGCGCGATCTCGGCGAGGAGCAGGTCGGCGCGAGCTGTCTGCCTCGACTTCAGCAGAAACATCGCAAGGCCCAAAGCACAGGCGTAATCATGCGGCTGTGCTGCGTGTGCAAGCTTCATCTGCGCCAAGCCTTCCTGCCGATACTTCAGCTTCTGCCGGGCCAGGTCATAGTCGGCCTCAGCAACCGCATGCTGACCCGGCAGTCGTCCAGCAGCTTCAGGCCCATGCGCGGCTCCCAGCCGCCCGCGAGAATGTCTACGTCCTGCGCTTCTCCCATGAGCAGGATTTAGGCGGGATGCACGGTCGCGACGCTCCGGCTGCCGTCGGGAAACTCGACGAGGCGTTCTCCCATCTGCGGCAGGCCGAGCGCGGCGACCTCGGCGGCAGGCAGAAGCAGAGCTTCCCGAAAGCCCGCAGACAGCAGAACCGGGATTTTGCGCTCCTGCCCGTCTGCGCCTTGAACGACGATGGGGACCGTTGGGCGCAAGTCGGCGCCAGTTTTGCCGATGGCTTTGCCGATGACCATGTGTTTGATCCTCTTTTCCTTCTTCGTATTTACTTCTTTGCCCTGTGCTGCCGCAGAAGCTCGACAATCGCCGCACGGTTGAACCCATGATTGGATGGATCAAGCGCCATCGCAAGCGGCGTTCTTCCCTCGTCGTCGCGGGCGTTGACATTCGCGCCGTGCGCCAGCAGCACAGCAACCGCATCGGCGCTATCTCCACTGATCGCTTCATGCAGCGCAGTTCTGCCCAGATTATCTCGGTGCTCGATAGTTGCACTGTGGGCCAGCAGAAGCGCCACTGCCTCTTTGCCGCCATAGAAGGCGGCCTGATCGAGGGCTGTTTCTCTACCCTCATCCTCTGCATTGACTTTTGCGCCAGCTTTAAGCAGCAGCAGCATCATTTGAGTGTCGTCAAAGTAGGACGACGCGCTCCCCGCCGCCTCGAACAGCGGTGGGTCGGTCGTGATGCCGGAATTGTCGTCATAAGTAGATGGCAGGTTAGCAAGCGCCGGATCTACCTTTAGTTTCTGTCTCACGAAAGCGACATTGTTGTCGTTAATGGCTTTAAGGAATGCGGCAGCCTGCGGCGTAAGCATCTTCGTTTTCGGCTTGGCAGCGCTTGGCAAGGGGGTTCGAGCCGAAGGCGCAGAAACTCCGGCAGCGGCACAGGTCAGCAAGCAAACGGCGAGGCAAAAAAGAGAAAGTGACTTCAGCATGGTGTCTTCTTAGTCTTTGTCTCTTACTTCTTCGCGCCGTGCTGGCGCAGCAGCTTAATAATCGCCGCGTGATCCGGGTCTTGGGAGGACCGATCCAGTGCCACGTCGAGCGGTGTTTTTCCCTCGTCATCGCGGGTGTTCACCGCCGCGCCATGCGCGAGCAGTATCGCCACGGCGCTAGCGCCTTCGCGGGAGTCGGCGGCCAGATGCAGCGCAGTTCTGCCGAGTGCGTTCCGGTGTGCGATATTTGCGCCGTGAGCCAAGAGAAGCAAGATCGTGGCTTTGCTGCCGAATTGAGCAGCTTGATCAAGAGCGGTCTCCCCAAAATCGTTCTCTGCATTGACTTTCGCCCCGGCCTTCAGCAGCAGCGTGACAACCGGCACATTGTAACGGAGCGACGCAGTTGTCAGCGGGAAATCACTGACTTCCTCAGAGTGAGCTTTGAGATACGCCGGGGGCGTGTTGGCAAGCGCCGGGGTCGCTTGGAGCATCCGGCCCACCGTGGCGGCGTCGCCGTCGTCAACGGCTTGGAGGAACGCGGCGGCCTGCGGCGTGATGAGGGTCGTTTTCGGTCTAGAGGCAGAGGGACTGTTTGTTGAATACTCCAGAAGACTTCCCAGATCAACGCGCCACTGCCCCTCTTCCAGCCGCGCTTCAAAGGACGAAGTCGGCTTGCTGCGCGGCACAATTTGAACGCGGGTTGGACTGAGAACATGGAAAGTGCAGGCGCTTGATGCCGGAAAATCGCTGCTTTTGAACTGCGAACCCCCAGCAGAGTTCTTTTTGGGCGGCTGGGCCCTTTCGTAGTCGCTGCTCAGGACTAGGGCATCCGACAGGAATTGGTGGCCGCGGGCGATCAGTGCAGGCGGCAGAGCATCCGGTTTTTGGAAGAGTTTGAAGGTCTTGTTTGTCACCGAGTAGCGGTTCAGCAGCACATCCACTTGACTTTGAAGCGCTTTCTCTGTCGCGGCCTGCGGAGATTTATCTTTGGGAGAAAGCGCCGTTGTCATGCCGCTGATGAAAGAGTCGGCAGTCACGAGTATGAAGCCTAGAAAGGCGGCAGAGTCGCCAGTTATGTACGGGTTCATCTGCGTCAGAGATTTTGCCTGATGGAGACGGTCTAGCGCAGCGGCAGCCCCTTGGAGCGGCGGCAGCGCCGCCGCATTTGGAGCCGCCGTCTGGGCTGATGCCGGAAGCGCCGAGAAGCCGGTGGCACAGGCCCCCCACAGGCAGGCCACAAAGCGGAAGCGAGAAGAACGTAATTTAAGCATGAGGTCTTTCCAATAATTGTACTTCTTCTTGTTTTACTTCTTTGCCCCGTGCCGACGCAACAGCGTGATAATTGCCGCGCGGTTTCGCAGATGAAATCTTGGATCAAGCGCAATTGCAAGCGGGGTTTCTCCGTCGTCTTCGCGGGCGTTGACGTCTGCGCCATGTGCCAGCAGCAGAGCGACGGTGTCGGCCTTGTCTCCATCAACCGCGCGATGCAGCGCAGTTTGGCCGACATCGTCTTTATGCGCGACATTCGCCCCGTGTGCGAGAAGAAGCGCGACAGCCTCTTTGCCGCTGAAGAAGGCGGCCTCATCAAGAGCCGTTTCTTTTACATCATCTTCTGTCTCAACTTTTGCCCCGGCATTCAGCAGCAGCAGCATTACCTGAATGTTACCACGCAACGCGGCCTTCAAGAGCGGCGGGTCACTGAGGGTACTGGGATTACCCTTGTCAAAAGACGGCGGTAGATTGGCAAGCGCCGGGTTCACCTTCAAGTCCTGCTTTACAGAAGCAGCGTCATTGTCATCAATGGCTTGAAGGAAAGCAGCCTCCTGCGGCGTCAGCGTCGCTTTCGGCGAAGCGACATTTCGCGGGACTTGGGCCGGAGGCGCGGAAACGGCGCTCCCAGCACAAGCCAGCAAGCAGGATGCGAGGCAGAAGCGGGTGTAACGTGAATTAAGCATGGTGTTCCTCAAGCTGCTTCAAACGGTCGCTTACTGCTTCGCGCCGTGCCGGCGCAGCAGATTGATGACTGCGGCATGGTCCAGATCCGTTTCGTTGGAAGCAAGCGCCACCGTCAGCGGCGTTTTTCCCTCATCGTCGCGGGCGTTCACTTCCGCGCCATGTGCCAGCAGCACAGCAATGATGTCCGGGTGGTTTCCCTCGGCGGCCTTGTGCAGCGCGGTGTCGCCGAACTCGTCTCGATGCGCGACATCTGCGCCGCGGGCCAGCAGAAGCGTAACCATGTCTGCGCCGCCGAAGAAGGCAACTCTATCGAGAGCTGTTTCCCCGAAATAGTTTTCTGCATTGACTTTCGCACCGGCTTTCAGCAGCAGCGTGACTACCGGAAAATCATTGGGAAATGCCGCCTTTGATAGCGGCAGGTCGCTGACGATGATGGAGTTTTCCTTGTCACGCGCCGGCGGCAGGTTGGCGAGGGCAGGATCTGCCTTCAGCTTCTGTTCAACTGCGGCGGCATCATTGTCGTCAATGGCTTTAAGAAATGCGGCAGCCTGCGGCGTGATTGTTTTCTCCGACTTAGAGGGCGCAGAGTTGTCGGTTAGGCTTCCCATGTCAATGCGCCATTGTCCATCTTCGAGCCGCGCTTCAAATGGGGACTTCGGGTTAACGCGCGGCACGATTTTAACTTGCGTCGGGCTGAGAACCTTGAAAGTGCACTGGCTGGAAGTCGGAAGGTCGCTGCCGTTCATTTGGGAGCCGATGGTGCGGCTCTTTGCCGACGCATGGCTTTTTTCATAGGACTCGCTGAGCGCAAATGCATCCGACAGGAACTGGTGGCCGTGTGTAATCAGGGCAGGCGGCAGGCTGTCCGCCTTTTGAGACGGGTCCAGCGACTTTTCCGTCAGCGAATAGCGGTCCAGCAGTGCATCCACTTGGTTCTGGAATGCTTTCTCCGTGGCGGCCTGCGGCGTTTTTTTGTTCGAGGTAAATGCAGAGGCCATGCCGCTGATGAAAGAGTCGGCAAGCACGAGGGTAAAGCCGAAAGCAGCAGCGCACTCATTGGTCAGGCAGGGGTTCAGCGCAGACAAAGTTTTGGCCGTGTGAGCATGGTCCAGCGCGGCGGAAGCCCCTTGAACGGGCATCATCCCGGCCGCTGCCGGTGGAGCAGGCTTGACGGGCGCCGGCGCTTGCGCCGAAGCCGGAAGCGCCGAAGGGCCGGCGGCGGCACAAGCGCCTAGAAGGCAGACGGCAAGGGACAAGCGAGAGGGTTGCATCTTGGCATCTTTCTATGAGAGCCGCAAGAGAAGCTGTCAAAGAGAGCGAGGGAGTAAACTCCCTCGCCTCTTGCGCTGTTATAAATCCAGCAGGATGGGCAGGATAAGCGGGCGGCGGGCGGTTTTTTTGTAGAGGAACTTGGAGACGGCGTCGCGCAGGTCCTGCTGAACCACCATCCAGTCGTTGTCTTCTTCCGGCAGGTTCTTAATTTTATTGATAATGACCTGCTTGATTTCCTCCACGAGTTCTTCCGACTGGTCCATATAGACGAAGCCGCGCGAGATAACTTCCGGGCCGCTGACAATCTCGCCGGTCTCCTGGGAGATGCCGACGACGAGAACTAAGAAGCCATCGGAGCCGATGTGCAGGCGGTCGCGCAGGACCACCTCGCTGACATCGCCGATCCCTGTGCCGTCAATCAAGACTGCGCCGCTCTTCTCGACCCGCCCGATGACGCCCGCGACATCTTCGCCGACTTCGATAATGTCGCCGATCTCCGCCCGGATGATATCCTCCGGCGGCCAGCCCATGTCCTCGGCCATTTTGGCGTAGCGGTGCAGCATTCGGTACTCGCCGTGGACCGGCATGACATACTGCGGCTCAACCAGGTTCAGCATCAATCTCAGCTCGTCGGCGTACCCGTGGCCGGAGACGTGAACTGTGGAAACGCTGTCATAGTAGACATTAGCGCCGCGCCGGAACAGGTGGTTGATCGTGCGGTAGACCGCGTCTTCATTTCCGGGAATGGCTGACGCCGACAGAATGACCGAGTCGCCCGCGACGATCTTAACCTTGCGGTGCTCGTCCTGCGCGATTCGTGACAGGCCCGCCATCGGCTCGCCCTGCGACCCGGTGGTGATCACCGTCACCTGCTGCGGGAAATAGTCTTCAATTTCGTCTGCCCGGATCATCGTGCCTTCGGGGACTTTGAGATAGCCCATCTGCTGGGACATCTCCATGTTACGCTCCATAGACCGGCCCATCAGCGCAACTTTGCGGCCATACTTGACCGAGACGTCAATCGCCTGTTGGACTCGGTGGACGTTGGACGCAAAGCACGCGAGAATGATCCGCTTCTGAGCGTCCCGGAAAATCTTGTCAAATGAGTCGCCGACAATCCGCTCCGACGGCACAAAGCCAGGCCGCTCGACATTGGTGCAGTCCGACAGCAGCACGAGAACGCCTTCCTGCCCGATGCGGGTCAAGCGGGCGATGTCAAACAACTGGCCGTCTACGGGCGTCTGGTCAAACTTAAAGTCGCCCGTGTGAACCAAAGTCCCGGCGGGCGTGTGGACCGCGAAGCCGACGGCGTCGGGGATGGAGTGGGACACGCGGAACGGCTCGACATCAAACATGCCGACTTTGAAGCGGTCCTCCGCGCTGAACGTGTGCAGCTTGGCCCGGTCTAAGACTTTGTACTCGCTGAGCTTCCCTTTGGTGAAGCCAATGGTCAGCCGGGTCCCGTAGACCGGGACGTTAAGCTGCTTCAAGACAAACGACAGCGAGCCGATATGGTCCTCGTGGCCGTGGGTGAGAATGATCCCCTTGACCATCTCCTTGTGGTCCAGCAGGTACGAAATGTCCGGGATGACGAGGTCTACGCCGAGCTGGTCTGCGCCGGGAAAGGCTAGGCCGCAGTCAATGACGATGATCTCGTCGCCGCAGCGGATAGCGGTCATGTTCTTGCCGATCTCGCCGATCCCGCCGAGCGGGATAATTTGCAGTGTCTTCGTGCTTGCGGCTCCGGTGGAAGCCGCTTGGGCGGAAGCCGTTTTCGGCGGCTTGTTGGCTTGCTTTGTCTTTGGTTGGTTTTGTGTGGTTGTCATAATTCGTTTTCGTTTAAGATAGGAACCCCTCCCGCTCGTTCCTCGCTCCCCTGTTAGGGAAGGGCAAGAGAATGACGCTACAGGCGCGGCGGCTTATGGCTCTTGCTCTTGACTTGCTCCGGCCCTTCCCTAACAGGGGAGCGAGGAACGAGCGGGAGGGGTTCCTATCCTCTGAGTAGTCCATAATCTTTCAAGGCCGCATGAATGAGCGCCCGTTCCTTTTCACTGGCATCTACGAGAGGCAGGCGGACACGGCTGCTTGGCAGAACGTCCATCATCTGAAGCGCGGTTTTGGTCGGCACCGGACTGGGAGCGCTGAACATGGCTTTCGTCATCGGCAGCGTGCCGAGATGCAGGCGCCGGGCCGTATCCATGTCGCCGCAGAAGAACGCCCGGTGCATTTCGGCTAAATCCGGGCCGGCGATGTGGGAGATAACGCTGATGTTCCCTACCCCGCCGAGGGCCAAGATCGGCAGGTTCACTTCGTCCGCCCCGCCGTACAGCTCAAAGCCGTCGGGAGCGCCCTGCACAATCTCGCCGACCTGGGCCATCAGCCCGCTCGCTTCTTTGACCGCGACAATGCCGTCAATCTGGGCCAGCCGCAGCGTCGTCGCCGCTTCTAAATTGACCCCGGTGCGGGCCGGAACATTGTACAAGACTAGGGGCAATTCCGTCGCCTCGGCAACGGCTTTGTAGTGCTGAAACAAGCCTTCCTGCGAAGGCCGGTTGTAATACGGCGTCACGACCAGAAGCCCGTCCACGCCCATTTCCTCGGCTTCCAGCGACAGCACGACCGTTTCCGACGTGTCATAGCTGCCCGTTCCCGCAAGGATCATGTGCCTCGGCGCAACCGCTTCCCGCACCGTTTTATACAGCCGCAGCTTTTCTTCCCGGTTCAGGGTCGCGCTCTCGCCGGTCGTTCCCGTAACCACCAGCCCATCGGAGCCATGCCCCGTTAGCCAGACCGCCAGCCGCGCCGCTTCTTCATAGTCTACGTCCCCGGACGCAGTAAACGGCGTCACCATTGCGGTCAGCACCCGGCCAAATCTCGGTTCCATTCTGCTCATTGTTCTTGCTCCGAAGGGCGCAGCAAGCAGCGCCCCTGCATTTCGTGTTCGCCCGTTTTACCGCCTTAATAATCCCTGCGCGACCAAACTCTCCGCGATCTGCACAGCATTCGTTGCGGCCCCTTTTCGCAGATTGTCGCTGACAATCCAGAAGTTCAGCCCGTGCGGGTTGTCCAAGTCCTGCCGGATGCGGCCCAGATAAGTCGTGTCTTTCCCCGCCGCACCTAGCGGCGTCGGGTATGCCCGGTAGGGGTCATCCCCAGCCTGCTCATCCAGCACCGCCAGCCCCGGCGCGTTCGCCCACAAAGCGCGGGCCTCGGCGGGCGTTACCGGCCGTTCGGTCTCAACACTGACCGCTTCCGAATGGCCGACGGCCACCGGCACCCGCGCGGCGACAATCGGTGTAACCCGCAAGTTTTCAATGCCCATGATCTTGCGCGTCTCATGCACCAGCTTCATCTCTTCCGAGGTATACCCCCATTCATCAAATCCGCCAATCTGCGGGATGACATTCGCCGCAATCTGCACCGGAAACGCCGGCCCTGCCTGCGTCACCGCTCGCCCCGCCGCTAATGCCGCGTTCTGCGCGTCAAGCTCGTCCACCGCCGCCGCGCCCGCGCCCGATACCGCCTGATAGGTCGCAATCCAGACCCGCGTGATCTTTGCCAGATCATGCAACGGCTTCAAAGCCAGAACAAGCTGCGCGGTCGAACAGTTCGGGTTCGCGATAATCCCTTCATGCTTTTGCAGCGCCGCCGCGTTGACCTCCGGCACGACTAACGGCACATCAGGCCGCATCCGAAAGTCGGAGCCGTTGTCAATGATGACTGCGCCCCGGCGCACCGCTTCCGGCCCGAACACCACCGCCGCGCCGCGTTCCCCTTCAGTCCCGGCAAACAGCGCAATGTCCACCCCGTCAAACGAGGCCGCCGTCGTCGGCTCAACCGCGTACTCGCGCCCGTCCACCGTCAGCGTCCGGGCGCTCCGGGCCAGCACCCGCACCGACCGGGCCGGAAACCGCCGCTCCGCCAGCACCCGCAGCATCTCCTGCCCCACCGCCCCCGCCCCGACAACCGCAACGTTGTAATCTGCCATAATCTATCCCTGTCGGAAGCCGCGCTTAAAGATCAGCCTCGGTCAACCCGGCTTGCCTCAGCAACGCGACTTGAAGGCCGCGCCCTAAATCTTTTCCGGCATGAACCGGAACAGTCACATCGGAGTACCCGCTTTTGCCCCAGGTCTGGTGGCTGCCTTTGGTCCGCAGATGCACCCAGCCCTTTTTCCGCAGTACCCGGCAGAAGTGTCCGCCACTGACTACTTTCACGCGGCCATTTCCAGCAGCCCGACTCGCACGTCATCTGTGTTTAAATCCAAATGACACGCGATAGCCTCTTTCAAATTACTGTAAACCTCATCCAGCGTGTCGCCTTGCGTGAAGCAGCCTGGCAGACCGGCGACTTCCGCCCAATAACCGCCCTCCGCTTCCGGGTGAACAACCGCCTTATAAATCGTTTCCGAAGAAGTCAGTGTTGCGCTCATTATTTTCCCCGCTTGTTCCCATTCCAACACTGTAGGGCGTAGGGCTTGCCCCTACCCTCTTAAGTGCCGGTGCCACGGGGCTGAACCCCCGTGCTTTGAAGTGCAACTCCCCGCCTTCGCGGGCAGAAACCGGTGTCCTGGTCTGAAAACCAGGTCTTTTGAAGTGCGATTGTCTGCCTTCGCAGATACAAGATTGCCATACAGGCTTATCTCGCTCTTATGTCCATGCAGGCAGGCAATCGCTTTGCAGAAGACCTGGTTTTCAATATGGGTCGGCACTGGCTGAGACTGCGGGCACTTCTGACTGTGAACGAACCCAAGTCAAAAATACAGTTAGCATAGCTTCTAGTTGCTCTGGCCCACTGTATCCTACAAACTTGCTTCCGATTTTGCGACAAACAAACCAGTCGAGATTATCTTCATAGCGATGACCCATCTCATTATGCTGAACTTCCGTAAAAGGCACATCTTCCATGTCTGTTTCTTCCAAATCAATGGAGAGCTGCCAGCCAGGATTGTCTAAAGTGTCTATTTTGACACCGTAACAATGTTCCCAGTCTCCATTACTTTGGGAGTGGTACCAGCGCTGGAGTTCAGTAATAACAGAAGTATCCATTTGCAGTTCGTCTTAATATGTAATTGCACTTACCCCGTTGCGGTGGGGTAGGAGATCACTTCGCCGGCATCTCCCATGTTGGTATGGCGCGGGAAAGTTGTTCGCAGAGCGTATCCAAGAGTGCGCCGCTGGTGTCCGTACCGGCGGCGCAGGGCGGCCCGGTGCCGGCGATGTCGTCGGTGAGCAAGATGATTGGGATGCGGGCGGCTTCTTCTTCGGCTTTTAGGGCGGTCAACAGGTCAAACAGCGCGGCGTCGGGCATGGCGGTATCCAGGACGATGACGCCGGGCGTTTCGGTGATGACATAGGCGACGGCGTCTGACGGGTTTTCGGCGACGGTCAGGGCCAGGCCGTGGTCAGCGGCAAGGGCCGGCGCGGCGGCTAACAAGCTGCGGCAGGTGTCGGTGCCCTCGGCGCAGATGGCAAGGGCGTTCCCGGCTGCGCCGGTAAGCGTTTCGGTCAAAGCAGCGAGCGTGAACGGCTTTTGCAGGAACGAGAACGTCCCAAGCGTCAGGTCGCCGTGGGCGGGGTCGCCGAGGACTGAGACGACGACAACTGGAATGGGCGCGGTGGCGCGGTCGTTCTTTAAAGCACGAAGCGTTTTGAGACCATCCATCTGCGGCATCATCATGTCAAGCGTAACCGCATCGGGCTTGTGCAGACGAGCCTTTTGCTGGGCTTCGGCGCAGCCCGCCGCTTCGAGCGTGCCGTAGCCGCGCCGGTGCAGGGCGTGGCGGATGAGACTGCGGACGTAGGCATCGTCGTCTACAATCAGCACCAAGCCGATGCCGCGTTCGGGTAAAGCCACGGGCGTTGGGGCGGGTGCGTTGCCGGTTTCCAAGAACAGCGGCAGTGTAAAGTAGAACTTGCTCCCCCGGCCCGGCTCGCTTTCCAGCCAGATTGTGCCGCCCATCAGCTCAATCAGCGTTTTGGCGATGACAAGCCCCAAGCCCGTGCCGCCGGCCTCGCGGGTACTCGTGTTGTCGGCGCGGAAGAAGCGCTGGAACAGCTTCGGCTGGTCTTCGGGCGCAATCCCAATGCCGCTGTCGGCAACGCAGGTGGTGACGCTGGTTTCCCCGGTGACTTCCAGGCTGACTTTCACCCAGCCGCCTTCTGGGGTATACTTGATGGCGTTCGAAACTAAGTTCGTCAAAACTTGTGTCACTTTGTCGGCGTCACCCCGCACCGGCGGAATTGTTTCGGGCAAAGCGGCGTCCATCGAGATGTCTTTGCCATCGGCGGCGGCCTTCATCAGCCGCAGGGTGTCGGCGACGATGCGGCGGTAGTCAATCGGCTCGTGCTTGATTTTCAGCGTTCCCGACTCGATCCGCGAAATGTCCAAAATGTCGTTGATCAAGTTCGACAAGCGGGTCGTGCTGAGCTGAATGATGCCAAGAAACTCCGACTGTAATTCCGTGTTGTCGCCCGCCGCGCCGGACAGAAGCAAATCCGTGTAGCCTTTGATGGAAGTTAGCGGCGTTCTGAGTTCATGGGAGACGACCGAGATAAAGTCCGTTTTCATCTTGTCTAGTTCCCGCTCACGGGTAATGTCGCGGAGTGCGATAATCCGGCCGATGACTTCCGACCCGTCCATGCCCGTGACCGGGGCTGTGTAGAACTGCAAAAAGCGCCGGTCCGGTTCTTCCAGTGCAATAATTTCTTCGGCGACGGCCCGCGTCTCGGTCGGAGCCAGCGCAGCCAGCCGGTGCGAGAGGCGGTCAATCAACAGCGGCCGCGCTTCTTCGAGCGTGTGATGCAGCAGCAGCGGAGCACGGATGCCGAGCAGCTCGCCGAAGCGGCGGTTCGCCAGCACAAAGCAGCCGTCGGTATCGAGCATCGCGATCCCGTCATTGGCGGCGTTGAGTACTGCCTCAAAGCGATGATTGACCGAGGCCAGCGTTTGATTTTGCTCCCGCAGGGCGCTTTCGCGCAGCGCCAGCACATCGGCCATGTGGTTGAACGCGCGGGCGAGATCGGCAAATTCGTCTTCGGAGCTTGGCACGACGCGGGCCGAGTAGTCGCCGCGCTCGATCAGCTCCGCGCTCCGCCGAAGCTGCTCCAAATGCGCCGTGACGGAGTAGGTCAAGAGCCGCCCGATGACCAGCGCGGGAATCAGCACCAGCGCCATGCCGAGCGCATAATCACGCAGCCGGATCTCGTCGCCGTGAAAATGGATGACGAGAATGCCCAGCGCCAGCATGAACGCGACGGGGACCAGGTACGCCAGCACAATTCGATTTGCGATTTTCCGCCCAAAAGTCATTCGCTACGCTTCAACACTCAACTTTATGCCAACAGAATACCCGAAAACCCGCACAATCGTGGTCATTCCGACCTACAACGAGGCCGGAAACGTCCGGCAGATCACCGAAGAAGTCTTGAAGCAACCCGCGCCCGTGGACCTGCTCATCGTGGACGATAATTCCCCCGACGGCACCGGCGACATCGCCAGTGCTCTTGCCGCGTCTGCGGAAAGCGCAGGCCGGGTCCACGTCCTGCACCGGCCCGGCAAAGAGGGGCTGGGCCGGGCCTACTTAGCCGGCTTTGCCTGGGCCTTAAACGCCGGCTATGACGCCGTCGTCGAGATGGACGCTGATTTATCCCACGACCCGCTTTACCTTGCCAACATGATTGAAGCTGCCGAGACCGCCGACGTGGTGATCGGCTCGCGCTACCTGAACGGAATATCCGTCATCAACTGGCCTCTGCGGCGCATTCTGCTGTCATGGGGCGCGAACTGGTACGTCCGCACCGTCACCGGCCTCCTCGTCAACGACTGCACTTCCGGCTACCGCCTGTACCACCGCCGTGTCTTGGAGTCGCTGGACCTACCTTCCGTCCGCTCCAACGGCTACTCGTTTCAAGTGGAGATGACCTTCCGCGCTCAGCTTTGCGGGTTTCAAATCGTCGAAGTGCCGATTATCTTCATGGAGCGCCGCGCCGGCCAGTCCAAACTGTCCAAAGGCGTCGTGCTGGAGTCGCTGCTGATGCCGCTGAAACTGCGCTGGCACACGCGGGCCATGAAGCGGGAAATGAGGAAGGTGGCGGGGACATAAAATAGTTTTCACGGGGCTGAACCCCCGTGAAACTTCTCGCGGATGACCTAATCCGGCGGGCAATAGTTTTCCTCTACAGGACCAGGCAGGTGGATGACTTGTTCTTTCGGCAAAGGTGGAAGTGGATAGCGAAAGGTTACTGGCAGCGGCTGCCAATCCGGGTTCTTCAAATCGGTCTGATTAGGAGATCGAACAAAGAACCGGCAGCGCTCATCACAAGCGCCATAAGCGAAGAAATTCTGCTGACACTCACGCAGCGAAAGCGTGTTTGCTCCGCCTCGGTAATCCGGGTTGCGAAATTGGACCCCGTCGTCTTCCCAAAAGCAGATATAACAAATGTCGTATGTTCCAGGTGGTTCTTCGTCAAGCGTTTTGTAGCCACAGCAAGGACAGGTGTATTTCATGGAATCAAGGGGCGGCGAGATAGCCTAAAGCAGGTTTTCTAGGCCGTAGACCAAGTCGCCGCCGTTCGCTGCAAGCGCTGGGGCGTGGCGGATGGCGAGCAGGACGCCGGGCATGAACGATTTGCGGTCTATGCTGTCGTGGCGCAGGGTGAGTGTCTGACCCGGCCCGCCGAAGAGGACCATCTGGGACGCGACGAAGCCGGGCAGACGGACAGAGTGAATGGAAACGTCCCCTTCCCCTTTGCCGCCGCGTGCGCCGGGGAGCTTTTCGTAAGCATCAGCAGGCAGCGCGGTCGGCGTTGCCTCGGCGCGGCCTTCGGCGATCATCTCAGCGGTCTTGGCGGCGGTTCCCGACGGCGCATCGAGCTTACGCTCGTGGTGCATTTCGATAATCTCGGCGTCGGGCAGATACTTGGCGGCGTCGCGGGCAAAGCGCATCAGCAGAATTGCGCCGACGGCAAAATTGGGGGCGATGAGCACCCCCATCTCGTACTGGCAGCACAGCTCCCGGACAATCGCGAGGTCGGATTGGGACAGGCCCGTCGTGCCGACAACCGGGACGACGCCCGCGATCAGCGCCGTCTCGATGCTGTCTACGATAGAGTCCGGGACCGAGAAGTCTACCAGCACAGCCGGCTTCGTCGCCGCCAGAACATCGGCCAAGCTGTCGCCCCGGTTAATCTCGGCGACCAGCTCTAGGTCTGCTTCGGCTTGAATGGCGGCAACAGTCTCTCGGCCCATGCGGCCGTTTGCCCCAGCGACCGCGACTTTGATCACGTCTGCCATATCTCTTAGCTCTCCAGCTTCGGGCCGACCGTCGCCTGGGCGTAGTCGCCTGACGCGAACAGGTACTCGGAGATTTCGGCGATGTCATCTAAAGTCACTGCCGTGATCTTCGCCATCGTCTCATCAATCGGGATGACCCGGTCGTAGACCAGCTCATTGCTGCCGATCCGGCGCATCCGGGAATTCATGCCTTCCTGGCTCATCACGATGCTGCCCCGGAACTGGTTTTTGGCCCGGTTCAGCTCGGCCTCCGTGATGTTGTTCTTGCGGACGTTGGCAAACTCGGTCTTGACCAGGTCAATAACTTGTTCCGAAGTCGTTGGGCTGGTTCCTGAATACACCGCAAAGTAACCGCCTTCGCGGAAGGACTGCGAGTAGGAGCCGATGGAGTACGCCAGGCCACGCTTTTCGCGGATCTCCTGGAACAAGCGGCTGCTCATGGAGCCGCCCAGCACGGCGTCTAAAATAGACAGCTTGTACTTGTCGTCGTTCATCTGGGCGTAGCCGCGCGTGCCGAGGACCAAGTTCACCTGCTCGATGGACTTCTCGATATACGCCGTGCCGGGGACAAATTGCGGGGCCGTGTCCGGCATCCGCCAATCCGATTTCTTGCCTATCAGGTGTCCAAAGCGTTCCCGGACCATCTCGACAATCTCGTCGTGGTTCAGGTTGCCCGCCGCTGCGATGACGATGGTATCCGGAGTATAATGTCCGTGCATATAGCCTTTGAGGTCGGCGGACTTCAAGGCCGAGACGGTTTCCGGCGTCCCGATCACGCTTTTCCCCAGCACATGGCCCGGCCAGAGGGTTTCGGTGAACACGTCATGGACGAGATCATCCGGCTCATCGTTGCGCCGCTTGATTTCTTCCAAGATGACGTTCTGCTCGCGCCCCAGCTCTTCGGCATCAATGTTCGAGTTCAGGAACAGGTCGGAAAGCACGTCTACGGCCAGCGGCACATGCTCGGAGAGCATCCGCACGTAGTAGCAGGTGCTTTCTTTGGACGTAAACGCATTGATGTCGCCGCCGACCGAGTCAATCTGGTCGGCGATCTGCTGGGCCGTGCGGGTCGGCGTTCCCTTGAACAGCATATGCTCAATCACATGGGAGATGCCGCGCACGTCATCCGCTTCATCCCGTGCGCCGACCCCAACCCAGATGCCGAGCGCGACCGACTGCACATAAGTAATGTTTTCCGTCACGATGCGGACGCCGTTCGGAAGCACTTCACGCTGTATCATAATTTGGTTTAGTTCCTCGCTAATGGTTTGTCTTGCCTGACATCTTAGTATACCTCCTAACATTACCGGGTATCGCCGGGTTCCGCAGAATTGCCGGGACGCGGCGCAGGCGGCCAGACCCCAGCAATTTCTGGAACGGGCGGCGGCATTGTTCCTTTGGCTTCATGCCAGTAAGCAAGTGCCGCTGTATAAAAGCCTTCGGCGGCTTGTTCGTTTGGAAAAGCGCGGCGCGGAACAACAAGCGCGATATAGTTCTCAGAGCAGATAGTCAAGTGTTCTGCCTCCTGAGAGATGTTTGACACGCGCTGCCATAAGAATGAAAGTTTGCCGCTGTATTGAGAGCGGACAATGCCGCCATACTTAAATTGGACGATGATGCAAACGTCTTCCAGCACAAGTCTCCGTGACGACATACTCCAAAGCACGAATGCGAAGGCAATCGGCCCAACGGCAGATGAAATCAGCATGATATGAACATAATGCCACGGAAACGAATGCTGGCTATGCCATGCGTGGACGTACCCACCATAGGACACAAGCGCTACTACTAATGAACAGGCAACTGCAATGAGGAATCCAGAGGATCGCCCTAAAGAGATAGGGCGGAGACGACTGATGCCTGTCTGGTAGGCTGTAATCCAGTCTTGAACCCCCATCGTGTAAGCAACTTCCAAAGTATCCGCCTTCAGCCGCGACGCAGAAACAGGCGGCGGAGAATTATTCTCCGCCGCCTGCGTTTTGTCCTGCTGTATGGTGGTGTTGCGCGTAGATGCCGTAAGGACCATGTGTTGGAACACACGGCTACTGGGCGCGGACGCCGGGAACCCACCGCTTCGCGGGGCTAGGAAAACATAAATCTGAGTGCGCCGAAGGCGTAGTCTACGGCGTCCGCGCCCAATAGCCGTGTGTTCCAACACATGGTCCTCATGGCTCCTATTGTCTACATCTTCCCCATCACCCCACCCATAGACCCGGCCATCGCGCTGCCCATCGAGACGGGCTGCGCTGCCGAGCCGTTTGCTTCGCCGAGCGTGTCGTCGGGGTTTTGGGAGCGCTCCCAGGCTGTGCGGTTGGTGCAGGTGGGGTCAATGCCGGCCAGCATCATGCCCTGGCCTTGGGACTCGTGGGCGCGGAACGACGGCGGATCGGACGGGTCGCGCATCTGGATCAGAACGGTGGTGCGGGCTTCGTCGCTTTCGTTGATGCCGGAGCCGTGGATGGTCAGGTACGAGAAAAAGAGCGCATCGCCCGCTTTGGCTTCAATCGGTAGGGCGCCCGATACCGGGTACTCGTCCGGCGACAGATGCCAGGAGCCTTCGGCGTTGTGCGGCAGCATTCCCCGCTTGTGCGAGCCGGGGATGACCCGGACGCAGCCCCGATTGAGGGGTGCGTCGTCGAAATGGACAATCGCCGCGATCATGGAATGGTTCTCGTGCGGGAAAAACGGCGCGTCCTGGTGCATCGGGAACGGAGCGCCCTTCTCCGGCGGCTTGATGAACATTTTGGTGTGGTGGAGCTGCACATTCGGCCCGATGATGTCGGCGGCGGCTTCGGTCAGCTTTTCATGGACCAGCAGCCGCGAAAACGCCGCGCTCTGGAACTGGACATCGTGGCAGTGCAGGAGCGATGTTTTCTTGCCCATTGCGGCCGTCTCCGCGCTGCCCCAGGCGGCGTTGATGTCGCGCACCGCGCTCAGGCGGCGGCTCAGCTCATGCGCTTCCTTGCGGTACAGCGCGGCTTCTTCGGGGGAAAGCAGGCCGGGAACGAGGACATAGCCATTGGCGGCATAAAATTGTTTTTGTTCGTTTGTCAGCATGATAGCTTTCCCTTATTATCTTCTTGTACTGTCTTTTTGCTCGTACTGACCTCTTGCTTCAGCGGCTTAATCTACTCCATCGGCACGAACTGGACCCGCCGGTCCGTCAGCACTTCCGCTCGGAACGCCCGCATTCGCACCGTCACACGCAGGCCGTCTAGATACATCCGCAGGTCGGCCAAATCCTGTCCGTATGGCTCAGAATTGGGACGGAGGCTTCTTCGACGCTCTCAGCCCGGCGGAGGCCCGGTGCTGCCGTGTTCTTCTAAAATCGGCGACAAAAACGTCTGGCGCGGCTCGACCGGCTCGCCGCGCAGCATCCGCGCAAGCAGGTGGGCCGCTTCCGCCGCCGCTTCGTTTAGGCGGACGTTCAGCACCGTGAGGTGCGGCGCGACCAGGCGCATGAAGCGGGCGTTAAGGCAGGTCATCACGCTCACGTCCTGCGGGACGCGCAGGCCGGCTTCGGAGATGGCCCGCTCCGCGCCGAGGGCGCTGATTTCGTCCTCGGCGAAAACGGCGGTCGGCGGGTCCGGCTCCCGCAGCCGCGCCCGCAGAGACAGATACACGCCGTCTTCGTGATGCACGTCGTCGTGGTATTCCAGCGTATCTTCCAAACCAAGCTCGGCGCGGGCGCGGCACATGCCCTCAAAGCGGCGCTGGCCGACCATCAGCTCCCGGCGGATATTGTAAAACACGATGCGGCGGTGGCCCAAAGAGTGCAGGTGGCGGACCGCTTCATAGCCGACCGCGACATTGTCCATGCCGACCGCAACCGAGCCGGGCTGCGGGGCCGACCCGCGAATGACATACGGCAGGCCGGTCTTGTTCAGAATCTGCGGGCGCGGGTCGTTGACAAACATGTCAGTGATGATCAGGCCGTCGCAGGCGCGGGACCGGGCAAGCTGCTCCATCGCTTCAATCGGCGTGACATCGCGCCCGCCGCACTGGGCCAGCATCAGGTGGATGCCGTACTCGCTGAGGGTGTACGTCAGGCTGCCGATCATCTCGTGGTAATGCGGGGACAGCTCATCGGGGGCGTCGTGGTCTTCGAGAAATGGGGACGCTTTGGCCTGGCGGTCAATCACAAACATCAGCGCGGCCGTGTCCGTGCGCCCGCGCACCAGGTTTTGGGCGGCCCGGTGCGGGCTGTAGTTCATGTCCCGCGCGGCTTCCAAAATGCGCTCGCGGGTCGCGGCCCCGACGCTTTTGCCGGCCCGGACCTGGCCGTTGATGACGCGCGAGACTTCCGACCGGGACACGCCGACCCGCGCGGCGATGTCTTCGAGGCGAACGTGGACTGAGATTCGGTCTGCCATAGAGTCTATTATACACGGGGTTTGACAAAACTGGGTGTCAATGCTATAATCGGCGCATTATTCCCCAAGCGATTGGGGCAAAGACGCTTATGAAACTAAACTTCTTGCTGTTGCCGCCAGTGCTGGCGCTGGGTTTTCTTCTCGGCAACCCCCAAGTGTCACAGGCCGCGCCGCCGCTGTCTGCGCCAACTGTAGACCGGGTCGAGCCGCCGAACTGGTGGGCGGGACAGGCGCTGGGTCCCGTGCGCGTCCTGCTGCACGGGCAAAATCTGGCCGGGGCGAGCGTGCAGGCCGAGGGCGGCGGGCTTTCGGCGAAGAACGTCCGGGTAAGCGCCGGCGGAACCTATGTCTTTGCGGATGTCGTCATCAGCCCGCACACTGCGCCCGGCGCTTATCGCCTGCGCGTCACCACGCGGCGCGGCTTTACGCGGGCACCGTTCACGGTCAGCCCGCCGCTGCCGCCGTCGGGACGGTTCGCGGGCTTTGGGCCGGACGATGTCGTCTACCAAATCATGCCGGATCGGTTCAGCGATGGCGACCAATTAAACAACGCCCCGGCGGGCAAAGATAACTTGTATGGCCGGTCCAATCCGCATCTGTATCACGGTGGTGATTTTGCGGGCATCACGAACCATTTAGCGTATCTCAAAGACTTGGGCGTCTCGGCGATTTGGATCACGCCGGTCTATGAGAACTTCCAGCACGTCAACCCGCATCAGACAAACTTTCAGGCCCAGTACAGCCAGAGCGACTACCACGGCTACGGCGCGGTCGACCAGTACGCGGTCGAGCCGCATTTTGGGGATATGGCGAGCCTGCGGCGGCTGGTCTCCTCGGCGCACGCGCTCGGCATCAAAGTCATCCAAGACCAGGTCGCAAACCATGTCGGGCCGCATCACCCGTGGGCCACCGACCCGCCGACCCCGACCTGGTTCAACGGCACGCTGAATAGTCACCTGAACAACACTTATCAAATCTGGACTGTCATGGACCCGCACGGGACGGCTGCCGAGCGGGCCGCGACTCTCGGTGGCTGGTTCGCCAATGCCCTGCCCGATTTGAACCAAAACGACCCGGAAGTCGCCCGCTACGAGATCCAGAACACGCTCTGGTGGATCGGCATGGCCGGCTTTGACGGCATCCGCGAGGATACCATGCCCTATGTGCCGCGTTCGTTCTGGCAAGCGTGGAACACGGCCCTGCAAACGCAGTACCCGCATGTCAACGCCGTCGGGGAGGTCTTTGACGGCGACGTGTCTCTGGTTTCCTATTTTCAGGGCGGACGGGTGGGGCCGGACGGCGTTGATACCCGCATGGACTCGCTGTTCGACTACCCTCTGTATTTCCCCCTACGCCGGGCATTCGCCCAGGGCGCGTCCTTCCACGATTTGGCCGATGACGAAGCTCACGACTGGTTATTTCCCCATCCCAGCCACTTGATGACGTTTCTCGGCAACCACGATGTCAAGCGGTTCCTGAACGAGGACGGTGCAACCGTGGACGGCCTGGAGCTGGCTCAAACCTTTCTTCTGACCAACCGAGGCGTTCCCCTCCTCTACTACGGCGACGAGATCGGCATGACCGGCGGTGATGACCCCGACAACCGCCGCGACTTCCCCGGCGGCTTCCCCGGCGATGCTCAGACCGCATTCACGGCGGCAGGCCGCACCCAGGCCGAGCAGCGGGTGTGGCAGCACGTCCGCACCCTCACCCACCTGCGGGCGGCCTTTCCGGCGCTCCGGCGCGGCTCCCAGATCACGCTGCTTCAGACTGACCATCAATGGGCCTACGCCCGCGTTCTAAACCATCAGGCCGTTGTCGTCGTCCTGAACAACGACACCAAGCCCGCGACCGTCACCGTCCCGGTCACCCCCGCCGGACTTGCCGACGGCGCGACGCTCACCGACCGCCTCGGCGTCTCCGCGCCGGTGCAGGTTCACCGTGGAACCGCCGTCATTACCCTGCCTGCCCGTGGAGGCGCAGCGTTTGTGCCGTAGAGAACGATCAATGCGGCACGGCATTAAGAACCGGCATCGGAAGTGCCGGTTCCTCCGTGCTGTTCCTGCGCCGCAAAACCCGGCAGAAAAATAATGGTCTGTTTGCTGGAAATCGCTTGACAAAACTTTGCCCGGATGTTATACTAGGCCACAGTTACCCAAGCGGTTGGGGAAAGGATAAAAACGAATGAATTCATACAATTCTCAGACACAACCCGGAGGCGCAGAGATGCGCCGGACGCAGCCGGGCTTCACGCTCATCGAACTGCTCGTCGTCATCGCCATCATCGCCATTCTCGCCGCTATCTTGTTCCCGGTCTTCCAAAAAGTCCGTGAGAACGCCCGCCGCACATCCTGCCTTTCCAACGAAAAGCAGCTTGGGCTGTCGACCATCCAGTACGAGCAGGATTCCGATGAGAAAACTCCCAATGGAAGCGACCCAAGTGGTCTCGGCAGCGGATGGGCCGCGCAGGTTTATCCCTACGTCAAAAGCGTCGCTGTTTTCCGCTGCCCGGACGACGATACACATCTGCCTGGCACACCGGTTTCCTATGGCTTCAACCGGAACTGCGCGATTTATACCGGTTATCAAGGGCAGGGGTTAAGTCAGGGAGATGGACGGAGCCTTGCTGCGTTCACCGCCCCGGCCAAATCAGTGTTGCTCTTTGAAATCCGCAACAGTGGTTACTACGACATTACTCACCCCGATGGGCCGAATGCCACGGACATCGACGGCCAGAATGGCGACGATCAGGGCCGCGATGCAGGTGCAGGCAAACAGTATGTCGGCGGCTCAGTGAGCGGGTGCGGCCTGGGCGGAGATAACGACTTCAGCGGCTATCACACTACTACTGGAACAAACGACGGTTCATCTGTCCAATATGTCACCGGCTACCTTCGAAATTCGTTGCCTGACGCGACTTCCAGAACAATGTTTGCAGCGACACCTCGGCATAACGACGGCGCGAACTATACCATGTGTGATGGTCACTCCAAATTCTTCCGTCCCAGCGCGGTTTCCGGCGGCTACCCGAATGGAACGCCTGGTAACTGCGGCAGCAACGGCTTGAACGACCCCACAAATGGGAAATACACAGCCTCCACCGTAGACTGCGGGGATAGCACGATCGTGGCGACGTTCAACATCAACTAGTCCTTCTCAGCAAAGTGCGCTCGCGGTCTAACCGGCAGTGGGCGCACTTTTCTTTGATTTCCCTAAGCATCGGATGTACATACACATGAAACCACCAATCAAAATCGGCGGATGTCTCCTCTTCGCGACGGTTGCTGTCATGCTGGCAGGCTGCGGCAGCCATGATCAAAGCACCAACGGCACGAGCGGATCACAGGTGGGAACCCCACCGAACATCATTCAGCAAGCAAAACAGAATACGAAAAATATGGAGAACCATCCGCCGCCTACTGCTCAGGGCGCACCTACTGCACCGGCAACTCACTGAGAAAGTCCGGTACAAACCAACAGACAAGCTCCGGCAGTACGGAGCCGAACTACAACGCTGACTTCAACAAATCGGCAAGCAGCCGTGTGTCGGCGGGCAAGTAAATCGGCTGGCGATTGGGTTTTCGGGCATACGGGAACAATTGACTTGACAATTCCGTCTTAGAATTGTCATAATAGCATTCCCCAAACGATTGGGGAGAAGAAAGTCAAACCATGAACCTGTCCGTTTCTCAGAAAAGTCGCCGAAAGCCTTCGGGCTTCACGCTCATTGAACTGCTCGTCGTCATCGCCATTATCGCGATTCTCGCGGCGATCCTGTTCCCTGTCTTCCAGAAAGTCCGTGAAAACGCCCGCCGTGCTTCCTGTCAGTCCAACATGAAGCAGCTCGGCTTGGCGTTTGTCCAATATAGCCAGGACGCCGACGAGAAAAACCCTCCCGGCATTAACATCAAAGGCAACACCAACCAAGCCGATTACGGCGCGGGCTGGGGCGGCCAGATTTATCAGTATGTTAAAAGTACCGGCGTCTACAAATGCCCGGATGACCCATCCGCGCCGATCTACGGCGGATCGCCGGTCTCGTATGCCTTTAACATGAACTTGGCAGGCTCCGGGCCGACGGGCTCGCTCTCGTCGCAACAGGCGCCCGCGTCGACCGTGCTACTGTGCGAAGTTCAGAACGACAGAGCCTCGATTGATGCGGCGACCAACGACGAAAACACACTGAACGGCACCGGATCGGCACAGGTATCGGCCTCCGCAGACGGACTGGATTCGAACGTCTCCGCCGCTGCTCCCGGCCCCAACGATCTTGTCACTTGGTATGACGGCACGGACAACCCTTCGGTCGGCAGAACCCAATACGCAACCGGCGTTATGGGTAGCACCACGCCGGGGAACTTGACACAGGACTTTACCGGACAGACCGGACGCCACACGGACGGCTCGAACTTCTTGGGCGCAGACGGCCATGTCAAATGGCTGCGCGGCCCGGCGGTTTCTCCCGGACATACGGCCGCTACCTCGATGTCCGTACAGGCAACCGATCCTGCGGGTGTGTACGCTGCCAACACGAACGCTGCCGGCACGAGCGCTTTGTCGGCCAACGGCGCTAACTACGCCTTTACCTTCAGCCCCACCTAATCTTTTGCTGCGGGTTGTTCGCGGGAAAATGCACGAGAGGGCAAATGCAGCACTGCACTTGCCCTCTTTTCGTCACAGATGATTTCACTCAGAGAATACCGAAAGCATGACTATGAATAACTGGAAACGCACTGCACGCCTGCCCCTGTTAGCCACGACGGCTACCATGCTTTTTGCCGCCACCACCGGCTGCGGCACGGCCCGCACGGCGGCCCCAACACAGCTTCTTGCCGCCACGCCGGCTTCCGCCGCAAGCGCCGCGCCCCAGTGGCCGGCAGGATCGGTGATTTACACGCTGTACCCGGAGATTTTTTCGCCGCAGGGCAATTTTGCAGGCGTCACGGCCCAGCTTCCGCGCATCAAAGCGCTGGGTGTTACGGATATCTGGATCATGCCGGTCACGCCGGTCGGCCAGCCGATCAACGGCCACCCATCTGTGGACAGCCCCTATGATGTGCATGACTACTACGGCATTGACCCCCGCTACGGCACGACGGCGGACTTGCACACGCTCATCGGCACGGCGCACAAGCTCGGAATGCGCGTGCTGCTTGACGAGGTGCTGAACCATACGTCGTGGGATAATGCGTTAATCACCCAGCACCCAGAATTTTATGTCCACAGCGACGGCAATGTCCACAACCCGGCGTCTATCCAGATGGCGTTCACCTACTCCGATGTCGCCCAACTTGACTACGCCAACCCTGCCTTGCGGGCGTATATC
Source organism: uncultured Armatimonadales bacterium (assembly GCA_964236795.1). GTDB lineage: Bacteria > Armatimonadota > Armatimonadia > Armatimonadales > Capsulimonadaceae > JANXMY01. Next base: position 24,588 of record CAXSFV010000013.1, on the reverse strand, counting down.
ACGAAGATGCTTCAATACTGGATTACCCAGTACAACGTGGACGGCTTCCGGTTCGACTCGGCGAACAACCCGGACGGGCCGGGGCGCAAAATTCCCGCCGATTTCTGGCAGCAGCTTGGGACAGACCTGCGGCAGACGAGGCCCAATGTGCTGATGCTGGAAGAAGGCGAAACCCCCGATTTGGCCCACAAGCCGTTTTCTTTAGACTACGCCTGGCGCATGTACGATCCCGGCGGCCACGGGGCGCTGAAGACCGCCGCCGACGGCGATGCCTCGGGTGTGGAACCGGCCTGGCACAGTCAAGTCAGCGACTTCCCCGCCGGGATGCAGCACATGGCGGTTCAGGACGACTGGGACACGCCCCGCGATGTCAACGCTTTCGGCGGCCCGGCGGGCGCGATGGCGGTCGCCGTCTTCAACTTCACCACGACCGGCATTCCTCTGCTTTATAACGGCATGGAAGTCGGCAACAGCGCAGGCGCGAGGAACCCACACGCGGCGATCGAGTGGGCCGCAGGCGATCCGCGCTTTACGCCGTTCTACCACAGCCTGATTGCTCTTCGGCGCAGCAATCCAGCATTCACGACAGGAACCATGACCTGGCTGCCGAACACCGCCCCCAAGCAGCTTTTGACCTATACCCGTGCCGGCGGCGGCTCCGAGTTCCTTGTTGAGATCAACCCGACCGGGACCCCCGCGTCGGGCAAGATCAGCGCGGCGGTCGGATCGGGCTGGAAACGTGTGCCGGTCGCGGGAACAAGTCCGGTCGCGGCGGGAATGCTGCCGTCGGCCTCTCTGCCGCCGCGCTCCTTTGCGCTGTACCGCCGCCCGCTCAGCGCCGCCGCACAGGCCGCTGAGATGCGGTCATTGCCGGCCCAGCCCAGCCGGGCGCAGGCGGCCCCGAATGACAGCGCAGGCGATCCTGCGTACGCCAGCGGCTACAAGGCCGGAGAAAACGGCGGCAGCGGCTTTCGGCCGTTTGTCGTCAAAACCGCCGGGACTGCCGGGACATTCGTGTTCTCGGCGGCGGAAGCCGAGGGCAACGCCGGTGCGCCGCCCCCCGCCTCGATTGACACCCAGGGGAAATCATTCGGCCTGTTCGCCCAAAGCCAGGATGCCGTGACCACCATCACGCGCGATTTCGCCGCGCCCCTGACGCAAAAAGGCGACACGTTTGCGCTGGACTTTGTCAGCGGCTTCAACGAGGCCGGGACCGCCGGCGTTGCGCTGACCACGGCAGGCGGCCCCGTCGGCAGCTTCGTGTTCCACAGCGGCGGGGTCGGCGTTTTATTTAACGACCAGCCTGCCAAGATCGGCTTTGTTCGAGGCGCGTCGCACCTCGTTTATACGCTGACATCGCCGACCACTTACTCGCTTTCCGTCACCGGCGCGGATGCGTTTTCCGGCACGGGGATGTTCTCCGGCCCGATCACCGGGTTTCAGGTGCAGCAGGCAAACTCCGGCAGCACCAAGCCGGACCACAATGCCTACTTCAACAACTTGTCCGTCAGCCATACGCCGAAATAAAGAGCTTCGCGGAGTAAAGGACTTCAACGATGATTAACCAAGATGTCAGCCTTGACGGGGTATCGAAAGACGGAATGTCGGAGGTCGAGGCGCGAGAAGAAGAAAAGCGGCCGCTGCGTCTGGGCGAGCTGGCGACCATGAACTTCGGGTACATCGGTATCCAGTTCGGCTGGGGGCTGCAAATGGCGAACATGGCCGCCATTTACCTCAAACTGGGCGCTCACCTGGATAAGCTTCCGCTGCTGGGCCTCGCCGGGCCGGTCACGGGAATGCTCATCCAGCCGATCATCGGTGCGATGAGCGACCGGACTTGGAGCGAAAAGTGGGGCAGGCGCCGCCCCTACTTTCTTGCGGGCGCAATTTTAGCCTCCATCGCTTTGTTCTTCATGCCTTCCTCGCCGTTCCTCTGGGTGGCGGCAACGCTGTTGTGGATTTTGGACGCCAGCGTCAACGTCTCCATGGAGCCGTTCCGAGCATTTGTCGCAGACAAGCTGCCGCCGAGCCAGCGTGCCACCGGCTTTTTAGTCCAGAGCTGTTTCATCGGGCTGGGCGCGACACTCGCCAACAGCCTCCCGTATGTGCTGCACTCTTTCGGAGTCGTGGCGCAGGCCGCGAACGGCGTTCCCTTGTCGGTACTGTACTCATTCCGGGTGGGGGCGGCGGTGTTTCTGCTGGCGGTGCTGTGGACCGTGCTGCGAACGCGCGAAGACCCGCCGCTGGACCTGGCCGCCTTTGAGCGGCACAAGCGGGAGACGCGCGGTGTTGGGGCGGGGGTGAAAGAAATCGTCCACGCAGTCCTTAAGATGCCCCTGACCATGAAGCAGCTTTTCCCGGTGCAGTTTGCCATTTGGTTCGGCCTTTCGTGCTTTTGGAGCCTGTTCACCCCGGCCATCGCCAGCAACGTGTTCGGCACGACAGACACGAAATCCCATTTGTTCGACCGCGCGATCGAGTGGGGCGGCATCTGCATGGCGGCCTCCTCCGTGGTGACCTGCCTGGCCGCGCCGCTGATGGCGGGTGTGGCAACGCGCCTGGGCCGTCCTAACCTGCTCGCCGTGTCGCTTGCGGTCGGCGGCGTCGGCCTCCTCAGCGTGACGCTGATCCACACGCAAAACTTGCTGCTGCTGCCGATGGTCGCCTTCGGCATCGCCTGGGCGGCGATTTTGGCGATGCCTTACGCGATCCTTTCCGTGGCGCTGCCGCCGGAGCGCGTCGGCGTGTACATGGGCATCTTCAACTTGTTCATCGTCATTCCGCAGCTTGTGTACGGCTCCCTCATGCCCCTGGTGATCAAGTACGTGTTCCACGAGCAGCCGCTGCCGACGCTGACTGTCGGCGCAGTCTGCTTTCTCATCGCCGCGTTTCTCGCAACGCGGGTGAAGGAAGTCCCACCGGCAAGCTTCCTGGAACCGGCTGTGTCGGAGAACGGGCCGGAAAGCTGGCCGCCGTCGCCGACACGAGCCTAACCATTTGCGGCGATGCGGTCTTAGAGTCTCAATCCCGGTTTCTTTGCGGAAATATGCTATACTGAATGCCGAAGTCATCCGGGTGGCCGCTGCGCGTACCGCCGGGCGCGACGCAGAGGAAAGTCCGGGCTTCACAGGGCGACGATGCCGGCTAACGGCCGGGCGGGGCGACCCGCCGGAAAGTGCCACAGAAACATACCGCCGCCGTTCTTGAAAAAGCACTGGCGGTAAGGGCGAAATGGTGCGGCCCTTCGGGGCTTAAAGTAAGAGCGCACCGGGCCTTGCGGAGACGCAGGCGCCGGGTAAACCCCATCGGAAGCAAGGCAGGAGGGCGCGGCTTGAGCGCTTTTGCCCTCGCCTGGAACGGCGAAAGCGTGACGCGCCTGCGAACGCCGCTTGAGGCGCGTAGCAATGCGTGTCCCAGAGAGATGGCCACACAAACACAGAACCCGGCTTATAGGGTGGCTTCACAGAACACAAACGCCCGGACGCGCACTGCGTCCGGGCGTTTTGTCATCTGCGAAACTCCACGGCATTTTGCCCCATCAGCGGGGAGCGCAGCAGCAGCTTGCTGATGATCCAGCCATCGTCTTTGACGCCCGCCTTCATATCAAGGCAAGCGAGATGAATAAGCTGCGCCCACCACAGCGGGGTCATCAGCGCCCATTCTTCCGGCTCCAGCGGCGAGACTTCGGCGTATCCTAAAACGAATTCGTCATACTTGCCGCGCCACGAAAGCGCGAAGTCGCCGACCCGGTGATCAAAATGGGCCAGCTCAAAGTCCAAAATGCCCGTCAAGCGGCCCTCGGTAAAGCGCAGGTTCCACGGCGTAAAGTCCCCGTGAACGATGAGACCGGGCTTGTCTTGAAGCGAAAGGCCGGCAATCTGCTCGCGGGCCTGTTCCAAATGCCGCCGCAGAACAGAAACTTCTTCCGCACGCTCCCGCTCATGCTGGGATAAAATAGCGTCTAATGCCGGGTCGGCTAAAACCTCTTCGCAGCGCCGCCAGCCGGGCCGCTGCCCCAGATCAGGCACCTGCGCCATGCCGCCATGAAACTCCGCCAGCAGCCGCCCCCGCGCCCGCTGCTCCTCGCGGCTCCCGTGAATAGTGTTGTCCATCGCAGGCACCGTGCCCGGAAGAAAAGAAGCCAGACTCCACCGTTGCCCGGCGATTTCTATCGGCCCCCTCACCGGCGGCGCAACAGGCCATCCCAGCGCCGCCAGAGCCTTGACCAGACGCACCTCATAGTTGATGGACTCGTTAATCTGCGCGGCGTTATCAAGGAGCGGCGACCGCCCCCAGCACCGCAGGACAAACTGTTTATCCTGCGCCTCTACAAGCCAGTGCTGATTGACCCTGCCGCCGAGCGAAGCGACAAGCCGAGCGCCGAACAGCGCGAGAACCTCATTGCTTGGCTCCATGCGGTTTCTCCTAAAAGGCAAATCCAAAAGAAAGCGATGCCCAATTACGAAGGGCGATAGGGTCTTAAGCCAGTGCCGTATTAAACCAGACGTGACTTCGTTCCACTAGCTCTTGACTATGAACCATAAGCCAACTCTCCAGCAGCAGATTGTCTTTCACAGCCTCTAGCAGACTTTGGTGGCTGGTCAGCCCTTGACGGTACACACCGGCCCAGTAGAGGAGGCCGCCCAGGCGCTGCCACCGCAGCAGGAGCGGCAGCGCTTCAATTTCGTCGCTTGTGAGGAATAGCTGCTTGCCGTATCCACTGCCGAATGCTTCCAGCAGATCCCAGCCTTCGCCATTTTTCCACGGGAGCATTCCGAAGTGGTACAAACTGCCTGCCAGATCAAAGGCCCGCAGGTCGTAAGTCGCAAACTCAAAGTCCAAAACTGCGCTCACCAAGCCGTTCTGAAAAAGCAGGTTCGGCCAAAGATAGTCGGCGTGCGTGATCTGAAGCGGCAGAGAAGCAGGTAGGGAGGTAATGGCCTCCATTGCTTTCACAATTAGACTGTTGAGCGCTTCTGCGGTGTCCGTCGCCAGACCAATACCGCTTGCAAGCGCAAGGGGGTCAGGAATGAGCGGATGAACGCTGGCAAGGTCTCCCCAGGGCGGCAAAACAGCGTCAGCAGGCGTGATACTGAGGTTTGACAGCGCGTAGTGGAGCATTCCCATCGCGGCTCCCGCTTGGCGAGTATGCTGAGGGTCACCCCGGCGCACCGTTTCCCCGTTCAGCAGCGAGAACAGCGACGCAAGAACGCCCTCGGCTTCTGGGACAGGGAGAAGCGTTTCACCCGAACTGGACGAAAGCGGCGAGGGAACCGAGAAAGGCAGATCGGCTTGTCCCAGCCCTGCCAGAATGCAATGCTCGTAGCGAATCTGTGCGGGGTTGGTGTCTTTGCCGTAGAGCTTGAGGACGTGCGTGTTGCTCTCGCCGCCGACAAAAAACGTCTGATTGATGGTCCCCCACCCTGTTGAACGCGGTGACCAGTCGCGAATATCAGGCCAATGTGCGCCTAAAGCGTCAAGGTCAGCCACTTCAATCTTATCATGTCCCATTGGTTCGCTCACTGGAGTTCAAGATGATGGAGCCATGAACGCAAAAGCCGCCGCGCCCAAGTTGGCGCGGCGGCTTGCGTTTAATTCTTCGCTCTCTTAGTGGTCTGCGGGCATGAGGAAGCCGACTTTCCAGGTGCGGGTGAAGTGCAGGCGCTTGTCTAAAATCTGGAACCGAGCGGCGTCTTCGGGGGAAAGCTGGACGGCGTCTTTGGCGGGGCCGAGAACGGCTTGGGCGGTGAGGATGAGCGGGTTCGCGCCGCCGACGCCGCTGGAAGCCGCGTCCACGGTCCAGTAGTAGCGGACGATGGACTCTTCCTGCACTTCGTCCGGGGTCGGGACATGGGAGCGGTCGGGATACAGCAGGGCTGTGTCCGGGACCGCGCCGTAAATGGCCGGGGCGGGCGAGCGGCTGATGTCCGGCAGGGAGCGGCAGTCAATCAAGAGGCCGGTGTAGGAGTCCAGGTTCTCGGAAACAATAACCGGGGCGGCGACCGGCGGCGCGGGCGCGTCGGGGGCAGGCAGGACACGGATGCGGTCGGCTTCGACCAGCCCGCCGGGCTGCATGACACCGACCAAATGAACGCGCATTCCGTGAGACAAGTCAGCGGTCAGGCCGGAGCGCTCGGTGCCGCGCAGGATAATGTCGGTCTCGCGGGTGTCGGCGGTATAGCGCTTGTCGTCATCGCCCACAAGCGTTACCTGATCGTGCGCCGTGTCCACATCGCGCACAAATGCATCCAGCGTCAGCTGCGGCCCGGCGGGGACAAGGACCGGCGCGGGCAGAGGCAGGACGACTTGAACAGGCGCAGGCGCCGGGAGGGGTTCGGGAATAACATCGAGATGATCAGCTTCCAGTAGGTTGCGGCCAAGCAGAGTGCCGGCAACCCGGACACGCATCCCGCGCGACAAGCTCGACGCTTCGCCAGGCCGGCTGTCCGAAAGCGTGATGTCTGCGCCGTAAGCGTCTACGACATACCGGTGGTCGTCACTGCCGCCGACCATGATGCGGTCATCACTCACCGACTGCACGGTGCCGGTCACGACAAAATGTTCCGACTGCTGAAACGGCGAAAGGTCGTCATCGGCGCGGGCGGCAGCCGAAAGAGAAAAAAGCCCGAGCGCGAGGCAGACGGGGCCGAGTATTTTTTGGCTGAGTAGTTTCTGCATTGTCATCATCTGTTTCCATTCCAAAAAGCCGAAAAGAAAGCGGAAGTAAAACGCCATTGTCAGTTTATTATACAGCAATTTGAAGGGCAATCAGAGTCGGCGGGCAATAAAAACTTTATTTTACGGCGCGTGCCGCCCGCAGCAGCCACACCGCAAGCGCGTCTCGGCCTGCGGCCATTTCCTGCTCCACTTCGGCATGGGAAAGCGGCGTGCCTGCGACTAATCCCGTGCCGTAGTTGGTCGCCAGCGCCACCCCCGCATAGCGCAGCCCGGCCTCACGGCACAGAATCGCTTCGGGGGCGCCGGTCATGCCGACAACCGACGCGCCCCACTGCCCGAACAAGCGCACTTCGGCGGGCGTTTCGTAGCGCGGCCCGGACACACACAAGTAGGTGCCTCTGGAATGGGTACGCGGCGCGATCTCCGGGCCCATTGTTTGGAGCAGGATTTCGCGTAAGCTCGAATCGTAGGGATGCACGAAATCCGTGTGCCGCACCTGCCCCGGCTCCGAGTAGAATGTGACCGGGCTGCCTTTGGTGAAGTCCAGGAAGTCATCCAACACCACAAAGTCGCCGGGCGCGATTTCGGGCCGCAGGGAGCCGACGGCGGTGGTCGCAAACACGGCGTCTACATTAAGGTCCCGCAGTGCGGCGATATTCGCCCGGTGGTTGATCCGGTGAGGCGGCAGGGTATGCCCCGCGCCGTGCCGGGCCAAAAACAGCAGGGTCAAGTCATCGCCGAGGGCTGCGCGGGTCAAAGTCGCCTGCCCGTACTCCGTTTCGACCGTCTCCGGCGTTCCTGGGGCAAGCGCCGCCCCGAACCCCGTTCCGCCGATAATTGCGACTGTGAGCATTGACAAAGCCTCTTTCCGCGTGATACACTGCCTGCCGTGCGTTCTTCCGCCGATACTCTTCATTCTACACGAAACGGACGCCTCTGGCAAGCGCGTCTTTTCGCTGCTTCGCTGCTGCTTCTGCTAACAGTCGTGTATTTCTGGCGGCAGGTGGTTTTGGGGCAGGCGCTGTACTGGGGCGACATCGAGCTGTATTTTTCGCCGATGACAGGTTTCTTGAAGCAGAATTTGAACGCGGGCCGCCTGCCGCTCTGGAACCCCTTGATTTTGTGCGGCACGCCCTATGTCGGCAACCCGCAGACCTGGCCGCTGTACCCGGCAACAGCGCTGCTGCCGTTTGTCTCGGCGACGCAGTTTTTGAACTTGACCATTGCCCTGCACGTCTGGATTGCGGGCCTCGGCACATATGCGTTCGCCCGCCGGGCACTTCGTTTGGCCGTCGGCCCGGCGCTGCTTGCCGCCGTGACGTTTATGTTCGGCGGGCAGCTTGTTTCCAAAGAGCAGTTCCCAAACATGGTGCAGGCGTCGGCCTGGCTGCCCTGGATTTTGCTGAATTTAGACAGTCTGTTCCGCAGGCGCCGACTCCAAGACGCGCTTGCTCTCGGCGCGGTCTTAGGCTTGCAGCTTCTCGCCGCCCATGTGCAGATGACTCTGCTGACGCTGTATCTCGCGGCGGCCTACGGGGTGTTGGTGGGAAAGGGAACCCACCCCGGTTCGTTCCTCACCGGCCCTCCCGAAACGGGAGGGCGAGGAGACGCGGACAAGATACTGGCCTCTGACTCTTCCCCTCTCCGCTTTGGGGAGGGTGGCGAGGAACAGATACGCAGTAATGCCGAAGGCATAGCCGGGAGGGGTCTCCGGCTCCCTAGAATTGGGGCGGGGGGGCTTCTCCTTCTCGCCATTCTTACCGCCTGCGGCCTTGCGATGGGGCAGCTTCTGCCGACGCTTGCGCTGTTCCGGGATGCCGCCCGGCAGCGGCTGTCGTTTGCCGTCGTAGACCGCTTTTACCTGCCATTCGATCAGCTCGGCAACTTTGTCCTGCCGCACCTGCACGGCAGCCCGTTCTACGGGAACTGGACCGCGCAGGGAAATAGCTGGGAGACGTGCTGCTATGTCGGCTGGCTCCCGTTTGCCCTGACGCTCTGGGGCGGATGGAGCGCTTGCCTCCGGTCAGGCCCGCGTGACGCCCGCTTTTGGGTCGGCGTTTTTGGAGTGAGCCTGTGGATGGCGTTCGGCGGGCGCGGCGGCTTGTACCATCTGGCGTATTTTGTTCTGCCCGGCTTTCGGTCATTTCACGATCCCGCCCGCTGCCTGCTCTCGGCCTGCTTTGCCGTGTCGCTGCTGGCCGGGTTCGGGCTGGATCGCCTGCCGCAGATCCGCACAAGACGCGCCGGCGTCGCCGCGCTTGTTCTGCTGGCGTTCGCCGATCTCGCGCATTTTGGGCAGACGTTGTACCCGCTCACCTGCCCCGCCGCTCTCAGCCCGTCCTCGCCGAACATCGCGCTTGTTCAGAGTGACCCGGACATAGCCGCGCATCAGGCCCGGATACTCGCCCCGACAAACGGAGTCTGGCTGCGGTTCACGAACTACAAAGATTTTCGCCAGTCTACGCCGAATTATCAAGAATTCTGGGCGGACACGCTGACGCCCAATTTAACGATGCCTTACGGTCTGTCCGATGCGTTCGGCTACGAGCCGGTCGCGCTGAAGAACACGGAAAAAGCGGCGAAGAAGGCCGCCGAGGCATTTGACCCGAAGGCAACATTCACGCAGAAAAAAGAAGCGGCGGCGCTCGGCGGGGCGCTCGGCGTCAAGTATGTCGCGCTCGTCCGGGTCACGCCGCCGGAAACAAGCCTGCCGGGGCTTGCCGCCGTCCGTGCTGCCCCGACGCTGGTTTCGCCGGGGCAGAAGTACGGCCCGAAAGCTTCCGTTTATCTTTCATGCAATTTGCGGTGGCAGCCCCGCGCCCACTTAGCGCACTCGGCCTCTGCGGCGACTCTTGCGGAGAACGGTCCCGACCAAGTGACACTCTTATTTCAGACACTTGCGCCAGACACGCTGATTTTGGAAGACGCGCAGGCAGCAGGATGGTCGGCGGTCTTGGACGGTCAGCCGGTGCCGACTGCCACTTATGACGGCTGCCTGCGGGCGGTCGCCGTGCCGGGCGCGGGGCGGCACACGCTAATCTTCTCTTACGCCCCTACCCCATTTTGGCTGGGCTTGTACCTATCGCTGCTGACACTCGCTTTGCTTGTCGGCACAGGCAGTTACACGCTTTCAAGAAAATTTGCGGCGTGGGAAGGATTTCAGCGGCCTTCTGCCGAATAAGCCTTTAATCCGCTTCCGGGCAATGCCGCCCCGACCCATTCTCACTTACTTAATCTGCTCAACTGAACTTGAAGGAAACTGTATTTATGCCTATTTCCAGCGCAACCGCGCGTCTTTCGGCACGTCTGGCCGGCGGCTTCTGCTCTGCCGCCGTCTTTGCCGCTGTTCTCGGCGGCTGCGCCAATAAAACCGCAAGCAATGGCAGCGGCGGCACGTCGTCGGGCGGCGGGGCGGCGAATACGATTACCATCGGCGAGTACGGCTCTTTGACAGGGGATAAGTCCACGTTCGGCCATTCCACCGACAACGGAGTGGAGCTTGCCGTCAAGGGCATCAACGCGGCGGGCGGCGTCAACGGTCATACGCTAAACGTGGCGGTGCAGGACGACGCCGGGACGCCGGACGGGGCTTCAAGCGTGGTCAAGAAAATTATCACGAGCGACAATCCCACGGCAGTCATCGGGGAAGTGGCGTCCACGCTGTCCATTCAAGCTGCGCCGATCTGCAACGCCGCCAAAGTGCCGATGATCTCGCCGTCGTCCACCAACCCCAAAGTGACACAGCTCGGCCCCTATGTGTTCCGCGTCTGCTTTATTGACCCGTTCCAGGGAACCGCCGCCGCAAAGTTCGCCGCCGGAACCCTGCACGCGAAGAAAGCGGCGATCCTGACCGACGCCGGGAACGACTATTCTATCGGCCTGACCAAGTTTTTCACCCAGAGCTTCACCCAAAACGGCGGGCAGATCACGCTGGCCCAGAACTACGGCAAGGACGACGTGGATTTTACCTCCCAGCTCACGCAAATCAAGGCGACAAACCCGGACGTGCTGTATGTGCCGGGCTACTACGGCCAGGTCGGCCCGATTGCCAAGCAGGCGCGGGCCATCGGCCTGAACGTCCCCCTGCTCGGCGGCGACGGTTGGGACTCGCCGAAGCTGGTGGAAGGCGCCGGCGGGCCGGGCGCGGCGCTGGAAGGCTCGTACTTTACCAACCATTCGTCCATGAGCAACCCCGACCCGACCATTCAGAGTTTCGTTACGGCTTACAAGAAGGCTTACGGCGGGTCGCAGCCGGACTCGCTCGCCGCTCTCGGCTATGATTCGGTCGGCGTCCTCGTAGACGCAATGAAGCGGGCAGGCACCCCGGCGGGCGGCGATTATGCGGCCCCTGACTACCGGGCCAAGCTGCGCGATGCCTTAGCCGCGACGAAGGGCTACAAGGGCATCACGGGAACGATCACGATTGGGCCGGACCGGAATGCGGTCAAGCCCGCCGTCGTGCTTCAAATCCATGGCAGCGACTACAAGTATATCTCGACGGTAAACCCGTAGACACTCCCTGAAATCAGGCGCGAGGCGCGAGGGAGTGAACTCCTCTATGCCTTCGGCATTACTTCGTATCTGCTGAATAACGTCCTTCGGACGAAAAACTGAGCGCACGATAGTCTTACATCCGAAGGATGCCATTCAGCAGATACGAAGTAATGCCGAAGGCATAGAGGAGTTTACTCCCTCGCTCTGCGGCTTCACGTTGACCTCATGCACCAACTTCTCGAACAACTCTTGATCGGCGTCCAGCTCGGCAGCATTTATGCCCTGATCGCCCTCGGCTACACGATGGTCTACGGCGTCCTGAAGCTGATCAACTTCGCCCACGGCGACGTGTACATGGTCGGCGCGTATGCGGGCCTCGGCGCGGCGGGCGTTCTCGGAACCTGGCTTCCGGGCCATACGCCCCTGCACAGCCTGCTGCCGTCGCCGTTCGGGGCAGTTCTCGTGCTACTGGCGGCGATGCTGCTCTGCGCCCTGCTGGGATTGGTCATTGAACAGGCGGCCTACCGGCCTCTCAGGACCCGCTCCTGGGTGCTTCCGAGCGTATTCATCGGCGGCGCGTCGGGCTACGTTGCCTATGGCATCGCGATCAACGGCAACCGGACCCCGGCGTCGGCGATTGCCATCGGCCTTGTCGTCTGGCTCGGCATCGCCGCGCTGCTGCGGACAACCCAGAAGCGCCGGGCAGTCGGGACGCCGTCGCGCCTGACGGCGCTGATTACGGCCATCGGCGTTTCGCTTTTCCTAGAGAACTTCGGCCTGCTGCCGCAGATTTTCTCGTCCGACCAGCGGTTCATTCAAACCAAGCAGATAGTCAGCCTGCCGAACCGTGTCCAGTTCGTGGGACTTTCGCTGAGCGTCCAAACGCTGCTCATTTTCGGCCTGTCGCTTGCCCTTATGGCGCTTTTGACCTACATCGTTACCTACACACGCATCGGCAAGGCGGTCCGGGCGGTGTCGTTTGACGCCGACGCGGCGGCTCTCATGGGCATTAACACCAACACGGTAATTGCATTCACGTTCGCCCTCGGCGCGGCGCTGGCAGGCGCGGCGGGGGTGATGGTCACGGGGCTGACAGGAACGGCGTTCACGCCGTATGTCGGCGTTCTGATGGGTCTAAAAGCCTTTGTCGCAGCGGTTCTCGGCGGCATCGGGAACATCCCCGGCGCGGTGGTCGGCGGCCTGATTATGGGCCTTGCCGAGACTTTAGTCGTCGCCTACGGCCCCGGTGTCGGCATTCCCAGCACTTACCGGGACGCTGTCGCGTTCTTTCTGCTGATTGTCATTTTGCTGGTTCGCCCCGCCGGCCTGTTCGGGCGTCTGGCCCCGGAGAAAGTTTAGCTTGGGCAATTCTGCGTTTAAATCTCCGTCGCTGCCGGCCCGTCTGCTGGGCATTATCGCCCTGATCGGCCTGCTGTTTCTGGGCAACGTCTGGGTCGAGCGGCCCCTGCTGGACCAGTCGGTGACTTCGTTCTACGGGATGGACCAGTACAAGGAAGGCGTGATTATCTCGTGCGGGATTTATGTGATTCTCGCCGTCTCGCTTAACCTCGTGAACGGCTTTACCGGGCAGTTTTCGCTAGGGCATATCGGCTTCTACGCGGTCGGGGCGTATGTGGCGGCGGCGGTCTCGACTTACGGCCATGCCCGGCTGTTTCCCGGTCTGCCGATTGACGGCTCCCCGATCGGCGTCGTGCAGGGCGCGTATCCCATTTTGACGCTTTGTTTGATCGGGGGTCTGGCGGCGGCGGCGGTGGGGTTTGTCGTCGGGCTGCCGTCACTGCGTCTGCGGGGAGATTATTTGGCGATTATCACGCTGGGGTTCGCGCAGATTATCCAGGTAGTGATTCGGAACATCAAAGCGGTAGACGGCGCGACTTCGTTCACGGGCATCTCACGGGGCGACACGACGATTCTGACGCCGCATCTGACGAACTTCTTTTGGGTCTTTTTGTTTGCCGCGCTGACGCTCTGGGTCTCTTACGGCCTGCGGTTCTCCACCCACGGCCTGGCGTTTCTCGCCGTGCGCGAAGATGAAATCGCGGCGGAAGCAATGGGCATTCCGACGACCCGCTACAAAGTGACGGCATTTGTGCTAAGCGCGTTCTTTACCGGAATTGCCGGGGCGCTCTTCGCGCTGTACCAGCCGTCGCTTTCCAATGACCAGTTCTCGTTTGTCCGCTCGATTGACACCGTGGTCATGGTCGTCCTCGGCGGCCTCGGCTCCATCAGCGGCGTCGCGATTGCCGCCGTCCTGCTGACAATCCTGCCGGAAGCTCTGCGCGGGATTGACCAGTACCGGCTGGTGGCTTATTCGCTTCTCCTGATTATTCTCATGCTGACCCGGCCCCAGGGCATCTTCGGGCGCGAAGAGCTATCCCGCGCCTGGCTGCTCGGCCAAGTCGCGGCGATTAAAGGGTGGTTCACCCGCCGTCCTGTTCCCGCCCCGGCCCTTGCGACCGGCCCTGATGTGATGACGACCGCACGGGACCGGGACGATGTGGATGTTTAGCCCTCCACAATCGCCTTGATGACCGTGTCCGGCTGCTCACGCGGAACGAAATGGCCGACGCCGGGCAGGATTTTGAGGCTGTAGCTTGCCGCAAAGAGATGGTCTTTGCCTTCAACACTTGCCGCTAAAGTCGCGCCGTCTTCCGCGCCGTGCAGCAGGGTCGTCGGGACTTGAAGGGGCGGCGTCAAGAGCTGCGTCGCTTCTAAAGCGCCATACTGCGGATCGGGCAGGGCCAGCGCCCAGCGGGAACGGTAGGAATGCAGCGTGACTTCCACCCAGTCGGGATTGTCCCAGGAGAGAGCCGTCGCCGCAAATTCTGTTTCGCTAAAATGCGCGGCCGGCATCCACGTTTTCCACAAATACTCGCAAAAGCTGTTGCGGTGTTCTTCCAGAACGTAACGCGCCTGCTCGGTGCCGAAGAACCATTGATACCAGTAGGCATGGCGCTGGGCCGGGGACAGCGGCTGGTTCGGCCCGCCGCCGTAAGGGACTGACAGCACGACCAGACGCTCCAAGCGCTCCGGCCAGTTCGCGGCGAACTGGTACGCCGCCCGCCCCAGTCATGCCCGACTAGGGTAAACTTGCCCAGCCCCAGCGCATCGGCGAAGTCTTTGGCATCCTGCGCGATCGCTGTGATCTGACCGCTCCGCCGGGTACTGTCGTCCAAGAATCTCGTCGGCCCAAAGCCGCGCAGGTAAGGCGCGTAGGTATGCCAGCCCTGCTCCGCCAGCGGCCCGGCCACGGCGTCCCAGGTCTGTGCGTCATCCGGCCAGCCGTGGAGCAGGAGGATCGGCTTGCCGTCTGCCGGACCTTGCTCCAAGTAGCCGATCTCCAAAAGTGGAGTTCGGATCGTCTTAACTTCCGTCATCATACGCCTCCATAAACGATCTGTCCGCCGACAATGGTTGCCTGCACGGTCGGCGCATCGGGCCAGCCAACCAGCACAGCAAAATCGGCGCGGTGGCCAGGCGCGATTTGGCCCCAATCGTTCTCCAAAAACACGCTGTAGGCCGCGCCCTCGGTGTACGCCCGCAAGGCGTCCAATGCTGATACGCACAGGCTAGGGCCGAGAACCGTTCCCGACGGCGTCCGGCGCTCGGCAGCCGACCGGATGCCGTCAAGCGGGGCGCCGGGGATGACGGGGATGTCGGACGAGAAGATGAGCGGCAGACCGGCGGCCTGCGTTTCGGCGTAGGGCATCAGGCGGTTGGCACGGGACTCACCGATGGCGCTAGTGTAGGCGTCGCCGAAGCGCATGATGAATTCGGGCTGGTAGACAGGCAGAATGCCGAGCCGGGCCAGGCGTCCGACTTGGTCCGGCCAGAGCAGCATGGCGTGTTCGATCCGGTGCCGGGCGTCCGTGCGCGGCGAGTGGGCCGACGCTTTGCCGTAAGCGTCGAGGCACAGATCAATCGCGCCGTCGCCGATGGCGTGGGCGGCGATCTGCCAGCCCGCCGTGTGTGCCTTCAGCACCATCGCGTTCAGCTCTTCGGCAGTCCAGACAGCCGTGCCGAGGCTGTCGCTGCCGACGAATGCCGAGCGCAGAAGGGCCGTGCGGGTCGTGAGCGCCCCATCGGTGAAGACTTTCGCCGGGCCGATCCGCACCCAGTCAGTTTCCGCCGTCACGTCGCGCGGGCTTGGCACGGCGTCCATCGCGGCAAGCTGGGACAAAAGCATCATCAGCGAGCAGCGGACGGTCAACGCACCGGACGACGCCGCTTCGTGGTACACATCAATCTCCTGGAAGCTGTCGCGGGCAGCGAGGCCGAGCGTGGCGTCTACGGCGCTGGTGATGCCGAGCGCGTTCATCGCCTGTGAAGCTCGTTGAAGGGCAGCGATTCTCTCGGCAACGGTCGGCTCCGGCGCGGCGTCGTAGGCGAGGTTGGCTGCCGTTTCCAGCAGAACGCCCGTCGCTTCGCCTGACTCATCGCGGACAATCGTACCGCCCGGCGGGTCTGGCGTGCTTAAACTAACGCCCATGCGTTCCAGAACGCGAGAGTTGACCGAGACCGCGTGGCCGGAAGCATGGGTAATCAAGACAAACGGCCTGCCGCCGCCGACTTGGTCTAAATCTAGGCGCGTCGGGTGACGCTTCTCGTCCATGATGTTCTGGTTGTAGCCGCGCCCGCGTATCCACATCTCAGGTCCAATGGCCTGCTCATTCGCCCGCGTTTGCAGCCGCTGGACAAGCTCAGGGATAGTCGGAACGCCGGTCAGCGTGACGGCGGCTAGCGTCAGGCCGAAGCCCAGCACATGACAGTGGGCGTCGTGAAAGCCCGGCACCAGCGTCCGCCCGCCGAGCGGCACGATTTGGGTCGCCGGCCCGGCCATCGCCCGCAGGTCGGCCTCGGTTCCGACGGCAACAATGCGCCCCGCCGCGACCGCCACGGCATCGGCGGGGGCTTCAGTTAAAGGCAGCCGCGCCTGGGTATAAAGGGTGTCAGCAGTCATCATAGCACCATCATACCCACAGAAACAGAATTAGGAGAGACACATGCCGACACGCGAAATTGCCCGCACCGAATGGAAAACCTATTTTGACGACTTCAGCCGCGCCCGCGCCGGGGAACTGGTCTCGGTCGAGCTGATTTATAACCCGCAGGGCGACCCGCAGTTCCCCTGGAACAAGCAGCCGCTTGTCGGCATGACTTACGAGGAAAAAGACGGCGAGCCGGGAACGATTGTCATCTCAGCAGGCGGCGAAGAGGACAACCAGCACACGCACACGGTCACAAACCCGGTGCATGTGTACCATAAAAACGCGCGGGGTCTGATTTCTGACGAAGTCAACATTGATGAAGTCATTGAAGTCACGTCTACCGACGACCCGCGCATTGTCTTTCTGCATTTTTCGGAGGTACAATAACGCCTGGGGGAGACTTCATGCTCAATCGGTTCGGCATAGCGGCGGCTCTTGTGATTTTCGCGTTCTCGCTGCGGCCTGCGTTGGGGCAGACGGCAATGATGGCGGGCGATCAGCTCTTCGCGCAGGGACAGTTTGAGGCGGCCCGGAAATCCTACGCGGCGTCCGCCGATCCCGCCGCACAGATGGGGCTGATCCGCTCCCTGCTCCGGCTGGACCGCTGGGACGATGCCATCACAGCGGCGCAAGGCTTCACGGCGAAAGACCCGAACAGCGCCGACGCCCACGGCCTGCTGGCCCTGGCGCTCATCCGAGCCGGCTGGCAGCCGCCGTATGCCGACGAAGCCAAGCAGTCGCTGGCACTTGACCCCAGCAGCTACTGGGGGCTAGTCGCGTCAGGCCGTGCCGCCGACTGGGACGGACGTGTCGAAGACGCCCGGACCCTGTTCCGTAAAGCCTCAACCCTTCACCCGGAGTTACCCGATGCCTGGCTTGGGCTGCTGGAAACGCTGGACGATGACAAGGACGCCGCCGAAAAAACAGCAGTCACGGCAAAGTATTTGGCCCTCAGCCCGCAAGGGCAGCCGTTTGACCGCATGAACGAAGGTCTGCGCGACTTCCAGGAAAATGCCGACGTTTACAAGCGCAGCTTTGACGCCGACCCGCCCTTTCAGCAAACCGCTGGTAGCCAAGCCGATGAAAAAAAGGCGGCCACGCTGAAAGTAGATTTCGTCGGAGATTGGGCGATTTTTCCCATTACCGTGAACGACCAGCGGTTCCGGCTGTTGTTCGATACGGGAGCAGGCGACCTAGTTCTGACACCGAACGCCGCCAAGCGGCTGAAGCTGCCGACGCTGGCCCATTCTTTTATTCGCGGCGTGAACGGGCGGGAGCCGTCGGTAGTGCTGAAAGCAAGTACGCTGGCTTTGGGCGACCTGCGGTATCGCTCCATTCCAATCCGAACCATGGGACTGTCCCCCGGCGGCTCAGACGGTCTTCTCGGCGGCAGCACTTTAGATGACTGCGTCATCACGCTGGATTATGCCGGCGCGAATGCCACGCTCGACCCTGCGAAGACTGCCGCCGCCCCGCCCCCGCTTCCCGGCGACCAAGTAGCTGCCCTGCCGTTTCGAGTCTACCGGGGACATCTGTTCCTGCCCGTTTGGGTCAACGGCCATCCGGCCTGGGCTATGCTGGACACGGGAGCGCAGCAGACCGTGATGTCGCTCCGCTTCGCCAAAGAACAGCTCAAAAGCGTGCCGAAGGACTATTACCACATTGGGACGTTTCGGGGCCAGTCCGGGGTCGGCGACACGGACCGGCGCACAGACTATGCTTACTCACGCGCCCAGTCCAATATCACGCTCAGCGACCAGCCGCCGATTTCAGTACAGACGGATACGTTCGGCGAGTCGCCGCTGGACCGGGAAGTCAGTCCCGACTATGATTTCGAGATCGGCTTGCTTCTGGGTGCGTCCAGCCTGACTTACGCCCGGCGGGTGACGTTTGACTACCCGCGCCATTTGATGACGTTTGAGTACGAGGCCCCGGCGGCTGCGCCGACACCGAAGCCAAAGCCGGCAAAGAAGTGATGCCGCTCATCCCATGTCCTCTTTAGTTCAGTGCGTCCCGAACTTCAGCGCCGGGCGCGATCAAGCCGCTATTGACGCGATTGTCACCGCCGCGCGGCGAACGCCCGGCGTCCGCCTGGCGGATTGGAGCGCAGATGAAGACCATAACCGGCTGGTCGTAACATTTGTCGGCCCGCCGGAGCCGGTCTGCGCAGCCGCCCTCGCGTCCGCCGCTGCCGCAATAGAACACGTTGATTTGCGAGAGCATCAGGGCGTTCATCCGCGTCTCGGCGCGATAGACGTTCTGCCCTTCGTGCCGCTGTCCGGAATCACGCTGGCCGAGTGCGCCGCCCTGGCCGTAAGTGTCGGCACGGAGCTTGCCGCGCGTCACGGCCTGCCCGTCTTTTTCTACGAAGCCGCTTCGCCGCAAAAGCACAGCCTGCCATTCGTCCGCAAGTCAGCGTTTGGGGCGCTTGCGCCCGATCTCGGCCCGCTGGCGCCTCACCCCACCGCAGGCGCAGTAGTCGTCGGCGCACGCGGGCCGCTCATCGCCTATAACGTCAATTTAGCCGCACCCGATCTGGCTGTCGCCCGCGTCATCGCCCGCGAGATGCGAACGCTTTCCGACCTGCCCGGCATCCGCGCCCTCGGCCTGCGCCTGCCGTCGCGCGGCCTGTCCCAAGTCTCGATGAACCTAACGCGGCCCGCCGAGACGCCGCTGCTTGCCGTTCTTCAATACGTGGAGCGACGCGCCGACGCGCTCGGCACAACAGCCGTTGACAGTGAAGTCATCGGCGCCTTGCCCGGTTTCTCGGCGCTTAGGCTGCTGTCCGATGCGTTGCGCTTCCCTGCCTTGAAGCCAGGCCAGGTACTTTGGGAGACAGGGGGAGCATCGGCCCATCAGGAAAACGAGCCACTCCCGTAGCTGCTTTTGCTCCTCGGCGGCTCCCTGCATCAGACGGGGGATCTCGGCCAGAAGCTCGCGTACCAAAAAGCCCAAAGCTCACGCTCTTATTGCTGCGTGTTAGCTGCTTATAAATCCGCTTCTGTCAGACCGGATTGCCGCATCAAGGCTCGCTGCGTTCCGGCCTTCAAATCTTTATTGTGGATCGGAACCGAGATCGTCGTGAAGCCTCCTGATACCTTATAGATATGGTGGCTACCATTCACTCTATCTAGTTTCCACCCTTTGCGCTCTAACACTCGTACAAGTTCCCTGCCGATCACAATCTTCATTCAGCCGCCTTTGCAAATCTTTAGGCAGCAAACCGCAAGTTGTCAAACTTCGGAAAGCGGTCCGGTAATGCTTTTTTCCCTGGCTGCTGAAAAAGGCTGTTGACGGATTTGTATTTGACCCCCAACGCAAGAAGCGATTCATGCGTCTGGGCGCTGAGCCAGCCTTCAATTGCTTCATTGAGGTTGACGACAAGCTCATCGAGTGTATCGCCTTCCGTGATGCAACCGGGCAACGCCGGGACTTCCGCCCAATATCCGCCTTCTTCAGCAACATGAGCGTAAGCCGTCAAGTCATCAATGCGAATGTCAGGACCGTCGCCAGTAGCGAAAGCGACTCCCACAAATTCCCCTACTTTATTAGTGAAAACTTCGTCCATTTGTCTGCCTCTCGTGCTGAGCGGAACGTCCTTGTCTTTAAGAGTATTTCAGGTTTTCGATAGCTGACAGAAAATCGTCTTGAGTTTTGTAGCTAAGATTGAAGTGTACTATGTTCACGAAGAAGCGAAACACATTGTAATAAAAAGTTTTCAACACATCTGTTTCGCCTATTGTGTGACCGTGATGTACATACCTCGACCTCAAGCTGTAAGCATCCTTATAGTTCTTGACAATTTTCCTGCGCTCATCGGCTACTTTGCTGACAGTGAATGCGATCCTGTCGGCAACATTTTGTTGAAGGTTCTCGTTCATATCCCGTACAAGCAGTGATTCAAGGGAGGAAAACACGTACATCAACTTGTCTGAAGCGTTCGTCATCAACGTACTGCGGGAGTAGATCATCAGGCTCTGATATACTTTTTCTTCAAACTTAGTACGTTTCGTTTTAAAAAACAGCTCTGCGAATGCTCCTACACCTGTTTCGTTCCACATCTGGAACCTGGCACTGGTGATTTGATATGGCACGTCGTGAGTCCCGTCCTCACCATCCGTAAGAAACATCCTCTCTCTTGAAAGAACCATATAAAGATTCGTCTGAACCGTTTTTTGCCCGTAGAGGGCAGTGCAGGAACCTAATTCTGGGACGAAAATCGCCCCCGAAAAAATACGCATAAGGGCAACCATTTTTTCTGCTTGCTCTTGTGCTAGTTCATAAGCACGGCGAGGCTCTGCTATAACAGTCATTGTTGCTGCCGCAAGACCGCCGATTTTTTCTTGATAATGGTCAAGCATCCTCAGAAACCCCGTGATCTTCTCCTCTGGGGCATCAATGGAAACGTAACGCTGACGCATATCATCAAACATGGCTTGTGACAATGTTTTGATGATGATGTTCGCGAACGCAAAATTGATTTGGGCATATGTATAAGATATGGGAATCCAGACTTCTACTTCTTCTATATTGGCTTCGTATCTTGGCACAGAGAAATCAAGCAAGTTTTGGGTTGTTGTTCCACAATACCGTTCTCGAACCCAATCAAAAGTAACGTCTTCTAAAAAACTGAGGCTGATGTGATCGTGAAGCGGCTTTTGCTTTTGCATTCCTTCGCAGAATCGAGCAAAATTTTTATATTCTTCATTCTCAAATCCAATATCTTTAGTCTCATGAGGAAAAAACCGCGAAAGACGTTTGCCATCTGCCCCGACCAGCTTGGTTTGGAGATTGCTAATGTCTCTCCCTTGAAGCACAGCCTTCACAGGAACATCCGGCATGAACCCGGCAGGTGCAGGTGGCGCTTGGGGTTTCACCTGAACAGTTAGAAGTAGAGCCTCCGCCTCTTCGTTGAGTTTGTGAACGGTTTCTTCATGAAGTTCTAGATTAACAACGCTGCTCAACAAGGTGCCTCGCTTGATTTGATCTGTCATATCCTGATAAATAATACCCGAAAACCATGCCGAAACCCTAGATGAAAAGCTTAGTGGGTGACTGCTTCCCGAACCGACCTTTTACCCCGCTGCTTTCATTCCTCGGCTACTCCATTCCACATCAGCCGGGGGATCTCCGCCAGAAGCTCGCGTGCTAAAAAGCCCAACGGCCCGACCCGTTCCGCCAGGATTTCCCCGGCCCGTGCGTGGAGAAAAACGCCCCAGACGGTCGCCTGCTCCGCCGATGCGCCCCGCGCGGCGAGGCCCGCAATGATCCCGGCCAGCGTGTCGCCGGACCCGGACGTAGCGAGGCCGACGCAGCCATGCCGGTTGCGGAAAACGCGGCCCTCCGGGGTCGCGATAAACGTCTCGCTGCCCTTCATCGCGACGACGGCCCGCAGGGACGCTGCCGCTTCCATCGCCGCCGCGCACGGATCGGCTTTGATGTCGTCTTTGGAGCGCCCTAGAATGCCTGCCATTTCGCCGGCATGAGGGGTCACGATGACGTTTCCTTCGAGCGAATGCAGCAGGTGCGGGGTATCGTGGAGGCAGGCCAGCGCGGCGGCATCCAGAATGGTCGTCGGCGCATGGATTTCGGGCAGGAGCGCGTGAAGCAAGGCTTGAGTCGCTTCTTCGTCCTGCATACCGGGGCCGATCAAAACGGCGTTGGCATTGTTGGCGTTTTCCGCAAGCTCCCCGGCGCAGGCAGGGTCGAAGCCGCCGCCGGGCGTTTCCGGCAGGGAGATGACCCAAGCTTCTAGAACAGTCACGGCAACGTGCCGCGCGATGCTTTCCCCAGTAGCGATTTTAAGCTGTCCGGCTCCCGCCCGCAGGGACGCCAGGGAAGATAGGATCAGGGCGCCGGGGATCTCCGCCGAGCCGCCCGCGACAAAAATGCGCCCGCGTCCTTCTTTGTCGTCTCCTTCGTCATGCTGGGGCAGAGGCCAGCCGGCAAGAAGGGCCGGAGTCATCTCTGTTTGGGGTATTTTTTTCATGTTTTAGGTATTCGCTTCAGGAACGTGCAAGGGAGGGCCGGGAGCATCCGGCTCGGTCGTGACGGCCTCGCCGGCTTCTTCCAGCGGCGCGACAAAATTGAACTCTTGGAGCACAAGCTTCCCATGCTTGCCCAGCGCCGGATCAAAGACATAAGAAGTTACGGAGCAGTTGGCGACTTCATTGGTGCGGTCAATCTCCAAGATTTCCTCTTCGGTCATTCGCTCCAGCAGATACCGAAAGCACAGCACGACCACCGAATGCCCGACCAGCAGGACACGCTCGCCGCGAAACTCGCGCGTGATCATGTCAAGGCTGGAACGCAGCCGCAAAATCACGTCGCACCAGCTTTCGCCGCCGGGCGGCCGGTGGTAGAACTTGCCCAGCAGGCGGCGGAACTCGGCCTGCTCCGGGTAAAGCTTGGCTACCCCCGCGCGGGTCAGCCGGTCCAGAACCCCAAATTCTTTCTCACGCAGCCGCTCGTCCACAATCAGGGTGTCTTCTTCGCGCCCCAGGGCGGCGGCTTCCAGCGCGATGTCGGCGGTCTGGCGTGCGCGGAGATAAGGCGAGGCGAGAACCACCGTCGGGCGCTCTTCGGGCGGAAGCCGGCGGAACCAGTGTCCCAGTGCCTGCGCCTGCCGCTCGCCGAGGGCCGACAAGGGAACATCGGCATCCCGGATAGGGATGTCAATCAGCGTCTGCCCCGCCGCTTCGGCAGCGTCGCGGGCGACATTGCCCGCGCTTTCGCCGTGCCGCACAATCCAAAGCCGCTCCGGCCACTTCTGCCCCTCGCTCCGCATCTCGTTCACAAGCATGTTCATCAATTTCCTTGCAGCTTCGCACTTTTGCCAAGAGTGATTACCCGGACTTTCGGGCGGGTAAACTCGAAAACTGGAACAAGCAGCCAGGCGCAGCCAGCAATGAAAGTTCAAACAATGACACCACGCTCCTACCGATCCCTGCTCGGCGTCCTGTTCGGCTTTCTCTGCATCTTCCCACTGCTGATCAAGCGAGAAAAGAAAGTGCCGACGCTCACCGGCGAAGTTTTGTTGCAGCAGGCACAGCAGCAGATACACGAGGCCCGGACCAAAAACCTGGCACGCAGACCGCGCTGTTGAAGGGATAAGTTTGAAGAGATAAAAAGTATTGACATTTTTCCTACCGCCCATTATACTTAGTGCAGGAAAGAAATTATGCCCAACATCAAGACAGCAATTTCGGTGGAGCCTGACTTATTTGCGGAGGTAGAGGAACTAGCAGGAGCGATGGAAATCTCCCGAAGCCGTTTTTTTGCCATCGCAGCGGCAAAACTTGTAAAAGATATTCGCCGCAGCCGGGTCACGCAGCAGCTCAACGAAACTTATTCCGATAAAGCAGCGGAAGAAGACCAAGAAATCCTGCGTCAGATGCGTCCCACGCATCGCCGCCTTGCCGAGGCTGAATGGTAGTCCATCAAGGAGAAATTTATTGGGCTGATCTGGGTACGCCTCAAGGCTCCGAGCCAGGATTTCACCGTCCCGTTGTCATTGTTCAAGGCAGCTCTTTCAACCAAAGCCGCCTTGCGACCACCGTGGTCTGTGTTTTGAGTTCAGCGTTAGAGCGAGCAAAAGCGCCAGGAAACGTGCTGCTTAATCCCAGCGAAGGACATTTGCCGAAGCAAAGCGTCGTTCTCATTTCTCAGGTTCAAACAATAGACAAAACGCAGCTTGAAGAACGGATTGGCACACTCTCCGCAAGCCGCATGAGGCAGGTGCTAGACGGCCTCCGAATGCTGTTGGAGATTGATGACGTAGAATAAACTGAAATGATAAGGAAAGCTGGCCTTAACTTATTGCGCCTTTTGATCGGCGTTGGCTTTACGTTGTCGCTGGTGTCCGGTGTCACCCTCACAATGCTGATGCTTTTTGACGGCAACGGGAACCACTTGGTGTTGAGCCGGACAGGATTGCATTCGGACTCCGTTGTTGGCGCAGCGATTGCCTGGGCTTTGACCTTGTTTTGGTGGATTTGCTGGCGCTGTCTGCCTGCCGTGAAGCCGATGCGGCTGTTTCCAATGTTGGAACGCTTGGTGCAAAAGCCTCCGTCTCTTTTTGGCAGCATCATTTGGACAGTAATCACCACGGCTTGTATTTGTTTTACGCTCGGCCTGGGCCTACAACTAGCCGCTCACGCCCCCGGAGCGACCTGGACTCAGTTTATCTACTGGTGTTTTATTACCGTCACGAACGGACAGTACGCCTTCTCCGGCTGGAAGCAGTGGCGCAGAAAGCGGCAGGCGGAATTGTTCAAGGACAAGATTTACCAGCAGGAGGATTAACAGACGAAAGGGGTGCGGCTTATGCCGCGCCCCTTTCTCGTGCCAATTAAGGCTTAGTAATCGTCGTCGTCGTGGGCGGCGCTGGCGTTGCCCCGGCCTGCCT
>CAXSFV010000012.1:0-93322 GCA_964236795.1 uncultured Armatimonadales bacterium | reverse complement strand
TGCCGGGCGCGGGTGAACTCAACCGCTTGAAGTGCCCGTGTCTTCGGGTGGCGCAGGATGCCGCTGACATCGAAGCTTGGGTCTTCGGCGACGGTCGTGCTTTCGGCAGTCGCAATATCTACTTCCAGCAGACGCGCGGCATTGGCGTCCACGCTGTTGATGACCCACATCTTGGAATTGTCGGGCGAGAAGCCGGACACGCCGCCGCCGGTTTCGTCCGCGCCCCAGCTTAAAAAGACGCGCCAGCCGCCCGCGCCGTCCGGCACTCGCACTTCCGTGGAGCCGTCGGGAAGCTGCACCTGGGCGGTGCGAACTTCCAAAGCGTTGTCGGCGGCAAAGCTGCCGACATCGCCGGGGTTTTCCGCGCTCAGCGTCAGTTCCCGCGTCGTCAAATCTAAATCGTACACATCAAAGACGCGCGGGTCGCGCCGGTTGAGCGAGACCAGCATCCGTCCCGGAATGTTCGGATTCAGCGCGAGCGGCAGGGCGCGGGCGCCGGGGAACGGAGTCAAGTCTTCCGTCTTTTCGGTTGCGATCTCGGTCTGGTACAGATGGAAGTTCTCGTCGCCCCCGGTGTCCTGCAAGTACAGCAGGTGGGCGCTGTCTCCCTGCCAGAAAAACGAGCGAATGCCGCGCAGCGTGTCGCGGGTCACGGCCCGGTCATTGGTATGCCCCACGGTTCGCACCCAGACGTTCAGGACGCCGCCCGACGGCGCGAGATACGCCAGCATCGTCCCATCCGGCGAAATCTGCGGCCCGGTCTTTTCAGGGTTCCCGAACAGGACTTCGCGCGGGATCAGCATCGGCAGTGCCGTCTCAGTGTTTTCCATGTGTTCCTCTTCGGCATAGGTCGCGGGGAATCCTGCCGCATAGGTATAATACCGAAAACTTTCCGCTGCACTGGGAGATCTATGACACGAACACCACCGGCTCAAATGCTTAGGAAGCCCCCCCGCCCCAATTTTGGGGAGCCAGAAAAGAGCAGAGACGCCCGCGTAGACACACTCCGTATTGCTCCCCAGAATTGGCCCTCGCAAGAGCGGAGCGGGCTGAAGGGCGGGGGGGCCATCTTCTATGCCTGACCCACTCATCCTCGGCACGCGCGGCTCCAAGCTCGCCCTCGCTCAGTCCCATTGGGTTGCGGACGCCCTGCGCGTCGCCCACCCCGACTTAGACGTTCAAATCCAAGTGATCCAGACGCGCGGCGATGCGACCCAGGCGGCGAATGTTCCGCTGGCATCGTTCGGCGAAAAGGGCATCTTCGCCAAAGAACTAGAGTCGGCTCTGCTGGCAGGCGAGATTGACCTGGCCGTCCATTCGATGAAAGATTTGGAGCATACGCTGCCCAGTGGATTAGTCATCGCCGCCGTCCCGCCCCGCGAAGACCCGCGCGACGCGCTCATCGGCTCGACTTTGGACGCCCTGCCGCCCGGCGCACGGGTGGGAACCGGCAGTGTCCGCCGCCGGGCGCTTCTTTTGTCCCGTCGCCCCGACTTGCAGCTCCTCGAAATACGTGGCAACATTGACACGCGGCTTCGTAAGTTTCGCGAGGGTCAGTACGATGCGATTTGCCTTGCCGTAGCGGGCCTGAACCGTCTAGGGATTCAAGACAACATTGCCGAGATTTTGGACCCCGACTGGTTCACACCCGACCCCGGCCAGGGAGCGCTGGCGCTTGAAATCCGCGACGGCGACCAGCGCCTGCGGGACCTCACGATTACCCTCAACCACGGACCGACCTGGTATGCGGTTCTTGCCGAGCGGGCGTTTCTGCGGCATGTCGGCGGAAGCTGCAAAACCCCGGTCGGCGCGTTCGCGGCATTGGACAGCCTGACGCAGCCGAAGTGGCTGACACTGAGCAGCATGGTCGCCGCGCCGGATGGCACGACGATCCTTCGCCATGCCGCCCGGCGAAGTTACGCCAGCAGTGATTGGCTGGGCCGTGAAGTCGCCGAGGAGCTGCGGGCGCAGGGGGCGGCGGGACTGTTGACGCAGGACCACGGAATACATTCCGAAGCAGAATAAAGTAATATCGCACTGACACGGGATTTGGCGTAATTCGGTTCTTGTGTCGCCGCGACACTGTTTTTCCGAGCCTCGGAATTCATTCCGTGGCACCTGATCTGCTCGGCGAGATCAAAGGCCGCATCCGCATCGCACAGTACGACGCGCTCCGCGCCGTCAACAAGGAGATGATCAGCCTTTACTGGAACATCGGTGAAGTGCAAAGATGATTTAGAACGCGAGTTCTATATTCGCATGACTGAAGCGCATGGGTGGACGAAGAACCATGCCATGAATGGCACGGCTATTGAGCGAAGACGCTACGAAGTACCGCTTCGCGGCACTGGGATTTGCGGCATCCTGATCTTAGCTCCACGAAGTGGTGCTTTACGGCGTCTGCGCCCAATAGCCGTGTGCTTCAGCACATGGTCTTTTGCAGGGAACGACGCTTGCAGATAAGGGGTTCTAGTGACAAACGGGCCGGGATTTAGAAACGAGTACGCAGCGATGCAGACTTTTGATTACCTAGTATTGGGCAGCGGCAGCGCGGGGCTGTCGTTTGCGCTGGAAGTGTCCCAGCAGGGGCGGGTCGCGCTGGTCACGAAGAAGGACCGGACGGACAGCAATACGAACTGGGCGCAAGGAGGAATCGCCGGGGTCATGGGCGCGGACGATAACCCGGAGCTGCATGTCCAGGATACGCTGATCGCAGGAGCCGGGCTGTGCCACGAGGATGCGGTGCGGGTGCTGGTTGCCGAAGGACCCGATAGGATACGGGAACTCATGGCGTTCGGCGCAAACTTCAACCGGGAAAAGAACGGCGAATTGTCGCTGGGGCGCGAAGGCGGGCATTCGCGGCGGCGGATCATCCACACGGCGGACCTGACGGGCCAAGAAGTCGAGCGGACACTCGTGGAGGCGGCCCGGTCCCACCCGAACATCACGGTTCTGGAGCATCACTATGTCATTGATTTGATTATAGAGAACGGACGCTGCTGCGGGGCGTATGTGCTGGATGAAGCCAGTGAGGCCGTGGAAGCGTTTGTCGCCCCGGCGACGCTTTTAGCCACCGGCGGGGCGGGGCAGGTGTACCAGTTCACGACCAACCCGCCGATTGCGACCGGAGACGGGGTGGCGATGGCCTGGCGGGCAGGGGCGGAGATCGCCGACATGGAGTTTATCCAGTTCCACCCGACCTCGCTGTATCACCCGGACGCGAAAAGCTTCTTGATCTCCGAAGCCGTGCGCGGCGAAGGCGGCATCCTGCGGCGCAAAGACGGCACGGCGTTCATGGCGGAATATGACCCGGAGCGCAAAGATCTGGCCCCGCGCGACATCGTCGCCCGCGCGATTGACAGCGAGATCAAAAAGACCGGCGACGAGTGCGTTTACTTAGACATCACGCATCTGCCCGCCGAGGAGATCAAGTCCCACTTCCCGACCATTTATGCCCGGTGCTTGTCGTTCGGCATTGACATCACGACCGACCAGATTCCGGTAGTCCCCGCCGCCCACTATTCCTGCGGCGGCGTCGTGACCGATCTGATGGGACGCACTACCATTGATGGCCTGTACGCCTGCGGCGAAACAGCGTCCACGGGTGTCCACGGCGCGAACCGCCTGGCGTCAAACTCGCTGCTGGAAGCGCTCGTCTTCGGCAAGCGGGCCGCCCAGGACGCCCAGAAGCGAACCGATTTGTCGCCTGCCTGCGAAAGCGCCGCGCCTCTGCCCGGCGAAGCGCGGCGTGTCGGCGCATTGGACCATGCCCAGGTAGAAGCGCTGCGGAACCGCTTGCAGCGGACCATGCAACGGTACGTTGGCATTGTCCGCTCGGATAGCCGGCTTGCCAAAGCCGCCGCCGCCGTGGACGCGCTCGATGCCGAAGCCCGCCCGCTGTTCGACGGCAGCATTCTCTCCGACGACATTCTAGAGCTTCGCAACATGATCCAGGTCGCCCAGCTTATCATCCGCTGCGCCCAGGCCCGCAAAGAATCACGAGGCCTCCACTACACCACCGACTACCCGCAGACACTCGAAAGCGAGCGCCATGATACGGTGCTGCGGCAGGGAGCGTAGAGGGAGCAAAGGAACCGGCACAGCATTCAGAACCAGCACTTCCAGTGCCGGTTTTGTTGCTCCGTTCGGGGCAGGTCAAACCAGCGGCGCGGCCAGGACGTGTCAACCTCCGGCATCTGCTGCTCGACCAGTGCGAATGTCTCACGGATGAGCAAGCCGGTTTCTTCGGCCGCGTCTCTCGGTGCAAGCTGAAACACAGCGTTCAGCCGTGCTGCTAGGTTTTCAGGCGCAAGGGAAAGCTGCGCGGCAAGCAGGCCGACCCGCTTGAAGTCTCCGGGCAGGTAAATGGAGTTGAGGCCGCAGAGGACGCTGAGAATGGCTTTCTCGGCGTCTACCAGGCTTTGATGCAGAAACAGCAGATCGCCGCGCCCCGCGCCCATCTCGGTCAGCACCCAAAACGGCGGAAAGCGGAGATGCGTCTCAACCATCTTTCGCCGAAGTTCGGCAGGATAGCAGGCCGCTTTGCGCCGAAGTTCGTTGACAAGGCAGTCGCCAAATAGAGGCAGGCAGCGCTGAAGGCCGCCGACTCGCGACTGGGCGTGCGCCTCCGTACTGTGGGCGTCTAAGACAAGCGCGAGGTCGTCCGCCAAAGCCGCAAGCGTCAGATGGCTGAGGTCGCTCCGAACGCCGTCTACGAAATATCCCTCTTTAAACCGCGCCATTTCCTGCGCCGACGAAGAATAAAGCCGCTCCGAGCCGTTGACTTGATTGCGGATTGCGCTAAGTTCCGGCAGTGTCGGGAGCGGCGTGTGCAGCACAATCAGGTCAACATCGGAGATTTCATCGGCGGCACCGAGTGCAGCCGACCCGGTGAGCGCGACGGCCTGCACTGTCGGCAGCGCCGCACATGCCCCCGCAAGCCGACGCGCGATGCCGCGCAGCCGATTAGGGATTGTCTCCATTTTGCTCTCCTCGTTCATCAGCCCTATTGTAACACAACTCTGCTGCCTGTGGTACACTTGTAGTCGGAGGAAACTCGCATGGGAAGTGTTCGCTTAGATCCGCAAGTTCAAGAAAAGTTACGTCAAGCTGCCGCCTCCAAAGGAGTGACACAGTCGGAAATCCACCGGCAGGCGCTGGCCGAGTATTTTGAGCGCGAGTCGGCAGAAAAGTCCAGCCGTTACAACGACCCCTTTTACGACGACATTTTTGGTGCCATCGAGGGGCCGCATGACATGGCCGCTCGCTCCGGCGAGACATACAAGGAGATCATGGATGAAAAATATCGCCAGGACAAGCACCGCTAGGATGCTCATTGATGCTGGGCCGCTCATTGCTGTCTTCAATCGCAATGATGACTATCACAGAGAATGCCTTCGCCTGTACCAGGAAATAAACCCGCCTTTTTATACAACCCTCGCCGTGCTGGCGGAAGCCATGTACACACTAGGCGCTCGTTCCGGCTGGTACGGGCAGGAGCTTCTGTGGAGAATTATTCTGCATGGTGATCTCATCATAGAACACCCGTCGCCGGCGGAGTTTGTTCGGATGTCGGAGCTGATGAGCAAGTACAGTGACCGCCCGATGGATTTTGCCGATGCGTCACTGGTGGCTCTCGCCGAGCGGCTTTCCCTGGACCGCATCTTCACCGTAGACCGCCGCGATTTCTCGACGTACCGGCTGAACGGCAAGAAGGCGTTTACCGTCATCGGACCAGCTTAAAAGGAAGCGAGGCCGCATGACGATTAAATGTCGGGTGAATGCAGAACTGACGCCGGAAGAACTGGCGGGGGTGTTTGAGAGATCGGGCATTAACCGGCCCGTGCGCGACATGGAGCGGCTGCGGCAGATGCTCGCCTATGCCAATCTGACCGTGACGGCGTGGGACAGCGAAACGCTGGTGGGCGCAGCACAGGCTTTAACGGACTTCTCCTGGTGCTGTTATTTGCCGGACTTGGCGGGAAACAAAGCGTACCAGCATTGCGGCATCGGGCGGGAGCTAATTGCGCGGCCAGGGCAAGAAGGGTGGAAGGATGCATGGATACTCCTAAGTCTGTGAATAAAATGAGGCTCAGCGGGTCCGAGGATGGTACAAAGGACCGCTGAGAGAGTATAACCCGAAAAAGCCGCTTCCCAAAGATTTAGAAAGCGGCTACGGGAAGAAACACAGTCAAACAAAAAAATTAAGCTTTGACGACGCGCTTGCGGGCAGCGACGCCGCCGCCGAGGGCCAGCAGGAGGCCGAAACCGACAAGCGACGAGGCTTCGGGAACGGGAGCCGCTGCCGGAGCAGTCTCCAGCAGGTTGTTGAAGTAGGCGTTGTGGTCCGGCGTAGACGCGCCGGCGTCTGTTTGAAGCATCTGAAAGCCGGTGATGGGGCCGGAGAACGTGCCGAAGCCGGTAAAAGCGTCTGCGCCCGTGGCTGCCAGCGAGTATGTCGTGGCCGAAGTAATGGCATAAACCAGATGCGTCGGGCCGGCAGCAAAGCCGATGCCGGTAGACTGGCCGTTGAAGAGAACGCCGGAGCCGCTCTGAAACGCAAAACTGCCGAAGGTCTCGGAGTCGCTGAACAGCGAGATGCCGGCTGTTCCACCGTCGTTGTCGCCGCAGACAAAGTCCAGCGAGAAGGAGTCCCCGACCGTCGGCCCGGCGGCGAACGTGCGCGTGACGGTCACCGCAGGGTCGTCCGCACCGGTGCTGGGGCCGCTGGCATAGGTTCCAAACGACATCCCACTGGTGTCAATGGCGGCGTTGGCGGCATCGTCTTCGGACTGGCCGGCAGAAGACACGAATGTCCCGGCGCTGCCGCCGCCGGGGGTGCTGGTGACGACGTTGAAGGCGTCAAAGCCGGCACCGCCGTTCAGACCGGCAAAGCCGTTTGCATAGACGGCAGCACCGGCGTTGTCCTGAGCAAGGATCGTTTGTGCCTGCGCGGTCAGCGGGATAAGGGTCAGCGGGGCGAGGGCAGCAGCGACGCAAAAGAAGCGGGCGTTCATGGAACAGCTTTCTACCAGCGGAAGCAGCAGGGCGGGGAGAGGGCAGAAGAACGGCGGCCTGCCGGAAAGGGCAGGTCGCCGGGAATGTTAGGCTTTGACGACGCGCT
The DNA here is from genome assembly GCA_964236795.1 of uncultured Armatimonadales bacterium. Taxonomy (GTDB): domain Bacteria; phylum Armatimonadota; class Armatimonadia; order Armatimonadales; family Capsulimonadaceae; genus JANXMY01. The sequence goes on along the minus strand of CAXSFV010000012.1, from coordinate 86,199 downwards.
TGCGGGCAGCGACGCCGCCGCCGAGGGCCAGCAGGAGGCCGAAACCGACAAGCGACGAGGCTTCCGGGACGGGCGCGGCGATAGGCGCCGTCAAGGACAGGTTATTGAAGTAGGCGTTATGGTCGCCCGTAGCGGCTCCGGAGTCAGTCTGCGCGATCTGGAATCCGGTAATCGGCGTCGTTGTGGTGCCGGTACCGGTGAAGGTATCTGCGCCAGTGACGGAGAGCGAATACGCGGTGGCCGAGGTGAAGGTATAAACCAGATGATCCGCACCGAGGCTGAAGCCGAGCGGAGTCGCAGTTTTATTGAAGTCAATGCCGACGCCGCCGGAAGTGAACGTGAAGTCGCCGGTTGTCCCAGTAGCATTGGTCAGCGCGACGCCGGAAGTGCCGGCATCATTGTAACCTTTTACAAAATCCAGCGAGAAGACTTCGCCGGGTATCACGACAGGGACGGTGAAGGAGCGCGAGATGGTAATGGCGGAGCCTGCGGTTTGAGCAAACAAGCCGAACGACAAGGGAGAGCCGCCCGGAGTGAAAGCAGGAGAGTCGATTGTGCTGGGGGCCGGGGTGCCGTTATTGCCTTCCGATTCGGCGGCGGTGTATTCGAAGGTGCCGGCGGAGCCGGTCGCGACGACGTTGAACGCACCGAAGCCGGTGCCGCCGTTTGAGCCGGTGGTGTAGCCTGAGCCGCCGTAGGCGGCGGAGCTGGCGTTGTCCGAGGCGAGTGTCGTGGTCTGTGCCTGTGCGGCCAGTGGTGCGAGGGTCATTGCGGCGACAGCCGCGAGGGAAACGAGCTTCATGTGTGAGATGTCCTTTGTTCAGGTTGATTTGGTCGGTACAACTTAAGAGAAATGGCGACGGGATAAAGCGGGTTGAGTTTCCTTTCTTTTAAGAGTTACAGGGTCAGCGGCGCGGTATAAGTCGCATCCAGACGGTAGGCCGGCTTTGGGTTCGACGCGGGCGTGTTGTAGGAGCGCACCTTGAAGGTGTACCAGCCGGTCATGCCGGGAACAGCGACAACCGTGGTCGGCTGCCGGGTTCCGGCGCGATAAGTGTAGGTCGCGACGCGCCGCCCGTTTGGGTCATCCAGCTCTAAGACGGCGCTTGTGCGGCTCGTCCACCCGGCCGTGTCGCTGAGGAGCGTGCCGCTCATCTGCTTTCCGAAGGCGGCGTAAATGCGGCAGACTTGAACCTGCATCGTGTTGTCGGCGGGCTTGATGTCCAGGTCCTGTGCGCCGGCATACTCCTGAGTCACCGAATGCGCGGCAGGAGCGAAGCCGCCGGAGACGCCCGGCCGAGCGTAGCAGACATAGCCGCCGCCATTGGTGTCGGCGGGGATTGTCAAAGACGCTCGGCTGCTGCCGTCGGTCTGGATGTCCGGCGCATGGCCTGCGTAATCGTGCAGAGAAACGTTTGGACCGAAGCTTGTTTGCACCGTAATCCGGCGGGCGGAGCCGTTGTTGTCGCTCAGGCCGACCAGCAGGTCGCGGCCGTCATTGTTGCCCAGGCGCTCGTAGGCGAAGACCGTGGCGTCTTTCCAGCGCTGCTCGGTCGGCCCGCTCGCCAGCTTTTCGTGAATCCAGACCAGATTGTTGATCAGGTTCTTGAGGCCGTAGCAGCCGGGGTCCGTGCTCCAGTCCCGGTAAAAGACGCAAGGGTAGCCTTCCGAGGTGAGAACAAGCGCGTAGCCGAGCATTTTGTTCTGGACAACCGGATTGGAAACGTCCGTGTCATGGTTCTCAACAAACGTGACGGCGGCGCCGGGATTGATCCCGGCGAGGCCGGCGTGGTCGAGCTGGCTCATGTTGTACGAGCCGCCGCTGTCGCACATGGCTTCAACAGACGAGCGCAGCGAGAAGTCAAACGCAGACGCCCGACCCTGCATCCCCGGCCGCCCGGCGCTGTTCGCAACCCAAGTATTAAGCGTGTCCCGGTTGGTATCGAAATACTCGCCGACCGCATACTTCCCGGACATGGCGCCGTAGTTGAGCCAGGGCAGCAGGAAATCGGTCGAGATGCCTTTGACATCGTCAAGCCGGTAGCCCTGAACGTCCAGCGCTTTCGTCAGCCAGTCGCCGCTCTTTTCTAAACCCTCAAACGCCCAGCCTTGACCGGCGGGACCCCGGAAGCCGTTGATCGGGGCCAGGTCCCGCCCGAACTGGTAGGCGTAATCGGCGGCAGGGTCCGGCACATCCGGGTCTTCCGGCAGATTGTCGGCGCCGAACGCCCAGTGGAAATCGCCGGGGCCTTTTTGAAAGCGTCCGCTGCTGGGATTTCCATAAGCGTCGCTGTAATGGAAATTGAAATGGCCGTCGTCGCCGGAGCGATGGTTGTCGACAATGTCTGCCAGCACATCCAGCCCGTTTGCCCGCAGGACGGCGACCGACCGCTCAAGCTGCTCGCGGGTGCCGTAGCGGGTGGTCGTGGTTCCCTGCTGGTTCTTGCTGCCGAGGTCGTAATCGTCGAACGGGTCGTAGCCGACGGAGTAGCCGCCGGACGCGCCTTTAAGGCAGGGCGGGATCCAGACGGCAGAAAAACCGGCCTGGCGCATCGCACCGGCCTGTTCGGCTAAATTGTCCCACCACCAGGGGGCGGACGCCGTGCCTGCCGCCGGAGACGGAACATTGGTATAGAATCCCTGCATCATGACGCCAGCACGAGCCGGCGGCGAGAAAAAGAGCGAGCTGGAGAGGAGACCGGCAAGCGCCGCGCAGGCCGCTGCTGCTATTTGATTAAGTTTGGTCTGCCGCATCATTGCCGCCTCTGTTTGTGTCCCCCAACCGATTGGGGAGATGATGATGGGCTATTGTAACAGAGAGACCGAGCTTTGTCAATACCTGCTTTTGCTTTTTTTTACTCTCGTAAGCCGTGCTACAGCAGGCAAGCAAGGAGAAACACAGCGCGGCACGGTTTGGCGCCAGGGTATACTCAAAGCGCTATGAAAATCAACATTTCTGTGGTTGCTGATTTGACCGTCCCCGATGCGACGCCGACGACGCTGCAAATTGAGGCGGCGCAGATGGGAGCCGCGCAGGCGGTGGAATCGCAGCTCACGATCACGCCGTTTGCCGCCGCCGAGCCGTTTTTGGACTTCTACGGCAATCCCTGCCGGCGGTTTTTAATGCCGGCGGGCGACGTTCGCATTGAATACGCAGCGACGGTGACCCAGCCGGACACGCGGTTTCCGTGGCTGTTGCCCTATGAGGCCGACGCCCTGCACCTGCCGACCGAGACGCTTCTCTATACGCTGCCGTCGCGCTACTGCCAGTCGGACCGTCTGGTCGCGATGGCGACCGACATGTTCGGCAAGGCCCTGCCCGGCTTTGCCCGTGTCCAGACGATCTGCAACTGGATCAACGAGCATATCACCTACCAATACGGCACGTCGGATGCCGGAACTTCGGCGTATGACACGGCGACCCAGAGGATCGGGGTCTGCCGGGACTTCGCGCACCTCGGCATTGCGTTCTGCCGCGCCCTGAACATCCCCGCCCGCTACGTCTCCGGCTACTGCTTGGGGCTTACGCCGCCCGACTTCCACGCCTACTTTCAGGCGTTCTTAGACGGCCGCTGGGTCGCTTTCGACGCCACCGAGCGCCAGCCCCGCCCGGCATTGGTGCAGATCGCGGTAGGCCGGGACGCCGCCGACTGCGCCTGGTCCACGTTTTACGGCTACGGCGAAACAAAGTTCCTCTCAGTCGAGGTCGCCGAAGCGCTGGAACCAGAACCCAAAAACGCCCGGTCTCAAGATTGAGACCGGGCGTTTTTGAGATCTGCCCTGCTGAGAAGCCTACGCTCTTTAGAAGCCTACGCTGAGGGCGCCTGCGGTCCAGCCGGGATACGCGCCGTAGGTGTGCGCCGCCGTGACACTGCCGGTCACGTTGTCTAGGCTGAACAGGGCCATGGCTCCGCTGGTGTGCGTCCACAAGATACGTGACAAGCCGTCAGGGTCGTCGGCGACTGCTTTTGCCGTCCAGCCGTCATACGGGCCGTAGTTCTGGTAGTTGAAGAGGCCGGTGCCTGCGTCACAGTTCCACAGGGACGCCTGGCCGCTCACGTTGTTCCACAAGATGTGGGTTGTGTTGTCCGCGCCGACAGAAACACCGGCGGCGGTCCAGCCGGGATACGCGCCGTAGGTGTGCGCCGCTGCGACACTGCCGGTCACGTTGTCCAGGCTGAACAGGCACATCGCCCCGCTGGTGTGCGTCCACAAGATACGCGACAAGCCGTCGGGGCCGTCGGCGACTGCTTTTGCCGTCCAGCCGTCATACGGGCCGTAGTTCTGGTAGTTGAAGAGGCCGGTGCCTGCGTCACAGTTCCACAGGGACGCCTGGCCGCTCACGTTGTTCCACAAGATGTGGGTTGTGTTGTCCGCGCCGACAGAAACACCGGCGGCGGTCCAGCCGGGATACGCGCCGTAGGTGTGCGCCGCTGCGACACTGCCGGTCACGTTGTCCAGGCTGAACAGGCACATCGCCCCGCTGGTGTGCGTCCACAAGATACGCGACAAGCCGTCGGGGCCGTCGGCGACTGCTTTTGCCGTCCAGCCGTCATACGGGCCGTAGTTCTGGTAGCTGAAGAGGCCGGTGCCTGCGTCACAGCTCCACAAAGACACTGCGCCGCTTGCGTTGTCCCACAAGATATGAACGGGCAGACGGGTGAGACCCAACTGGAACAACTCTCCGCCGGAATAGACGCCGCCGTCGCCGGTGATCCCGTAGACCAGACCGCTGCTGCCTTCAGCCAGAGTCGGGCTGGCTCCGTCGCCGCTTTGCAGGCTGTAAAGGGACACATACCCCGACCCATTCGCCGGCAGCAGGAACATCGTGCCTTGCCCGGCACTGCCGCCGGCCACAGTGGTCCCGTACAGGTCCCCCAGCCGGTCTTTCACCAAAGCTGCCTGCGGAGAGTTGCCGTCATTCCCGCCGCTGAACTCGTGCAAAACCGTAAAGCCGGTCCCGTCGGGGCTGAGGCGGAAGACCACGCCGAGGCCAGCGGAGCCGCCGGCTGCCGTCACGCCGTACAGCAGGCCGTCCGTGCCGAGGGTCAGCGACGCCGCCGGCACCGCACCGTCGGTGTTGACGGAATTCATGTCGGCACCGCTGAACTCATGCAGAACCGAGTAGCCGGTTCCATCAGAGTGGATTGTAAAAATCGTGCCGGTGTCTCCCGCTCCTCCGTTGCTGGTGACTCCGTACAGCGTCGTCCCGAGACCCTGAATCAGCCCGCCGACCGGGACTTGGCCGTCGGTAGCGGTGCTGCTTGGGGTGCTTGCGGAGAGATCCGAGCCGAACGTATGCAGTGCCGTGAACCCGCTGCCGTCGGGATGCAGCGAATAAACCACCCCGGCGCCGTTTGGCCCGCCGTATTCCGCTTCGCCGTACAGAATCCCGCCGTCTTCCAGCAGGGGGCCGGCAGGGGAAGCACCGTCCGTGTTGACACCGCTGATGTCGGTCGCGCTGAAGGCATACAGCGCCCGGTACCCGGTGCCGTCGGCGGCCAGCTTGAAGAGGAGGCCGTTTGCATTTAGCCCGCCGTCCACCGATGTCCCGTAGAGTATCCCGGCGGCGCTCAGGGTCAGGCTGGACGGGGTTCCGTCGCTGCTGCCGAACGCGTACAACGGCGTGACATCGGTGCCATACGGCTGAACTTTGAACACCGTGCCGCCGCCGCCCGCCCCGCCGGACTGGGACAACCCGTAGAATGTCCCTTTCGGCCCGGCAACCAGCGCCGCAGGCGATATGCCGACGGGAAAGGGGCTTGCGGCATCGTCCGGCGACCCGAAATCGGCAAGGTCGTACAAGGCCGCTGCCGGGGCATCGGCCTGTGCCGAGGGCAGCAGGCTGCTGCCGGCAAGCAGGGTACTTCCGGCAAGCAGCAGCACGGAGAAGGCGGCGCGAGTCATCGTGAAAGCGTTGTGCAAAATCGTATTTCTTTCCTTAAGCCGCGAGCGACAGTCTCAGGCGGCGTTTGAAATGTCGGCATTTCTTCTAGTATCGGCAGACCTGGCACACATCTTGAATTGGCACATATCTTGCACTGGTAATTTCAACAGCACTTGCCGCCGGGGTCGCTGTACCTGATCGAGTCGGGCCGGGTGAAAGTCCACCAGGCGAGCGGCGGCGAAGTCATCTTAAACATTCTCGGCCCAAGTGATTTCTTCAGCGAGATGCGCCTTTTGGACGGCCAGCCGCGCTCCGCCGACATTTCCACTCTAAAGCCGTCCATGCTGCTACTGCTGGAAGGGGACACCCTGCGTATCCTGCTGATGGACCAGCCCGCCGCCTGGACCCTGCTGCAAATCCTGTCCCTGCGGGTGCGGGACGCAAACACCCAGGCCGAGGTGATGATGACCCGTGATGCCCCCGGCCGGGTCGCTGCCTGCCTGCTGCGCCTCGCCGAAACGCAGGGAACGGCCCTGCCGAACGGCAGCCTGCGGGTCAACGTAAGCCTGACCCAAAGCGACCTCGCCAAACGCGCCGAGATGTAGCGCAAAAAATAGCAAAAATAGTCCTTGACACCATGCGTAAGCCGTGCTACAATAAGCCATAGACGCTGAACGCCGGGCGTCTTCTACGGCCTGCAATACGGAGGACCTATGTTGACTTCTGCGCCCCGTCGTTTCTGCGCTCCTTGTTAGCCTGATGCTGGCAGGTCCCCGCGCCCAGGCGGGTCACTACACCGCCAACTATACCTACACGTTCACGCCCCCTGCCAACACCACCCAGCCGGTGTCCGCCAAAAACACCACGGCCAGTCCCAACTTCCCCAATGTTGCGTATGGCTCCGGCACCATGACCCTGAGCGTCACCCCCAGCCTCGTCTGGACCCCGGATGCGCCCGGCGACACGTCCACCGGCCCGCCGATAGTTTCCTATGTGGAAGCCGCCGGCATCAATATGCAGATCAGTGATGTCTCCACCCCGCCGGCTGGAATGAACGTGACGAAGCAGACCGCAGGCGACGACATCGGCAACACCGTCACGTATCCCGCCCCGCCGAAGTACGGCGTCCTCGGTACAGACTACAAGCCGACCAACGCGGGCAGTCCGGGGCCGCTGACGATGCGGACGCTCACGTCGACCTTCACCTACAGCACTCAGGACAGGATCAGCAGCGGGGGCGGAGCAGTGGGCTACACGGTGTACCCGGTCTACATCAACTTGTCAGGCCAAGACCCTACCACAGGCAACGCACTGACAGGCCAGCAAATCCAGGCGACGCTGGCGATGCCGGCGAAGCCGGACAGCCTTCCTCCGGGAACAAAGATCACCAGCTACACCTGGTCGTTCAGCGGCGGGACACAAGGCAACCCGATCAAGACTTGGAACGAAAACGGTGTAGCGGCGGACGGAAAGACGCCGCAGCAGTTGTTCCCGCTGACGGCGAGTGACTTATCCCAGACGGACACGACCGGCAACGGCCTGAGCAGCGGCAGCTCCATCAGCTTCTACGACGAGATTGGCAAAGACGCTGTGACCGCCAAGTGCGTTGTCGGCCTTACGTTCCCCAACGGCACGACCAGCAGTGTGACCGCAACGTCTTCAACAATCACGTTTATCAAGCCCACGGCTGTTTGGAAGGTCGAAACAGGAAACGTGTACTACAGCCATGCCAACGATGCCTATGGTCTTTATCCTGCCTTTGGTACAGGCTTCCCAGGCGGGGTCTACTGGCATGATGTTGTTGTAACCGTTCCCGCCCCCTTCTCAGGCGGCACCTGCTGTTTCACGCAACTTGCTCAACCCAATCACCAGTACAATGGAGCCGGGGTAGGTCCCAACAATAATGCCAACTCCCTTGATAACTCTTTTGAGTACTTCAACTACAGTTGGGCGGCAGGGTCAGCGGGAACTGAAAATGACAGTCCTGCAATTCAGGTTGGGCCTGGAAACAAAATTGGGGATACGATGACTGCCAATGACACTTTGCAAGCCTGGCTTATGTATCAACCGACAGGGGGCATTTGGGTTCCGTTACAAAAATATACCTACACTTGGGCTGTTACTCTCACTTGGGTCACACCTGGTACTTGGTCTGTGTCGGGACAAAATCCGGCTCCGCCTAACCCCGGTCCAACGTATACGCCGACCGTGACAAATATCCCACCGCAGTGGACCACGATCTTGGCGAACCGCGAATAAATCTAGCGGCCGACCATAATGAAATGCCTTTGACCCGTACAGGAGAATAAACATCATGAATGCAATACGAAACGCAACCCTACTAGCTGGGATGGGGCTTATGAGCCTGTTCACTTCTACGCAAGCCCAGACCCAGAAGAAGCTGGGTGCGGCAGTAGGAACGCAAATTCCCTTGATCAGAACCCTTTCGATCCACAACCCGACGCCTGCCTACTTGCTCGAAGCTGATGAGAAGGCTAATGATGCGATTGTTCAGGGGCATATTCTGCTCAAATCGGGCCACATCACGGATGCCATCGCAGAGTTTCAAAGTGCACTAAAGTATGTCCCAAACGATGGCGGGGCTTATCAAGGCTTGGCAGAAGCATACACAGCGGCAGGACGATTAAATGAAGCCAGTCAAGCCCTTCGCAGAGTTCTTGTGGAAGGCTCCGGGTTAGGTGTCAGCAGTGGGATCGGAGGCAGCGCCGACATCTGGGCGGAATATGCCTTAGTCTTGGTCAAGACACACCAACCGGCGGAAGCCGTTCAGATGTACAACCATGCTGCATTTATGCTGGATTACCAGGACAGCAAGGATAATGGCGGTAAGCCGTTTCTCCGGGTGCTGTTCCCGGAGATTGTGATGGGCGACGCACTGCCGAATCAGGTGCCGTACACGCTGGAACACCTGCAAGCCCTCGCGGACTCTCTGCTTGCTTATCAGAAAGAAGGGTTTTGGAGCGACAAAGAGGTTCTGGCTCACGCCGAAGAGGCCGTCAAGCTGTACCCGAACTCGCCGGTGACGTACTACTATCAAGGTGAGGTCCTTCTCACGAGAGACCATGCCGGAGCAAAAGCGGCTTATCAGAAAGCCGCCGAACTAGGTGACGACAACACGAATGATGCTGTGAAAGAACGCTTAAAGATGGTGCGCTAAAGCGCAAGGAAGGCAAACGCCCGGTCTCAGCGATGAGGCCGGGCGTTTTTGTATTTGGCGTTTTCCGCTCAGACCAGGAGTTTAGGAGGGCGAGGGTGAGGAGGCGGGGCAGGCCGCAAGCACCGGCGCGGCGGATGTGGGGCGGGTGTGATAGAAGTCACACGTGGTTTTTCTTGACAAAGGCGCGGGGGTCTGTCAGAATGACGGCACGGAGACTCACACAATGGCAGACTTTCTCATCCTGCACGGCTGGGGCGGCAACAAGCCTGCGCACTGGCAGGAATGGCTGGCGGGCGAGCTGACGGCGGCAGGCCACACGGTCCTCGCGCCGAAGATGGCGGACCCGACGAACCCGGACCCGGCGGCCTGGATGGCGCTCATTCACGCGGCGCTCAGCGCGACGCCCGAAGACGCGGATTTGACGGTGCTGACGCACTCGATGGGGGCGGTCAACTGGATGCGCCATGCGGCGATGTCTCAGGAGCCGGGATTTACCCGGCCCGGCCCGGTCGCGGCGCGGGTGCTGCTGGTCGCGCCGCCGTATGTGGTCCCGGAAATCCCGCCCTTGGATTTGGTGGGGACGGCGGCGTTTTTTCCGCCTGTTTTGTCCCCGGCGGGCCTCGCGGCGGTCGGGCGCGAGACGGTCCTGATCGCGTCGGACACCGACGATTATTCAACGTTTGACCAGTCGGTGGCGTATGCCGCCGGGCTGGGGCTGGAAGCGCAAAAGCTGCCCGGCAGCGGGCATATCTCGCCTTATTACGGGTACGGCGAGTGGCCTTGGGTCCTAGACTGGTGCCTGCGCCGGGCGAGCCTGCCGCCCCTGCCGAACAAGTGACGGCGGAAAGACGAGAAAGCGCTTACCCTCGCGGGTACGCTTATGGGTCTACTGTGAACAGGCCCGCCCGCGCCCAGCGCTCTTTTCCCGAAATCAGCGACAGCGGCGCGTCCGTGTCTACGCCGCCCGTCCGCAGGTCGCGCAGGAGCGGGCGCTTGCCGTTTTTCCAGACCGAGACGGCTTCGGCGGACGGCGGGGCGACGACAAGCAGGAGAAGCTGGTCGGTGGCCCGGCAGACCAGCGGCAGCCAGTCCACGCGGGCGTCCGCGCCGCCCGCCGCTTGCAGGCGCAGAGACGGCGCGGCGGCCGGGTCCGGCGTGAAGACCCGCCAGTCGAGCGTCACGCTCGGCGCATCAAAGCTGATCTTCGAACCCGACAGCAGCCCGGCCAGCGACAGCAAAGCCGACTGATGAGCGGCGATTGTCCGCCATGACGCCGTGCGGGACGTGTCCGGCACGGCGCTCAGCGCCGCAAACGCATAGCGCAGGTAGGCGGGATTTTGGAACAAACTGAACAGCCGGAAGCCGGTTTGGGCGCACTCGAATAGGCCCGAATGCAGGCCGTCGGCGTTCATGGACGGCAGATCGGCAGGCAGCGGCTGGGCGAGAAGCCAGCTTCCCCACTCGGCCATCGCTGTCCGCAGGCGCGGGTTGGGCGCTTCAGCATCCAGCGCCATCAGTGAGGCGATGACGCTTGCAATGGCGGGTGGCGGCTGGGCGTCGAAGTCGTGCAGGCGGTGCTGAAGCAGATAGTCGGCGATGCGCCAGGCAGCCTTGATCCAAACTTCATTGCCGGTCGCCCCGTAGGCCGCCGTCCATGCTCGAATCGCCTCTGCGCCGTCCAAAGCACACGGCGACGGCAGCATTCGCCCGTCGGTCCCTAGACCGCGCGTTGCGTGGACCCGGGCGCCGTCGTAGAAGCCGCGCTCATTTTGCTTTAACAGAAGCCATTGGCTGATGTTGATCGCCGACTGCCGCAGCAGCGGCTCGCCGGACACTTCAAACAAGCGAAACAGCGACCGGGCCAGCCGGGCATTGGCCGCAAGGCCGAACGTCTGCCCGCCCGCGAAATCCGCGCCTTTTCCATTTGTGAGATTATCCCAAAACGCGCCTTTGTTCGGCTCCGGCTCGCCTGCTCGGCCCATCACCTGAAAGTCAGCGCACAGGCCGTGGGCGCCAAAGCGCACCAAACGCGGGATACCTGGTACGGCGTGCAGCCGGTTCCAGTCCCACAGCGCGGACAGCGCCCCGGCAGGCTCTAATAGTCCGGCGCCGCAGAACGTGTCTTCGGTCGGCGTTTTCAGGTACAGACGCTCCATGCCGACAGGGTGGTAAGAGTCCGGCGAAGACAGCGCCGCGACGGCTTCTTTGGGGTCCAGCGCAGGAATGCAATCTAACGGGTGCAGCGCGGCTTCGGCACCTGCCGCGTACTGCGTGACTAATGACGCCCGCGCGTCGCCGTCGGTTTCCGCAGCTCCAAAGCAGAGGCCGAACGTGATCAGCTTGCCGCCGCCGAGCGAAAACGACGGCAGATCCAGGGTCCAGCCGCCGCCGTCCGCCCATTCGGCGTCCCCCGTAAGCGCGACCAGCCCCAATGCCTGCTTGTGGTAGGGGGAAAAGGCGCACAGCGCCGCATGGCCGGACGCCAGCGCTCCGCCCAGCCGCCATGTTTCGGGCTGATGCAGGGCCGACGCCAGATCAATCCGCAGCGACCCCGTGCAGCGCGGGGTCGTCCGCAGGCGCATCTCGGCTGTAAACGCGCCGTCCTGCTTCGGAACCGGCAGCCAGCGCATCTCCCATTCCAGCTCCGCCCCGCCCTGCCCCAGCTTCCGGGTGCCGCCCAAAGACAGCCGCCCGCCGCGCCCCAGCTCGTGCCAGTCAATCGTCAGCGGGTACGCTTCCCCTTTGACCCGGACCGTCGCGAGAGGCCGCAGCACCGAGGTTTCCAGCAGTGGGGCCAGCACTTTAGTCCCGCCCCGGTTCCGCGCGGACACGGCAAGCTGCCAAGTCGGCCGCAGGCCGTCAAGCACGGGATGAAACGCCGCCCAAAGGCCGGTGCGTCCGAGTTTGTAATGAATGGGTTCGGTCATAGGATTAGGAACCCCTTCCGCCTCGTTCCTCGTCTCCCTCCCCTGTTAGGGAAGGGCCGGAGAATGAGGACGGACAGGGCAAAGGGCAGCATCATTCACCTCCTTCCCGTTCTTCTCCGAAGCCCTTCCCTAACAGGGGAGGGAGACGAGGAACGAGGCGGGAGGGGTTCTTACGCCGCCGACATCGCGTAGGCTTCGATTTCCAGGCGCTTGAAGACCAGCGCGTCCTGCATATCCGCCAGCGCGGCCTCATTAAGATGGTAATATTCCAGCACGACCGGGTCCATCTCGCGCGTCAGCCCATCGCCGCTGTAGCCGATGCCGGAGCGGTGAGCTAAGATGTTCGCAAGATACACGATCCCCGCCAGATCAAAGCTGTTCTGCGCCCGCGTCGGGTGGTGATGGAACTCGACGGCTTCCACGACCGGCGCGGGCAGGCTCCAGCGGCCCAGCACCCACGCGCCGAGGGCCGGGTGCGACAGTCCTAAGATTTTCTTCTCGGCGTCATACATCGCCAGATGCTCTGTCTCGACCACGCCGACAATCTCGGCCAGCCCCTGCGGGATGAAGCGGGCCAGAATAATCTTCCCGACATCGTGCATCAGCGCGGCGGTAAACGCCGTCTCCGACTGCGGGTACTTAGCCCGCTTCGCCAGCAGCTTCGCGGCGGTCGCGGTCGTCACCGAATGAGTCCACAGCGCAGGCAGATCGAAGCCGGTCCCGGCAACCCGGAACAGATCAAAAACGGCGGCGGCCAGCAGCGTGTTTTTGAGTGTGGCGAAGCCGAGCAAAGTCACGGCCTGCGGGATGTTGGCGATCTTCTGCCGGAAGCCGTAGTACGACGAGTTCGCCAGCTTCAGCACTTTGGCCGCCATGGCCGGGTCGGCCTGAATGACTTTCGCCAAATCGGACGACGAGCAGAACGGGTCTTCAATCATCTGCATGACCCGCAGGACACTCGCCGGCAGGGTCGGAATATCGTTGATCCGGGAAAGCAGGCTTTCCAAGTAGGGATTTTTCATAGGAGCGCCTTCTTTCGGCAATTTCTCAAAGCGTGACTGGTAAACCGATTATCGGCGACGCGCAGAGAAAATTACACCGAAGAAATACGGGGGTCTTGCCGAAGCAGGGGAACCGGCACTAGTACTAGTGCGGGGTTCCACTTCACCCCCGCCGCCGTCCCGGAAGCCTCGATAACGGTCTCGCTTGGCCTGCTGCTGGCCCTCGGCGGCCTGACTGCAATCGCAGTGGGGTTTGGCTTCCGGGTAAGGGCTTGCGTCAGGCTTGGGTCAATGGTGTTCCACGCTTGAAGAACCTGCAAGATAACCTCTTACCACCAATGGCAAGAGGTTAGTTGCTTGTCTGTTGGCAAAAGCCCCTAGCGGTTGCGGGTCTTGGTTTTCATCACAAGGACGAAAAGAGTTGATGCGACAATCACAATGGCGACTGTCAGAATGAAGGCTATTACTTCTTCCAATTGTTTCTCTTTCCGATATATCGTCTGTGAACAGCCAGCAAAATTACCGGCTACCTATAGCATCGGCAGAAAAACGTTTGATCATCACCCAAAGTGCGCCCATTATAGGTATCGGTTGTAATCGTAGTTTTCTTTAGGATCATTTTTTAATCGTTTTTTGCTCTAAGAATTCAAACTTCTTGCGGTAAATGCCCTGAAAAAAGGACAGCAAAAATAAAATTCGTGGGCTTATTGCAAACGTGGAAAACCCGCAACCTCGCGGTTACGTTTGCTATACAGATTGATGTGCCGCCGCCTTTGTCGTTCAGAGGGCCAGAGCCTGATACTGAATAAGTAGGGTATGACGCGCTATGGCCGGACTAACTATAGTAGGTTCCACGCAGGGAGAGCAGGAAGTCAAACCAGAGGGTAAACCCGCCGCAAACGCTCCGCCAAAACCGCTGTTTAAACTGCCGCCCCGCGCCTGTTCGCGGGCTTCGGCACACTCGCACTGATCGAGGCCATCGGCCTCATCTCTTCCCGCCCAGTGCACACGGCCAGTGGCCCGGTCGCCGTCACCGTTGCCATTGCGCCGCTGGTGACTACCCCCACCGATGTCGCGGCCCCGACACAACCGTTCCAGTACCTGCTTCAAACCCAGAACGACAACGGCCCATGGACCAGCCAGAGCATTGTCGTGCCGGCCCACAAGCGCTTGGTCATTGAGTACGTTTCCGCTCCCCTCAATGGGTACGCGCCCGGCGCCTGCGGCCAGGTCTATCTGGAAACAACGGCAGGCGGGCAGGATTTAGCGTATTACCTGACCGATACCATCCAGGACTTCAACAAGCGCAACCAGACGCTCAGGATCTATGCCGGTCCGGAAACGACGATCACTGTCGGTGCCTACAGCAACGATTTTTCAGCGCCGGCATCGGCACTAATACGGAGATGTCCGGCTACCATGTGAACGTGCCGTGACCGGCTTTATGGAAACAGCAAAGGCCATGGACAGAAGTCCGTGGCCTTTTGCCGCTGTTTTCGTCACTGCGCCCATTTCTCGTACCAATCGTGCAGGAGATGGGCGCTTCGGGTTGGGATAGAGGCGGGGTCGGAACGCTGCCAGTCGGCTTCAAAGTGGGCGGACAGCTCGGCGATCACGCCCCCGCCGTGCAGCTCAATGTCGGTCTCGCCGACCCACTCAAAGCCGCCGCGTGTCCAGTTCGTGGACCCGGCAACGGCGCTCTTCCCGTCGAAAATCGCCATTTTGAGATGCAGACGCACAAAATCCGGTCCGAGACGGTAGAGGCGCACGGCGATCCCCGCGTCAAGCAGGGTCTCAGTCGCCCCGGCGTTCAAGAGGCCCGACGGGCCAAAACTTGCCATGATCTGCGGGTCGAGCAGGACGCGCACAAGGACGCCGCGAGCGTGGCAGGCGATCAGCTCCTCCAGAAGCGCGGTCCGGCCCATCTCGCAGAGGGCGACGCAGACGGAGGTTTGGGCACGGCGCAGGTTTTGGATCAGCGCGGCCTGCGTCGTGCGCTGCCCGATCCGTGTTCCGACCACCCGTGCCGATGCCGATGGACTGCCCGTGAATGGAGCAAGTACGTCAAAGTCTTGTGCCGGCGGCGGAAGCGGTGCGCCGCCGGCGCACTCCCAATCGGCGTCGAACTGATGGGCTAAGTCGGCGGCAATCGGGCCGGTCAAAGACAGCATGAGGTCGTGGTAGCGCCGGAACACCGTGCCGACATTCATGCCGCCGGCCAGCGCTTCCCGGTCGTCCACCACAATATACTTGTGGTGCGACAGAGTCGCTTTCCTCGGCGACTCCGGCAGCGGGCGCGGGTCGCTGAGGCGCACGGGGACGCCGAGCCGTCGCAGCTTGGCATAGGTGCGGCGGCATTCCCACAGCACTTGGGGCAGGGTCGGCCCGAGGCCAAGCGACCTGTCGAGCAGCACGCGCACGTCCGCGCCCGCCGCTGCCTTTGCGGCCATGATTGCTGCCATGCGGTCGGCATCCGGCCCGCCGAACAGGTAGAACGTCAGCCGGATTGATGTCTCTGCGGACTCAAGCAGAGTTTCCATCGCCGCGTAGGCCGCGTTATCAAACAGCGCCGCCGCTTCCGTCGTGTGGAACCCCGAAAGTGCCATTGTGGTTACTTTCTCCCCTAATGAACCCCGCCGGCCTGCCGACAATCAGCGTGTTGCCGTTATCAAATTACTCGTCTTCAGTGAAAGGGATTTCCATGAACGCAGTCAGCGCACTCGCCAGCAGCACGTCGTACACCCACTCGGTTTCTCCGGCAGCGCCTGCCGCACCCGCCGCCGCGCCCGCCCCGGCGGCAGCGGTTACACTTTCCGCCCAGGCCCAGAAACTACTCGCGTCCGTCCCGCCGCAGCCGAACAACATCATTTGGGGTTCCGGCCCCAGCCATTGACGAGGACAGCGCACAGAGAAAGCGCACAAAAAACGCCGCCGGAACTTGGAGGTTCCGGCGGCGGTGCGATTCAAAGACGCTAGGCGGCGTTCTTGACGGCGCGGCGGCGGGAAATCGCCAAACCGCCCAGGGCCAGCAGCAGGCCGAAGGAGATGGCGGTGCCGGTCTCCGGTACAGGGGCGTCCGACGGGATTTGGCCGCGAATTTCGCCGGCGGCGTAGTTTGTCGTATGGACATTCAAGTAGTCCACACCGGCGTCCAGAAACGTCACCTGCTGCGCCTGGGTGAACAAGGAGCCGTTATCGGCCTTAACGACGCTCGGCAGGTCAATCTCGAAGTTCGTGAACGAGAAGCTGGTCTTGCCCAGCAGTCCGAGCGGGTCGCCCATTGCGGCGCTTGCAATGTTGTACAAGACAGGACCCTCGTAGCCGGGCGCCGCCGGCCCGTGGATGTGGAACTCGGTCAGCGGCGACGACAGGCCGGAAACGGACTCGCTGACCAGCAGGTATTCGCCGGTCGGGCCGCCCGCATCAAGCTGAACGGTGCCGAATCCAGTGGCGAGGGAGGGAGTCGGCTCCTGAGCGCCGTCCAGGTAGGTCGAGAACGTTTGTGCGTGAACAGGCGCGGCCAGGGCAATGGCCGCGAGGGGCAGGAGTGCCGGGAGGAAAGAAAACTTCATGGCAAGAGGGGCTTTCTAATGGGCGCCGGGAGCCGCCGAAACTGGCGGTGCGAGGCTGTTGTCTCCAAAATTTCGGCCTCCGAAACATCGCCGAGTTTTACCGCTTTATCCATGGAGAAAAGGCCGGGCGGTGACGGTCTTGCCGTCGCTGACGAACGTGATCGCGCCCTGGCGGTCGGTGCGGAAGACCTCAGCGCCGTGCGCGTCCAGCCGGGCCAGTGTGGACGGCGCGGGATGGCCGAAGCGGTTGTGGCGGCCGCAGGAGATGACGGCATGGCGAGGCTGTAAACGCGAAAGCCAGTCGTCACTTGTGGCGTTTTTGGAGCCGTGATGGCCGGCTTTCAGCACGTCGCAGCGCAGATCGCCATGGGCAACCAGCATGGCGGCTTCGGCGTCGGTCTCAGCGTCGCCGGTGAGGATGAAGCGGGTCGCGCCGTAGTCAATTTGGAGCGCGGCGGAGTAGTTGTTGATGGTCGCATCGTCGCTGCTCGTCCCGTAAGCCGCAGACGTGCCGTAAGCGCTATCCGGCGGCGGGTTCAGGACCAAGACGCGCACGCCGCCGCCCATGTCGAAGCTTTGCCCCCGCACAGCACGCGCACAGGCGATTTGTTTGCGCTCTACCAAGCTTCGGAACTCCGCATAGGCGGGCGACGGGTACGGAAGCGCCGTCCCGTCGAGAACGAAGCCAACTTGCGGGCCGCGCAGGACCGAAGGCAGCCCGCCGACATGGTCGCCGTGCGGGTGGGTCGCGACCAGCACATCAATCCTGTTGATGCCGAGATACTCCAAAAACGGCACGACAATCTTCGCCCCGACATCCGTATCCCCCGCCGCCGCTTCGTCGCTTGTCCCGCCGCCGTCTATTAAGAGCGTCCGCCCGCCCGGCGTGATAACCAGTGTGCAGTCCCCCTGGCCGACATCCACGGCGATGACCCGCAGCTTCCCCCGATCCGGGTCAGGGCGGCGGGACAATCCCCACCATGCTGCCGGTCCCAGCACGAGCGGCGCCAGCAGCAGACGCCGGCGCGTCAGCATGTTTTCCCAGTTGTTGTAAAGCATTGGTCCCTCCGTAGACAAGCGCGTAAAATCCCAGAATGAGCGGCAGCGGGGGCGGCGGCAGGGCGAGATAGGCCCACGGCAGCTCGCCGAGTGTTGTCACGACCCGCGCAATCAGCGTCACACCCCACCCTGACAGGGCAAGCACCACTGCACCGAGCGCGTGCGAGATTGTCCACAGCAAAATGCCTGCAAAGCCTAGTGGAATGAGCAGAAACAGCAGCGGGACAACGAATGCATTGGCCGCCCAGGCGGTCAGCGAAACCTCGGAATAGGCCGCCGCCATGACCGGCAGTGCGCCTATTTGCGCGAGAAGCGACAGGCCGAAGCCGTCTATTGCCCACTCGGCGGATTTGGACAGCCAGCTTGGCTTGATGACGGCGAGCTTCGGATGCCAGAAGCCGCTCCAAACCGGCATGGTGACGGACAGCGTCGCAATGGTGAGGAACGAAAGCTGAAAACCCGGCTCCAGCAGCGCAGTCGGCTGCCCGGCCAGGATGACTAAAGCCGCCGCGCCGACTGCCGTGGGACCGTCGGGTTCGCGCTCAAACAGGGCCGCGCCGAAGTACAGCGCGGCCATCAGCACCGCTCGGACCACCGCCGGACGGCCCCCGCAGACCAGCGCGTACAGCAGCAGACTTGCGATGAGCAGCACGGCCTGCGCTTTGCGCGGCAGGGTCAGCTTCTGCCCCAGCCGCTCCAGCCAAAATGCAAGTATCCCGACATGCAGGCCCGCCGAGGCGAGAATATGCACCGTGCCAGTATGCACGAAGTCCGCCAGCAGCCCCGGCGGCAGGTCAGACCGCCGCCCGATCAAAATCCCCGACAGCACGGCGGCAGGGACCGGCGGCAGGCTGGAATCAATAGCCCAAAGCGCACGCTTCCGCACCTGCCAGGCCAGGCGGAGAAACGGGTTCACACTGCCGCCGCCTAAAATCGCCGCCGCACCGGGCCGCTTGACCCTCAGCTCAGAGTAGACCGCCCGGCGTGCCAAATAGTTGCGCCAGGAGAACGCGCCGGGATTGGTCGCGTCTTCCGGCGCCTGAAGCTGCCCCGTCAGCCGCACCGCGTCGCCGTAGTCCAGCGAGACGCTTCGCGCCGCGTCCGGCCCCAGCGTCACTGAAACTTCGCCCGTCACCGCCGCGCTGCCGCCGCGCTCCTGCGCCGACGCCGCCCGCAGAAAGAACGTTACCCGCCCGCCGGGCCGCGCTTCCGGGTCGCTCCCAATCGTTCCCACCAGCGTCACCGGCCTCGGCCCATCGGCAAGGCGCGAAACGTCCGACGGCGCGACAGTCTCAAACGCCGCCATGCGGACTGCCCCAGCGCTTACGCCCAGCAACAGCAGGCCCATGAGAAACAGCGCGGGCCGTTTCCCGGCGAACATGGTCCCAATTCCGAGCGCAGCCAGACACAAGGCAGCGACAGGCGGCAGTCCGCCGAATGCCGCAAATCCAATCCCGGCGGCGAATGCCGCACCGCCTACCAGCAGCGGTCTCCCGTGCATCTTTCCGCGCCCTCCCTGGCCCTGTCTGCGTGTTCTGTATGGTTATTCGCGATTGGGCGGGGAGAGTCCTGCAAGCCCCCCCACCCCAAAATTGGGACGGGAGAGGCTTCTTGCAACCCTCCCAAAAATCACAAAACCTTAATCTTCTCTTAACACAACACAACCGTCATCTGAGGTACAGTTTCGGCGGCACATTTTTGCGCCGTTCGCCGGACATCGGTTAAGGAGTCAAGCATGTCTTTCCGTTCCTCAAACGCTTCCCGTAGAGCGTTCACCTTGATTGAGCTGCTCGTCGTTATTGCCATTATCGCGATTCTCGCCGCTATTTTATTTCCCGTCTTCCAAAAAGTGCGCGAAAACGCCCGCCGCGCCGTCTGCGAAAGCAACCTCAAGCAGATCGGCCTGGCTTATACAATGTACAACCAGGACTACGACGAGTTTACGCCGACCGTCTCAAAGGCTCTTCAGCCAGGCGGCATTGACAACACGGCCTACACGCCTGACTACTTCACGACTTTGCAGCCCTATCTGAAAAACGTCAACGTCTTCCTTTGCCCGGACCGTACCGACGCGCTCGCAACGACCAGTGACGGGACCGGCAGCTCAAACCCCTTGAAGCGGCCCGGCCCAGCCGGCAAGCTGGATGTCGGCGGCGGCTGCTGGGACAACTACAACGCCACCGGCGAGTGCATTGGCTACGGCTACGATGACGGCATCACCAGTGACGGCGGCTATGGCCTTATCGGAGCGCAGACACAAGATGCCAACGGGAAAACTTTGCGGCCCGGCCGCAGCATCGCCTCGCTTGTTAATCCTGCACAGACAGTCGCCTTTGGCGATACCTGGGATAACCTTTCGGTCGCGGACGACAATGCCAGTGGTCATTACAAAAGCACAGCAGCGCTTCGACACGGCGGCCTCGAAAATATGTGTTTTGTTGATGGTCATGTGAAGCCGATCCGTATGCGGATGGCGAACTACACCGGCGGCAACGACAGCGGTGCAACTATTGTCATTCCCGTTGATCCCACCCTGGCAACCGACTGGTGCTACGACCCAAGCGCGGTTGGCAGCTATACCGGCGCGGGCGGAGTCTCTGGCAACTATCCTGTGGACAGTGATGGCGAAACCTGCCAAAACGTCGCGAACGGCCTGTACGCCAACTCGACGCCGCTTCCCTAACGCAAAGATGCCTCAGATTGAACCGCAACGGCTCAGTCCGAGGCTTTTTCGCTTTCACGATCTAGGAACGACCATGAACTTGTTGATACGTCTTATCGCCCTCATCTTGATTTCCAGTATCCTCCTGCCGGTTCTGGCAGGGTGCGGAAAAAGCGGGAAAGCCATGCAAACCCCGGACGGCCTCTCCAATCGGGACAAGCGCGATAAAGCGCAGGGCCTGCCTGCCGGAACCTAACTTTCTCGTTTGTCAAAGAAAGACCCTTTTATGAAAATCACGCACATTGCCGCTTCGGCGGCTCTTTTTTCGACTCTGGCCGCGTCTCACACGGCTGCCGCCGATGCACCGCTGCTGTCGCCGATGACGCCGATTGTCGTTCCGGGCGGACCGGGCGGCTTTGATTATATGCAGATTGATTCTGCCAAGCACCGGCTTTACGCCTCGCATCCCGGCAAAACCACGCTGGTCGTGCTGGATTTGAAGACCAACACGGTGCAGCAGTTGCCGACGGGCGCGAAGATCAACGGCGTTGCGGTAGATGACGCCGACAACAAGCTGTTCACGGCGGGCGGCGGCGGCAAGCTGGTCGTTTTCGACAACACGACACTGGCGAAGACCGCCGAAATCACGCTGTCCGGCCCCGGCGACGACATTGAGCTGGACCCGAAGACCGACACGCTGTATGTCTGCCATGACGACGCGACGGAAGACTGGGTGTTTGATGCTAAAACCAATGCGCTTGTCGGCGCGGTCCCGGTGGCCGGAGCGCCGGAGTATGTTATGTACGATCCCGGCACGGACCGATTGTACCAGAACATCAAGCCCGCCAATGTTTTGCAGGTGATCAACCCGGCGACGCTGAAAGTCGAGGCAAGCTGGCCGACCGCGCCGATGACCTCGCCGCACGGCATGGCGATTGACACCAAGACGCACCATGTCTTCAGCGCCGGTCATGGCACCGTCGTGATGCTGGATGAGAACACCGGCAAAGTTTTGTCTTCGGTCGCCATCGCCCCCGGCTACGTGGACCAGATCGCCTTTGACCAAGACAAGCAGCGCCTGTACTGCGCCTGCGGGGACGCCGGGGTAATCTCGGTGGTTCAGGAAACCGGGCAGGCAATCGCGCTGGCGGGCAATGTCCCGACGCATCCGAAGTCGCACACGCTGCAAGTGGACCCGGAGACGCACGCGGTCTGGATTTCGTACACTGACCCGACCGGCGCGTACTTGCAGGAGTTCACGGCGGGGAAGTAGGGCAACGAACATCCGGCCTTTTCAGGCTAGGTCCTTTGGCTCTATGTGAAGCGCAACAGTTTCGCGACTAGATTTGCGGGTTTGCGCCCATAATTACTCACAAAGAAACGAGAAAGCTCAGTGTCCCAACTTTCCAGGCGCGGTTTTTTGCGCTCTGCCGGCGGCGTCACGTTTCTTGCTCTTACTCCCAATGGGCGCGGGCTGTTCGCCGCGCCGGGGACGACGCTCCCCAAGTTCACCGCCCTGCCCTATGTTCAGCCCGGCCCGGCAAGCAGATTGGTCAATGGGCAGGAAACCACGGTGGTTGCCTGGCAGACGGAGCTGATGCCCGCCGAATTTACGCTGGATTACGGCTTGACCAAAGCCTACGGCAAGACCGCGCCGATCAGCCGAGCCGAGCGCTGGCAGGGCGACACGGACAAGCGGTTCAATTACGCTGCCAGCTTGTCCGGCCTTCGCCTCAGTCACACCTACTATTACCGCCTGCGGGGCGGCGGGAAGACCATCGCCGAGGGCTACTTTGCGACTCGCAAGAAGCGCGGGGAACCCACCCGGTTTGTCGCGTTCGGGGACAATTCTTACGGCGATCCGGGCCAGCGGGCGGTTGCTTATTATGCGTACCAGGCGCACCCGGACATTATCGTCAACACCGGCGACAATGTCTACGAAGGCGGGCGGGACAGCGAGTACGCCCAGTATTTCTATCCCATCTACAATGCCGACATGCCGGACCCGAAAGTCGGGGCGCCGCTTCTGCGCTCGGTGCCGTTTTATACCGTGATGGCAAACCATGATGTCCATCACAAAGATGCCCAAAAGCATCCCGCCGCCGACTTCGACCAGGACCGGGACGCGCTGGCGTATTACACCGCAATGCACCTGCCGCTGAACGGTCCCGTGCCGCCGCCATCCCCCACCCCGACGCTTGGCGACTCCGCGCTGATTGCAGATTTCCAGCACGCCGCCGGAGCGCGGTTCCCGCAGATGGCGAATTATTCGTTCGACCACGGCGACGTTCACTTTCTGTGCCTGGACTCGAACGATTACATTGACCCCACTTCGCCGGCCCTGCAAGCGTTTATTGCGGCTGACCTCCAAGCGACCGATGCCAAGTGGAAGTTTGTCGTGTATCATCATCCGGCGTTCAATGTCGGCGCGGAGCATTACAAAGAGCAGCAGATGCGGGCGCTTTCGCCGCTCTTGGAGACCCACGGCGTAGACTTTGTTTTAAACGGACATGAGCATGTCTACCAGCGGACTATGCCTCTGCGCTTTGCACCCAGCGATCTCTCTAAAGCCCCTCCCAGCCACGTCAGCGACCGGCGCATTCCCGGCACGTTCACGCTGGACACGCACTTTGACGGCAAGACCGTCACCAAGCCCAGCGGGATCATCTATATCACGACCGGGGCGGGCGGCAAAGAGCTGTATGACCCCGGCTTCGACGACCACCCGGAACTGTGGCGTCATGCCGACGATAGCAGCGTCGCGTATGTCTCCCGCTTCGTGTCCAGCGTCCATTCGTTCACCGTGTTTGATGTCCACGGCGCGTCGCTCGTGATGACCCAGATCGGCGAAGACGGGAAAGAACTCGACAAGATTGTGGTGACGAAGGCTTAGCGGGCTGCCCGCAAACACCGCGCAATGAGCGGGGCAAACTGTGTGCGGCGGCGCAAAAATACCCATTCGTGCGGTTTGCGCCCATTTTGCGGCCTTGGGTAGCTGAAAACCAACTGCCACTGCGGATCGGACGCAAAGGCGTTGGCTTCGGGCTTGTTTTCCGTCAAGACGCAGTCGAAATCGTACAGGTGGACCAAGCCTTTCCACTGCGGCGTCCCGGCGTCGCGGCTGAGTATCAGCATGTCGTCAAATGTCCGGCCCGTATAGACATCGAGACGCCCATCCACGAAGACCGGCTCCGACGGCAGGGTCCACATCAAGTAGCCGCCGGTCTCGAAGTCGTTCAAGAGGCGCAGATGGGGCGGGAACTGCTCGGCCTGAACAAACGCGACGGCTTTCGAGGGAAAGCGCGGCACTCGCGCCGCCGCTTCCCCCACGCCCTCCAAAGTCCACCTGCGCGGCCCAATCGCCCGCGCTAAACTCACCAGGCTCACCAAGCCGGTCGTCAGCACAATCAGCCCGGCGAACACGCCGAGCATTGGCCTCAGGAGCGGCGAGCGGCCTGTGAAGCCGACGGCTAAACGCAGGCGCTCAATTGCCGAAGGCAGATGCACCAAGCCGATCATTGATCCGCCGACGGCAAACAGCGCGATGTTCCGGGCGTGAAGACAGGCGTTGATGAAAAGCGCCAAAGCCGCCAGAATGTCCGGCAGGCTGCGTGTTCGACTGAACAGCAAAGGCCCAAAGACGCAGACGCTCACAGCAAGAAACGGCTGCAACTGCCGGAAGGGCAGGACTGAGACGGGGTTCCACTCAGTCACGTTCGCCATGAGCGCGTGGTCACGGAGCGTCACCAGCACGTTCAGGTACAGCCGGGCGCCGTAGGGGTTCAGCAGCACCACCGCCGCGCAGGCTGCCGCCATTCCCAGCATTCCCCCGGCGCGGCGCGGCAAGCCCTGATGCCCCCACAAGGCCGCCAGCGCGTCTCCCAGGCCGTAAACAGCCAGTAAACCGACGAGAACCAGTACCCCTTGATGCAGGCTCGCCCAGGCGATGCACAGCGGCAAAAGCCAAAGCAATGGGCGCAGGCGAGTCTGCCGCGCATCGGAGACAATCTTCAGCCCCAGCGCTAGCCCCACATACGAAAACGCATACGGCCGCTCCTGCAAACAATCGCTCATCGCCAGCAGCATCACGGTCGTCAAGCCGAACGCCCACGCCGGGCCGACTTTCGGGAACAGCGTGCCGTAGACGATCCACGCCGCTCCTATGGCGAGCAGGGCCATCAGCAGCCACGTCCCGAAGAAGCCGCCCAAACGATACGCCAGCGCGTACAGAGTCATCGCGCCCCATTCGGGAACGTCCCACCGCCGCCCGTATTCTGTCCACGAGTAGGTGTCAAAATGCGGCAGGTGATGCGTGTGCAGAATGTCCGTGCCGATGCGAAGCTCAAAAAAGAGATCGTTCTCGGCTTTCGGCAGCAGGCACAGAAGAAGGGCGATGACGGCGACAAGCCCTGCGCCAAAAAAGAAGGCTGCTTTCAAGTGCGTTCCAGCCCAAAGACAACCGCCCGGCAGACCGTGCAGCAGTGCGCGGCCTCCGGGTCCGGCGACGGCTCGGCCAGCGCCCGGCAGCGGCGGCAGACCTGCCAGCCCGCCCGCCGCTTCCATTCCTCGGTCCGGGCCGCCCGCAGCATGATCTGCCGGATGCGCCCGCGCAGGCCCTCGTCCTGGATTTCGGCGAGCGCCGCGTCTATTTTTGCGGCGGCAGGCTTGGAAATCGGCGTTTTTGCCAGCTCCGCGTCGGCCGGTCCTGCCGGGCGCATGGCTTCGGGCTTCTTTTTGGACTTTGCCAGACCGCTGGCCTTGAAGTGGATGTCGGTCAAAACGCGCCCGCCGAGCTTTGTGTTCAGGCGGCGCAGCATGTCGTCTTTGAGCAGCGTCAGCTCGTTCGCCCAGACGCTGTTCTTGACCCGGACGTACAGAACGCCGTCCCGCACCGCTTCCACCTGAGTCACGCCCGCGACCTGTGGGCCGACGACCGGGACCCAGTGGGCTTTGGCAAGATGGGGCCGCAGGGCTTGCGCCAGCTCTTGATCCCGGAAAAAGCTGTCCACCGCGCCGAAGGCCGGCGCCATGCCGCGTGTTTCTCTCATGTGCCTGCCTGTCTTGAAAAGTGAACGCGGACGTAAATGTCCGCGCTGGAAGGGCTTCGCCCGCCTGTCCAGGGGACAGCAGACAAGGTCAAGAGTATCGGCATCTGCATCCCCTGGACGCGCAGCGTTTCCGAACGCTTTCCAGCGCGGACGTTCACGTCCGTGTTCACTCACTCGCTTCCAGTCACACCCGTTCCCTGCCGCACCACTTCCCCCGCCGTAACGGTGTAGACCGTCGCCTGCTCTAAGACGCCCGGCGAAAAGGCGCGAAGATTGGTGCAGCTTAAAAACGTCTGCGAGCCGGCTTCGGCGGTTAGATCAAATAGCAGGCTGCGGCGGGCATCGTCGAGGTCCGAAAGCACGTCGTCCAAAAGCAGAAGCGGCGGCTCGCCGACCAGCTCTTCAATCAGCCGGCGCTCGGCCAGCTTCAAGGACAGCGCGACGGTCCGCTGCTGCCCCTGCGAGCCGAACAAGCGGCAATCCTGGCCGTTGACTAGAAACGCGATGTCGTCGCGCTGCGGCCCGCGCACCGTCGTCCCCCGCGCGGCTTCTTCGCCGGACACCAATGCCAGTTCTTCCAGAAAGCGGGCTTGGATGGCGTCGGCCTCCGTCAAGTCGCCGAGCGTAAACGACGGCAGGTAGGCGACTTCTAAAGCGTCCCGCTTGTCGCTGAGGATCGCGTGCGTTTCCGACGCAAGCTGGGCGAGCCGGTCCAAAAAGAGGCGGCGGCGCTCGATCAGCCGCGCCCCGTGCTGGGACAGGCTTTCGTTCCAGGCCGGTAGGCTCTGCCGGGCCGACGCAGGCGCGTGGCCGTCGCGCAGGTCCCGCAGCAGGCGGTTCCGCTGCTCCAAAGTCTTGCGGTACGCGCCCAGCGCCAGCACATAGCGCGGCGAGGTCTGCGAGATCTCTAGGTCCAAAAACCGGCGGCGGACCGACGGCTCGCCCCGGATGATTTCTAGGTCGCCGCTGTCAAACAGCACGGCGTTAAGCTGCCCGATGACTTCGGCGAGCCGCGTGTGCTTGACCCCGTTGATCCGGGCGGCTTTCTTTTCGGAGAGCGACAAGGTCAGCTCAATTTCAATGTCGCTGTTTTTGGCCCGGAGGACATCAGCGGACACGCAGGTCTGGGCCGCGCCGAATTGAATTAATTCCGTGTCCTTGCCGGCCCTAGACGACTTGCTGGTGGCAAGCAGGTACAAGCTTTCGAGCAGGTTGCTTTTGCCTTGAGCGTTCAGGCCGACAAAGATGTTCAGTCCGGGTCCCGGCTCAATCGCGAGCCTCGCATAGTTCCGAAAATGGTCCAGCTTAAGCGAAGTGACGTGCATAACTTAGTTTAAATGAAGATTTGGCTTGCATTTCGGCTTCCTTCCGGAGTCTTTTAATTCTATATAAGAGTAAATTCTTAAGTAATAATAGTAATAAAGATGTGACTCTCGTGTGACTCAGTGTGACACTAAATTCTGTTTCGCCGCCGTTTCGCGCCCCGAATCGGTGTGCGCCCGAACGTGCGACGGCTGTGCGGAGACGCCGAATTTCCGTGCGCCCGGCATTGCGGATTCATTGCGCCGGGCGTGCGGATTGACAAGACCCGTGTGCGGACTCCGTGCGTCGGCTGTGCGCGTGAGTCCCGGAACAGAGGCCGCAATCCGCAAAAACCGGTGTTTGTGACAGTGCGCTGTGACATAAGCGTGACACTGTGACATAACTTTTTGGTGAGTCACAGAACGTTCGAGCTTGTGTCACAATTCCCCAAGTTATGTCACACAGTGTCACAGTGTCACATGGCTTGTGTCACACCAGAAGAGAGGCCCCCCGCCCCCAATAATGGGGGAGCCAGAGTCAGACAACCCGCTTTTTCTTGTCATGCTCCCCCATTATTGGGGGCGGGGGGGGGCTCCTACCCCCCCCGCTCAATCTCCTGTCGAATTTTACTGATGAGCGACAAAATCTGCGGGTCCGAGTCAAGCTCTTTTTGCAGGCGCCCGTGGGCATGAACAACCGCCGTGTGACTCTTCAAACCGAATGTCGCCGCAAGCGTCGTCAGCGGCACACCGCCCATCTCCTTCAAGAGGTACATCGCGACTTGACGGGCAAAGTTCGCGTCGCCGTGCAGCCGGGTCGCCCGGTTGCTGCGCCCGCCGCCCGCGACAATCATTTCGCGCGTGACCCCCATCTGCCGCGCGACGGCTTCAATCACGCTGTCTACGCCAGGGCCGCCGGCGCTGGACGCGGGGAGCGACTGGGTGGAACGCGCGGCGGCTTCGGGGGACTGGAAGGCAAAGTGGTCTTCCGGGTGGGCCGATCCCGTTTCACGGACAGCCGCTTCGCGGGGAGCCATTCGCTCAACATAGTAGCCGCTGAGAACATCACTGGCGAGCTGCTTCGTCACCGGGCTGTGGATGAGCGAGGCGTAGGCCATCAGCTTGATCAGCGCCCCTTCCAGAGCGCGGATGTTGCTTTGGATTAAATTCGCCATGAACGCGATCACTTCTTCGGGGATGACCAGGTCGTCTAGGAGCGCCTTCTTTTGGAGGATGGCTTGACGCATTTCCAGCTCCGGCGCGGTGATGTCGGCGACCAGGCCGCACTCAAAGCGGGACCGCAGCCGGTCGTCCATCGCCCGCAGCTCGCGCGGGGGCCGGTCCGAGGTCAGCACAATCTGCTTGTTCATCTGGTGCAGGGCATTGAACGTGTGAAAAAACTCTTCTTTGGTCTGCTCTTTCGACGCCAGCATTTGGATGTCGTCCACCAGCCACACGTCCACGTTCCGGTAGGCCCGCCGGAAGTCTTCCGTCCGCTTGTCGCGGATCGCGGCGACATAATGGTTCGTAAACATCTCTCCGCTGACATATGCCACCCGCGCCGACGGCAGCGCCAGCCGGATCTGATGGCCGATGGCGTGAACCAGGTGCGTTTTGCCGAGTCCGGGGGGGCCGTACAAAAAGAGCGGATTGTAGGTGGTGCCGGGGGACTGGGCAACGTTGATCGCGCCGGCGTGGGCGAGGCGGTTGGACTTGCCGACGACGAAGTTGTCGAACGTGTAGCGGGGGACGAGCGGGGATGCGGACAGCTCCAGCGCAAAAGGGTTGCGGCTTGCTTTTGCACTCCCGCCGCTGCTTCCGCCCTCGAAAAACGCTTCCGCCGATGGCACCGGGGAAAGCGCAAGCTGTGCGCCCGGCGAAGAAGTCCCATTTTCGCCGCTGAGGACAGTCGAAGAAAGCGCGGCAGCCTGCTGCAAGGGCAGCGGCTGCTCGCCGAGAAGCGGCTGGACATCGGGGGTCGCGATCACGAACCGGACCTGGATGTCCGGTGCATCTAAATGCTGGCCGAGAAGCTGGGTTAGGGTCTGCGCGTACTTCTTTTCAGCAAACTCACGGGCAAACGACGACGACGCTCCCAGCACAGCGACGGAGCCGCCGGGTGACTGCGAGTAGGACAAGGGGCGCAGGGGGCGGAGCCAGTTGTCAATGGTCTGCTTGTTCAAAGTTCCCGCTAAAGCCCGCAGGGTGCGCTCCCAGGCCCGGCGCAGAGCCGTGAGTCCTTCCGCTTCGCCGAGTTCTAGTTGCTGGTCCTGAAACGGTGCCTCTTGATCCGGTTCCGGGAGCGGCGCGTCAGGCGTCTGGTCTGTGTTAAGGTGGCTGCTCACGGGTTTCCTGGGGGCCGGCTGCCGAAAAAGGGCAGGCCCATAAACAAGGGAAGGAGGCGGCATTTCGAGTTCCGAAGTGCCGCCTCACTGCCATTCATTATACCGGAAGTCCAGCGAACCCGCAAGGGGAGTTTTGAAAGCATGACTCGCGGCAGACTCCTCGCACCGGCCTTGACAGGCGCTTTCGGACTCGCTGCAATGAGCGAGTTCTGCTGCCGCTCACGCCCGGAGCGTCCTATAAGCGCCTATCTCAAAATTGTATCACTCGCCGCTCTGTCGCTTCTGCCGCGAAAGTTACGGCCGCGTTATTTTCCTGTATAATAGACGCATGGAGATTTTAACACTGCACCCGGAGACGGTATACGGGCTGCGACTCGGCTCACGGCTAGTTGTTCCCGAAGGCGCGGCGGGGGTCATCGCCAAAGACGGCAAAACGCTGGACGTGCTGCCGCCGGGGGACTATTTTTTGGAAGGGCCATTACTGCCCTTGACGCTGCACGCGCTGAAGGTGAGGCCCGGTGCGGTGCTGCCCGACGGGCCGCTGCCGGCGGCGCTGTTTCTGGTGCAGACGAGGGTGGCGTGGACCGTGCCGTGGCGCTGCCAGGCGATCTTGTCTAAGAACCTGGCCCACGGCCTGACTTACACGACCCTCGCCGGGCTGGCAACGGTACAGGTGTCCGACCCGGCCCGGTTCTGCGGGGCGATTCTGACCGCAGGCGGGGCGGCGCTGGGAACCGGGGAAGTGACAACGGCGCAGGTGACGCAGCAGTTTCTCCAAAGCAATCTGGGACTGCTGGCAGCCTCGTCGGTAGAGGGGCTGAGTATCCCGCCGGAGCAGGCGGCGGCGGCGACCGAGGCCATCCGCACGGCGTCGGGCCAAGCGGCGGCGGGCTGGCTGGCGTCGGCGGGCCTGCACTGCGTCACGTTTGACCTGGACAGCGTCGCCCCAGCCCGCCGGTCTGCCTGCGTCATTTGCAAGTCGCCTACCGCGCCGACCGGCTATGCCCTGTTCCAGCGGAACATCAACCTACTGTACCTGCGCTATACAGCTCGCAAGGAGGGCAACTTCTGCACCGCGTGCGCGTGGAAAACGTCGGCGGCGTTCAACGGCGTCATGCTGGTCGCGGGCTGGTGGGGGTTAATCGGCCTGGTCTTGACCCCCGTGTACTTTTTCAGCAACTTGTACTATCTCACGCGCGTGTTAGGCAGTGCAAAAGCCGCATCAAGCTTCGACCAGATCGCGGGCGGCGGCTAAGACTTCGGCGTAGTCGAGTTCGCTGGCGACTTCGGGGACGGTCAAGCAGTCCAATCTTCGATGAGAAGGTCAGGAATTTGAGCAAAGTCTTTGGTATTGCGTGTCAGCAAGGTTGCGCCCGCTGAGAGCGCAATCCCGGCGATTTTCAAGTCCTGTGTCCCCACCCGGATTTTCGCAGACCGCAGTGCTTCATACCGGAGCGCTGCCTCTTGTGTATATTGCCAGACGGCGATGTTGTGGTAAAACCGCAACGTTTTGTTGAGTAAAGCATAGAATATGACACTTGATGCGGCGGCAGTAGCTTTCAACGCGGCGGCCTGCGCCAACCGTCCCCCGTACCTGCTCTTCAAAGGTAATAATGGTCGTGCCGTAGTCGTCGGGTGCGATCCTGCCGAGGCGTGCGGTGAGGCGGCGGCCTGCGACGGCGATCCCTTGCAGCTCGGAAATATGATCCGTATCCAGCAGGTAGATCAAGATGGCACATCATCAATCTCGGCGGAGCCGCCATCGTCGGCGGAATGATCTTCTTCTCGCCAGGCGCGGCCGAGGCGCGTTGCTTCGGCGAACGTCGGGTCGTCACCGAAGATGCCGGAAAACCGCGTGAGGAAGTCCGGCGCAGTTCTGCCGGAGACAGCGTCCGTTTGCCGCATCACCTGCGCTTGCAGCCGCCGGAGTTCTGCTTCAAGAACAGCAACGCGCTCTTCCAATGCTTGCATCGTGAACCTTTTCTTCTTTCAGTGCCGCTGTTTTAATTAAGCGCCGATCAGATCACGGGCGGCGGCTAAAACTTCGGCGTAGTCGGGTTCGCTTGCGACTTCGGGAACGGTCTGGATGTACCGAATAATGCCGCCTTTGTCTATTAAATAGATGGCGCGGGCGAGCAGGCCCATTTCTTTCATCTGGACGCCGAACGCCTCGCCGAAGACGCGGTCTTTGTGGTCGGACAGCATCTCGATATTCGTGACGTTTTCTTCTTTGGCCCACCGGGTCTGGGCAAACGGCGTGTCGGCGCTAACGGCGACGGTCTTGATTTTGCCTGCCGGCAAAGACGCGACATGGCGGTTGAACTTGCCGGTTTCCAGCGAGCAGACGCTGGTGTCAATGCTCGGAACCATAATCATCAAGACCGCCTTCGTGCCGCCGTCGCTGAGCGTGTTCCAGTCAGCGGCGCCGAGTGTCTGGGCGGTCTGGACATGGAAATCGGGAACCCGGTCGCCGACTTTGAGTTCCTGTCCCACCAAGGTCATCGGCGTGCCTTTGAACGTCACCCCGCCGGGCCGCTCACTCTGAGTCCTATTATTTTGCGTCATCGTTTCTGCTGCCATGTGTCTTATCTCCTTGTTGCCGCAACGATTATACCCACTTGCAGGAGAATGGCCTGCGCCTGTCGTAAAAAGCGCTTATGGCAACCAAGTTTATCTTCTTCGACATCGGCGACGTGATCTTTGACGAAAACGCTCAGCACCAGTGGCTGTTCCACCAATTGCTGCTGACGCTCCGGGCGCACGGCAAGGACGTGCTGTGGGACGACTTCAACGCTACCCGGAGGCGGCTGACGGCGCTGGGGCCGAACCCGGAAGCGGCGATCAAAGGGAGTCTCGCGTTCTACTGCGCCAATGGCTCCGAAACGGAAGTCTTATGGCACGAGGCGCGGGACTTGTACCAGCAAATGAGGAAGCCGCGCCCGTTCGGCCAGCTTTTGGACGGCATCACGCCCGCCCTCATGGATCTGAAGCAGGACTTCGCCCTGGGCATCATCGCGAACCAGCACCCGGAAGTCTCCGGGGCCATCGCCGGTTACGGCATTGAAGGCTTGTTCGACGTGATCGTGATTTCCGAAATCGTTCACCTCTTCAAGCCCGACCCGGCGATCTTCCAGTACGGCATCACCGAGGCCAAAATCGCCCCCGAACAGGCTATCTTTGTCGGCGACCGCCCGGACAACGATGTCGGCCCGGCAAAAGCCGCCGGCATGAAAACGGTGCGGTTTAAGCGCGGAATACAGTATACTTTGTATAACCCCACCGACCCCGCGCTGACCGCCGATGAAACGGTGGAAACCGTGACAGAACTCGCGGCGGCAGTCCGGCGTGTGGCGATGGTTTAAGAGCAACATGGAAACGCAAAACCAAATCTTGACGGCTCTCCAAGAACTTCACGAAAGTCATCCCTCGTGGCGGTTCGGTCAGCTTGTCGCGAACATTTCTATTTTTGCCAAAGGGCCGGTCAACACAGCGGTTTGGGACGTAGAAGACGAAGAGTTCTTGAAGGCCGCACAGGAACATTTGGCGCACGTTCAGGAAAAACAGCGGGAAACGGTCGCGGCATGAGGGCAGCAACAATCAGTTATTCTCTTTGCTTCTGTCCGCGCTTGGCTTGTACAGCGTTATTCCAGCGTCTGCCGCGCCGGTACAGGCAACAGAGCCGGCTGTTCATGCCGGTTCGCCGCCTCCTGCCGTGGATGTTCCGAATTTCGCGGCTGCTCCGAGCTGGCATATATTTACTTCGGCAGAAGGAGGCTTCTCGATACTTTTGCCTTCTTCTCCGATGACAGAAACACGAGTGTCGTCTGCTCCGAAAGAGACGCTGCAAATTTTCCATTGCCGCGTAAAGCATGAAAGTTATGTTGTCCAGTATGTGGACAAAGACCCGAAGGGTATCCAGATTTTGGGGCCGGAAAAAATACTTTCAATTTTCAATGACTTCATGATGAAAGCGAACCGTGGTTCCATCATAAGCAGCCGTCATGTCGCATTGGGAAAGTATCCTGGTCGCGAGGTTGTGACAAAGCGGCTGAGCGGTAACATAGAGACGCAGCGCGTGTATCTTGTTGCCAACCGTCTTTATATCCTGACAGCTACACATTCTCCAACACAAACCGAAACCTTGCCGACAAACTCCGACAAGTTCTTAAACTCGTTCACATTGCTTACGGCGAAGCTGCCGAATAGAAACTGACAACCTAATGATTATTGAAGCACGGGAAGATGTGGTGCAGCTTGAAGGCGAGCTGGACAAGAACTTATGGCCGACCATTCAGGCGGCGGCGAATTTGCTGCTGCGGCATCATGCCGAGGGCATCATTGTGGACGGCAGCGCCCTGACCGGCTGCTCGGCGGAAGGGGCGAAGACGTTCCGGGACGCAATGGACTATATCGCCCGCTACCGGGCGCGGATTGTGGTCTGCGCTTTGCCGGAGAATGTCTCGGACAGCATTCGGGCCGTGCCGGGTGTCCGCTCCCGGCTGCCGGTGACGGCGACTCTCGAAGAAGCGCGGGCGTCGCTGAAGCTCTGCGGGGCGAGCGGAACCCGCGCAAACGGGGGCGCAAACACCCCGCAAAACATTCTTGTGCCGCTTTTGCGCCCGGAACACACCGAAGCCGCCAGCTCGCTGGCCTGCCGCCTCGCCAAAGCAGCGTCGGCAGGGGAGGGCGGAGCGCAGAAGTCGCGGCTGCACCTCGCG
Organism: uncultured Armatimonadales bacterium; assembly: GCA_964236795.1. Lineage (GTDB taxonomy): Bacteria > Armatimonadota > Armatimonadia > Armatimonadales > Capsulimonadaceae > JANXMY01. The sequence goes on along the minus strand of CAXSFV010000012.1, from coordinate 52,501 downwards.
TACATTTTGGAAGTCCCGCGCCACCTGCCGCTGACCGCCCCGTTGCCGGAAGAAGAAGCGCTGGCGTCCCAGGCGCTGGCGGCGGCGACGGACGCGGCCCGGTGCGAAGGGGTGACGGCAAACCCGATTGTCACCCGGACCCGCGATGCCGGGGAAGAAATCGTCACGCAGGCGGCGGCTTTGGAAGCGTCGCTGATTGTGCTGGCGTACCAGAAGTCGGATGACCCCGCTGACACGCTGATGCAGCGGGTTTCCCGGACGGTGATTGACCGCGCCCCGTGCGAGGTGATTTTGAACAAGCAGGCAGGATAAGAACCCACCTCCTTGCTTCGCAGGGGTCCTCCCTGATAGGGAGGACCCCTGCGAAGTAACTTGTTACGAAGCAAGGAGGTGGGTTCAAAGCACTTCCAGACCGTTCGACAGGTGCGTCAAAACCGCGCAGCCGTCTTCCGTGACTAAGACATCTTCTTCCAGCCGCAGTCCGCCCCACCCTTCCAAATAGATCCCCGGCTCGACCGTCATCACCATGCCGGGCGACAGGATGAGAGTCTCGGAGCGGACCGAAAAGCCGGCGCCGTCATGGACCGAGCGGCCGAGCGAATGGCCTAAAGAGTGGCCGAAGGCGTCTCCGTAGCCCTGCTCGACGATATAATCGCGGGCGACGGCGTCTATTTCTTTACCCGTTTTGCCCGGCTGAATGGCGGCAATCGCTCGCTGCTGGGCTTCCAGGACAACCCTGTAAACTTCGCGCTGTTTTTCGGTGACAGACCCAATCGCAAAGGTGCGCGTGATGTCCGAATTGTAGCCGCTCACGGTCGCGCCCCAGTCAATGGTCACAAAGTCGCCGGATACCAGCGGGCGCGGGCCGGCGTGGTGGTGCGGATGAGCGCCGTTGGTTCCCGACGCCACAATGGTATCAAAGGCCGCGCCGGACGCGCCGAATTTTCGCATCGCGAACTCAAGCTCTAAGGCAAAGTCCTGCTCGCGTGTGCCGGGCTTCAGCAGCGGCTTGACCTGCTCCATTGCGGCTTCGGCAACGCGGATGGCGTTCTTGATCAGCGCGACTTCCTCGGCGTCTTTGACAAGGCGCAGCGTCTCGACAAGATCAGTGGTCGGAACCCAGTGCAGTTCGGGCATTAGAGCTTGGAACTTATCAAATTGGCTGACCGTGACAGTGTTTGCCTCAAACCCCAGGCGCTTGATGCTTGGGCGGGTCTCTAAGACACTTTTGAGCGCGTCCGCATAGCCGCCGCTACCGGCGGGCGTTTGGATAATCTCAAAGCCCGCACACTCAGTCTGAGCGCGGAGGGTATAGCGGGCGTCGGTGATAAAAAGCGCTTCGGTCGGCGTCACGACAACCTGGGCGGTGGACCCGGTGAAGCCGGACACATAGCCGAGGTTGCTAGTGTCGGTCAAAAGAAGCGCGTCAAAAGTAGGGTCGTGCGCGGCAATGGCTTGACGAAGGGTGTGGACTCGCCCCCGCATGGCGCTGGAAGAAGCAAGTGAAGACATGAAGACGGACCTTTCTGCCCAGCGTAACTGCCTGTTATTATACCGCTGATTTTAGACCGAACCAAACGGCTGCATTTTTGCGTTTACTGATACAAAACTGAATTCTGCCGAAAAGGGAGCGTGTGATGCACAAACAAGCGTTTACATTGATCGAGCTGCTCGTTGTTATTGCGATAGTGGCTATTCTTGCCGCACTGCTGTTTCCGACATTTGCTAAAGTTCGGGAAAACGCCCGCCGGGCGACGTGCGCTTCCAATCAGCGGCAGCTTGGCCTAGCGATGATGCAGTACGTCCAGGATACTGACGAGATGTTTCCCTGGTCGTACAGCATGGACAGCGGTACGAGGGTCGACTGGCCGGACGAGATCACGGGGTACGTCGGCCTAAAGAATGCTGTCGCCCCCACAGGCAGCTTGAATTGTCCCGACTCGGAAGTCAGCGGCCAGGCGTATGCCACTAACGGGCAGATTGTCGGCCTGCTGGACACGACCGATCAGCCGCTTCCGCTTGGATTTTACCGGACTGTCGTTGGCCTCAGCCGCATCAGTGCGCCGAGCTCCATCATTCTTCTCGCTGACTCGAACTCCAATACTGCGGAGGCGTTCGGCACCTCCGCGATGGAAGTCGCCTATCCCCATGCGGCTGACAGCGCGGATCACTCAACGCAGCCATGGGATCAAGCCTGGCTTGGAGTCGGTCCCTACAACAACAAGCAGATTGCCTGGCGGCATAATGCTGGCGCGAACTTTTTGTATGTGGACGGCCATGTCAAGTACGCGCACCGGGGCCAGATACGCGACGAGAACTGGGATGTCCGCTGCACCTACAACCAGGTATGCGAAGGCGCAGGAACCTCGCCGGTATATCCCGCGCCGGATGGAACCTGCGGCGACCAGTCCCCTATTAATTGCCTGCCGTGAGCGACGCGAGAAGAGACAGGCTATCGGTGGCTTTCTTCAATGAGGTTCTTCGCGGCGCTGAGGGCCATCAAATAGCCGTAAGGGCCGAAGCCGACGATCTGGCCGGTGGTCACGGCGGAGATGACCGAGTGGCGGCGGAACTCCTCGCGGGCATGGACGTTGGACAAATGCACTTCAATTGTCGGCAGGCGCGAGTCGGCGATGGCATCCCGAATGGCGTAGGAATAATGGGTGTACGCGCCGGGGTTAATCACAATGGCGTTGGCCTCGCTCATGGCTTCCTGGACAAAGTCTACAATCGCGCCTTCAGAGTTTGACTGCTTGATGGTCACGTCCACGCCGAGATACTTGGCATGGGCCGTGATCTTGCGGTTGACCGACTCGAAATCATCTTTGCCGTAAATGTCCGCGTCGCGGACACCGAGCATGTTGAGGTTGGGGCCGTGAATAAGCGCAATGCGGATCGGGCCGGTACGAGTGAGCTGCACGTTAGCGTCTCCGTAAATGAGGCTTTCTAAGCTGATTTTGAGGGCAGGGCGGCTTCTTCGGGCAGAAGAATGGGGATGCCGTCGCGGATCGGATAGATCCGCCCGCACTGGTCACAGACCAGCGTGTCGCCCTCCTGCCGGAGCGGCGGGCGGTTGTCGTCGGCGGGGCAGGCAAGCACCGCTAGGAACTTCGGGTCGAGCGTCGTGGTCACAGATTACTCTTCCTTTCTAATCTTTTTTGTGTCTTTTGGACGTTCCTGCGCTGCTGTGGCCGGTCGAATGAAGCCAGGTCGTGCCGTGGCCCGGCTTTTGGGCGCGGACCCAGGACGCACCCGCAACGGCGACCAGGCCGGCGGCAACCAGGACGGAAATCAGCGCTCGCAGGCGAAGCTCAGACTGCATCGGATGTTCTTTCTGAGATCTTTTCTATTGGCTGAAGCTCTCGTAATAAATCCGGCCCGCTGGAACGCCGAGCTGACGCAGGGCGTTTGCCAAGCTTTTGATGAAGGGGGGCGGGCCGCACAGATAAAAGCCTTTCCCCGAAATGTCAGGGACTAAACGGCGCAGTGCGTCTTCGCTGATGCGGCCGCGCTCGCCCTGCCAGCCGCCGCCGGGCTTGCTCAGGAAATGGCAGACGCTGAGATTTGGCCTGCCGGCGGCCTCCATCTCGGCCAGCTCCTCCCGGAACGCGATGTCGCCCTCCGTCCGGCTGGCGTACAGCAGCAGAACGTCTTTCGCGGTCTGCGTGTCCCGCAGATGCCGCAGCATACTGATCAGCGGGGTCACGCCGATGCCGCCCGCAAGAAACACCAGGCTGTCTTCGTCCGGGTGCAGCAAATAAGAGAAGCGGCCGTAGGGCGCGTCCGCCAGCACCGTGTCGCCGGGCCGGATGTCCCCAATTGTTTTCGTAAAGTCGCCGGAGCCTTTAATCGTCGAGCTGAGGACGCCGGGCTGGGTGGGACTCGACGACAGCGTGAACGGATGCTCCTCGGCAGGCCGGCCTTCCCGGCGAAACGTCAGATATTGGTATTGTCCCGGCAGGTAGTCGGGCACCTGGGCGCCGGGCGGCGGGGCGGCGGACACGGTGTAAACGCCGTCCGCCTCCTGCCGCACGTCCGTTACCCGGTACGGCTGCTTTTGGAGGGAGCGCGGCAGCCCCAGCCGCCGCCAGGCGTAGGCCAGCACCGCCGCCCCGGCCAGCAAAAACCACAGGACTTTCATCGCCGCAAGCTTCCAATCTCCACCTGCCTGTATGACATGGAGGAAGCCGCTGACCAGGATCGCGACAGACAGCAAGCTATGCGAGATCTGCCACTTCTGGTACTCCAAATGCAGCCGGGCGCGGCCTATCGCCTGAACCGCCAGCAGGACCAATGCGAGCAAGGCGCCGCGCCCAAGCCAGATGTACAGGGGCTGATGCAGGCCGATGAGCAGCGGCCAGCCCCGCCGCCCCGCCGCAAGCAGAAGCGGGTGCGCCAGGAGCAGCACCCCGGCGATGATCCCCGTCGCCCGGTGGAACTGGTAGACCAAACCCATCTCAAAGTGCCGGTCCAGCCACTTGGCGCGGGACGCCAGCACAAACTGCATCAAGAGCATCGCAAAGCCGGCCAGGGCTACGCTCAGGCCGATTTCGTAAGCGAATGACTCCCGGCCGCGCTTGCCGAAAACCAAGGCAGTCAGCAGCGGTGCGAACACCGCCGCGAAATAAAGCAGGATCAGCAAAACTGCCGGCAGCTTCGCCGCCGGGCGTGTCGGCGGCAGTTGTGCGGCCTCGGTGTTTCTTGTGGCAACGGACATTTTGCAGGCTTTCTCAGATGTTGCAAAGTACGAGGGCGTGAACGCCCTCGCTGGGGGGCGCGGACGCCGAGGTCCCACCTGCGTGGGACAAGAGTGAATTAGAAGATTTCGTTGGCTTCTTCGGCATCGGGCCATAGGTCGCCGTCCGCGTGGTGCTGTTTCTGGTTTTGTATATATTCAACAACTCGTTTGCGGTGGCTGCGGCTGATTGAGAAGCAGCCGTAATTCGCCTGCCAGGCAAACCATTGACCGGGCCGCAGCTTCTCAGAAACGAAGCGCGATGAGCCGCCTTTAAGATGGTTCATCAGCCCTGCGGCTGTTGCCGTGTTGTGGCTCAGAAGCAGCACATGAACATGGTCAGGCATCCCGCCGACCGCCAGCACCTCACACTTTTCCTCCTGAGACGCCTGCTCCAAACAACGGTACACTTCCCGCTCGATCTCCTCTGTGATCAGCGGCAGACGATCCCAAGTTGCCCATACGAAATGCAGGCAAATATCCAGCTTATTCCGACGCATTAGTCTGTCCCTCCTTAGACTCTTCAATTCGATCCTGTCCCACGCAGGTGGGACCTTAGCGTCCGCGCTCCCCAGCGAGGGCGTTCACGCCCTCGTCATCATCACGCCCTCGCAACAATTACGTCCTCTTACCCTCCACACACTCCCTATAAATCGCCAGTGTTTCGCGCCCCGCCTTTTCCCACGAAAATAAAGCCGCACGCTCTGGGCCGCGCTCCCGCCACCGGGCTTGAACGGCGGGCGACGCCAGCAGGGTTTCGAGCGCGTGCGCCCAGGCACTTGAATCGCCGAACGGCAGCAAAATCCCGGCGTCGCCGACCACTTCCGGCAGGGACGACGCCCGGCTGCACAGCACCGGGCAGCCGCAGGCCATGGCTTCGAGCGGCGGCAGGCCGAAGCCCTCGTAGCGCGACGGGTAACACAGCGCGTCCGCCCCGCCGTAGAGCGCCGGCAAGTCGGCGTCAGCGACGTAGCCCGCCAGTACGATTTCGCGGGCTACTTCGGCGGGCAGCGCGGCAAGCTGCCTGTCGGTCTCGTCCAGCCAGCCGCGCTTGCCGGCAATAATCAATCGGTGCGGCGGCGGATGGGGGCCGAGCTTCAGCAGGGCGAACGCATCGAGCAGGACTTCCAGATTTTTGCGCGGCTGCAAGACCCCGACCGCTAGCAGATAAGGCTTGTCGTCAAGCCCCAGCGCGTTATTCGCCGCCGCCCGCGCGGTTTCCTGCCCGGCGTCCGGGACCCTGAACTGCGGCCCGGCGGCTTCCAGCACGACAAAGACTTTTTCTTTCGGGATCTTCGGATACGAGCGCAGGATGTCTCGGCGCGTGCTTTCGGAGACGGCAATGACCGCCGCCGCTTTTCGCATGGAGCGCGGCACAAACGTTTGAAGTATCCGTCGGTCTTTCGGCAGGAACAAGTCGGGATGGATTTGGAACGAGATGTCATGCACCGTGGTGACCACCGGGCAGGGGGCGCCGAGCAGCGGGATATTGTACTGGGTATGCGCGATGTCTATTTTGTCGGCTTTGAGCGCTTTTGGGAACGCCGACAGCATCCAGAGCGCGTCATTGGCAGGCATTGGGATCTGCCGCCACCGGAAGTTCGGGCCGAGTTCCGGCGGCTCGCCTTCCACGGGTCCGCGCGTATACAGCACATACTCGCTGACGGCGTCTACCGCTGACAGGCCGGTTAAGAGGCCGCGCCAATAGGTGCGGTCGCCGGTGAAGCGGCCAGACAATGTTCGTACGTCAATGCCAATTCGCATGAATAGAGTATACTCAAAGCCATGCAAATCAAAATGAGCAAATCAAAGTGACGCAAAATGCGCGAAAGTTGAAAGTGCTGCTGCTGATCCATGAGCTGTCGCCGACAGGAGCGCCGAAAGTAGCGCTGAGCGCATTCCAGCGGTTTGGGGACGCCGTCGAGCTGCGGACCCTGGCTTATCTTGGCGGCCCGCTCCGGGCGGAATTTCAGGCGCTGGGGCCGGTGCAAACACTCGTCTCCTCCGGCTGGCCGGGGATGAATGCACCGCTGCCGTCGCTTATCCGCTTTGCAGGACACCGGGGAATGAGTCTCGCCAAAGGCCGGCTGTGGGCTGGGCCGCTGCGCCGGTGGAAGCCCGACATTATCTACATCAACAGTGTGGCCGGGCTGCTTGCCGCCCGGCGTTTGCGGCTGCCGCCCGCGCCGGTGCTGCTTCATGTGCATGAGCTGGACCATGTGCTGGCCCCATTTATGGAGCATTCGCCTGATCTGCTGCGCGATCTGCCCGCCCGTTATGTTGCGGTGTCGCAGGCGGTTGCGGACGCGCTGACTGAGCGGTTCGGCGTTGATCCCCAGAAGGTCGTGGTCATACCGGCGTTTGTTGACAGCACGCCGCATTCTGCGTTTGGCGCTGCGCCGCCGGCGGCGTCCCGCCTCGACACGCGCTCGGTGGTCGGCGGCGCGGGGGTGATCAACTGGTGCAAAGGAGCGCAGCTCTGGCTGCTGATGGCAGCGGAAGTCAAGCGTCTGCTGGGAGCGGAGAACGTGCGCTTTGTCTGGGTCGGCGTTCCCGACAATGAAGAAGGCTGGCAGTTCGGGGAGATGGCCCGCAAGCTGTTCCTGACCGACGACATCGAAAGGGTGCCGTTCACGCGCACGCCGTCGGCGTATTATCAGCAGTTCGACGTGTTCGCGCTGACCTCTTGGGAAGAAACGGCCTCGCTGGCGCTGCTGGAAAACATGCTGCTGGAGCGTGCGGTCGTCTGCTTCGCCGGAACCGGCGGCCCGCAGGAGTTCGCCGGTTCTGCCGGCGTCGTCATCCCGGAGTTCTCGCCGGTGTTGATGGCCGAAGCAATTGCGAGCCTCTGCCGTAACTCCTCGCGCCGGGCCGCTCTCGGGAAAGCCGCCCGGCAGCGGGTTTTAGAGAACTTCACGGCAGACGTTCAGGCACCGCATATTCTAGAGGAGATCCGTCGGGTGGTCGCGCTTTAGCGGAGCCGCTGCAGCAGAAACTTTCCGAGCATTCGGACGTGCCTAGCCGGAGGCAGCGCCGCGCGGTGGGTGAGCGGGGAGCGGATGTAGCGGAGCCAGCGGGCCGGGGCGGGACCGGAGGTCTGGTAGCAGACGACCAGCCAGCGCTCGTGGAGCATGGCGGCGAAAGCTTTCGGATCGTAGTAGTGCGTGCGGCGGTTGGCGTCCGCGAGGCGGAGCAGCCAGGCTTCGGCCTCATTTCGGCGGTCTCCGGTGGGGCGGCGCAGGTAGGTGTGCAGCGCGAGGTCGGCGGGAGTGGGGTCAAGCCCCAGGAGCGGCAGGCTTCTCCGGTCGAGTGCGGCGTAGACTTCGCTTTGGGCGTCTTCACCGGCCCCAAAGAACGCGCTGCCGCTGGAGACGCGGTAGCGAAATAGGACTTCCGGGATGTTCGCCAGCGGGAACAGGCGGGCGGCCCGCTGCCACAGCTCGTAGTCCTCAAAGTGGCCGAGCGGCTGGTAACGTAGGTCGTGAGCGTCTAAAAATGCCCGGCGCATCAGGACGGCGGGATGGACCAGCGCGGAGTCGAACAGCAGCTTCGCCCGGATCGTCTCGGCGTCCGGCGGGTGCGGAATGCGAAACCGGGCGTCGCCGAACGCTTCCGCCCAGGCCCCGACAATGCCGACGTTTGGGTGAGTGTCCAAAAACGCCACTTGTTTTGCCAATCGTTCCGGCAGGCTGACATCGTCGGCATCCATCCGGGCGACATACTCTCCTTGCGCTATTTCAAGGCCCAAGTTCAGCGTTGCGGTCAGCCCAAGATTGTGCGGGTTTTGGACAAAGCGCAGGCGCAGGTCGATGTAGGATTGGAGGATCGCCGCGCTGGCGTCGGTCGAGCCGTCGTCGATCACTAAGAACTCGAAGTCGAGATAGGTTTGGGAAAGAATGCTGTCCATTGCCTCGCGCAAGTGGTGCTCGGCGTTGTAGACCGGCATCAGCACGGTGACTTTGGGCGTCGTCACTCGGCTAATCCCATCTGAGCGAACGCGGTCTGGAACCGCTTCCGCCAGGTGTGGTCGCGGAGGCAGCGGGCGCGTCCCGCGCGGGCGACGGCTTCCCGTTCGCCGTCATGCGCGAGATGATACTTGATCTTGGCGACAAGGTCGTCGGGATCACGGTAGCAGACAATCTCTTTGCCGATTTCGTAAAACTCTTCCAATTCTTCCATGTACTCGACGAGATAAAAGCCGCCGCTCATCGGTACCTCGAAGTCCCGCAGGCGCACCTGGACAATGCGGCTTTCGCCGAGATGGGTCTCGCCGCAGGCGGAAAAGCCGAGGTTGATTTTGGCCCTGCTGTACATTCGGACCAGCTCGGTGTCGGGCAGCGGCCCGCCGAGCAGGTTCGGCGGCAGAGGGCGCGGCGGCGGGCCGGTATGAAGCAGCGTGCGTCCGGCCCAGCGCCGGAGCCGCCGGGAAAACGTCGGCGGGGCGTACCGCTCCCAGCCCAGCCCCCAGACATGCGGGGTCAGCCCTGATGCCAACAAGCGGCGAATATAGTCGGGGCGCTCGCCGTAAGCCTGGCCGACGAACGCAATGTCGTAGTCTTTCGGCAGGTCAAACGGCTTGTAGATGTCCGGGTTGGCTGCTTCCTGGCAGTACAAGGGACGAGCGCCCATGGCTTCATAGTCAGACAGCCGGAACTTCTCCGGCACTAAACACCAGTCGTAGTGCGGCGAAATCTCCGACACTAAATGAAGCTGATACGAGCCGTTGCAGTACCAGTTGACGGTCTCAATGCCGAGCGCTTTGATCGCGTCGATGGCTTCGGGCAGGACGCACGCATCGTAGAAGTAGGTAAATAAGAGGTCAATCGGCTGCGCCGCGTGGGCGGCTCTGACCTGACTCAGCAGCGCCGCCGTGACACGCGGGCGGTTTGCGGCGATGAACGCCTTCTGCTTCGGGTCGTGCGTGTTCGGCTGCCGGAACGTCTCTGCCAGATCATAGTCGAACTCGACCACGTCATGCCCTAAGTCCACCAGTGACTGATACAGATTGCTCCGCCACAATTCCGAGTGAAACGCCGCATTCGGCGACTTATCCGACGCATAAAAGATACGCATTACAACCCTGTCAACCGATAATATAGCTGCTCATATTCTTCGCTGATCTTCTCCCAGGTAAAGCGTTCCCGCCAGACTGCGTGGCCTGCCTCTGCCATTGCAGCCTGCCTTAGGGGGTCGGCTGCCGCTTGTTCCACCAGGCGGGCAGACCCAGCAATTTCAGCATAGCTTAGGCCGCCGTCCGTGCGCGTCGGCAGCATCCGCCCCCCGCCGGACCAAGCGATTATTTCCTCCGCATTCCCAACATCTGTCGTTAGGAACGGTGTTTGCGATGCCAAGCACTCAAACAGAACCAGCGGTGAACACTCAATGTTAGAGGGAAACAAAAACAAATTCGCACTTTGGTACGCTGCAACGGTTTCCTCGCGGCTCAAAACTCGAATTTGAAGCTGTTTGTGCGCCTGCCAGTGCTTGGGCGATGCCAGAAATTGCGCCCAGCGCTTGTAGCAGTTTCGCCGGCATCCCGGCCCGACATGGTTGGCGACAATCAGCAGAGTAGTATCCTTAATTTCTGCCTGCTCAAAAATTTGGATTGCTTCGGCATGTCCCTTTTGGTTCGTATGAGAACCGACCATCAATACCAGAAAATGGTTCTTGGGAATGCCTATCCGCCGTCTAACGTCAAAATTTGGCGTCAGAAATTCATCTGCCGCCGCACCATTTGGGATTAAAATACGGTTTTCAATTTTATTGGTTCGGGCAAAATTAATGTCACGATAAGTATCAGAAAGAAAAACATTGACGTCGTATTGCGCCATCCAGGTTTTCATATCTTCGAAGTACGCTTCATATTCCGGTGCATACAACCCTGAAAATCCGGTCGGCACAAACACTTTTTTCGCAGAAATCTTTTGCAGTACCGGCAGCGCTAAATCGGTCGCCCACTGCTGGGCTGCGAAGTTTGTCACGACATCGAACTGTGTGTTCAGTAAAAACTGCTGATAGCGCTCGGTTTCGCCGGTCATGCCGCGAACCTGATTACCAGCGATCGCGAACCCTTCAACAGCTACCCCATTAATTGTCCGACTTGACCTGCTTGATAGGGCTGTTGTCGCGACTATGACTTCATGCCCGCGCTGGGCCAGACGCTCTGAAAGCTGCTTAACAACCTCCTGCATTCCGCCGACGGACGGTGTATACTGTTCTACTGTATGTAAAATCTTCATCACGGCTCACAAACAGCAATCAGGCCGTTTTTAGTTATGCCGGGCGCATCATGGGTGATGCTGCTTCCATATAAAGAAACATCTACTTTAGAAAAACCACTGTCGGAAATCAGTTTTTTGAGCGTCACCGGCGAAAAATAGTAATAATGATCAGGATGAACATTTTCATTGCCGTTCAGGGCGACAAAGAACGCTCCGATGAAATAGGCGTTCGGCACTGTAATAATCAGCTTTGACTGCGGATTGTTACGACAAATTTGAAGCAGGTTCTTCAGCGCCAATCCTGGATTCGCGAGATGTTCCAGAACCTCTCCAAAAATGATGACATCGTATTTGTTACTGAGGAAGTCAGCATTAGGTAATGGCGCTTGGATATCCAGTGCTGCATTATTTATGTCCTGAGTTACCTGCCTGTAGTGTTCAATGGAAGCCTGATCAATGTCAAGTCCGTACAGAAATTGAGAAGTTTGCCGTAATTGAGTGTGCAGCAAGTCGCCGGAGGAAACACGCTCTGCCGTAAACGGAGCGTCAGTGAATCCAAAGTGCAGCACCCGTTTCCGGGAAGTCATGGCCTTGATGAAACTGACTCGATCCTGAGATTTTGATGACTGAGGCGGCAGACGGTGGAAGAAAACAGAATTTTGATCCGCTAAATAGCCGGACAAGCGGCGGTAAAAGATAAATAACTTGAAGAAAATGTTCAATGTTTGAACCCCTTGCCTAGCCTTGCTAAAGTTTGTTTACTTCGGGAGAGGCAGGTCTGCTGAAATACTGAATGAGGCTTTAATACCACCGTTTCTTGAGGTCGTGCTGGCGGCGCTTGATTAATTAATGCAGCAACTGCCGGGAAAAGGTTGTACTTGTTGAGAATTAATCCTTTAGCTTCTTGCCGTGATTGAAATGATTTTTCGTAGAGGTTTGCTTTTATGCCTGACCGGATTGTTGCCAATGACCTGTCGAAATCCAAAATATCAATCAGCGTCAGCGCATCTTGTGGAAAATAATCGAAAATATTTGGGCATCCATAGTAAAATGGATATGAGTCAAAAAGGAGTGGGTCCGCAAGCTTCTCAGTCCAATAATCCGGATAACTGCTGTTTTCGATTGCTATATGATACTTGTAAGGCGCAGTAATTTTCCATTTGTCGTCGAGCTCACGCTTGCCTCGCGTACTTAAGTAAAAGTCCAACTCGTCACCCATCTGCTCTTTGAGGCGCAGTGCAAACTCTAATCGCTGCCGATGACCTAAGGTAAACGCTTTATCTGAAGTTATCAAAGAGATCAACCCTGACTTCTCTAATTTGCCGGACAGATTTATTTCATCATAATCTTTGTAGCCACGCCGGGCGATTTCAGAGTCGGGCGGGTCCCGCGAGGTTAGGTATTGATGAGACCAGAAAAGGGATTGCTGTGTTTGAATAACGTGAGGGTGCTTTACTTGTTGACTCGTAACAACAGTCGCAAACTGATGCAGGAAGCGTTTATCGTATACCTTTACAGACGATGGTTCGCCGTTGAAAAATATTGTGTTACTTGGTGAGCATCGAACGCTCTCTTGTTTGGGCAGATCATCAAGGACTACCCACCAGTCACACTCGATCAGGGGCGTATTGACTAGGAACTCGCAATTCCCCCATATTCCTGTGCGTCCCGGCGTCTGACGAATGAAAGGATACTCAGGGATATCCGCATTACAAGTGAGTTTAACTTTTAGCATTGCAATCTTCCCGCTGGCCTCGCTTTTTTGGAATGACATCAAGCAATGTTTTTCATCAAAGTATCGTAATCTTCCAGCGGCTCGTAGCCCAGGGGCGCGGCGGAGACGACCATGAGGTGCGGCTTGCCGCCGAGTTCCGGCGCACGGCGGAAATAAAAATGCGGCGTCTCCCACGGGATGCGCCTCTCGGCATGGAGCCGCTTGATGTCCGCGAGGAACGGATGGCTGCCCCAATTTTCTAGCAGAACAACCTGCTTTGTCGCCGCTCGGAACAAGTTGGCGAGCGCCTCAAGATGCGCGCCGCCGGTCTTGATGTGCATGATGACGGCCTGCGTGTAGGCGATGTCGGCGGCAGGCAGGGAGGCAGGCAGAGGGCGCGTGATGTCGGCCACCGAGACCGCAGCGGCCAGACCGGGCGAGCGGCGCTTCAGCAGGGCAAGCTGCTCCGGCGAGCGGTCTACCCCGGCGGCACGGATTTCCGGGGCCAGCACGGACAGGTTATACAGATGGTCGCCCCCGCCGCAGCCCATTTCCAGCACCTGAGTCGGGCGAAGCTGAAGCAGCGTCTCGTAAAGGAGCCGGTGGTTCGGGTGCAGCGGCGGCTTGGCGGACCTTTGAACCAAAATGCCGTCGTCCGTGAACAAATAGTCCTGCGGCGACAGGCGCGTGGTATAGTCTCGCTCCACTTCGAGGAGTTCATCGGCGTAATGGGCACTGTAGGCTCGCCAGTCGAAATCGTCCCCAGCAAACTCCGCCGGTTTGGCCGGGCCGAATAAGCGCAGAAGCTTGGTCCGTATTCGGTACTTCAGGTATTGCACAGGCTGCTCCAAAACTTAAGGGGGAGTGATGCGAATGATGTCGTCTTCCACCGCAAAGTGTAGCTCAGGACGGCGGTCTGCGATGAATGCTTGCAGGGCATTGAGCGTCGGGTGTCCTTTGTCTGCATGAAAGTCGCGGGCGTCGTCAATCAGCAGAATATGGCCTCGAACCGGATGCGCCAGGATCGCGTCCAGCTCTTTTAAAATCGGCGTGATTTGGTTGCCGAGCGCCGTGATGCCGCCGGAATAATGGCTGTCCAGCCAGAACAGCGCAGGCCTCCGTACTTTCGCCAGGATCTCCGGCAAACGCTCCGCGCTGTCGCCGTGGAAAATAGAAATGTGAGACTCGCTCCGAAACCGTTCCCGGACACGCCGCACCAGCTCCGGGTTCAGCTCGACGCTGTAAATGCGCTCGAAGTGGTTCTTCAATGCTGCGGGCGTATCCCCTGTGTAGGTCCCAGTCTCAATCAGCGTGTTCAGCCCGAACTCCTGCGCGTAGCCCAAAAGCACCGTCTGCTTGAAATGCCCTGGCCCCGGCAGAGGACGCCCCTGCCGCTCCCATTCGCGCAAAATCTGTGCGGCTTCGCCGGCGGACGGTGGCGGGCGGAACAACTCGCCGCCCGCCGCGAGCCGTGCAATCTGTCCCCGATTAAGCGCTGCCCGGCCGGCCCGGTAGAACGCATTTTTCTTGACGGCTTCTTTCAGCGGTCCCGGCATCAGGCCAATCGCCGCGCTTTTGTTCCGCACCAGCGCTAAAGCGCCGGCGACCACGCCGGCAAATAGTGCCACCCGCAAAATGCTGTTCATAACTTTATGCTCTGTCTGTCCCAGCGCCTTTGTCCGCCGCCAGACTTCGCGGAACAGTCTCACTTTGTCCCGCGCGGACGGCTTGACAAGCGACAGAACCCGCCAGCCGGTCAGGCGGATGGCGGCTCCGAGCAGGCAGTAAGCCTTGAGCTTCACGCCTGCCGACGGGCCGTGGAAGCGCGAGAAAAAGTAAAAGCGGCTTTCGTTGTACGCCGAGACCATGCGGGCGCGTTTCCGCCAGTCCGCGCTGCTGCTTGCGCCGAGATGATGCGTGACTTGGACTTGGGGCGCGAAGACGACGCGCCAGCCAGCCCGCCGCAGGCGAAAGTTGAGGTCTACGTCTTCATTATACATGAAATAGTGCGGATCGAAGCCGCCCATCTCCCGCCACGCTTCGGGGCGAATGAGCATAAACGCGCCGCAGATTTGATGAACGTCTTTAACGGCGGCATTTTGAGGCGCAATCGGGGGCGCAACGCCCTGTGCGCCCATAAAAGTCTGCTCGCGCAGAACGCCCAGCAGCGTCGGGTCATCACCGTAGGAGGTTTGCAGGCGACCGCTGGGCCACAGCAACTGGCCGCCGACCAGGCCAATTTTCGGGTCTGAGTCCAGCACGGAAAGCGCTTCCCGGAGTGCGCCGGGCAGGAGTTCCGCGTCGGAGTTCAGCAGGCAGTAAGCACGGCCCGAGGCATCAAACAAGGCCAAATTGTTCGCGCGTCCGAAGCCTAAGTTTTCGCCGGTCTCAATGACGCGCACAGACGGAAACTCGGCTCGAACCATGTCCGGGCTGCGGTCGCTGCTGCCGTTGTCGGCGACAATGATCTTTAACTTCGCCTCGCCGTCCGCTTCCCGCGCTAGGAGCGACCGCAGGCAGGCCCGCAGCAAGCCCTGCGTGTTGTAGGAAACGATGGCAACAGAAATATCAACGGTAGAAGTATCGGGCGCACTACGGCTCATGGTGGAAGTTCGCCCGGTATTCTTCTAAAACTTCCGCCGTCGGGCCGTCGCGCCGAAGAACGCCTTTGTCGAGCCACAGGACACGCTCGGCCAGCCGCTCGACATGGTCCAGCTCGTGCGTCACCATGAGAATAGTTTTGCCTTCGGTCTTGAACTCCTCGATTTTGCGGAAGCATTTCTCCTGAAAACCCTCATCGCCGACCGCCAGCCCTTCGTCGACCAGCAGCAGGTCGGCGTCGAGATGAACGGCGATGGCAAACCCCAAGCGAAGCTGCATTCCCGACGAATACATCCGCACGGGCAGGTCCATCGCTTGCCGGTCCAGCTCGGCAAAGTCTAAAATGGCATCGTAGCGGGCGGCAACGTCGTCTTCGGTCAAACCTAAGATGACGCCGTTAAAGAAGACGTTCTGCGCCCCGGTTAGCTCCGGGTCGAAGCCCGCGCCCAGTTCTAAAAGGCTCATCATGCGCCCCGACAGCCGCGCTTCCCCTGCCGTCGGCAGGTAAATCCGCGATAGGATAGACAGAAGCGTGCTTTTCCCGGAGCCGTTGCGGCCCACCAGCGCGACCGCCTCCCCGGCGGCAATCCCGAACGAAACCCCGTTCAGCGCCCGGCGCACTTCAAAGCCGGACACGGCTTCCCGCTGGGCTAGCGAGTGCGCCAGCGCTGCTGCATGGCTTTTGAGTGACCCAAAGCTGCGGTGGTAGACCCGGAACTCTTTGACCAGATTGAGGACTTCGATGGCAGGAGTCCCCCCCGCCCCCAATAATGGGGGAGCCGGATTAAGGGCAGAGGGCACGGCAAGCGGCACCCCTACGGGTTCCGCTCTGACTCCCCCATTATTGGGGGCGGGGGGGATCTTCATGGCCGCTCCGTAAACTTCCACTTGTGGCGGTTGAAGAACGAATAGCCCCAAAGGCAGATCAACGCCGAAGTCGCCGTCGCCAGCACCAAGTAGCGCCAGTCGAATGACGCGCTGTGAAGTATCGGTGTGGCATTGACATTGGAGATAATGGCTTTGCCGAAGAAGACTTGTTTGAACGCGGTAATCAGCCAGGCCAGCGGATTTACCAGATAAAGATGATAAATCAGCCATTGCAGCTTGGCTGGGATACGGGTTGAGTAAACCACATTCTCCGCAAAGTAGAAGACCGGCAGTAGGTAAAACAAGAAGCCCATGACGAGCGTGATGATGAACTTGACGTCCTCATAAAAGACGTTCACGGTGGACACAAAAAACGCCGTGCCGAGGGTCAGGAGAAACAAGTCGGCAATCAGCACCGGGAGCCACATAATTGCCAGCGGCGGCGCGACATTGCCGCCGTGCAGCAGTGGGGTCAGCACCCAGCGGTAGACCATGAAAATGCCGAGCGACACCAAAAACTGGAAAAAGTTCTGGCAGACCGTGGCGATGAGCGGGATCTCGCGGGGGAAGTAGACTTTCTTCAGCAGCCCCAGCTTCGCCAGCACCGACGTAGACGAGTCTAAGATCGCAGTCTGGAAAAAGGTCCACGGAAGGGTCGCGCAGAAGATGTACGCGCTCAGATTTTTCGGCCCGGAGCCTAAGATGTAGCCGATGGCGATGGTCAGCACCAAGACTTGAATGAGCGGACTGACCATTGTCCACGCGACGCCCAGCACGGAGTTTTTGTAGCGCACCCGAAGGTCGCGCTCGACCAATGTGCGGATCAGATGCTTGTAACGCCACAGCTCGGCAAGCTCCGCCCGAACGCCGGGGCTTGCCGCGCGGGCTTGGATGACGACAGTAGCGGGAGACGTGAATGACGACGGTGTCATGGGTTTTTTTGGGGGCGTGAGCCTTACTCAGTCTCATCCGGGCCGGCGGCAAGCTCCAAGTCAACATCCTGGGCGCGGGCGGGTTCCAGCAGCTTCAGAAGCTCCGTGCGGGGGATCAGCACTTTGCGCTTGCCGGCGATCCGAAACGCATTGAGCTTGCCCTGGCGTATGTAGGAGCGAATGCTGGACTGGCTGAGCTGCAAGTAGGCAGCCGCCTGTTCGACGGTCAGCAGATCTCTGGATTCGGACTCCATCCGGTTCGGGTTCTCTTTCTTGGGGCCATGCGTCTTTTCGTCTCTCTGACGGACGCAGCGCAGTCGTGATGTTAGCTTTACTTTTTCAGTATATCTTAATTGTCAGCCGTTGTCAACAAACGCTGTAAAATCTTCCCGCTGCACCTTTTCCTCTTTTTCTTGTTCCTCTTTTTCTTGTTCCTCTTTTTCTTGTTCCTCTTTTTCTTGACACTGACTGCCGACTATGTTAAAATTACCTGGTTTACCTCCATGAAACAGTTTTTTCTTTTCCTCTGCCTCGCACTGGCGGCGTGCCGCGCTGCGGCGGACCCGGCGGGCGACTTTCTCAAAGCGCGTCAGGCCGCATCAGGGCATCTTGTCCGGGCGGTAAGCGTCGCCGACGCCCTGCATCAGCCGGGTGCGTATGCAGGGCAGGTGCTGGAAGCAGCAGCGACCGTCAGCGGCGTTGTGTCGGCGGGTAACGACCGGACGGCGCTGCTTTCGATGGCGGACGGTTCCTCGGTTGCGCTGCCAATCCCGGCGGGGCTGCGCGGGGCGGGCTGGCTGGATTCCGGGGCTTCGGTGCGGGTGCTGCTGGCGGCGGTTGCCGACGACCCAAACCTGCCGTCGGGTCTGCGCCTCCTTGCCGTCGCCCCCGAAGGCGACGTTGTGACGCGGGATTTAGGGGCAAAGCGTCAGGCGGCGCGGCCTGCCTCGGCAGGGCGCGGGCAGCGGCTGGCGTCGCGCAGTCTGCCGACTCGCCGGAATGGGCGGCGCACCGTCGTTTATTATGCCGACACCAATCCCGGCCATCCCGCCGGGGCATTGTCGGCCCGCGCTTTGTCCATCTATGCTCCCTACCGGAGCCTCGTCCGGCGCTGGAACCGGCGCTTGTCCGACACCGACGTAGACAAAATCACGACCAGCATTCTGTATTTCAGCGACATCAACAATCTCGACCCGCGCCTGCCGGTCGCCATGATCATTGCCGAGTCCGACTTCGACCTGTATTCGACCTCGCATACCGGCGCGATGGGCCTCAGCCAGCTTATGCCGGAAACCGCACGGGGAATGGGCGTCACTAACGCCTACGATCCAGTGCAGAACATCGGCGCGGCGGTGCATATCCTGCGCGGCCATTTGGACAGCTACGGCGGCGCTCCCGCGAACGCTGGAATTATCCCATTCAGCCAGATCGCACTGACAATGGCGGCCTACAATGCCGGCCCCGGCGCGGTGCGTAGATACCACGGCGTCCCGCCCTACCGCGAGACCCAGCGCTACATCAAGCGCGTCGCTGCCTTGTACCGCCAGATGTGCGCCGGGGATGTGCCCCAGGCCCAGGAGGCGTCGGCGAAATAAGCATGGGAAAGATAGGCGAATACGGACAAGAAGGGCGAACGCAAGATTCGCCCCCTTTATTTTGTGACTGTCTTTGCTTTCTGACAGCAAAAAACGCCGCCGGCTGATGCCGGCGGCGTTCTTGTTTTGCGTCCTAGTGGATCGCCCAGAACAGGCGGTAAACCGACAGAACGGCGCTGGAAACGACCAGCCCGACCACGCCCAGCTCGGCCCAGTCCAGCCGCAGGCCGTGAAGGCGGGCGGTGCGGGCGTCACGCCGGGGCGATCCGGCAGCGGTGCGCGGCAGCGAGGCGTTCAGCGGGGACAAAAGCCCTTCCGGCTGCACTGCCGGCGGGGAAACTTCCCGACTGAGGTCCTGACGGAGACCGATCTCCTGATGAAGTGTGGGTGCCATAATAATCTCCTTTGATTGTGTGGCGTCCGCCGCGACAATGCGGCGGGGTGGCGAAAAATGCGCCTTCTTATTGTACCCTATGCTGAGCAGAAAGAAACGCGGCAATGCCTTCAGTGATTGCCGGTTTTGCGGCGTTAGCTGCAAACTTTTTCAGCGGCTCGGTTCTTCTTAAACAACATCGGATAACAGGGGTTAGTTCCGATGCGGGCGAAGCCGGCGCGGTTACGCCTGAACTGAGCGGTGCAGCTTGATACGATGAATGCCGAGGGAATGCAGGCTGTGGTAGCGGACGCCGAAATGGCGGATGGCGAGGCGTGAGTGGGTCACGGCCTGCTGGGCCAGCGTCTTTTCCAGCGGCGTGAAGCCGAGCAGCAGCAGGGCGCAGGCGGCGGCGAAGGTCCGGGCAGGCCGTGTGTTCCAAACGCACACCGGACGCACCGGGGTAGGCGAAGTCAAATGCGCTTGCAGGACCGCGCCGGATGCCGACGCCAGCGCAAGGCTGCCGGAGTAGACAAGATAACGCGGCTCCCAATGGGTCGCGAATTTACCTTTGAAGGCATGGAGGCCCTGGAAATTGTACGCCCGGTTTAGCCGCGTGTAGAGGAAGCGGCGGACGGACGAAGTCGCGGGGGTTTCAGCGGCGTCATCGTCCCCCGCCAGCGGCGACAGGCCCAAACTCAGAAGATGTGCGCCTTCCAATGCAAACTGCGCTGCCGCCGAGACGACAAGAAAGTCCATGACCCCGTGCAGCGTCTCGGCCTGGCGGCGCATCAAATCCAAAGTCCAGCCCAGCCCGAACGCCGGGACAAAACTCGCAAACGCCAGCATCCGGCCCGTATTCGTGTCGCGAGCGACAAAATAACGGCTTTCAGCAAATAAACGGCTCTGCGGGTCGAACCCGCCCATTGCAAACCAGCCTTCGTTGGCGCCGTGCGCCGCCCGCCAGCCTGCCGAAATCGCGTTCATCTCTGCCACGCAGGATACGGGCATCGGGGCGACCGGCCCGTAAGTCTCCAGAACGACCCCGGCTTTCTCGATGCGCCGCAGGTCGTTCCGCAGCTTCACATACTTTTTGCCCGCCAGCGAAAAGTCGGCCAGTGCAATTTGCGCGTCTTCGCCGACTTTGACCGCCTTCAGCCCGGCCTGCGCGTACACGTCCAGATTGTCCGGCAGGGCTTGGTAGAACACCGGCTTCCAGCCGTTTGTTCGGCACAGCGCAAGATAGCTATGGATCGCTTCCGGCGCGGCTTCGGGATTGCCAAACGGATCTCCCAATGCTAATGCCTGCCGTCCCTGCACCCGGTAGGCAATGCCCCACTCGGCTTCACCCGGCTGGCTGAACAGATACCGCTTGTCGGCCAGCAGCGCAAAGTACAGCAGCGGCGCTGCGCCCCACCCGTGCAGAAGCCGCCGTGCGTCTTCCGCCGTTCCTTGTTTTGTATTGCCGTCTGCCGTCGCCAGTGCCGGTTTTTGTGCAAGTATTTTCATAGATTTTTCATTTTACCACAAGTGCTGTAATATGGCAAATAACACGACTTCTTTGGCATAAACAGGTAAAATTAGGAAAAACAACGACGGAAAAGTTCCATGACACTGACACTTGCGCCGGAAACCGAAGCGCGGCTGCGGGCGGCAGCGGCTCAAAAAGGTCTCGCCCCGGAAGAATTCATTGATGTCCTGCTGAAACAAAGCGATCGCGCTGAACTTTCGGCGGCGGATGCAGAACAAGAACGGCTTCAAAGTGTCTTCGAGCGGCTTCATGCTAAGGCGCTTGCACTGGAAGTCAAGCCAGCGCCTGAAAGACCTGATCGTGCGCCGGAAGAAGTTCAAGTGGGCGAGATCATAGTGGAAAAGTACCGTAAACAGGGATTTAACTTGTGAGGCGTCAAGAGGGAACACTCACTGATACGGGGCCACTGTTCGCGCTTGTGGATGCTAAAGGTCAGCCGGACCAAAATGCCCGCTGCCGTACTTTGCTGCCATCGCTGGCAATACCGCTGGTCACCACCTGGCCCTGCTTCACCGAAGCACTTTATCTTTGCCTACAGCGCGGACAATGGCCGGTGCAAAATCTGCTTTGGGACCTCTGGCGTGATGCCGCAGTACGCATCCATTCGCCGTCCGAACGAGAAACTGCCAGAATTGCAGAGCTAATGGAACAGTACCGCGACAGGCCGATGGATTTGGCTGATGCCTCACTGATTGCGCTGGCGGAAACGGCAGGCTATACGCGCATATTCAGCATTGACAGTGACTTCTATATCTACCGTCTAGCCGATGGGCCGGCATTGCAAGTTGTGCCGGGGACATTGAACAAAAAACTCTAGTAAGCCGTGTTAAGACGCACGGTTCTTCTTATTTAAGCCTCACAAATACAGCACCCCAGATCATGTCTATATTTATCAGCAGCCCTAACACCGCGAGAACAACCGAAATTTTGCTCGAACCTCGGATGCCGCGCCAAGCGTCTACAAAACACCACCCCGCCGCCGCTATCATAGGAAGCACAACCAACGATGTGCAATCTACCATCGTTCCGGAACGTGCGCCGACGAAGAGGTTATCCAGTTGAACCATCAAGGCGCATGACAAAAGGCTCATAACAAAGCCTGCGATGAACACAGGCTTCTTCTGCTTGTGGCGCTCAATTGGTAACGGCGTTGTAGGGGCGGGAGGCCAGATTTTGTCAGATTGGGATCATCCCCGCCCCCGCGTGTAGGTTCCGCGACGCCGGGACGAGATTTGGTTGGTGACTAGGTTGCGCGTTTTGGCGACATCGGCTTCGGTGGCTTCTTTGGCAGGCGCTTTTGGCTTTGGCTTCGGTTTCGGTGCGTCTTCTTCGGCATCGGCCAAAATCTGCTTGATCGGCAATTTAGCGGCGGCGGCGAGCTTCGGCGGCAGGAACTTTGCCAGCACTTCGACCATTTCTTCGGCGGTTTGGAGCATCTTGGCGGGCTGCTCCGGGGAAGCGACAAAGACAACGTCGGGCAGGAATTGGTGCTGCATGTAGTTCCGGGACAGGCGCTTGATGCTTTCCTGGGTCAAGTGCGTTCCTGAAAACCGGATCGCAAGCCGCCGCTTTTCGGCGACGATGGCGGACACGCCGACTTCAGCGCAACGCAGGCGCAGGCGCAGAATGGCGAGCAGGTTCCAGACCGGACGCGGCGGGTCGCCGTAGCGGTCTTCCAGCTCGTCCTGAACGCGCTGGACATCCCCCACTTTTCGCACGGCGGTCAGCTTTTTGTACATCAAAATCCGCTCGGCCTCGCTGGGAATATACGCGACCGGCAGGAGCGCGTCGAGCGGCAGAGAGACGTTCGGCAGCTCGAATTCGCTCTCCACGGGCTGGCCGCGCATTTCGTTGATGGCCTGCGACAAAAGCTGCGTGTACAGGTCGAAGCCGACCGTAGCGACGGTCCCCGACTGGGCCGCGCCGAGCAGGTTGCCCGCGCCGCGTATCTCTAAATCCCGCAGAGCGACTTTGTAGCCGCTGCCGAGGTCGGAGAACTCGCGCAGTGCGCCGAGCCGCTTTTCGGCGACATCCGACAAGCTTTTGTCTTTGCGGTACAGCAAATACGCATAGCCCTGGCGTTTGGAGCGCCCCACCCGGCCCCGTAATTGATAAAGCTGAGCCAGGCCGAGGCGGTCCGCGTTGTCTACGATGATCGTGTTGACGTTCGGGATGTCGAGGCCGCTTTCGACGATCGTGGTGCAGACCAGCACGTCAAACGCCCGCTCGGCGAATTGCAGCATGACATCTTCGAGGTCGTCGGCGTGCATCTGGCCGTGGGCAATCTCACAGCGAGCGGTCGGCACCAGCCGCCGGATTTTTTCGGCGACGTGCGAGATGCTTTCAATCCGGTTGTGCAGAAAGTAGATTTGCCCGCCCCGGTCCAGCTCTCTCAAAATGACTTCGCGGACGAGTTCATCGTCGTATTCTTTGACATAAGTTTTGATCGCCATCCGGCCTTCCGGCGGGTCGTCAATTAAAGACATGTCGCGGATGCCCGACAGCGACATGTGGAGCGTTCGGGGAATAGGAGTGGCCGTCATGGTCAGCACGTCCACGTTTTTCTTCATCTGCTTGATGCGCTCTTTGTGCGTCACCCCGAAGCGCTGTTCTTCGTCCACGACCAGCAGCCCCAAACGATGGAACTTGACATCTTTGGACAAAATCTTGTGCGTTCCGATCACGATGTCCACCGTGCCGTCCTCCAGACCCCGCAAAGTCTCGGCGGCTTCGGCTTTTGAGACGAAGCGCGACAGCATCTCGATTTTGACGGGATAAGCGGCCAAACGCTCACGGAACGTCTTCAAATGCTGCTGGGCTAAGATGGTCGTCGGACAGAGAACCGCGACTTGGCGGCCGGAGTTGACCACTTTGAATGCCGCGCGGATCGAGACTTCCGTTTTGCCGTAGCCGACATCGCCGCAGATCAATCGGTCCATCGGCTTGTCGTCTTCCAGATCGCGCTTCACGTCTTCAATCGCCGCTAACTGGTCCGGCGTTTCCTGGTAGGGGAACGCTTCTTCCATTTCGGTCTGCCAGGGCGTGTCCGGCGGCAGGGCGTGTCCGGTGGCGGCCTTGCGGGCGGCGTATAGCTTGATGAGGTCGGCGGCCATCTCCTGCACCTGCTTTTTGGCCTTTTTAGTGGCCCTCGCCCAGTCGCCGGAGTTCAGGCGCGTGACCGTCGGCGGCGAGTCGGCGGAGCCGATGTACTTCTGGACCCGGTCCACCTGATCGGTCGGCACATACACTTTGTCCCCGCCGTCGTATTCCAAGAGCAGATAATCGCGCTCGGCCCCATCGGTGCCTTTTAACCGCGAGATGCCTGCGTAGCGCCCGATGCCGTGGTGGATATGGACAACATAGTCGCCCTCGCGCAGCTCCAAGTAGGACGTAATCTTCAGGCCCTCTTTGAAGGCGCGTTTGGGGGGCTTCTGGTGCGCTCGATGCCCGAAGACGTCCGTGTCGGTCGCAAGCATCAGGTTCGCTTCGGGCAGCTTGAAGCCGCTCAGAAGCGAGCCAGGCAGGACAAAGACCCCCGCCTCGCCGCCCGGCTCCAAGCGGTCCTGCGGGGAGATCGGCAGCTTATGCTCCGCGAGTATTTGCCGCATCCGCTCGGCCTGCTCGGTGACGATGACGCACCGGAAGCGGGCGCCGAGCCAGCCGTCTACGGCCTCAAAGAACGCCGGCATCCGCCCGGCGAACAACTCCATCGCGCCTGCCTGGGTCGGAATGGCCGTGTTAATTTTGACGCCGTCGAGGCCCCGGCCTAAGAGAGCCAAAAAGACGGAGGCATCTTCGCGGGCAATCCGCGCTTTGATCGTGTCAAAGCCGCAGGCGTGGGGCATATCGGGTTTGAGATACTCGCCCCGTGCGGCCCGCGCTTCCATGATCTCGGCAATCTCGCCTTCGCGCTGCTCCCACCGTGCTTGGGCCTGGCTCGGCTCATCTAGGATGATCAAAGCGTTATCGGGCAGATAATCCAAAGCACAGACCGCATCAGGGTACAGATACGGCAGGTAGTATTCCAAAGCGTCAAACGTCAGATGCGCCTGCAACTGGGCGATGTCACCTTCAATGCGCTCTTCTAAACGCTCGGCGTGCTCTGCGCCGCGCTCCTCCAAGTTTGCCTTCTTGAGCGCCGCAGCCCGGCCCGGCAGCTCGCGCTTCAGGCGGGAAACGGCTTCAGCGACAGCCGCATCTTCAAACGGCACTTCGCGGACGGGGGCGATGACGACTGACTCGGACTTGCCGACCGAGCGCTGGGTCTCCACGTCAAAAGGCCGGATGCTTTCGATGTCGTCGCCGAAGAAGTCCACCCGGAGCGGCAGGCGGCTGTCGCCGGGGAAGATGTCTAAAATGCCGCCGCGCCGGGTCCACTGTCCGGGCTGCTCGACCGCTTCCACGCGGTCGTAGCCGCCTTCCGCCAGCGAGCGCTCCAGCGCCTCAATCTCCACCGTCTCCCCAACCGTCAGCGCCACCCGCCGGTCTTTGAGCAGCTCAGGCCGCACCGTTCGCTGAAGCCACGCGCCGATAGGGCCGACTGTGATTTTCGCCGTGCCGAGAGCCAATTTCTGCAAGGCGGCGACCCGCTGCCCGGTCAAGGCAAGATCGGGCGCCCCTTCGGCAAAGATCAGCGTTTCGGTGGTAGACGGCAGGGAAATTAAAGCATCGCCGTCCACCCCGTAGCGGGCCAGATCAGCGGCAAGGCGTCCAGCCTGGTCGCTGTTGTAAGAAACCACCACCAGAGGCCGGTTCAGTTCACGCTGCAACTGGGCCAGCAGCCAGCCTTTGGCCGGCACCGGCAGTCCTTCAAGCTGGGTCACGCCGCCGGAGTGGACCGCTTCTTTGAGTTTTTGGTACGCCGGGTAATCGTCAGCCAGGCCGGGTAGTTCACGCAGGTCCATTCGCAGTTCTTTCTGTAACGCTTGCTGAAATATTTTTCGCCGGTTGATTATACCCGGATTGGGGCGATGTGGTGTGATTGGGAGAAAGCAAGAACCGGCACTGGAAGTGCCGGTTCTGAATGCTTTCTCTGTGTCTACCAGATATTCACCCGCGTTGCCGTGCGCGTCTCGCCTGCCGGGCAGGGGAATGCTTCGGCAAACTCCGGCAGGTTTGCGAGCGGTCCCAGCACGCGGAACCTGTTCGGGGCGTGTGGGTCGGTCGCAAGGCTCATCCGCAGGGCTTCGGGGCGGACGTTCTGCCGCCAGATCTGGGCATAGGCGAGAAAGAACCGCTGCTCCGGCGTAAAGCCGCCGATCTTGACGCGGGGGTGGCCGATCTGGGACTTTTCGAATGCCAGATAAGCGATCTTGACTCCGCCTAAATCGGCAATGTCCTCGCCGAGTGTCAAATGCCCGTTGACGTGGGCGTCGTCCACGGCCACGAACTGATCGAACTGGGCGGCGACCCCGTCGGCCCGCTGCTGGAAACGCTTCTTGTCGGCGGCGGTCCACCAGTCCTTCAAATTGCCGTTGCCGTCGAACTGCCGGCCCTGGTCGTCAAAGCCGTGGGTCATCTCGTGGCCGATCACCGCGCCGATGCCGCCGTAGTTCGAGGCATCATCCGCGTTTGGGTCAAAGAACGGCGGCTGCAGGATGCCCGCCGGGAACACAATCTCGTTGCCGCTCGGCGAGTAGTAGGCATTGACCGTCGGCGGGGTCATGCCCCATTCGCTGCGGTCTACAGGTTTGCCGAGCTTCGCCAAGTCCCGGTTGAAGTCGAACTGGTTGGCAGCCAAGACGTTCACGACATACGACGGGCTATTGACCCCAAGCTTAGAGTAGTCGCGGAAGTGGTCCGGGTAGCCGATCTTGATCCGCATCTTGTCGAGTTTCACCAGCGCCTGCCGGCGGGTGTCTTCCCCGATCCAGTCCAGCGACGCCAGGCGTGTCCTCAGGGCGGCTTTGACGTTCTGCACCAGGATCAATGCCCGCGCTTTCGCGGCAGGCGGAAAGGCTTCGGCGACATAAAGCTGCCCCAGTCCTTCGCCCAGCTCTCCGTCGGTTTCCCGCAGCACCCGCTTCCAGCGTGGCTGGTTCTGGGTCACGCCGCTCAGGGTCGTCCCACGAAAAGCAAAGCTCTCGGCGACAAACTTTTCGCTGAGGTACGGGGCCGTCCCCAAAATCAAATGCCAGCGCAGGTAGGCTTTCCAGTCGGCCAGCGGCACCGTCTTCATCAAGCTGCCGACTGTCGCGAAGAACTTGGGCTGGCCGACGATCAGCGGGCCGGGGGCGGAAGCGCCGACGGCGGCGAAATAGGGGGCATAGGAAAAGCCGGGCGACAGCGCATCAAGCTGGGCCAAAGTCAGCTTGTTGTAGGTCGCGTTCGGGTCGCGCCGCTCCACGCGGGTCATCGAAGCCTGGGCCATTTGCGTTTCCAGCGCCAGTATCGTCTGCGCTTCGGCCTGTGCTGCATCCGGGGCGTCGCCGAGCAGGGCCAGCATTCGGGCGATGTGCGCCGTGTACGCCATCCGCAGCGCCGCCGATTTTGGATCGGTCTTGATGTAATAGTCCCGGTCCGGCAGTCCCAATCCGCCCTGGCCGACCTCAGCGATCGTGTGCAGGCTGTCTTTCTCGTCCGCCCCCACCCCGAAATTAAACACCGCCCCAACCCCAATTTTATGCAGGTGGGCGATCTCGGCTTCCAGCGACGGCGTATCCGAGACGGCTGCGATCCGAGCGAACTCCGGCGCCAGTGGTGCCGCGCCGTCCTGCTCAATTCGCGCCGTGTCCATGCCGCTCTTGTAGAAGTCGGCGATCTTACGCTTGATGCTGCCCTTCGGCGCAAGCGGCCCGGCGACCGCGCTGTCTACAATTTGATGCAGAACCGCCTGGTTCCGGTCAGACAGTTCGGAAAAGCCGCCGAACGAAGGGCGGTCGGCAGGGATCGGATGACTTGCCAGCCATTTGCCGTTGGCGTACTGATAAAAGTCGGTGCAGGGCGACGCGCTCACATCAATCGCCGTGAGGTCTACGCCGTGCGCCGCCGCTTGGGCATAGGTCGGTGCGGCTAGTGAAAGGCTAAGCAGAAGCGAGGCGGTCGTGCGGAGCGTCGAAGCAGAGCAGGGGAGAAATTGGGTCATGTACGATAGGTTCTTTCTAGTCTTCAGTTTAGTGCAGCAGCCTGCTGCACACTTTCAATGGCGTGTGCCATTAGGTGCGAAGAAGCGAGGGAGTAAACTCCACTCGCTGAATAGGGTCGTCC
Organism: uncultured Armatimonadales bacterium; assembly: GCA_964236795.1. Classification (GTDB taxonomy): domain Bacteria; phylum Armatimonadota; class Armatimonadia; order Armatimonadales; family Capsulimonadaceae; genus JANXMY01. The sequence goes on along the minus strand of CAXSFV010000012.1, from coordinate 24,726 downwards.
TTCGGACGAGAAGAAGCCAAATGTAAACCAATCTTCCGTCCGAAGGACGTACATAACTAGCGAGTGGAGTTTACTCCCTCGCTTCTTGTATCGTATGGGCTAAGAATTGACTGCCTGCGCTCGCCGCGCCAAAATCTCCGTCAGCTTCGGCGATGTGCCGAGGTAGCGGCCCATCTGGAACTGAACGTGCGGGTGCCGCGCCGCCGCTTCGTCCAGCAGCGTCGGCAGGTCGTCGGCGACATGGGTTCCCGTGTGCAGGAAATATGGAACCGCGATAACGGTCTCTGCCCCGGACGCCGCGCAGGCATCGGCGGCTTCGGTTATGGTCGGCTCATTGCACTCCATAAAGCCCACTTCCACCACATCAAAGACGCCTCGCGCCTTCACTTCTTCGACTACCTGGAACATAGATTTGTTGGCGACAGGCCGGGGCGATCCATGCACCATCACTAAAAGCGCTGTTTTCATTGACTGTTGTTTGCTTTCTAATCATCTCGTAGATGCCACGCATCGCCGCGCCGGTACAGCAAGCGCCGCTCGGCGGGCGTTTGCGGGTCGGCAGCGGGCGGGTCGGGCCGATGCGCGTATCTGCCGACTTCGATGCCGTTGTTCCCCGTGACATAATCGCGGATTTGTATCTCTAAACGCCGCTTGTGCGGAACGAACGGGTCAACACCGTGAATGTGCGGTCCTGTCTCGATGCCGAGCGCGGTTGCCAGCGGGAACGAGATGCCGGGGACGCGCCACCAGCAGACGAACCCAGCCCCGCGCAGTGTGTGCAGCAGCGTTTTGGTCTGCGGCGGTGTCAAATCCGACACCGACAGATCAAACGCCGCGCAGTAAGGACGTCCCTTAATTGTCCCATCTGCCCCATGAATGCCCGCGCTTGAGGGTGCAAACCCTAATCCCTGCGTCACCCGCTCCGGCGCAACACCGAGCCGCCGAAGCGCTGCCTGCGTGTGCGGGTGCAGCGTGGCAAACGGCCTCGGCCCAATCGGAGTCGGCGGCGGAGATTGCTTAGGGGATACAAAAAGCACCACAATGATCCCGATAAGAGCCGCCAGCACAAACGGCACTATCTTCACAGACCGCAGAGTCACAAGACGCCTACTCAACAAAAGGCCGGGCGGGGGTATCCGGGGCGGGGACGCGCGGACAGTTCGGGGTAGCGTAGAGCGGGCAGTCGGGGCGGGCACGGCAGCCTCTGGCGGCGGCTTGGAGGTCATCGCGCCATTCGCTTGGGCCGAGCGGCTCTTGAGCGCTGGCGATGAGGGCGTCGGCCAGCCCGGCGTCAAAGCCGATGGCGCCCGCGACGACGAACTCCAGATCAGAATAGTCAGCCTTCACGGCCCCAAGCTGCTGCGGCAGGGTTTGAGTGACGAAGTAGCCGGGAACGAGGAAGAACGGCAGGACGACAATGCGGGTCGCGCCGTGCGAAGCCGCGTCCGCGACAGCCTGGGCAAAGGTCGGCTCGGAATAGTTCATGTAGCCGACGCCCACCAGCGGCCAGTCGCCGGTTTGGCGCAGGCGCTCGGCGTGGGCGTCTAATGCCTCGCCCGCGCCGCAGAGCAGGGAGCCGTGCGAGAACAATATCAAAGCGTCCATAGCTGTTATTGTACCTCCCTGAACCAATTTCATGCAGAAAGTGTTCAAATAAGGAGAAAGCGAGAAACAAATGAGCGAAGAAAAAGTAGTGAAAACTGAAGCGGAGTGGCGGGCGATTTTGACCCCGGAGCAGTACCATGTGCTGCGCGAGAAAGGTACCGAGCGGCCGTTCACGGGCAAGTATGTGGACACAAAAGACGGCGGGACTTACGCCTGCGCGGCCTGCGGGCAGGAGCTGTTTGAGTCCGGCACGAAGTTCGACTCCCACTGCGGCTGGCCGAGCTTCTATGACGCCAAACCCGGCACGGTGGACCTGCACGAAGACCGCTCGTTCGGCATGAAGCGGGTGGAAGTCACCTGCGCCCGCTGCGGCAGTCATTTGGGCCATGTCTTCGACGACGGCCCGAAGCCCACCGGCGAGCGCTACTGCATCAACTCGGTCAGCGTGACGCTGGAACCTGCAAACAAGTAATGCAGCGGCCTTAAACCGAAAGGCGCGTTCCAGATTGAGGCTGGAATGCGCTTTCTTAACATGCCTCCGACGGCATTTCCAGCCGGCTCCACTGGCCGTTCTTCCCGGCCGCCTGTGTGTATTCTCGCCGTGCCTCTTCCGCCCGTTGCTGAACGTGAGGGTCATCGGGCCGGTGCCGCGCGGCCAACAATGCCCCCGCGTAATAGGCACGGGCAAAGCGGACCGTTGCCGATGCCTGTTCCACTTCTGCTGAGTTGATGTCCTGGAATTCGCTCATGCTAACCTTTTCCTCGCCTGCACTTGGTTATACTTTTCTTCTCTCTATTAGGCAAAAACCGTGCCAAGTAGGCACTATCGGCAGGATGGCGGAGATAAGTCAGAAACTTTCTTGCAAGGCGAGTGCGGTGAAAGGCGTCTGGGTAGAAGACACTTATGTCAAACTTCATGTTCGCGACGGGGATTGAGAATAGCTGCCCGACGATTCTGCTGCCGGACGGCACGACCAAGCGGGTAGATGAGATGGAGAAGTGCGGGCATTATGCCCGGTGGCGAGAGGATTTCGGGCTGGTGTCGGAGCTGGGGATCAAGTTCCTGCGGTACGGGCCGCCGCTAGTGACGTCTCATGTCGGGCCGGGGCGGTATGACTGGAGCTTTGCGGACGAGACGTATTCGGCGCTGAGGGAGATGGGCATTACACCGATCACCGATCTGTGTCACTTCGGGGTTCCCGATTGGATCGGTCCCGGCTTCGATAACCCGGACTGGCCCGCGCTGTTCGCCGAGTATGCACGGGCGTTCGCGACGCGCTTTCCCTGGGTGCGCTTCTACACGCCGGTCAATGAGATCTTTGTCGCAGCGACGTTCTCCGGCCAGCTTGGCTGGTGGAATGAGCGGGCGTCGTCGGACCGAGGCTTTGTCACGGCGCTCGGCAACCTGTGCCGGGCCAATACGCTGGCGATGCAGGCGATTTTGGAAGTCCGGCCCGACGCCGTCTTTATTCAGAGCGAGTCGTCGGAGTATTTTCACGCCGCCAACCCCAGCGTCATGGCCCAGGCGAACATTCTGAACGAAAAGCGGTTCCTGTCGCTCGACTTGACCTATGGACGCCCGGTAAACGCGGTGATGTACGAGTATCTTCTGGACAACGGCATGACCCGCGACGACTACCACTGGTTTCTGCGGAATCAAGTCAAAGCGAACTGCGTTTTGGGCAACGACTATTATGTGACGAACGAACACATTGTCCATGAAGACGGCCAAGTGACAGGGTCGGGCGAGATCTTCGGCTATTACGTCATCACCCACCAGTATTACGACCGCTACCACCTGCCGGTGATGCACACGGAAACCAATTTGTCCGATGCGGAGCACTCGTGGGACTGGCTGTGGAAGCAGTGGATGAACTTGTTCCGCCTGCGAAGCGACGGCGTCCCAATCATCGGCTTCACCTGGTACAGCCTGACGGATCAAGTGGACTGGGACACGGCGTTGCGCGATGATGCTGGGCGGGTCAATCCGGTCGGTTTGGCAGACTTAGACAGGAACATCCGGCGCGTCGGCTGGGAATACAAGAAGCTGATCGAGCAGTGGCAGGACCTTCTGCCGACGGGCAGCACGAGCTTGGAGCTGGTGTAGGAAGCCCCCAACCCAATTCTGGGGGAGCCGGAACAAAGACCCGGATAAGATTGTGCCTTATCCGGCTCTATATGGCTCCCCAGAATTGGGGTGAGGTCGCCTAAACCGCCGAATGCTCCCGCGCGTTTTCACTTCTGCTTTCGCGGGACGGCACCGGCGGGTACAGCAGGCGCTCGGAGCGACGCCACCAGCCGGGTGTTTCGAGATGGGGATGCGTGTGCCGGCCCCGGCGGCCGAGGTCGCGCAGCATGGCGGCCAGCGCGGTCGGCTGCGGCTTGCCGCCCCGCAGATCAAATGCGCCGGGTTCATAGTGGCCGGCATCGCGGGTGACGAGGCTGTCCCAGTCGTAACCACCGAGAAGCGTCCAGGCGGTGACGGCGCGGACATCCACGCCTTCGCGCCGGAGCATCTGTGCAGCGTCCCATACTTCCCCAAACCAGCGCATCTGCTCGTCGGTGCTTGCGCCGAGATGCGCCTCTGTGACAGCTAATGGGCTGCCGTAGCGGTCCCAGACCTCGCGCAGCAGCATCGCCGGGCCGCAGACGCCGTCTTCGCAGACGCGCACGGCCTCGACATCGGCGTAGGCGCCGTGCGGGTTGGTCCCGACGGTGTGCGGCGGGTAGAGATGTGTGCGCTCATCTAAAAAGCGCTCGCTTGTGATATAGTAATTAATGCCGAAGATGTCCGGCGGGCAGGGGTTGTCTTGGAAGACCCGCAGCTCGTTCTCACCGATGCCGAGCCAGCACAAGAACTGGCCCATCGGGTGATGCCGGTCTACGCGCCCACACAAGAGATCAAAAGTGAGCCAGCGGCGCTCGTTCTCAAAATCGGCCTGGTAGGCCATCGCGGGCGTGCTGTGGGTTTTGCCCATGTCCTCGGTCTGCACAAGCTGGGCGTCCGGGTTGACTTCCCGGATAGCCGCCATCGAAAGCGCGACAGCGCGGCACTGGTTCAGCAGCATCCGCGCCCAGGAAAGTCCGTCACAGGCATGGGGATACCAGTGGCCGTACAAGCCCGAAAAGCGGGCTGTGGTCAGCGGCTCGTTGACAGGCGTGTAACGGGAGACCCACGGATAGCGCCGGGCGACGGCCCCTGCATACTCGGCCAGCTTTTCCGGGAACTGCGGGTCGAGCAAACCCGTTGAGCGCGGCCCGCTGCCGTGATGGACCAGGCCGGCGATCGGCACCATGCCAAGCTCGCGCAGGCGATGGAGCCGCTCGTCGGGCCAGGCCCAGTCGGCGTTGTCCAGGCCGTTTGGGGCGGTGCGCTCCCACAGCACGGGGTAGCGTAAGGCCCGGAAGCCTAAGTCGGCAAATAAGTCTAAATCAGCGAGGCGATGGGCGTGGCCGGTGCGCTCAAGCTGGTCGAAGTAGGTGTCGCCAACCCGGTTGACGGTGCATTCCGGGCCACCCCAGAGTTCTAATTGGGTGTTCATAAGTTAATTGGTTGCATCGGACACCGGCACCGAAAGTGCCGGTGTTTTGTTCACGATACCGGCTGCACCATGCCGTTTCCGTTCGTCGCGGCTTTGGGACCGGCGGAGAGTACAACAGTCGGCTCGGTTGCCACAACAAGCCGCTCCGAGCGGGCGGCGCTCAGCTTGTCGAACAGCGCCAAAGACTGACCGACGACCTGGTCCATGTTGTAGTATTTGTAGGTTCCTAAACGACCCGCAAAATGGACGCCGTGCGTGCCGTCGGCCAGATCCTTGTAGCGGGCATACAGCGCGTTGCAGGCCGGGCTGGGAATTGGGTAATACGGGTCGCCGTCGGCGCGGGGATACTCGTAGGTGATGTCTGTCTTTTCGTGAGTCTGGCCCGTGATCCACTTCAGCTCGGTCGTGCGCGTGTGGGCGTGATCGTTTGGGAAGTTAATGGTCGCCGCCACTTGGCCCTGCGACGCATCGCGGGTCTCGTGCTTGAACTCCAGCGAGCGGTACGGCAGGCGCCCGAAACGATGGTCGAAGTATTCGTCTACGGGGCCGGTGAAGATGATCTCGCGGGCAGGCATCAGCGGCTTGATCTCGCGCCAGTCCGTATTCAGCATGATTTTGATGTTCGGGTGGGACACCATCTTCTCGAACATCTTGGTGTAGCCATGAAGCGGCATGGACTGGAACGTGTCGCTGAAATAGCGGTCGTCGGTGTTGGTGCGGGTCGGAATACGAGCCGCGACCTGGGCATCCAGTTCCGACGGGTCCATCCCCCACATTTTGCGGGTATAGCCCCGGAAGAACTTCTCGTAGAGATCGCGTCCTACCTTGCCGACAACGGCGTCTTCCGACGTTTTCGCGTGGCCGACCAGTTCCGCGCGGGAGGCATAAAATGCTTCCACTTCGGCATCGGTCGTCAGGTTCAGGCCGTACAGCATATTCACTGTCGTCCGGTTGATTGGGATCGGCAAAAGCTGACCGTCTACCGACGCCACCACCCGATGCTCATACGGACGCCATTCTGTGAACTGCGAGAGATAAGCAAAAATTCGCTCCGAGTTCGTATGGAAGATGTGCGGGCCGTAAGGGTGGATCAAAATCCCCTCGTTGTCGTAACGGTCATAGGCATTGCCGCCGATATGAAGCCGCCGATCAATCAGCAGCACTTTTTTCCCGGCCTGCGATGCCAGCCTCTCCGCAAGAACGCTTCCTGCGAAGCCCGCGCCGACAATCAGATAATCAAACACTTGCAAGTTTCCCCTTCTAAACTTCCGCCACCGTGAGACTTTTTGGAACGCTCCTCAATCCCCATTATTGGGGGCCGGGGGGCGGTCCCTTCTGTTCTAACTCTTCTCCGGTACTTCCGGCGTTCCGCCTTCCACTACCGTGCTAATCAAATCGTGCATTTTGGTCCAAATCTTGTCCCAAGACATCTCTGCCAGCACCGGGTCCACTCGCGCCAGGCGCTCGGCCCGGTCTTCGTGCAGGGCCGTTTCACAGGCGGCGACAAACTGGGCCGGCGTTGCGGCGACGTGCGCCAGCCCGGCATTGCCGTACTGCCGGATCACGTCTAAGATCGGCGTGGAGACGACTGGTTTGCCGCCCGCGAGGTATTCCGGCGTTTTGGTCGGCGAGATAAAGCGCGTGGCGTCGTTGATTGCAAACGGCATGATCGCCACGTCCCAGCCCGCAAGGTACATTGGCAGCTCGGCGTACTCTTTGCCGCCGGGGTAGTGGATGTTCGAACGCCGGGGCAGAATGCTGTCCGGAATTTTGCCGGATACCGGCCCGACCATAATCCACTGCCAATCGGGACGCAAATCGGCGACAGCGGCAAGCAAATCCCAGTCAATGCGCTCGTCTAAGACGCCGAAAAAGCCGAAACGCGGGTGCGGGATGTCTTTCTGGTCGGCAGGCTCCGGCGGCGACTGCCGCGCTTTGGCGAAGTGGGCGATGTCCACGCTCGACGCCAGAAAATAGACATTTGGGTGGCGGTCTTTTTTGCCGTCATAGAGCGAGCGCCCGCCTGCGAACACTAAATCGGCTTTTTGGAGAAGCTTTTCTTCGCGGCCCACCAGCTCCGGGTGTGCATCGGCGAACGCCGACAGCTCATCCATTACGTCAAAAACAATGGCTTTCGGGGTCAGCGTGTCAGTCCAGGAGACCATCATCGGCGTGTAGTACCACAGCACATAATTCGCGACAGCGTTCTCGGCCATGAACTCGTCGAGCATCTTCCGGTACATCTGCCCATGCTCTTCTTCCGTCGGTCCCCAGGGCAGGTGCGCGACAAGCACTTTCATGTTGCCGGGGCGCGGAGTCATATCCAAGTAGGGAATGTCCGAATCGAATACCGGCTCTTCCACAAAAAAGACGCGGTGCTGCGGCGTGAACCGGCTGATAAGATGCTGCGGCCTCTGGTAGACAAAGTCCCAGCGTAAGTGCGACAAGCAAATGAGATCGTACTCCGGTGACATGGTTCCTCCAATACCCGTGATTATACCCGGTGCCAACAACTGTCAAAACTTGTGTTTGCTGCCAAACTGTATGATAAGACGGCCCCCTCTCTTCACCCCGCTACGGAGGCTCTGCGACTAGGGGCCGCGACGGAAGAGGGGAAACCAGAAAAGATCATCTTATTCCCCTCTCTCATTCCTATGGGGGAGGGGCTGGGGTGGGGGCTTCACCAGCGTCTCCGGCATCAAGAGCCAGAAGAACGCGAGGCCAACCAGTGCAACGCCGCCCAGCGCGAGAAACGAGGTGTGCGCTCCGGCAGCGTGGTAGAGCGAGCCGAAGGCGGCGTTGGACGCCGACGCTCCCAGCCCCTGCGCGGCGGCGAATGCGCCCTGCGCGAGATTGAAGCGGCCCGTGCCTTTAGTCAAGTCAGCGATAATCAGTGTGGACACCACTGAAGCAATACCGGCGACGACGCCGTCCACGGACTGCACGGCGACCAGCAGCACCGGGCCGTGGACCACCGACAGCAGCAGGCCGCGCAGGGCGACCGCGCCGAACGCCGCTGCATACAGCGGCTTCCGGCCCCAGGCGCTCGCCAAACGGCCAGTCCGGGCCGCGACCAGCAGGTACACGCTTTGTACCGCGATCATAAACGCGCCGACCCAAAGCGCGGCGTAGTGAGAAGACCGCTGGGCCGCAAGCTGCTGGGTCACGAGCGGGGCCATTGCGCCGTTGCTGAGGTTCAGCAGAAGCGCAGACACGGTGAAGATGAGGATGCTGCGGTCCTGAAGCACACGGCCCAGGCCGCGCACGCTGTCCAAAATGCCCCCCCGCCCTTCAGTCCGCTCCGCTCTTGCGAGGACCAATTCTGAGAAGCCATACGGAGAAGAGGGAAAGCCGGCGGACATTTTCTGATCCGGCTCTCCCAGAATTGGGGGCGGGGGGGCTTCTTTGTCCGCGCCGCGTGCCAGCGTATCGTCAATGTCGCCGGGCCGGATTCGGAGGGCGCAGACAATCGCGCCGGAACAGAACAAGGCCAGCACGGCGAACATCCAGCGGAGGCCAAGATACTGGCCGACGAGGCCGGTCACGACCGCCGCTGCGATATTCCCGCCGGCATTATAAGCTTGGTTTAAGCCCTGCCGGGCGTCCATCCCCCGCCGTCCGACCAGGCCAAGTGCGATGGCGGCGATGCAGGGCGACAAAATCGCGCCGGCGACGCCGATCATCGCCTGCCCGGTCGTAACCACAATAGGCACGGTGACGGCGGCGGTGAGGAGGCAGGCGACAGCCACCAGGGCCGAGCCGAGGCAGACCAGGCCGCGCTTGTGCTTTGTCCCGTCAATCCATGCGCCGACCGGAATTTGAGCGATCACTAAGGCGAGATACCCCGCCCCGACCGCCGTGCCGATCTGCCCGCTGTTCCAGTTCATGCCTCGGCGCAGAAACAGCGTCAGGTACGGTCCCATGCCCGTTTGGACATCGGACACGAAGAAGTTCAGCAGGCTGAGCGCCCGTAGGCTGCCCGTTTTCTCACTTGCCATCGTCTTCCCCTCCCCCGTCTTCTCCCTCTTTGCGCGTCTCGTCAAAGAAGCGCCAGGAGAACACAAGGCCGAAGGCCGCGACAGCGGCGAGGGTCAGGAACGTCGCGTGCTGCCCCGCGTGGCGGGCGACGAGGCCCGCCGTCGTGTTGGAGGCGACCGCGCCGATGCCTTGGGCGGACGCAATCGCGCCCTGAGCGGCGTTGAAGTTCCCGCTCCCTTTGGTCAGGTCGGCGATAATCAATATGGAGACGACACCGAACAAACCGATGCACACGCCGCCGAGCGACTGCACCCCAATAAGGTAGAAAGGGTTGCGGCTGAGTGTCAGCAGCAGCGCCAGCGTTGTCAGGGCGCCGAACGCAAACAGCAGGACCGGCTTGCGCCCGCGCGACTTCGCCAGCTTCCCGGTCGCCGACGCTGACAGAACGGCGGCGGCCTGAGCGGCGACAACAAAGCCGGCGGTAAACAGCACGGCCATCCGGGGCGGCCGCCCGCCGGAAAGCGACTGGGTAATGAGGGGGATCAGCGCGGCGTTGGCGGCCTGGAATGTGACCGCAATAGCGAGAAAGCGCAGGACAGCCCGGTCTTTGAGCAGCCCGCCGAGCGATGCCAGCCCGGCCTGCGGCTTGTCTCCCTCTGCTTGCTCTTCACTGTCTTTTTCTTCACTGTCTTTTTCTTCACTGTCTTTTTCTTCATCGCCGTCCGCGCCCCGTGCAAGCGCCTGGTTGATGTCGCCCTCCCGGATGCGAGAGACGCACAAAATGGCAGCGGCGCTGAGGGCGACAAGGAGGAACAGCACCGAGCGCAGGCCGAAAAACCAGCCGACGGCGACGGCCAGCAGGGCAGTCAGGACTCGGCCCGCAGCATTGAAGGTCTGGTTGCGCCCCGTCTGCTTATCCATTTGGCCGCGTCCGACTAGGCCGAGTGCAATGGCGGCGATGCAGGGCGGGAACACGGAGCCGGCGACCCCGATCAGCGATTGGCCCGCGATCACGAACGGCAGGCGGGGCTGAAAGGCAATTAAAAGGCCGCCGGCGGCGATCAGCGACGCGCCGCCCATGATCAAGAGGCGCTTGTGGTGGCTGCGATCAATCGCCGCCCCCATTGGGGTCTGAGCCAGCACCTGGGCTAGATTGCCTGCCGCAATCGCCGTGCCGATCTGCGCCGGGTTCCAGTGCTGCTGCGCTTTCAGGAACAGCGTCACATACGGCCCCATGCCGGTCTGCACGTCACCGATAAAGAGGTTGAGGGCAGTGAGGGCGTGGACGCTGCCTTTTTTGTCTTCGGCTGGTGCGTTTTTGTCTAGAAAGGGTGTGGTTTGGTCGTCGTTTGCTGTCTTAGCCAAAGTCGTGCCAGTTCTAAAGCCGCTGTTGGGAGAAGTTCGCCACCTGGTAAGCCGGGGAGACTTGCAGCAACCGCTCTTGTCGTTCCCAATTTCCGGCAAAACTATGCACGAGCGAGGAGCCGGCAGTTCTGCTTGACAGCGGAAAAGGCATGTGTTATAGTGAGTGTGTGCTTTAGAACCCACCCTAAAAACGACCCGCACTTTTGTTTTTGAGTGATTGCAATTATTGCAGTACGGGTCGTACCACGTGGTTTTTTCCTCACCATCACACTCAAGGAGAACTTTTATGCATCCCGTCCTACTTTCTCTGCATCGAACAGGCCGCAACTTGGGCTTGGTCTCCATCGGCGCCCTCTCCACTTTAGGCGCGTTGTCGCTGGCCCATGTCGGCCCTGCCCAGGCGGAAAGTCTTAATGACACACTGATGGCCGACCTCGCGCAGTTCAGCGCCATGAAGACCCAGATCAGCACCCTGCAAACCAGCCTGGCTACGGAAACCGCCCGCGCCCAAACCGCGGAAACGGCCCTGCAAGCACGGAACGCCGCACTGGAAGCGAAGACCGCACCGATCACCCTGACGAAGACGGACCTGACCATCACCGGTGTCAATGTTCATATCGTTGACGGCAGCGGCAGCACCAGCGACAACAGCGCAGATGTGAACGGAAATCCGCTCCCCGGGAAAACTTTGTCGGGCCTCGGCAATCTGATCATCGGTTACAATAGGTCGCGCATTCCCTATGCAGATGTAGACAGTCGGCTGGGAAGTCACAACCTCATCCTAGGGGATGGCAACAACTATTCCAGCTTTGGCGGTTTGGTCGCGGGCGATTTCAATGCGATCAGTGCAGGCTATGCCACGGTTACCGGCGGATTGGCTAACACTGCCAGCAGCCCGACCAGCTCGGTCTGCGGGGGAAACAGTAACAAAGCCACTGGCTATGCAGCCGTCGTCAGCGGCGGTTTCAACAACACCGCCAGCATCTATGTGGCCTCCGTCAGCGGCGGCGAGGGGAACAGCGTCAGCGGCATCTTTTCTTCCGTCAGCGGCGGCGCCAACAACACCGTGACCGGTTCTAACACAACAATCAGCGGCGGCACTTACAACAGCGCCAGCGGCAGCTACTCTGCAATCAGCGGCGGGGCCAACATCCTCCAGACCGCTGACTACGCCTGGTCCGGCGGCACCTACCACACTCCCTAAAACTCCGGTGAAAAGACGCCGTCTGTTTTTGTCTTCGCTCCCCTGCTGTTCAGCAAGGGGGCTTTTTTATTTAGTTCCGGTAGTTAGATTGGAGGGCGTTTGATTTCAGGTAAACTATCAGTATGACTTCCGAGCAGATCGGCGCGGCGCTTTCGGGGTGGCAGGCGCGGCTTTCCACGGCCGCCGGCAACTTGCTGGAACTTGATGACAGTGCGGCGTATCAGCGGCTTTGCCGCAGTGCCGCGACGCTGACGGGCCGGACGCAGGCGCAAATCGGGCCGGCCCTGCTGCTGATTGACGATCTGTGGCAGGCGCAGCAGCAGCTCACCGACATTGTCAACCGAGCCGAAGCACTGCGTCCCGCGCTCGGCAAGCTGTGGGCGCACGAGAGCGAGCGCAAACAGATTGAGTTTCTGCTGCTGGGCGAGTCCGTTCAAGTCGCTTCGGCTCAAACGCCGTTTGCCCAGCGCGGCCTGCTGTCCGGGCCGGAACAGGCACGGGGGATTACACTTGATGCCCTTCTCGCCCAGATGTCGCAGTCTTTCACGGTCGTCAAGGACGCCGTGGTCACTCTGGAAGCCGCCTGGAACCGGCTGGATGGAGCGCTGATGGCGGCGGACAAAGAGGCAGACGCCTTGCAGTCGCAGGCAGACACGCTTGGCATCGGCCTTCAAGTGGAGTGGAGCGCGGTGCGCCGGGACATCGCCGGTCTGCGCGATCAGGCGAAGACGGACCCGCTGGGCGCAGGCGCAGACTTCGCGGCGGGCCTCGCAGCGCGGCTGGGGCAAATCCGTACCACGCTTCAGGCGGTGCAGCGGCAGCGGGATCAATTGGATACGGATCTGCGCCAAGCTCGAACACTGCTGGCGGAACTGGGGCGGTTAGAACAGTCATGCCGGGTCTTGCAGGTGGAGTGCCGGGGCAAAATCGCAGGCTTCGCCGAAGCATCTCCTGCCCTGCTGGCGGACTTCGAGGTCTGGCTCGCGCGGGTCGAAACCGCGCGTCAAAGCCAGCAGTGGAAGCCCGCACAGGTCGGTTTGAAGCGCTGGCTGGAGAGCGCAAACGCTACCCGCACAGAGTTTGTTGCGTGCTGCGCCTCGGCGTCGGCGGCACTGGCCCGGCGCGAGGAGCTGCGCGGCCTGCTGCGGGCCTTGCAGGCGAAAGCGAGTGCAAAAGCGGCGCACGGCGTGGCAACTGACTCGGCGCTTCCGGGATTAGCCAGGGAAGCGGAGCTTCTTCTGCACGGCGGGCCGGCGCCGCTGGATAAGGCGGCAGTTTTAGTGTCGGAGTATGAGCGGCGGCTGGCAGGGCCGTGATCTAAGACCCGGCAATTTATTGGCGGGTTTGCTGGGTGCAACTTTTTGGATTGTCCCGTGTCAGAGAACAAACATAGAAAATAAATATGAGCGAGCAGAAATGTCAAAGGCCGGGGTGTACCGGCAAAATTGTAGACGGGTTTTGCGAGGACTGCGGACGCGCTCCGGCGGGGCAGTCACTGGTGGCAAAGGCGACGCAGACGGGAACGCCCGGCTCGGCCCGATCAGCCGTGTCCAGTGTCAGCAGCGTGTCGGGGGCGTCTACCGGGTCGTCGTTTGGGTCGGGACGCACCGGAAGCGGGCGCAGCGGGCGGTCATCGGCGCGGACCGGGCGGGTCTCCACCCGGCGTCAGCTCGGCGCAGGGCTTGTTTCCCTGCCGCCGACGGTCTCGCAGGACCCGTTGCAGTCGCTGATGGCCGATGCCGTCGTGCCGGACCGCAAGCGATTCTGCAACTACTGCGGGGCGAAGCTGAACCACGAAAAAGGCTTCTGCCCGATGTGCGGGCGTGAATACTCGTTCCTGCCGACGCTCAAGCCCGGCGATGTGGTCGCCGGGCAGTACGAGGTCAAAGGCGCAATGGCGTTCGGCGGCCTCGGCTGGATTTATCTGGGCTGGGACACGACACTGTCCCGGTGGGTCGTCTTAAAGGGCCTGCTGAACTCGAAAGACGAGGCTGGGGCGCAGGCGGCGATTGCCGAGCGGCAGTTTTTGGCCGCCGTCAAAAACGGCAAGATCGTCAACATCTACAACTTTGTCACGCAAGGCACCGAAGGCTATATTGTGATGGAGTATGTCGGCGGGAAAACGCTCAAAGCCATCCGGCAGGAACGCGGCCCGCTGCCGCCGGAAGAAGCCATTGCCTATATTTACGCCATCCTGCCGGCGTTTGCCTATATGGAGCGCATGGGCCTGGTCTACTGCGACTTCAAGCCCGACAACTTCATGCTGGAAGAGGACGATGTCAAGCTGATTGACATGGGCGGCGTGCGTAGGATAGACGATCTGGACGGCGACATTTACGGCACGAAAGGCTACACGGCCCCGGAGGCCGATCAGGGGCCGTCGTTTGTGTCGGACCTCTACACGGTCGGGCGGACCCTGGCCGTCCTGCTCCTGGACTTCAAGTTCCAGGGCGCGTACCTCCATTCGCTGCCGACACCCGCTGAGCAGCCGCTGTTTAGCCAGCAGGAGTCGCTGTACCGCTTTCTCACCAAAGCGACGTGCGAGAACCCCGACGACCGCTTCCAGACCGCCGATGAGATGGCCGACCAGCTTCTTGGCGTCCTGCGCGAGATTGTAGCCGTCCGCAGCGCCCCGCGCCCATCGGAAAGCGCCCACTTCAGCGGGGAGCTGCCCGGCGAAATCGGCAGCGGGGAAGACGCCAAGCGGTGGGCATTGGCTTTGCCCGCGCTGAAAGTGGACCCGCTCGACCCTGCCGCCGGGGCGGTGCTGACCTCCGGCTCGCTGTCCGATGAGGCGAAGCGGAATTTGCTGAAACGAACTGCTGAACAGTTCCCGGAATCAAGCGAAGCGCCGCTGCGGCTGGCGGACGAGCAGATGCGCGGCGAAAAGTTTGACGATGCCGACAAGACCCTGAACCAATTAGCGGAGTCGGACCCATTCGACTGGCGCGTCTTCTGGTACCGGGGCCGCCTGCGGCTGGCGCAGGGAAAATTCAAAGACGCAGCGGCGGCGTTTAGCCGGGTCTATGATGAAGTGCCGGGGGAAGTCACCCCGAAGCTTGCGCTGGCCCTGGCATCGGAGCTGGCCGGCGACATCGCAGCTGCCCAGCGCTTGTATGACTTGGTCTCGCACATTGACCCGTCGTTTACGGGGTCGGCATTTGGGCTGGCCCGGTGCCGCATGGATACGGGAGACCGGGCCGGAGCCGTGGAAGCCTTTGGGCGTGTCCCGGCGTCATCGGGACTGTACCCGCAGGCGCAGATGGCGCTCGCCCGGTGCCTGACCCAAGCGAAGCCGACGCCGCCGGGCGCGGACGAGCTGATCCAGGCTGGGGATGCTATCGCGGCCCTGGATTTGGACGGTCTGACCCGGCACGCACTGGCCGCGCAGGTGCTTCTGGCGGCGGTGGCCCAGTTTGACAGCCGGGCGCTGGCCCCGGAGCCGGATCGCCGCCTGTTGGGTCAGCAGCTTTCGCCGGCGTCGGTGCGAACCGGGGCCGAGCGCGAGCTTCGCGCCTGCGCCCGGTACGCGAAGACGCCGGAAGAGCGGATCGCGTTTGTGGACCAGGCGAATGCCATCCGGCCACGGACGCTGTTTTAGGGGAGAACCCCTCCCGCTCGTGCCTCGCTCCCTCCCCCTGTTAGGGAAGGGCAATAAAGAACAGTTAAGAGGCTGTGCGTCCCCGTCTCCACTCCTGCACTTTCTGAAGCCCTTCCCTAACAGGGGAGGGAGCGAGGCACGAGCGGGAGGGGTTCCGAAAAGGAGAACCACTTGATGATCTGTCCGCACTGTTCCGCCGCCGTTCCTGACGGGGTGCGTTTCTGCGAAGCCTGCGGAACTAACCTTCTGCCGGAACCGGCGGCTGCCGCTGTGACCGGCGAACACTGCCGGTGCGGAGCCGGGCCGGACGCGAAAGGCACCGACGGCTACTGCTCCGTCTGCGGCCTGCGCTGGCCTGTTGCACGGAAGCCGCTGCCGCGCGACCATGTGGAAGTGAGGCTGACGCCGGCATTCGCGGGCGTCACCGACCGGGGCAAGCGGCACACCTGCAATGAAGACGCGCTGGCGCTGGCAGACATGCCGGAAGAAGCCGGCACAGCGATTTTAGTAATCTGTGACGGCGTTTCCAGCGCTCAGCGGGCCGATGAAGCGTCGGATGCGGCGGCGCAAACGGCGTGCGCGTCGTTGCAGGAGTCTGTGCGCGGCGGCAGCTTAGATGGTGAAGCGGCGATGAAGGCGGCGATTTTAGCAGGGCATAACGCGGCGTCTGCGGTACCAACTGACCCCAGCCAGCCGAAGGAGCCGCCGGGCGCAACACTTGTTGCGGCCCTTGTGCGGGGAAGCACGGTGACGCTCGGCTGGATCGGCGACAGCCGTGCGTACTGGATCGGCGACACTTTGACGACGCTGCTGACCCATGACCATTCCTGGGTGAACGCGGTCGTTGACGCAGGCGAGATGACCGAAGAAGACGCGCTCAAAGCGCCGGAAGCGCACGCGATCACGCGCTGTCTGGGGCCGCTGAACGACGGTGTCCCGGAGCCGACGATCCTCACCGTGCAGACGGCCGGGCCGGGGCGTCTGCTGCTTTGCACCGACGGGTTATGGAACTATGCGCCGGGAACGGATCAGCTTGCCAAGCTGGTTCGGGCGGCAGGCAACGACGCGCTTAGTGTCTGCCGCAGCTTGGTCGAGTTTGCCTTGTCGAAGGGCGGACGGGACAATATCACGGTCGCGGTGGTTTCGGTTGGCGAATAAAGAATAGGAACAGTAAATGCCATTTCGTGTGGAAACATTTTTCAACCCGTACTTGCCCGCAGGCACGAACCGGGTAGATGCCGTCGTGACGGTGACTGCTGACAGTGGTGGTGCGTCGGCGCAGAAGGCGGATACGGTGGTGGGGCTGATTTTGGACACGTCCGGCTCGATGCAGGGGGAGCGGATAGAGGCGGTGAAGTACGCGACTCGCAAGGCGATCGCGCTCTTGGACGAAAGCACGTCGTTCTTTGTCGTGCGCTTCTCGGATTATGCGTCGGTCGTGTCGGGTCTCGCCCCGGCCACGGCTCAGAACAAAGCGGCGGCGGATGCGGCGGTGCGGCGGCTGGAGTCGGGCGGGACGACCAAGATGTCTACCGGGCTGGCACTGGCATTGGAAGAGTTCGGCCATGCGCCGGGCGCGATCCATTACGCGCTGTTTCTGACCGACGGCAAGAACGACGCGCCCGATGAAATCGCGCTGGACCGGGCGCTGCCTCAGTGTGAGGGCGTCTTCCAGTGCGACTGCCGGGGGGTAGGGACGGACTGGCAGCCGAAACAGTTACAGAAGATCGCCTTGAAGCTGCTCGGCACGGCTCAGATTATCGCCCAGCCGTCGGGCATGGACGCCGATTTTCAGGCGGCGATCTCCCAAGCCCAGAGCCGGGGGACCGGCGACGTGCGCCTGCGGCTGTGGACGCCGAAGAGCGCGCGCGTGGTCGCCTGCAAGCAGGTCAGTCCGGAAATTGTGCCGTTGCTGGAACGGGCGGCGCGGGTGGATGCCCAGACGCAGGACTTCCCGACAGGCGCGTGGGGAGCCGAGTCGCGGGACTACTATGTGGCGGTCGAGATGACGCCGGGCGCCATCGGCGACGAGATGCTCGGCTGCCGCCCGTCGGTGGTCTATGCCGAAGCCGGGGCCGAAGTAAAAGTGGCGGGCGCTCCCGTGGTTGCCACCTGGACGGATGACGAAGCCTTATCGGCACGGATCAATGTCCAAGTCGCGCACTACACGGGGCAGGAAGAGCTGGCGTCGGCTATTCAGGAAGGTCTCGAAGCGCGGGCGGCGGGGCATTTGGACGAGGCGACGAAGCACTTAGGCCGGGCGGCGAAGCTCGCGCAGGACTCCGGCAACGACGGCGCGACCCAGCGATTAGCGAAAGTCGTAGACATTGTAGACGCCGATTTGGGCACGGTGCGCCTGAAAGCCAAGATAGACAAGGCCGACGAGATGGATTTGGATTTAGGGTCCACGCGCACGTCGCGGGCCGGACGGAAACGAGGAGACCAATGAGCTACGTTTGCCCGAAAGACAGCTCGCACTTATCGGAAGACGCCGACTACTGCTCGGTATGCGGCACAAAGATCAACGCCGCGCCGCTCGTCGCCGGGGCGTCTGCCCCGGCCCGCGTCCTCCTGAATGGCAGTGCAGTCAATACGGAAGTCTGCCCGGACTGCGGGCTGGCCCGGAACGCTGGGGCCAGATTCTGCGAAGTCTGCCGCTACGATTTTGAGGCGCACACTTCGGCTTTGCCGTCCGCCCCTGCGCCGATGCCTGCTGATCCCATCGCTCCGGCGACGCCTGCGCCTTCCCCAAGCGCTGCGCCGAGCGTCCTGCAATCCTGGCAGGCGATTGTGGCTGTGGACCCGTCGCTGTACATTGACCCGGACCCCGCCCAGCCGTGTCCAGTCGGGGAGCCGGAGCGCGTCTTTCCGCTGGATTTGACGGAGAACTTGATCGGACGCCGCTCCGACCGGCGGGACATCCACCCGGAAGTGCCGCTGACGGACACCGGCATCTCCCACCGCCATGCCAAGCTCTTGAAGCAGGCTGACGGCTCTTTAATTTTGCTGGAACTCGGCTCGACGAACGGCACCGAGCTGAACGGCGTCGAGGTTCCGGCGGGTATCCCGACGCCGCTTGCCGACGGCGACCAGATCACGCTCGGCTGCTGGACCCGGATGACGGTGCGGACGGTTTAGAAAACAGTGTCGGCGCAAGAACGAGGGAGTGAACTCCTCTACGCTTTGCGTTATTTCGTATCTGCTGAATAGCATCCTTCGGATGAGAAGAATGCCGCTGTTCGCAGGTCGTCCGAAGGACGTTATCCAGCGGATACGAAGTAACGCAAAGCGTAGAGGAATTTACTCCCTCACGCTATCGGTTGCGAGTATCAAGAGTAACTCCCATGAGCTTAACAATCACCCCCCCTCAGCCAAGCACGACGCCTGCCCCGCCACCCTGGCGGGCAAAAGCGGCGGCGACGCCGGGGCGTCTCTGGCTATTCTTCGGCGCGGCCTGCCTCAGCGTCTTTCTCTTGTGGCTGGTGGCGGCGGGCAGCATTCGCCATACCCGGCAGGCGATCCAAACGGTCGGCAGGGACTCCGTGCCGAGCATTGTCGCCGCCCAGCAAATTCGGGCGTACATGGCAGACATGGATGCCAGTACTGCCAACGTCTTTATCGGCAGCGGGGACAACGTCCTGGTCAAGACCCAATATGATCGGGACCGAGCAAAAGCAAACGACAGTCTGATTCTCGCAGCCCAGAATATCACCTACGGCGACGCCGAGCGCGGGCCGATCTTGACGCTGACGAACGATCTGGAAACGTACAGCGGCCTCGTGAAAGCCGCCCGGACTAAAGGCCGGCCCTACGGCATCAAAGATCTGCGGGAAGCATCGCGGCTCATGCACACGGAGATGATCCCGGCCGCCGACGCGCTGGACGAAGTCAACTTCGACCATCTGAACCAGGCGTATGCAGACGCTCGCGGCATGACTGCCGAGACGCAATTTGGTTTGTATTTCTCCGGCGCTCTCGTGCTGGCCGTGCTGCTGGCGGCCCAGATGTATCTCGCGCAGCGCACCCGGCGGATGGTCAGCCTGCCGCTGGCCCTAGCGACGGTAGTGTTAGCCGTCTTTGTACTGTGGCTAGGGGCATCGCTGCGGGCGGAAAACGAACAGCTCCGCGCGGCAAAGGCCGACTGCTTCGACTCCATCCACGCGCTTTGGAAGGCCAAGTCAGTCGCTTATGACGCAAATGGCGACGAGAGCCTGTACTTGCTCGGCCTGCCGCCGTCGGAGGAGGCGGGTTACGACCAGTCGTTCCACGCGAAAGCGAGCCTGCTGGCGGATGTCCCCGTCACACCCGCCCTGGTCGCGAGCTGCGCTTCGGGGACCGTGCCGACGTTCAAAGGCTCACTCGGCGACGAGCTGCGAAACATTACGTTTGTCGGCGAGCATGACGCCGCCGTGGACACGTTGCGCGGCTGGGGCAAGTACATGGCAACAGACGCCCAAATCCGCACCCTGGAAACCACCGGCCATCACGCCGAAGCCGTCACGCTCTGCACCGGCAGCGGGCCAGACCAATCGGATGGCGCGTTTAAGACATTTGACGACGCGCTGGGGCGGACACTCGGCATCAACCAGACCCAATTTGATCTGACGGTTGCCAGCGCCTTCTCCGGCCTGCGCTCCCTGCCATATGTCTCTGCCGCCGCCCTGCTGCTCATTCTGATTTTAACCTGGCTCGGCATCGCGCCGCGCCTGCGGGAGTACCAGGGGTAACTACCGCCCCAGACGGGCGGCGAGGGTGCAGAGGGTGAGGCAGAGGGCGACGGAGACAGCGGTGAAGACGGCGGCGGTGTGGGTGTCGCCGGACAGAACCGCATCGTAAATGGCGAGGGACAACGTCTGGGTTTGGCCCGGCGTGTCGCCTGCGACCATGAGCGTCGCGCCGAAATCGCCCAGGGCGCGGGCGAAGGCAAGCGTCGCTCCCGCGAGGAGGCCGGGCCGGGCCAGCGGCAGCAGAATGTGGGCGCACAGAGCGCCGAAGCCTGCGCCGTCGGTCCGGGCCGCGCCGACAATGTCCGGGTCAATCCCGGCGAGCGACACCCGCGCCTGCGAGACAAACAGCGGCAGGCCAGCGATAGAAGCGGCAAGCGCTGCGCCCTGCCAGGTGAACACAAGCGGATGGCCGATGTGTTTCAGCCACCGGCCCAACGCCTCCTGCTGTCCGAGGCCGACTAAAAGCGCGTAGCCCAGCACGGTCGGCGGCAGGACCAGCGGCAGCAAGGCGGCGCTTTCCAAAAAGCCGCGCCCCCACACCTTCGTCCGGGCCAGTCCGTAGGCGATGGGCAGGCCGAAGACGACGGAGAGGAGCGTTGCCCACCCCGCCACCTTCAGCGAAATCCATAGCGGCGACCAGTCAAACCCCGGCGGAAGGCCAAGCGCCGTCACCCGTGCCCCGCTTCATCCACCACGGAAAGGCGCGTCACCGAATGCACCCAGCGGCCTGCTTTGACATCGTCCGGGACAAGGAGATCGGTTTCGCCCTCCGAAGTTTCCCCCAGCGGGTGGCCGTCCTCGTCTACCGCCAGCCAGACCGGCTTGTTCCCGAAAGCCGGCGCCAGCTCGCCGAAGCTGAACGCCGCCGTGTAGCCGTCCTGCCCGGTGACTAAGACGACAAATTGCAGCGTGTGGTTTTTGATCTGCGGGTTCACGCACGGCTGGGCGGCCTGCACCACAGCCCAGAGCGGCACGGCATGAGCGGTGTGCTTGACGCCTTTGCGTGTGTAGGTGACGGCCTGAAGGCTGCCGTCGAACTGCCCGCGCAGGGCGCTCGACGAGTAGTTCATCGGTTTCGCCACGGCCCCGGCGATCTGAAGGCTGGCAACAGGCGGGACGCCGAAGCCGGGCAGAGGCAGGAGGGCAAGAAGCAGGCAGAAGATAGTTGGGCGTGATGGCATGATAGCTATAAGAGGCTGAGAGCCGGCACTTCTAGTGCCGGTCCTTTTGCTGCTTTCTATCCCTTCGCCTTCCCCGGCAGCGTGTAGCCGTACTTTTTCCAGATCTTCGCGGCATCTTTGCTTGTCATAAAGTCAATGAACTGCAAAGCCTGCGTGGTCTGGGTCGTGGTCTTGACCAGCCCTAAGCTCTGCGTGATGGGATCGTGCAGGCTGCCCGGCACAATAAAATAGGGATCGGTTTTGTCTTCAATTACCAGCGATAAGGCCGTCAGGGCCACATCGGCGTTGCCGCTCTGAGCGAATTGCAGTGCCTGACCGATGTTCTCGGCCTGGACCAGACGCAGGGCGACCGCCGCCGTTTCGCCGGTCTTGGCGAACGCCTGCTGGGCCGCCAGGCCGTAAGGCGCGGTCTTCGGGTTGGCGTAGGCAATTTTCGCATAGGCCGGGCTGGCTAAATCCTGAATGCTGGTCGGGTGATGGGCGGCATCGCGGCGCGACCAGACCACAAGCTGCCCGGTGGCATACGGCTGAACTGTGCCGACCACCAAAAACTTCTCCGCCAGCAGCTTCTGGGGCGTCACCGTGTCGGCGGCGACAAAAACGTCGATCGGAGCGCCGTTTTCGATCTGCGCCGCGAGCTGCTTGGTTGCCCCAAAGGTTGGGGTCACGGCAACGCCGGTCTTTCGGGTGAATGCCGGGATCAAGGCTTCGGTGAAAATCTTCTGCAAGTTCGCTGCCGCCGAGACCCGCAGCGGGTCGGCCTGAACAGGAAAGCAGAGAACGGTCGTCAGAAACAGGGCCGGCAAGAACTTAACGTGCAAGAAGCACCTCCGTAGATTTGATGAGCGCAGTCGCCGAAACGCCGGGCTTCAGCCCCAAACGCTCCGCCGATGAACGTGTGATGACCGAGACAATCTCCTGTCCGCCGCCGAGGTCCAGCACAACTTCGCACAAAACGCCGTCGCCGGAAATCTCGCGCACGATGCCGGTGAGAGCATTGCGGGCGCTGATCTGCATCGGTGCCTTTGCTTCGTCCTCTGCCGCCGTCGTCGGGACCGTGCCGAGGGCGGCGCGAACAGCGGCAATGGCGGCTTCGTCGTAGAGACGCCAGCCGCGCCAGTCACGTTCGGGCGTGGGGATGCGCCCAGACTTTTCCCAAACCGCCAGTGTTTTGGGGGTAACATGCAATGTCTGCGCGACTTGGGCGCGAGTCAATTTCACGGTCATAGGTAAGATAAGTAAAGTGTACCCGAAGAAGGCATGAAATGAGCCTGTTGACCAAGCAATTCTACTTGGCATGATTCATGCAGGGTGAAGAAGGAACTGCCGAGCATCTGCTTGCCGGCCATTAGAAATGAGACCGTATCATGACCTCTTCGCGCACTGCCTTTTTCGGGTTGGGACTCTCTGTTCCCCTCGCACTTTCGCTGCTCGTGTCTGCATCCGCGCAGACCTCGTACAATTTCACCGATTTTGATGCGTCCGGCTCCGGCCTAGCGACGACCGTGAACGGCATCAGCAACAGCGGGATCACGGTCGGCTTTTATACAAACGCCGACGCGACAGTTTCCAATTTTTCGGGAACCCCCGGAGCGATCATGGCCCTTAACTTGTCCGGTGCGGCCAATGCTAACGGCATCAACACCAGCGGGCAGGTGGTCGGGGCGGACGGCAACAATGGAGCGTTTTTGCTGAACAGCGCGTCTACGTTCGGCAAGCCGCTGACGCTGCCGAAAGCGGATCCCACAGAGAACAGTCAGGCGGCGTATGGGATCAACGACAGCGGCATCATCACCGGCCAGGTGACCCACAGCGACGGCACGACCTCCGGCTTTGTGGACACGGCAGGCACGTTTACAATCCTTGATCCAACCGGCACGGCAGTTTCGACCTCGGCACAAGGGATCAACAACAACGGCCTCGTGACCGGGTTCTACGGAACTGCTGCGAACTCCGCCATGACGTCGGGCTTTTTGTTTGACACCAACACAGGGGCTTACACGCTGCTGACGGACCCGACCGTCTCTGATCTGGCTTTCACGCAATTTTTAGCAATCAATGACAGCGGGGAAGCGGTCGGCTATTATCAGACTGGGGCGGGAATTCAGCACGGCTTTTTGTACAACACCCAGACAAGCGCGTACACGTTTTTAGATGACCCGAACGTCATGCCGGGCGGCTCGGCCCTGATGCAGATTACGGGCATCACGGACAGCGGCGAGATTGCCGGGTTCTACGCCAATGCCGATGGCGCACCGCTTGGGTTCATCGCAAACCCGTTCGCTGTGCCGGAAGCGTCTTCAGTGGTGAGTTTGGGATTACTGCTGGCACTCGGCGCGGGCGGTGCTTATGCCGCGAAGCGGCGCAAAGCGGCGTAGGAACCCCTCCCGCTCGTCCCTCGCTCCCTCCCCTGTTAGGGAAGGGCTTCAGAGATAGCCAAAGACAAAAGCCCCTGCTTCTTGACGAGAGGCAGGGGCTATTTGTTCTTATGGCCCTTCCCTAACAGGGGAGGGAGCGAGGGACGAGCGGGAGGGGTTCTTAATGCTTAAACGTCCAGAGGCGGTTGGCGAAGAAGTTCCAGAAAACGGCAACGCCAGTCGCGACAAGCTGCGCGATGTTGGTCGCGACCACCATGGTCAGGTGCGGGTTCGGGAAGTGCAGATAGCGCTCCAAAGGAGCCGAAAGCAGCTTAATAATCAGCAGGTCCAGACCGAGGCCGACGGTGTTCACCAGCAGAAACTGCGTGAATTGCGTGTGAACGGCTTTGGCGGGCGCGGCCTTGAATGTCCAGCGCCGGTTCCAAAAGTAGCCGTTGACGACCGATACCAGAAATGCCACGGTGACGGACGGGTACTTTGCTTGGTGCAGGACCACCAGCATGAGGTTTAGCACGGCGAAATTAACCACCGTGCTGCTCGCGCCAACAATGCCGAACTTGACAAGCTGCCGCAGGCCCGGACGATGGGCTAGCGGCATCTTTCTTTGCGTCTGGTCGGGAGCAATCATCAAACGGCGACGACTTCTTTCTCAGCGTACAGGTGATTGGACGAGACCGGAGCGGGCTTGATGCCGGGCTTCGCGGACATGCGTCCAATGCTGTGGTACTCAAAGCCGAGCCGGCGCAGGCGCTCCGGGTCGTACAGGTTGCGGCCGTCCAAAATCAGCGGGCGCTGCATCAGGCCCGAAATGCGCTCGAAGTTCAGGTTCTTGAACTCGTTCCATTCGGTCACGATGACAAGGGCGTCGGCGTCGGTCGCGACTTCGTAGGCGTTCGCGCCGTAGGTGATCTGTGGGAAGACCGGCTTGGTGTTCTCCATCGCAATCGGGTCGTAGGCTTTAACGGTTGCGCCGGAGGCCAAGAGGTCGGCGATCACGTCTAGTGACTTCGCTTCGCGCATATCGTCGGTGTTCGCTTTGAACGCGAGGCCGAGGATGCCGACGGTCTTGCCCTTCAGGTCGTCGCCGCCGAGCGCGTCGTGGATTTTTTGGATGAAGCGCTTCGGCTGAAGCTCATTGGTTTCAA
>CAXSFV010000011.1:0-104407 GCA_964236795.1 uncultured Armatimonadales bacterium | reverse complement strand
CACGGGGCTGAACCCCCGTGCTTCAAAAAGCAAGCCCCCGCCGTCGCGGGCGAAGGTATTAGACTGGTCCTCGCCCGCGTAGGCGGGGGCTTGCTTTAAAGCCCTGCCGTTCAGGGCAGGGTACTCATCAGCCCCGCCTCATCGTCCACTGCCATCTCCACACGCAGCGCATACAGCGGCAGTCGTGTCTCTGCCGAAAACGGCCGCTTCACCGCATCTTTCTCGGTCATCACCAGCGCCTCCGCCCCAGCCCGTTCGGCGTCTTTAATGACCTCCTGCGCTTCGGCAGGCGTCAGCGCCTGATGGTCCGCCCATGCTT
Source organism: uncultured Armatimonadales bacterium (assembly GCA_964236795.1). Classification (GTDB taxonomy): domain Bacteria; phylum Armatimonadota; class Armatimonadia; order Armatimonadales; family Capsulimonadaceae; genus JANXMY01. The sequence continues at coordinate 104,088 of CAXSFV010000011.1, read as the reverse complement.
TTTTGCAGACGACGCTTGCGCCCACTTCCCGCATCAGCATGTCCACAAATGATTGCGGCTGGGCAATCGCCGACACCGCCGCAACGCGCACCCCCGCCAGCGTTGACAACGGCAGGAGCGGCGACGAGAGCGCATCGGCAGGCACGAAGCCGACAGGTTTATGGTCGGCAAAGAACAGCCGCGCGGCAGGCGCAAGCGCGGCGACTTGAGCGGCAAGCGCGTCTCGCTCGGACGCCGTTAATCGCCCCGCCCGCGTGATCACCACTACCCCGGCGCGGCTCAAATGCCGCTTCGCCTCCCGCAGCAGGCCGCGCGGCAGGGGAAAGCCGTTGTCAAATGGACGTCGTGCGTCGAGCAGCACAATGTCCAAATCCCGCTGAAGCTGCCAGTATTGAAAGCCGTCGTCCAGCACCAGCACGTCTAGGTCAAACAAGCGCAGCGCCTCCCGCCCGGACAGCCGCCGGTTTTTGCCGACCAGCACTGGCACACCGAACAAAGTCTGCGCCAGCAAATTTGGCTCATCCCCCGCGGCGGCAGCAGACAGCAGCACCTTCCCGCCCGCATCCGACACCAGCCGCACGCTTTGGCTCGCCCCGCCGTGTCCCCGGCTCAACACCGCGACGCGCTTGCCTTCTGCAACCAGGCGACAGCACAGCCACTGCGTCATCGGCGTCTTCCCCGTCCCGCCCACCGTCAGATTGCCGACGCTGATGACGGAAACCGGCAGCCGCGCCCGCTTCCGTAAACCGACACTTTCCGCCGCCAGATACGTTTCCAGCCCGGCGTCGTACAGCCCCGCCAGACCACCCAGCACGCCCCGCGTCAGGCCCGCCCCCACCCCACGCCGCCCCGGCTCTCCGATCGCTTCCAAGATGTATTTTTGCAGGCTTACAATATTTATCCCCTATCCCTTTGTAGGGTGTGGAGCTTGCCCCTACCCTCCTAATCTTCAACAAATTTGTGATGCTTCTGACGGCTCGGCGGCGTGTTACCCGGCTGATGGCTATACATTCCGTCCGCCCGGTAGCTGAAGACTTTGCCAGACGGCTCGTACAGAAGCCACTGGTCACTGTCTGCGTTGTAGGGCATGGTTTCCAAGCGGCTGCCCAAATCAAAGGTGAAGACGGAATGGCCTCGGCTGGGGTCAATCTCCACTTGAAGCAGCTTCTGCCCGTCCAGTTCTTTCGCCCCGCGAGCGATGCGGCGCTTAGAAGAACTTTCCAGCGCACTATCGCCGACCAGTTTATCGCGGGTGTAGACGTTCCACCCGCAGCAATAGATCCACAAATGCCACTCGCCCCTAACCCGGATGCGACGCCGGGCGCGACGCTTCCGCATGGACGGCGACCAATCTGGCTGCGCTTCTTCCGGCTCATCAATGATTAAGTGCGGGCTGCCGAACTCCAGCGTCAAAAACGATCCCCAACCGTAGCCGACGTTCCAGCAGGGCTTCCCGTACAGCGGCTTGAACACTGACTCGATAACGCTGTTTTGGTTCATAAATCACCGTCCCGGATTGACGCCTTCGCTGCTGCTGGGCGTGAGATGCGGCGAGACGGTATTAGAGGTCGCGCCGGCTTCCAGTTCAGCCTGGGCTTCCAGAGCGTCAATGGCCGCGCCGATGTGGTCGGCCCATAGCTTCTGGGCTTCTTCGCTTTTGGCATCGGCGGGGATGTAGATCGGGTCGCCGTAGATCCAAACGACGCGGGAGAAGGGACGCGGAATCATGTAGCGGTCCCAGGAGCGCGACGACAGCTTGCGGGGATACGCGCTGATGCCGGCGGGGATAATCGGGGAGCCGGACTTCTGAGCCAGAAAAATCGCGCCGGGCTGGACGACATGGCTGGGGCCGCGCGGACCGTCAGGGGTGAACGCCAAAGTCGCGCCCCGTTTAAGCTGCTTTGTTACCGTGAGCGCGGCCTGGACCGCGCCGCGTGCCGACGTTGACCCGCGCACGGTCTGCCAGCCGAATCGCTGGAAGATCTGGTTCTGGTACTCGCCGTCCCGCGAAGTCGAGATAATCGCCCAATAGCCGCGCTTGCGAAAACGCGAGATCGGCAGCATCGTCCGCCCATGCCAGGTGACGAGAATGACGCCGTTTCCAGTGTCCTGAAGCGCCTGGATGCGCTCGCCGCCGACAATGCGGACGCGCAGAGTCAGGGTCAGCAGACGGACGAACCAGTAAACCAGAAATGAGACGACGCGATATTTCATAAGTTGGTGTTAGCCCGGCAGCGCAATGGCCGGGACCAAGTTAGGGTCCTGGGCGTCGTCCTCGCGCTGATCTTCCTCGCCGGACCGATCCCACGGGTATCTTTTCTCGTGGAACCGCTCGTAGAGGTGCCGGTAATGGCCGTCCGGCAGGCGCATCAGGGCGTCATGCGTGCCGCTTTCCACAATTTCGCCCGCCTGCATGACGAGAATTTTGTGAGCGTTGATGATCGTAGACAAGCGGTGGGCGATGACCAAAGTTGTCCGCCCGCGCATCAGGGTTTCGAGGGCTTCCTGAACGATCTTCTCCGACTCGGCATCGAGCGACGATGTCGCTTCGTCTAAGATCAAGATGCGCGGGTCTTTGAGCAGAGCGCGAGCAATGGAAACGCGCTGGCGCTCCCCTCCCGACAACTGCTTGCCGCGCTCGCCGACTACGGTGTTGTACCCCAGCGGCATTTTCGCCGGGTCGGAAATGAACGAGTGGGCGTTCGCGGCGCGGGCCGCCGCTTCGATCATGGCGTCGGTCGCCAGCGGGTTGCCGTAGGCGATATTGTCCCGGATGGTCCCGCCGAACAGCACCGTATCCTGCGGCACGATCCCGATCTGACGCCGAAGCGACGCCAGCGTGACATCACGAATATCGTGGCCGTCTACCCGGATTGTACCGCCCTGCGGGTCATAGAAGCGGGGGATAAGATCGGCCAGCGTGCTTTTGCCTGCGCCGGACGATCCCACCACCGCAACGACTTCGCCGGGGTTCATCGTAAACGAAATGTCGCGCAGCACCGGCGTTTCTGGATTGTAGGAGAACGCGACATGGTCGAACTCGACTTTGCCGTCTACTTCATATAGCTCGGCAGCGTGCGGCGTGTCTTTAATCTCCGGCTCGATGTTCAGCACCTGCTCGAAAATACGGCCTGCCCCGGCCTGGATTTGTTCCCAAACCACTTTGACATTGCCGAGCGAGCTGACGCCATTTGCGATCCGGTTGATCAGCAGGATAAATGCACCCAGCAGGCCGAGTGTCAAAGCGCCGGAAATGACTTCATGCCCGGCGATCCATAGCGCAAGTGCAATCCCTGCCGCGCCGAGCAGGTCGGTCGCGGGCTTGATTTTCGCCCCCTGCCGCATGACCTGCATGGCACGGTTCTTGGCTTCCTGGTTCTCGGAAGCAAAACGCCGCACTTCCTGCGGCTCGGCAGAAAACGATTGAATAATCCGAATGCCGCTTAGCGTCTCTTCCATGATGGAGTTGACATCGGCGAGCTTGTCCTGCGTGTGCGTCGTCATCCCCCGGATCAGGCGCGTAATCCGCCCAATAGTCATCGCCATGAGCGGCACGACAACCAGTGTTGCGAGAGACAGCTTCCAGTCAATCTTCAAAATCAGGTACACACCGCCGATGACCAGCAGCGGGGCCGAAGCGACATCTTTTAAGCCCGCCAGAACTCCTTGCAGCAGGGGAACATCGTTATTGATGGTGGACATTAAAGCCCCGGTCCGCTGCCGATTGAAGAAGCTTAGGGACAAGCTTTGCAGATGGCGGTAGATGTCGTTCCGCAGCCGCAGGCCCAGCCGCTGCCCGGCTTCGGCGAACCAGACGGTATCGGCATAGTTAAAGGCGGCGCGGACCGTATAGAGCGCCACCAAAGAGACGCTGACACGGGTAAGAAGCGCGGCTTTGTCCGCCGAAGTCAGCGGATGGCCTGCCGAGGGGGACGCCGTGTCTAAAAACAGCTTGATCAGCCCCGCGACAGCGAGGTCAATAAGGCCGGCAATCTGCGCGGCAAGCATTGCTCCCCAGAAATACCGCTGGTCAGGCTTGATGTAGGACCAAAGCCGCCGGAAAACATCTCGGGAATTGTTCATGTTAAGTAGAATTTCATAAATCGAATTTCAATGGTAAATCACAAAACGTAAACTCAGCAGCAGCACGAAAATGAGTGCAAATAAGGCCGAGGTCTGCTCGCGGTTCTTGAGGGACTGCGCCCAGGTAAAGCTGCCCGTGCCGGTCGTGCGCGGCCAGGGCGACGGCAAAAGGCGCGGAACACGCCCCATATAGTCTAAATATGGCTCACCAAACTTGTTGGTCAGAAACTTTTCTTCGTACAAAATGGCGGCGAGATGGAAGACAAGGAACAGCGCGACTGTGAACAAAACGCCCCAAATGCCGAGGCCGGACACGAGGCCGTAGCCGACGGCCAGCAGCAGCGAGCCGAAGTACAGCGGGTTCCGCACATGGGCATATGGCCCGCCGGTGGCAATGACGGCGTCTTTGGCGATATAGCCTGCCGACCAGAACCGGACGATTTCGCCCAGCGCGACAAAGCCGATGCCGATGCCGTAGGCTACCCAGCCGCCGTCGCTGCGGCGAAATACCAGCGACAGCGCGAGCAGGAGCAGCGGGATGAGCCAGGTGAAGACGGTGCGCCGCCGCACGAGAAACGGCGGCGGGCCGACCGGCGGCAGGCTGTTATCGGAAGCAAGGCTGTTGTCAGATTCTATCATAGTATGTCAAGGCATCCCGCCGTAAACGGCAGGTCTGTGGGCGAAGCGCCAACCGCACGGTGTGCGGAAACACATCATCGTCGAGCGCCCTCTTATTCTTCCGGTCGCAGACCGATTGACGCTTCGCCCGTAGACCTGCCGTTCACGGCGGGGGTTTCACGGCGGGGCTGTTCAAGGTATTGCCTGCTGCCGTGTCTCAATCAAGTCCAGCAGCAGGGCCGCCGCGCGGTTCACGCCGCCCGGCTCGCCGAGGCTTTTGGGGACCAAATCGGCCAGACGCTCTTTTAGAGCTAAAATTCGGCTCGGCTCAATCAGCAAATCTACCGACAAATCGGCAATCGCTTCCGCACTTGCGTCTTCGCCGATCAGCTCCGTAAAGACACGCTCATTGGCTAAGATGTTCGGCATTCCGATGTGGGCGATTTTGAGGCTGCGCTTTCGCAGGAACCACTCGACTGCCATTGTCTTGGGGCCATTATACACGATGACCATCGGTTTCCGCAGGATCATCGCTTCCAAAGTCGCCGTGCCGGCTTTGGTTAAGACCAGATCGCAGCGCGAAAGTACATCCCAGGTGTGGCCCTCACACAAAACCAGGGGCGCGAGATTGAAGCTTTTCGCCGCGCTTCTCGGCGTCGGCTTCTCGGAGCCTACCACAAAGCCCTCGTTGGTCACAAGCTGCGGCAAGGCGGACGGCAGAGCTGAGTGCGCTATTTGCGTGAGAGTCTCGCCCGCGTGGGCAAGAAACGGCTGCAATCCTGACGCCTGCCCACCCGATTTTTGCTCGGCCCGGATGACTTCTTCAGCTAACGCACGGGAACGGGGCGATGCCAGCGCCACCACGAACTGCATGCCCGGAATGCGCTGCGAGATCCTGCCCGCCGCACCGACAAGGCGCGGCAGGATGTGACGGATTTCTCCGGTGCGGCTTCCGGGCAGCAGTGCGACAATCGGGCGGTGCGGGTCCAGGCCGAACTGATCGTAAAACTCTGTGTCGGTAAGCTTCGGCTGAACCAGATCCAGCAGCGGATGCCCGACAAAATGAGCATCCATGCCGCGCTCTTTGAGCGTCGTTTCCGACCACGGGAACGGCGTTACCACCCGGTCGGCCCAATCGCTGAGCTTTTGGGCGTTTTTTGCCGGCCCGCCGGGTTTCTGCGCTGCGCGGCGCCGCCAGGACCCCGGCGGGAAGTAGTAAAAGACCGGGCAGATTTTTTCCAGTTTCGCCGCTCGCCCGATAGGGATATTGAACCCGCCGGCATCAATGAGTACAAGCGCGTCAGGCCGCTCCCGCCGCGCGACCCGCTTCATTTCCGCCTGCACTTGCAGCAGGCGCGGGATGTTGAAAAGCGTTTGAGCAATCCCGATGCTCGCCCAGGGTTCGCTGTTATACAGCAGCCGGACCCCGGCGGCTGCCATAAACTGCCCGCCGATGCCGAACGCTTCGACGGGGCGCGGAGCAGCCAAAGCGCGAAGCGCCCCCAGCAGCGCCGCGCCCTGCCGGTCCCCCGACGGCTCCCCGGCCAGCATCATAATTTTGAGCGGCTTGTCGCTGATAAAACCCTCCTTACCTACCCCGGCTCGCTTAGGCTCGCCACCCCTCCCTAAAAAGGAAGGGTGAGAAATAGACGCGGAAGGCCTGCTTCTACAGCTCCTTCCTAAACTCCTACCCCTCCTTCTTAGGGAGGGGTGGCGAGCCTAAGCGAGCCGGGGTAGGTCAATGCCGGGACCCATCGGTCCCACGGCCCATGGAGCCGAGGCGGATGGAGCCGATAAAGTCCAGCAGGTAGTCGCGCTCCGGGCTTGAGTCTACTTCGTTTTCAATCGCTTCCACCGCCTGCGTCATGTTCATCTGCGAGCGGTACAAGAGCTTGTAGGCTTGCTTGAGGTCCGCGCGGACGGGAGACGAGACGCCCGACCGGCGCAGGCCGATGATGTTGAGATCAATGACTTTGCAGGGACGGCCGTCGCCCATCATAAACGGCGGGATGTCCTGGACGACTTTAGAGTAGCCGCCGATCATCGCCAGCCGTCCGATCCGCACAAACTGATGGACGCCGACAAAGCCGCCGAAGTTCACGCGCTCTTCGACGAGGCAGTGGCCGGAGATGCCGGTGGAGTTCGCCATCGTGATGCCGCTCGCGATCTGGCAGTTGTGGCCGATATGGCAGTAGGCCATCAGCAGGTTGTTGTCGCCGATCCGGGTCTCGTTGCCCGCGCCCGCCGCCCGGTGGATAGTCACATGCTCCCGAATAATGTTGTTGTCCCCGATGACCAAAAAGCTTTTCTCGCCCTTGAACTTGCGGTCCTGCGGGATGCCGCCGAGGACCGCCCCGGAGAACACGTCGCAGCCCGCACCGATGGTGACGTAAGCCTCGATGACCGCGTGGGCGCGGAGGCGGGTGTTGTTGCCGATCACGGCTTCTTCGCCGATCACGACATACGGCCCGATCTCGACATCGCTGCCGATCCGGGCGCTAGGGTCAATACAAGCGGTGGGATGAATGCTCATGCAGAATATGTGTCTTTTCGAATAAAATTCTTCGTAGATTAAAGGGCGGATGCGGCCGGAGCCGGCGGCAGGGGCATGACAAGGGCGAACATGATCTCCGCTTCGGCGACTTCTTCGCCGCCGACCCGCGCGATACACTTGACTTTGCCCATGTTGCCGCGCAGCCGCAACAGCTCCACTTCCACTTCCAGCGTGTCGCCGGGGACCACCGGCTTGCGGAACTTGGCATTGTCCACCGTGCCGATGTACGCGAGCTTCCCTTGATGCTCTCCTACCGACAAAATCATCACGCCGCCGATCTGGGCCATGACCTCAATGATCATCACGCCCGGCATGATCGCTCTTTGCGGAAAGTGACCCTGAAAAAATGGCTCATTGATGGTGATGTTTTTGAGGCCAACCGCCCGCCTGCCGGGGTCCAGCGCGAGAATGCGGTCCACCAGCAGAAATGGGTAGCGGTGGGGCAGGATTTGTTTGATGGCTTCAATATCCAGTTCAGGCAAAATGATCTCCTAAAATTACTGTGCCTAGAATTACAAGTAAGACAGCAGACGCGCGAGGCGAACGTTCACAGTATGGCTGGGCCTCACGGCGACAAGCTCGGCGCAGACCGGGCGGCTCGCCAGCGCCAGATCACCGATTAAGTCCAAAAGCTTGTGTCGGGCCAGCTCATTGGAGAACCGCAGCGGCGTCTCGTACTGCGTTTCGCCCAGCACGACCGCATTGTCCCTCGATGCTCCGAGGCCCAGCCCAGCGGCTCTCAGCGCTTCGATCTCCGACAAAAAGCCGTAAGTCCGTGCAGGCGCAATTTGGGCGATGTAGTCGCCCGCACCTGCAAAAATCGCCGCCTGAGTTCCGAGATATGCATGGCGCGGGTAGTCAAGCACGACCGTGAGGGACAAGTGTTCCGACGGCAGGACGATAATCGTGCTGCCGCGCTCCGACACGAACAGAGGCTGTGCCGGCGTGATTGTCTCAACGGTATCGGATTGCTCGCACAAGCCGGCGGCTAAAATCGCCTGGGCGAACGGCGCGGCGCTGCCGTCCATCGCAGGGACTTCGGAGCCGCCGTCCATCTCAACAACTGCGTCGTCTACGCTAAGGCCCGCCAGCGCCGACAAAACATGCTCGACGGTCTGCACCTCAACCGCACCCGACTTAAGGCGCGTGCAGCGGGACGTGTCGGAAACATTCGCCGCCAGCGCCGGGATTTCCTGCCCGCCGGACTGCCGCCGAAAGACAAGGCCCGTGCCGGACGGCGCAGGGAGCAGACGAACAGAAGCGCCGGCCCCTGAGTGCAGGCCGACGCCGGAAAGAACCGCGCTTGGCGAGGCAAGCGTTTGACGCAGCCGTCCGCTCATTCAGCGTCCTTCTTTTTGGCTTCCCGCTTCTTTTCAGACTCCAAAGACGCCAGCCGCTCTTCCAAGTCTCGAATCTGCTTGTGCATCTCCGGCAGCTTGCCGTACAGCACCTGCGCCCGCATCTCGTTGCCGTGCGGACGCCCGTACATTCCCGACACGAACGAGTGGGGTTCCAAGTCGCCGATGACCGCCGATTTCGCGGCGACAATTGAGCCGTCGCCAATCGTCACATGGTCCTTGACGCCGACTTGACCGGCCAAAATGACGCCGTCGCCGATGTCTACGGAGCCGGAGACACCGACCTGGGCGACGATGACGCAGTTCCGGCCGACTGTGACGTTGTGGCCGATATGGACCAGATTGTCAATTTTCGTGCCGGCCCCGATCCGGGTCGAGCCGGTCCGCGCCTTGTCAATCGTGACGTTTGCGCCGATCTCGACATCGTCTTCAACGATGACACGCCCGATCTGCGGGATTTTGTAGTGTTTGTTTTCAATGAAAAGATAGCCGAAGCCATCTGTCCCCAGCACGCTGCCGCTGTGGATGACGACGGAGTTGCCGATCTCGGTGTTGTCATGCAGGACCACATGGGGGTAAATTACGCAGTTGTCACCGACCGAGACATTGTCGCCGACATAGACAAAGGGATACACGACGCAGTTTTTGCCGAGCGTGACATTGTCACCGATGACCGCCAGTGCATGGACCGAAGCGTTATGGCCGAAGGACACATTCTCGCCGATCACCGCCGTGGGATGGATGCCCTGATAGACTTTCGGCTCCGGCGCAAAAATCCGCAGGGCCTGGGCGAACGCGAAGCGCGGGTTCTTGACACGGATCAGCGGTTTGTTGGCTAACGCGCCTTCAAAGTTTGGGCTGTTCGCGGGAGCGATGACCGCCGATGCGCGGGAGCGGCCGGCGCTCGACAGCAGCTTATCAGTCTCGGCAAACGTGATGTCGCCGTCCTGCGCGTCTTCAATGCTGGAAATGCCGCGAATGGCAATGGTCTCGTCGCCGTCCACCGCGCCTTCCAGAAGCGCCGCCAATTGTCCCACAGTCGTCTGCATGTCTTTTCCTTTTTACCCTTGCGACAGTGCCTGCTCCAAATCGGCGGTCAGGCTGCGGTCGCCGGGGCGGGGCGGGCCGAACGTGATGTTCCAGTGCTTCTTCCCAGCAACATCCAGCGCCGAGGCGCGTGTGTCATCATACAAGTACTGCGCCCAGCGGCCCCGCTGCGCCAGCAGTCCGGCTCGTGCCGTCCGCAGGCTGTCCGCAGACAGTGACGGCGGTAAAACCGCCGGTGAGCGCGGCAGGGTCAGCGCCCCGGCGCCCAAGCCCGCCGCCGGAACCGAAACCAGCTCCGGCGCGGCCAGTGCGGCGAGAAGCGCCTGCCGCTCGCTCCCCAAATGCTGGGTCCGGGAGCTTAATGCCCGCGCGTCTTCCCGTTGCAGCCGGGCCGCAAGCGCTGCGCCCTGCGCGGCGACATAATCCAGACGCGCCTGCCGGGTCTGCTTGATGGCTTCTGTCCGCGCCGCTCGCGCCGCTTCGCGGGTCTCGATGCGCCCCGCGATAAGCGCTTCCAGCCGCGCCCGGTCCGCTTCCACTTTTTGCCGGAGCTGCACCAGCTTCGGCGCAGGCGGGGCCGAGTTATCCCAATGCGAAAGCGTCTGCGTCAGCGCCGCGACATTTGTTTGCAGGAGCTGGAGCGTCAGATCCGAGTTGATCTCGGCGGTCCGAACCGGAACCGGAAACAAGCGACGGGCATCGCGCCGCCACAGCTCCTGTTGCCGCCGGACCTGCTCGGCCCGCGCCATCTTCCGCCGGCTGTCTAGGCTGGCAATAAGGGACGTTTCCACCATGCTGAGACGCTGCCCGATCTGGGCCGTGCTGCCGGCCGTGTCCGGTTCGGCCCCGACTGTCAGTGCCGGCAGCACGGCAAGCCTCGGGTCCGGCCGGCCGGCCGGCGGCAAATCCCGCGCTTCCGCGTCTAGTCGCGCCAGCGCGAGGTCGTACCGCCGAAGCCCCTGCCAGCCGGGACGGGACCGCACCAGCGCATTCAAGTCTGCAAAGCCATAAACTGTGCGCGGCACTCTCGGCGTACTATGGCCGGCGCAGCCCGCACAGCACACAAGCAACAGCCCCAGCCCGGCAAGCGGGAGCTTATTTGTTGATGCGCTTGATAACGTCATCCGTAATGTCGTTCGTGGTATAGACGGCAACGTCGGACGTAAATACGACAGTCAGGCCACGCTGCTGGGCGACGGTGCTGATTGCTTCTTTGACCGCCTGGGTGAACGCGGCGTTGTCGTCGTCACTGAGCTTTTTGAGCTGGGCCTGATAGCCAGCACCAATGTCCTGAACAGTTTTCTGCCCGTTCGCGTTCATGTCGCTCAGGGCGCCGAGCTGGGCGGTATCGGCAGGCGTCGGGTCTTTCTTCTGCTGCAAGTCCACGAGCTGCTGGGCATTCGCGGCGGCTTTGGTTTCCAGCGCCGTGACCTTGGCCCGGTCGGCTTCAGTCGGACGCGGCGTCGCGAGCAGTGTTCCCAGCTCGTTCTGGTCGGCGGGGGTCAGCATCAAGTTTTGGGCCTGCACCTTGAACGTTGCATCCAGCCGGTCGGCTAGAGTGCGGAGATCGGCGTCGTATTTCGCCTTGCGTGCCGAGCCGGTCTGAAGCCGGGGGATGTCCACGCTGCCGATGACCAGCGTTCCAGGCGTCGGCGCGGCGGCGGCGGGCTTCCCAGGGGCCAAAGAAAAGAGCGTCAGAGCGGCCATGCCGGCAACCACCCAGGGGGCGGTTCGAGCGTGCGTGCGAGTAGTGATCCGAGTGCGTGTCATAGGTTCCTTCGTGTGTTTGTAAATTGTTTCATCTTTGTAAACGGGGACATCACTGCCTTCGTTCCCGGTGGCGAATAGCAGAAGCCAGCTTAGAACGATTGGCCGATAGAGAACTGGGTGCGCCCGCTGCCGCCGCCGTTTGGAATGGCGTAATCTAGGCGGATCGGGCCGATCGGCGTCACCAGGCGAATTCCTACGCCGTAGTCATATCTCAGCTTAAACGCCGTGTCCTGCCGCAAGCCCTGCACCTGGTAAATCGAGTTCCAGGAGTCGCCGCCGTCGAGCAGCAGGACGCCCTGGAAGTTGTTGTCCTTGCCGACTGGGACGCGCAGCTCGGCCTGGAACAGCGCCAAATTGCTGCCCCAAAAACGGTCCTGGTCGAAGCCACGCAGGGAGTCCGCGCCGCCTAAGAAGTACTGCTCAAAGAACGGCACGTTCTTGGAAGTGGCCCCGATCAGCAGGCGTGTCGCAAGCACCCGCTTTGGCTGATTAAAGTTACCGGGCTTGCGCGGCCCCTGCAAGCTGTTGTAGCGGCGCAGGTCAATGCCGAGCTTGCCGAAGATCTCCCGGCCCGGCGCAAGCGGACTGACCGCGAGGCTGTCTACCGGCTGGGTGCTGGCCGAGACAAACTCATATGACACGGATGTCAGGCCGCCCGCCGCCGGCGCGAACTCGTTGTCCCGGTTGGAGAGAATGCCGCGCAGGCCAAGACCTGTCACACTGCCTTTTTGCCGGATATACTGATCGGCCGCAGCGGTGACAAAGTTATCGGTCGAAACGGTTTCGCTGCGGCCCGTGATCCCCACTGTCACAGCATCGCCGTAAGGCCGGTTGACTCCGAGGGTTAATCCCCGGTGCCGCTCAATGTAGGTAGAAGTATCGCCGGTCGTGTTGGTGTTGACCGAGCCGCCGCTCAGGCCGCCCGACGCGAACCGATACACGGCTTTATCGTACAAGTCCACGTCAAGCGACGTGTGCCGCTTGTCGAGGTACGGCTCAAAGAAGCCGAGTTCCAAGCTGCTTTGGCTGTTGACGCCGCCGACCTGCCACTGCAAGCTGACCCGCTCTCCCAACCCACGGAAGTTGTTTTCGGCGAGTTCGGCCTGTCCAACCAGCTTCTGGGTAGACGAATAGCCGACGCCGACCGAGACCTGGCCGCTGCGCTTTTCGGTGACGGGGATGGTGATGTCTACTTTGCCGACATCGGTGGAAGACGGGTCGAACGGCCCGACCTCGTCGAACAAGCCTAAGTTGTAAACACGGGTCAGGTCTTTTTGCAGCTTTTTCTCATCGAGAACGTCCCCGACCTGCGTGTGCAGCTCGCGGGTGATGACCGTCGGCTTTGTCTTTTTGAGGCCCGTAATCTTGAGGGAATTGATATGCGCTTCCACCAGCGGGATGTTCAGCACCCCGGAGATCGGATCAATGTTGATGTCTGAAGAAACATCAAAAATATAGCCCTGCTGGTAGGCGTAGCTGGTCGTGTGGTTGAACAAGCTGTCCAAATCACGGACCAGGATGTTGGTGTTCAGCACCTGGCCTTCTTTGGTTGTCATCAGCGAGCGCAGCTTGTCGGACGGGATTGTCGGCTCGCCGGTCGGCGTGTTTGCCGTGAACTTGATCGTCTTGATGACCGGGTTCTCCCGAACCGTGAATGTCACGTCCACGCCGCCCGCCGGGTCCTGCCCGCCGGACAAGCCGATGTCGCCGTTGAAGTAGCCCATCGCCTTCACGGCATCGCGGGCCGCCGCCGCATTCTCCGGCGTGTAGGTATCGCCAAGCTTCAGGCCCGCGCTGGTGATGACGCCCCGAATAGCGGCGTCGTTGATGTTTTTGTTGCCGGCAATCCCAATGCGCGAGATGCGCCCGGAAAGCTGCGGCGCGTCGGGGGCCGTGTCGCTCCCCGCGCCGCTGTCGGGCGGCGTGAGGCTCGGCGGCAGGGTAAAAGTCGGGGCCGCCGGGATCGGCGACGGGGCCGGCAGCTTCTGCGGCGCGGTTCCGCCGTTCGCGGCGTTCGGGCTGTCGGGGGTGGTGGCCGGACTGTTTTCCGGCGCGGGATTGGCCGAAGGCGGCGCGGCGGGAGACGACGGGGTTACAGGGCTGACCGGCGCGTTCCCCGGCGTCGCTCCGCCCCCCTGGGCCGACACGGGCAGCGGAATCATTCCCAGCGAGGCCGACATCACTGTCGTAGCAAGGGCGCAAGTTCGTTTCACTTGCGCCCGATTTTTATTCCAAAGTGTCAAACAACAGCTCCTCAGAGTCCGATTCTTAGTTCGTTCAAATCTTCAAGATCAAATCTTTAAGTACGGCTCCACTTTTTGCCGCACCATCGCTCGCGCCCGGTTCAGGCGCGTCTTCACAGCTTCCACCGTCAGCCCGGTCACGTCCGCAATCTCGTTGTAGGCGAGGCCGTCTACGTCCCGCAGGACCATCACCACGCGGTACGCGGGGGCGAGAGAGTTGACCGCACGGTTGATCTGGGCGGCGAGTTCTTTCTGCTCCAAGAGCCGTGTCGGCGACAGGCTCCAATCAGCAATCTCGCGCGTCCCGGCGCTCTCCTCAAACTCTGCGCCGTCGCCGATCCCGGCATCAAGCGACGATGCTTCCATTTCGCGCTGCCGCCCGCGCTGCTTGAGCCGGTTCTTGAAATGGTTGTGGGCGATCCGGTACAGCCAGGTATAAACTTTGGAGTCGCCCCGGAACTGCTCCCGCGCTTTGTGGGCCGATAGAAACGTTTCCTGGGTCAAATCGGCGGCTTCTTCGTGGTCGCCGATCCACTGGTACAGCGTGTTGTAAATCTGCTTGCCGTAGCGGGCATAGAGCGCATCGAAGTCCCGCACCAGCGCACTGTCGTCCCGCTGCCCCGCGCCTGGGCGTTCGGACGCCGCCGAGGCAGGCGGCAGGGACCGCTCGCGCGGCATCAGCGCCGGTGTGTTATTCCGTTGGACAAAGCTGAGGCTCAAATGTTTCACAATTTTTCGGCGCGTGTTTTATTCTGCGAGGAAATGGAAAGCGGCGCAGAAAGACGCGGACGTAAACGTTCGCGCTGAAAGGCAATCAAAATTGCCGCGCGTCTTCCAGATCTGCCAGTGCAGTCCAGGGGACGCAAGACGAATGCGCCTTGGCTTATCCTGCGTCTCCTAGACGCGCGGGCAAAGCCCTTCCAGCGAGGGAGTTTACTCCCTCGTTTCTGACATTTCTTGGGCCGTCTAAAACCGGATCACCGTTTGCAGCGTCACCGTCTTGTTCTTCTGGTCGTCCGTCCCGACCCCCAAACGCAAACGGCGGGTCAGGTCATACCCAAGCTGCACGGTATACTGCGGCGGCTGCAACGACGTTTCGGTCGTGCCGCGTGCGCCGAACGACCGCGAGTAAGTCACGCTCAGGCGCGGGCCGAGGTCTACCGTTCCCGTCACCAAAAGCGGCTGGTTCGGGTCATACGCAACGTTTAAATCCGTGAGACCCAGCGCTTCGCCGAGCGTACTGGTTAGCGGGGACAGCGCCGCCGACACTAAAGCCTGCTTGAAACCGGCCTCCAAATCGCCGCCGCCGCTGGCGAGAAGGGCGGAGGCCGGGACCAGTGCCGCCAGCATCTGCTGGCGGGACAAGCCGCCGGGCGATGACGTGAGATCCAGCGCGAGCTGGTCCGGCGAGTTCAGGACTCCGTGAATATGCGCCGTGATCGTGTACCGCTGGCGCGAGCCGCCGAACGGTGTTGTGTTTAGGTCGGAAACCGACGGCGCGGACTCGCCGATGCCGCCGTTCGCCACCGAGCGGTACTGGGCAAGCGACGACTGGGACGGTGTGACGGTCGCCTGAGCATACAAGTCTACTTGGGTCCGCAGGGCCGGCAGGCCGTCCGGGCCGGTGTACGGATAGGACGCACGCACCGTGTTGGCGTCGCCCGTCACGGGCCTCACGATCTTCAGCACGGTGGATGGCGGCAGAGTGAACTGGCCTTTTGCAACCGTCAAATCCGCCTTAATCTGCGGTGCGGACAGCCTGCCGCCGATCTGCACGAGGCCGCCCGCCTCAGCCTTTAAGAGCGCATTGCTGACCGTGACCGTGCGGGTTTTCCCGCCGCCAAGCTGGATCGCGACGGCAAACGACGGGTTGAAAGCCGATGGCGAACCCGGCGCCGAGGCCGCGTTCGAGGCCGACGGCAGGGTTCCCGACGCATCGCTGATCACAACCGGCGCGTTCGGCGGGGTCGCGATGCGTGGAGTGAGCCATGGGCCGGCCGCCGATACGGAGCCGCTGATCTTAGCTTGGAGACCGCTATTAAACTGCCGGTACAAGAGGCTCTGCTTGCCGCCTTCGTCTACGGTCAAGTTTGTGGCGGTCAGCTTCAAAGACAGCGTCTTGGCATCGGTTAAGGCCGCGCCGCCGGACAGTGCGAATGTCCCGCCTTTGCTGGACTGGCCCGAAAGCGACTGAATGAACGCTTTGTTTCCCCCAAGAACAACAACTCCGTTGATTTTGTTCGCGTAAGTGTCGAAACCCGCGAGGCCGAACGAAGCGTTTTTGAGACTGACCAGGCCCGACAAGCGCCCGCCGCCGAAGTTTGCGGTCGCCGTCAGCGCCCCGCCGGTCTTTTTAGCGTCCAGCGCCGGGCTGAAGCCCGCCAGCGCCGAGAGGTCCTGCACATTGAGATCGGCGTGCAGGTCGTCGGCGTCGGGAACATCCGTCGGCACGGCATCCGGCGTCGTCAGCTCCGGCAGCGACAAGGGCAGCGTTCCCGACAGCGTCGCAATGAGGCGCCCGTTCTTGAACGCAGACAGCGTACTAACATTAAGCGTTTTCGGCAGGTCAGGATTAGGCGACGACACCGTAATCGTGCCGCTCCGAATGCGGTCTAAAGCAAGAAAGGAATCGCCCGGACTGGGCTTCATGCCTTCCGGGTTCGCCAGGGAGATCGAGCCGACATAATTGGGAGAGCGGGTCGGCCCCGAAGCGTTCACCGACAGCGCGGAAATCTCGCGCGGCAGCAGGCTCAGGTACGACCCGGCGCTCGGAACCGCCGACCGCAGCAGCGCGAGCGGGATGTTGGACGCATCCACGCTGGCGTTGATCGCGCCGTCAAGATTTGCCGTTCCCGATGCACTGAGGAATGCCCGTGCACTGGTCGCTTGGAGGGCATTGACGGTGATCGTGCGGTTGACGAGCGACGCATCCAGCGAGGCCGCGCCGACCGGAACGCCTGCCGCCAGCAGGTCATGGGCGGACGCCGTGATCCGGCCCGACGGAGTCTTCCCGCCGCCGTAATCGGCATGAGCGGTCAGGCCCGCCAGCTTCGACTCGCCGAACAAGAGATTGTCTGCGCTGAGGTCCGCCGATGCAGTGAGGGCGCTTAGCGGCCCGGACACGGAAACATGCGGCAGGGCGAATGTCCCCGACAGAGGCTGCGGCAGCTTCGCAAGCCCCGCTAAGAACTTCTGCCCGGCGGGCGTCCGCCCCCACACAGTCTGCCGAACGGTCCGAAAAACATGCGACAGCCGCTCCGGCGCGGAGGTAGGGATAGCCGCAGCAAGCAAAAGCGCAAGAGGCCGCTTTTTATACACCCCGACCGGCAGGGTCAGACGCAGGCGGTCAATGTCGTATTCCACCAACCCGCCAGGCTCGGCGGCGTATTCCGCAGGCACGGAAACGACAAAGCGCCACGGGGCGCCGGTCTGGGTAAACACGCCGTCGTCGTAGCGGCCCGCCAGCGTCAGGGGCGCGAAGGTCTGCGAGTTGACGACTAAATCGGGCAGGGAGAGCGCCCGGACGATCACCTGCGGCTTTTCCGGCGTTCCCGCAAAGCTGCCGGAAAGCGCCAGTGTGCCTTGAACGTCGGCAAAGGGATCGGTGAGCTGGTAAAAGCGGGTCAGATCCAAACCGGACGCCGCAAAGTCGGCGCGAATGACGCCGGACGCCGTGCGGGTCCCGTAGGCGGTCAGGACCGCCGCGCCGGACTTAACTAATCCGTTGCCGACCGACAGCGTACCGTTCGCATAGCGCACATCGGCGGCAAGCCGGTCAATACGGTAGGAAGCGACCGTCGCATCGGTGACGACCGCATGACCATAAGCGCTCGGCGACTTGACGCTGCCGCCGAGATGGAACGTTCCCTGCGCTGTTCCGGTCAGGTTCGGGAGATTGGCCGAAAGCGCCCGCGCGGTCTGCTTCGACGGGGCCGACGCCTGCTCGGCGAGGTTCAAAAAGTCGCCGACATCGCCTTCCGAGAGATGCACGTTCAGCGCCAGCTTCGGATTGCCCGATGCGAGTTTTGTGACATTGCCATTCAGCCTGGCCATAGCCGGGAACCGGCGCACGGTCATGTCTTGAAGGTGCAAAGCGCTTGAATTGGCGCTGACATTCCCCGTCACCAAATCCGCCGAGAACCGCCCGTACTGCGGCTCCAGCACCCGCACTGCGCCGGCGACCAACGGCGAATTCCATGGTCCTGTCACCCTGCCGCTGAACGCTGCCTGCCCGCTGAGTGCCGAAGTTGTGTACGGTTTCAGCAGCGCTCCTAAATCCAAGCCTGCCGTCCGCACCAGAAGGTTCCACTGCCCGCTGCCCGCTGGGATTGTCCCGCTCGCCGCCAAGCGGCCTGCGCCTGCCGCAAGCGACGCATGGACCAGCGTGATCGGCTGGCCGAGCGTCCACAGGACGCGCCCGTTGAGCGCGTTCAGCGCCGTCTTCTGGAACTTCGGATGCTGCACCTGCACGTCGGCGGCGACGGAGAACGGCCGGTTGAAGTTGTCGGCGATAAACTGGGCGCTTGCCAGGCCCCCAAGCGTCAGCTTTTTAGCATTCGCCGACGGCGGCAGATGCACTGATGCTAAGTTGACATTCACCAGCGTCCCCGCCAGCAGCACCGCAGGCTTTTTCGTGCGCGTGTCCACGGTCGCCCGGACAACGCCGACGCCGGAACCGTTCAAGTGAAACGTCGCCGCCGGCACCGAGAGCACTTTATTAGCATATGTCGCCAACGCCGTGAGATTGGAAAAGCGATTGTTCCGGTAATCCACTGATGGCAGAGACGCATTGAGCGTGATGGTCGGGTTCGCCGCAGAGCCGGTAAAGTCCGCCGAGACCGGCCCCGGCGCGGCCCGCAGGCCCGCCGGCAGGGCGAGGGCGGGAACGGCGCGGGCCAGTGTCACGGGATCGAGCGCGGCGGATTTGACCGTGAATGCGACTTGGGGATGCTTGAAATCGAAGACCGTTCCCGATGCCGACAGCGGCTGCCCGCCCAGCAGCACCGACGCATCGAGCGATGCGCCTGCGCCGGTAAAAATCGCCATGCCGTTCAAATTGACGAGCGGCTGCCGCAGGAGCTTTTTATCGGCAACCAGCACGGTCGTCCGGCGCAGCGTAATCCGCCCGGATAAATCGAGCGGCAGGCCCGGCGGCGGCTTGGCGCCGAGCTTCGCCACGGAAACATCGGCGTCGGCCCGTCCGGTCGTAATCCGGGCCTGCGGAAAGGCTTTGAAGTAGTCGGTCCAATACGCTGCATCGGCATTCACCGCTGCAATGCGGCCCTGAAAGCGCCCGGCAAATTGCCGGGATACGTCGCCGCTGACCGCAAGCGAATTGAACCGGCCTTCGGTGTTGACCCCGCGCACGTCAAAGTAGATGTTGCGTGCCGGCTGGAAATCTACCGTCGCCTCCACATCCGCCAGCGTGTTCAGCGCAGGCCGCTTGCCCCGGTCGGGGGCCTGGAAGTCCCGAAAGCGCAAAAAACCGTTGTGGACCAAAACGCGCCCGCTAAACGGCTTGGTCTTCTTTTTAGGGGTCGTCTTAAAGAAGTCGGAGAAGTTGAATTGTTTGTTGGAAAGCCGCTCGACCAGCAGCGTCGGCTGCTCAATCGTTATATCGCCGATGGCGTGCGCCGCATTGCCGCTGTCAAAGATCAAAGAGTGGAGATCGTACGCGACCGTGATGCGCTTCGCGGTCAGCGATGCTTCACCGTTCCCCGCCGCAAACGTGGCTTTGTTGGACACGGCCAGGTTGCCGATGACCAGCGCTCCCGGCTTGAAATCGGCGCTGCCGATGCGGACTTCGTGGCCGTACTGCCGGGCGGCTTCGGCTTCGGCAATAGGAAGCAGATGAGCATGGAGCAGGTGATACAGGCGGTTGCAGTAGACGGTGGCTGAGACGGTGAGGCACAGCAGCGGCAGGGCGGCGATCCCGCGCACGGCCCACCGCCGCCCGGCGGGAAGGCACGGAGACCGCCGCTGCTGCTGTCGTAAGCGTCGTTCATTCATGCAGGTTAATCATGCAGGTTAATCATGCGGATTACTCAGCGAGCAAGCACCCGGCATTTCAATGCCGGGTGCCTGGCGGCCTTCTATTCGCGATGCGCGGCCTCCCGACTTGCCGCCTGCTTCGCCAAAAACATATCGCTAAACTCTTTGGCGTTGTACGACGACCGCACGAACGGCCCGGACGCAACAAACAGAAAGCCCATCGCCTCACCAATGGCTTTGTATTCGGCAAACACGTCCGGGTGGACATACTCAACCACGTCTAAATAGTTCTTGCCCGGCTTCAAATACTGGCCTATAGTCACGGCGTCTACGTCATACGCTTTCAGGTCTTGGAGCAGCGCGATCACTTCCTCTTTAGTCTCGCCGAGGCCGACCATGAACCCGCTTTTCGTATAGATTTCCGGATCGGACGCCTTCACATACTGCAAAAATTGAAGGGAGCGTGCATAACGTGCCTGCGGGCGGACCTGCCGGTACAAGCGCGGCACCGTCTCAATGTTGTGGTTGAAGACGTGCGGCTTGGCGTCCACAACATTCTGAATATTGGCTTTGTTCCCCAGAAAATCGGGTGTCAGCACTTCGATTATGGTTTCCGGCAGCAATTTCCGCAGCCAGCCGATGGTCTCGGCAAAATGCCGCGAGCCGCCGTCCGGCAGCTCGTCCCGGTTGACTGACGTGACGACCGTGTGCTTGAGGCCGAGCGCCGCCGCACTTTCGGCGACGCGGCGCGGCTCTTCGGGATCAAGCGGTCCGCCTTTGCCGGTCTTGACCGCACAGAAGCGGCAGGCGCGGGTGCAGGTGTCGCCGAGTATCATAAACGTCGCCGTCTTTTTGGACCAGCATTCGCCGAGGTTCGGGCAGCGGGCTTCCTCGCAGACCGTGACCAGCCCAGCTCGCCGCATCAGCCCTTCGACTTCTTCAATTCCCTGCCGCTTCGGCAGCTTAATCGTCAGCCATTCGGGAATGCGCCGGTTCAGGACGCGCGGCCCGGCGCTTGCCGGAGACATCGGCAGCGGCGGCAGGACATCAAGTTGGATCAATTCAGCCATAATTGGGTACTTTCTACCCCTGATTGTAGCGTTTTAGGGCGGGGAAAGTCAACGGAGGGGAACCTCACCCAGTCATACGAAGTAATGCCGCAGGCATACAAGTGACCGGGTGAGGCTCCTATCTTCCGCCGCGTCCGCCGCCGCCCTGGTCGCCACGTCCGCCGCCCCGGTCGTTGTTACCGCCGCCACCACCTGACCGTCCGCCGCCGCTTGATCGCCCGCCGCCGGACGGCTGGGATCGCTGGGCCTGCGAGCGGTCTTGCGAGCGTGGAGACGGCGTCCTGCTGTCTGCGCCAGACGCTTCGCGGTAACGGTACCCGCGTGAGGCGCTCGGATCGCCAAATCCGCCCGGCGAATTGTTCTGGCGCGGCTGGCTGTTTTCACGCGGCTGATTGTTCTGGCGCTGTGCGTTGTCTTGACGCGGCTGTTCTGCGTCTCTTTGGCCTGGGTCCGTGCTACGGAAACCGCCGCCCGGCTGGCCGAAGCTCTGCCGGCCTTCCTGCGGGTTCTGCCGAGGCTGGTCGCCGAACGCAGATCGGGTGCTGGAGTTCAAGCGGCCTCCGCCGGACTGGAACGACGGCGACGACTGAAACCGTGCTGGGGACTGGAACGACGCCGAAGCAGGCGCGGCGAACCGCTGCGCGGGCGCAAACCGGGCGACACGCTGCGGCAGCGCGGCCCGGAAGACTGGACGCTGCGCGGCAAAAGCGTTCGGATGAGCGTCCGCCAGGAACGAGCGGGTCGGGGTCAAGGCCAGCGCATTCGGGCGCACCGAGGCCGGCCCGCCCACCGGCGCAAAGCCCGCCTGCGGCGCACCGACAGAACGGCCTCGCGTCCAAAATGCCGCGCCGCCGGTGATCTGCGCGTGATACTGCCCGCCCCCGCCGAACTCAGCGACGCTGGCTGTCGTGACGCCGAACCCGTTTCGGGCATTGGTCGGCACAAACCCAGGGTTATGCAGGGAGATGTTGCGGTTGACAACCGTGCTGTTAAACGAATGGTTGTTGTAGACGTTCGTGACATTGTTCACATAAGTGATTCGGTTGACGGAGACATTGTTGAACGGGCGCGGGTCGCAGTAGAAATTGTTGTGCGGATAATAAACCGCCGCGCCGCCGATGGAGAAGAACGCCGCCCAGTTGCCGCCCCGGAAGCCGAGGGCGAGCGTCGGCGGATAACGCACCTCGCCGGGAGCCAGCGGCGCCCACGCAATGCCGCCGTCGTACTCGCTGAAATGCACCACCGCCGGACACCAGTACTGCCGCGCCGGGCCGGGAACCCAGCCCCAGCCGTAAGGCTCGGACACCCAGGTCCCGTAGTGGTACGGCGCCCAGCCCCAGGCTTCGTCGGCCACCCAGGTCCAGCCGAACGGCTCGACCCAGGTCCAGTGGCCATGCTGGTACGGCCGCCAGTCGGCGTCGGTCTCGCGCGGGCACCAGACCGAGCCATACTTGGGGTCGTCATGCCAGGAACCGTAGTCGTCCAAATTGCCCGCGACAAGTGCAATGTCCGACGGCAGCCGGTGGTCACTCTCGGCATCGGCGAGCTGCTGGTCCCGGTCATCGTTGAAGTGGTCCCAGCTATCTTCGTCGGGCAGCGGGTTGACATTGTACGCGGAAGTCGCTTCGTCAAGATCCAAATAATCGCCGTTCGACAGCGTTGTCTTCGTGCCGTGTCCTTCCACGGTCGCTTTGCCGAGCCGCACGGCGACTTCGACATTGCTGTCCACGCCGACCCGCACTTTCGCCGGGCCTTCGGATTTCACCGACACAAACGGCGTGTCTATCTGGTAAATGGACTCCGTGCCGCGCAGCTCCAGCGCCGACAAGCCTTCACTCAGGTTCAGCTCGGTGAACTCGCCGTTCCCGTCGCTGTACAGCGTCTGCAAAGTTGCTACCGCGCCGTTCCCCAGCCGGAGCAGGCTGCCGTCGTCGAACTGCACTTCCGCCCGCCCGCCGTTCGTCACCCACACCTGCGCCCCCTGCCGGATCGGCAGGTTCACCGACGCCGGGGACCACGCCGCGCCGTCGCCCGCCCGCCAGGTCACATTGCCCTGGACAAACGAAAACCGGGCCAGCCGGATCGGTCCCGCCCCCGCCGCTGTGCCCGGCACCCCAGGGACAGCCGCACTCGGCGCTGTTCCCAGGGACGTAGTTTCCCCAATTTGATACCCGGCCCACGCCGCCCCCGGCAGCAGCGTCAGCAGCGTCGTTCCTATCCAAACTGCTTTTTGCAGCTTATTTCTCATCGCGCGTGCCTTTCTGGAATCTTTGTCTATAAGTTATGTGTATACGACGCAGACAAAGACGAAAAGTTCCGCTTCTCAGTTCGGTCGTTTCAGTTCGGTCGTTCAGGCAGAAGCGGCACCACAGCGGCGAAACGAACTCGTTCATCGGTGACAACAACAAAGCGGTCTGTTAATTGGTCTGCCTATTGTGCCAGCAACCGTTCTAAAATAAGGATTTTGTTGGCGGCCCGCTTGTCACTCAACCGCAAGACAATCCCGCGATGCGGACGCCTTCTCGGTACACTTTCCCACCGAAGTCTTTGTCATTGGTAATGAGTGTTTAATTCTCCGCAAACCCTTTTTCGAGGAGAACATCATCCTCAGCCCCACGCGACGCTTGATGGGCCGAGAATACTTCGTACCCCTGCCCGCGAAGCCACTCCGCCGCGAGAGGCTCCTTCTTGATCTTGATAGGGAGTAGGCCAAATCCGAAACGCAAAGGCAGAAAGCATAGCAAGAATATAGGAGGGCAGCAAGCAGGGACAACCATTGCTGCTTCCTTTGTGCTGTTGTACCCGCCCCCCATGCAACTTTCACTTGAGCCGTTCCGCAATGCCTGCCACGTCTAACGCCATTTGGGTGACTAACGCTTCTAAACCGTCGAACTTCTGCTCGGCACGGACTTTTTCGCGGAAGTCCAAAGCAAACTTTTGGCCGTACAAATCGCCGGTGAAATCGTCCATGAGGAACGCTTCGACTTTGCGCCCGCCGTCGGTGTCGGTGGTGGGGTTGGTGCCGACAGACACGGCGGCGCGGACAGTTTGGCCTGATGCTAGGGAGGCATAGGCAGCGTAGACGCCGTTGCCGGGCAGAAGCTGGCGGGGCTGGGTGGGGTGGAGATTGGCGGTCGGGTAGCCGAGCGTGCGGCCAAGCTGCTTGCCGTACCTCACTGTGCCTTCCACGATGAACGAATGACCCAGAAGATCAAGCGCGGCGGGGAGGTCGCCGCCGGCAATTAATCCCCGTATCTGGGTGGAAGAAACCCGGTGGCCGTGGATCAGGATCGGCGGCACGACAGTGACGGTGAAGCCGCACCTCGCCCCCGCTTGAAGCAAATCGGTGACGCTGCCGGCCCGGCGGCTGCCGTAGCGGAAGTCTGCGCCGACCAAAACATGCTTTGCGCCGAGGCGCGACTCTAAGATGTCGGAGACGAACGCTTCTGGGGAAAGGGCGGCAAAAGCTTGGTCGAACCGGGCGACGGTGACCGTTTCAATCCCGCCGCCGTACCTTTCCATCAGCATAGCCCTTTGGACCAGCGACGCGATGTACGGCGGAGACTGTTCGGGCGCAAACAACTCGCCGGGGTGGATGTCGAAGGTCAGCACAATGGGGGTTAAACCCTGCGATTTCGCTTCCCGAACGGTCTGTGTTAGGATTTCCTGGTGGCCCCGGTGAACGCCGTCAAAGACGCCGATGGCGACAACGGTGTTTTGCAGCGTTTCCGATGCACCTTGGAGTGGATTGATGATACGCATGGCAGGCAAAAGTTGTGAGAGCAAAGCGGCGGCAGGCCGAGATTAACATGGTTTTTGCGGGATAACGTGTATATCCGCTCCCAGTGCAGACAGAACAACCCTCTTGTGGTAATTTTACCCTAATCTGCGACCCTGCCGGCGACAGAACCAGTGACGGTCTGCTGTGCGGCGGTGTGCCGCTGTGTTCCTGCCGGGCCATCCGAAAACTGAATGTCAGGCCGAAGCCGCCGCACTGGTCAGCTCGCGCTATAACGGAGCGATCGGAATGGAGAGATCGGAACGAGGAGTTGAAAACTTCTCGTCCTACTTAAACAAACACCTTAAACGGACGCAACAATTCCCCGTCAGCCTTGCCGAGCGCGATCAACTCGCCGGCTGCGTCCACAATCCGGGCCTGCGTTCCGGGAGGCAAACCGGAGGCAAGGGCGCGGCCTGATTTGACGGCGTCCCATTCAGCTTCAGTCTCGGTGGTCTGCGCGGGCCAGACGCCGAGGGCCGACGCCGAAGACACCAGCAACCCCGGCAAGTTATCTTCGGAAAGCGCGTCAAGCGGCGTCGCGGAGTCGGCAGCGAATGTCCCGACCTGTGTGCGCCGCAGGGAGTGCATGTGTCCGCCGACCCCAAGCGCCGCGCCCAGATCCGCGCAAAGGGTACGGATGTACGTCCCCTTGCCGCAGGCGATGTCCAGCGTCGCGGAAGCGGTGGGTCCCGGCGTAAAGCTGAGGAGCGTGATGTGGTCAATGCGAATCGTGCGGGCCGTCCGCTCGACCGTGATCCCCGCACGGGCCAGCTCATACAGCCGCTTGCCTTCGTGGTGAACCGCCGAGACCATCGGCGGGACCTGCTGAATATCACCGATAAAACGCGGCAGCAGCGCCGCCAAGTCAGCCTCGGCAATTTGGCTGGCATCGGCCTCAGTCAGCACATCACCCGACGCATCTTCCGTCGTCGTCGTTTGCCCCAGCGCCAGTACGGCCCGGTAGGCTTTGCCTTCGGCAGCGAGATAGTCGGAGAGCCGAGTCGCCTGCCCCAAGCAAACCAGCAAAACGCCGGTGGCATCGGGGTCCAGTGTCCCCGCGTGACCGACTCGTTTTTGGTGCGCCAGCCGCCGGACCCGCCCGACCACATCATGCGAGGTCATCCCAGCAGGCTTGTCTATGTTGAGAATACCGTTCATCAAACCCCCGCCGAATACACGCTGCCACGCCGCTGCACTTCCACCGCCTCGCCGAACAGCGCGGATAGATTGGCCGAAGTCAGCACGTCCTCGGTCGGCCCGTCGCGAAAAACTTTGCCGGCTTGCAGCAGCACAACGCGCCGGATCTCCGGCAAAATCTCTTCGGCGTGATGGGTGACTAAAATCATCGTTTTGCCCGCCCCGGCAATCCCGCGCAGGGTCTCCAAGAACCGCCGCCGGGCGGACAAGTCCAGACCCGTCGTCGGCTCATCCAGCAGCAGCGCCTTTGGGTCCGGCGCGAGGGCGCGGGCGATCAAGATACGCCGCGCCTCGCCCGTGGACATCTGCATCATGGGCCTCTCGGCAAGATGCTCCGCGTGTGCCAGCCGCAGCGCGGCCTCGGCGTGGTTTTCCATTTCCGGCGTGACTTGGTGGTGCGGAGCCAGTCCATGCCCGGCAAAAAAGCCCGATACGACCGCTTCGCGCCCAGTCAAGTCGCTGTCCGAGACAAATGCCTGATGCACGTCCGCCGAGACGATGCCCATCTGCCGGCGGAGCGCAAACACGTCCCACCGCGCCTGCCCGAAAATCGTGACGCTCGGCTCACCGTTCGGCTTCACCAAGGGGTAATGCTGCCGGGTGAGGAGCTTAATGAGGGACGATTTCCCGGAGCCGTTCGGCCCAAAAATCGCCGTATGCTGCCCCGGCGCGATTTCCAGTGAAAGATTGTCTAAAACGCGCGTCCCGTTTTTGACCACGGTTGCGCCGGTGATCTTCAGCAGCGGCGGTTCGGGATTGGGCATAGGAGGAGTATACCCGGAACCCACCCCGGCACAAGTGCCGGCCCTCCCTGTTAGGGAGGGCGCGGAGCAGGGGAGTTGCCTGCTGCTCCGGTCTTGCTGCTCCGGTCTTGTCTTTCTGGCTCTTTGCCCTCCCTAACAGGGAGGGCCGGCACTTGTGCCGGGGTGGGTTCCTATCCTAAAACCTCAGCCACTTCACGAGCCATCTGCCGCTCTTCGTCAGTCGGGATGACCCAGGCTGAAACCGCGCTTCCTTCCGCGCTAATCGGCATGGCCTTTTTGCCGATCGCGCTTTGATTCGCGCCCGCATCCAGCGTCAAGCCGAAGAACTCTAAACCGGCGCAGATGCGCCCGCGCATCGCCGCCGAGCGCTCCCCGATGCCGCCGGTGAACGCCACTGCGTCTAAACCGCCGAGCGCGGCGGCATACGCTCCGAGGTACTTGCGGACCCGGTAGGCAAACAGCGACAGTGCAAGCTCGGCCTGTGCGTTTTCCTCGCCCGCTGCCTTCTCTAAATCCCGCACATCGCTGCCGACGCCGGACACGCCTAAAAGACCGCTTTGCTTGTTCAGCAGGTCGTCGAGCTGCTCCGGGGTCATCTTCTGTTCGCG
The DNA here is from genome assembly GCA_964236795.1 of uncultured Armatimonadales bacterium. GTDB lineage: Bacteria > Armatimonadota > Armatimonadia > Armatimonadales > Capsulimonadaceae > JANXMY01. The sequence goes on along the minus strand of CAXSFV010000011.1, from coordinate 77,004 downwards.
CATCAGGTACACCAGCAGGCCGGGGTCCACATCACCGGAGCGCGTTCCCATGACCAGCCCTTCCAGCGGCGTCATCCCCATACTGGTATCCACGCTTTTGCCGCCGAGCAAGGCGCACACGCTCGCCCCGCTGCCGAGATGGCACGTCACCAGCCGTGTCCCTTCGGCACCCCTCTCTAAGCACTCCAACAGCCGTTCCGAAACGTACTGATGCGATAGGCCATGAAACCCATACCGCCGAAGCGTCAGCCGATCTGACAGATCATGCGGCAGGGCATAGGTATACGCGACTTCGGGCAATGTCCGGTGGAACGCCGTGTCAAAGCACGCGACTTCCGGCACGTTCGGCAGCAACTTTTGCGTCGCTTCAATCAGCCCGATTTCGCCGGGATTATGCAGCGGGTCCAGCCCGCGCAGCGCTTTGAGTTCGTCCAGCATTTCCGGCGACACCCGCGTTGCCGACGTAAATTTGCTTCCGCCATGCACCAGCCGGTGCCCGACCGCGTCAATGCCGAACGGCCTGCACTGGTCAACCGCTTTCTCAGCGGCGGCAGCCAGGTCCGCGCCCCCCACCCGCTCGGCCTCGCCTTCCGTCAGCACCGTTTCCGCGCCGCCGCTGACAGCAAACAAACGGAACTTGAGGCTGGAACTGCCGGCATTCAGCGCTAAGATGTTCATGGGTTCTCCGGTTTTTGGGGAAGCAAAGATATGGTTTTTCGCTGCGTCCGCTTCTGCCACCACTCATATAGCCTGAACACAACCAGCGGCACCGCTACGGCATCCAATACCCAATGCACTGCTGTCGAGATTTGTTTTTGATAAGGCAGAAGCGGCGGCAGGTGAAGCACATGGCAGGCGAAGTTAATCCCCAAAAAAGCGGTGATGAGAAAGCCGGGAACTGTAACCAGCCAAATTCCCTTCGGGCCCTTGATGGTGACTGAAACAAGTAAGACACAGATCACGACGCCCACAACAACCAGAAAAACGCCGAGCAGAAGCAGCAACGGGTGAATCATTTTTGTACCTCACGCTTGCTGTCAGCATACCCGCTGGCGACCCTAAACTGTTCAAGTCGGCTTGACCAAAATCAGGGTGTGCGCTGGCGGGTATACTGAGGGCGTGACACTGATTAAAATCTGCGGGATTACGACGGCGCGGGATGCGGACGCAGCGGTGGAGGCGGGGGCGGACCTTTTGGGGTTCCACTGCGACGAAAACAGCCTGCGGGTCCTTGACCCGGTGGACTTCTGCACGATTGCGGCCCGCTTGCCGCCGCACGTCGGCACCGTGGGCGTGTTTGACCGGACGACGGATTACCGGTGGCGCATTGAGGGCCGAAATCTAATTAGGCAATTCGGGCAGGTCCAGTATTACCGAGACAGTGTTTGGACCGACGTGATCCGCGAAAACTGGGAAATGGAGCGCAAAATCAAAGCGTTCCATGTCGGCAGCGACCGGGACTTGCGAGCCGTCGCGAACTTCAACGGCACGGTGCAGTCGTATCTGATCAACGTCCACGCGAACGCGCCCGGCGCCTATACGGACGCCGAGGCTTATGGGTGGGAGCTGGTGCGGGAAACGCGGCAGTACGGCAAGAAAATTATTCTCGCAGGCGGACTGACCCCGGACACGGTCGGCGCAGCCATCGCCCGCGCCCTGCCTTACGCCGTGGATGTGACGGTCGGGGTCGAGTCCGAGCCGGGCGTCAAAGACCCAGCCAAGATGAAAGCGTTCGTGCAGGCCGTGCGGGCGGCAGAGTGAGGAGTGTGAGGCATGGCAAAAAACCCGGCACTGGAAGTGCCGGGCTACTTTTTAATCAAAGTATGCCTTCGGCACTACTTCGTATCTGCTCCGCGACTAAACGCTAGAGACTATGACCTCATCCTCAGTGTCGGAGACACTTTCACCCAATAGTAGCCTGGCACTTCCAGTGCCGGGTTCTTCTTCGGGCAAGTCAGCGACAGCGGAACGCCAAACATCCGGGCTGCCTAATCGGACGGCTTTGTCCACACCGACGTTTTCCAGCAGCAGAGCAAGTACAATCACACGATCAGTTTCCGTGCAGAATAACTGGCCGAAGATCATTTCAATCTTTCCAGGCGCTAGACGGCGGCGCGGGCGGGCAATCGTGTTGTCCCAAATATGGCCTTCCCGGCGAATATCCCAAGCAATGTCAGGAACAGGGTCCGCGTCCGGCGACAAGTCAAACTCAGTGTCCATGGCAACATTCTCCTAGCGGACGCCCCAGCCGAGCGCCGTGCCGATTTGGTAGACTAAGAAAGTGACGCCCCACGCGAGGGCAGTCATATAGCCGGTCATAAAGAGCGGCCAGGTCCAGCCGTTGGTTTCGCGCCTCACGACAGCGACGGTAGACAAGCACTGCATCGCCAAAACGTAGTAAATCATCACGCAGACGGCGATCAGCGGGGACAGGCCGGTGTCGGCCCGCAGTTTCTGGACCAGGCTGCTGCTGGTGCTCTCGTTGTCGCTTTCTTCCACTCCGTGCAGCGTGCCTTCGGAGGCGACAAAGACCTCGCGGGCAACGAACGACGACACCAAGCTGATGCCGATCTTCCAGTCGAAGCCGAGGGGCCGGATGACCGGCTCAATCGCCCGCCCGGCATGGCCCGCATAACTCGCCGCCATGCGCTGGGCAGGCGGCGTGTTGACCGGCGACTTGGGATAAGTGGACAGGAACCACAAGACGATGGAGACCCACAAAATCACCGTGCCGGCTTTTTTGACGAACAGCCCGGCACGTTCCAGCATCGCCATCAAGACCGTGCGCGGGTTTGGGGCATGGTACGGCGGCATTTCTAGAAAGAAGACCGGCGCGGAGCCTTTCAGCAAAGTTTTCTTGAAGACCCAGGCCATGCCGAACGCGGCGAAGGTCCCCAAAAAGTACATCGCCATCATGGTCAGGCCCGGCAGGCTGAAGATGCCGAGAACGCGCCGGTTCGGGATAAACGCGGCGATCATCAGCGTGTAGACCGGGATGCGGGCCGAGCAGGACATGAGAGGGGCGACGAGAATAGTCACTAAACGCGATTTCTTGTCGTCAATCGTCCGGGTCGCGAGAATGCCGGGAATGGCGCAGGCAAACGACGACAAGAGCGGGATGAACGACTTGCCGTGCAGCCCGACTTTGGACATGATGCGGTCCATGAGAAACGCCGCGCGGGCCATGTACCCGGTGTCTTCGAGCAGGGCAATCGCAAAGAACAGCAGCAGGATCTGCGGCAGAAAGCTCAAAGTCGTGCCGACGCCTGCCAGTATGCCGTTCGCCAGAAGGTCCCGCAAGTCGCCGGCGGGCAGATGCACGGTCACAAGATGCTGCAAGGCAGCGACGCCAGCCTGAATGCCGTTCATCGGGATCTGCGCCCAGGTGAAAATGGACTGGAAGACAAACGCCATGACGCCGAAAAACAGTATATAACCCCAAAACGGGTGCATGACCACGCGGTCAATTCGGTCAGTGACGGTCTCGGCGGCGCGGCGCGGTTTCTTGACGGTCTTTGCGGCGACCCGGCCCGCCCAGGTATAGCGCGACTCAACCACGGCGGCGGAGAAGTCAATGCCGAGGCGCTTGAAGTTCGCCCGGTCGGCGTTGACATGCTCCCAAATGGCCGTGGACCAGCGGCCCACTTCTTCCGGGCGCGGTCCTTCGGCCATGAGCAGACCAACCGCTTCTTCATGGCTCTGCGACGCTTTTGTGCCGTGCTGGGACTGAAGCATCTCCGACAGCTCGGCGACTTCCATTTCCGCGTCGGTCGGCAGGACCCAGTCCCGGCGCGGCGGCAGAGGCGTCTCGCCGAGCGCGGCGATTGCTTCCAGAGCCGTGTCCAGGCCCTGCTTTTTTGAGACTAATACGGCACGCACGGGGACGCCGAGTGTCTGCGAGAGTGCGCCGACATCTATCTTTTGGCCCGTGCGCTCGGCCACGTCGGTCATGGTCAGGAGAATGACCGTCGGCAGGCCGAGATCTAAAATCTGGGCTGTGAGGTACAGATTGCGCTCTAAGTTTGCGGCGTCCACGACATGCACAATGCCGTCGGGCTGGGCGACATCCGTGCGGTAGCCCATCAGAACGTCGCGGGCAATGGCTTCGTCGGGCGAGCGAGGGGTGAGGGAATACAGGCCGGGGAGGTCAATGAGCGAGGCGAGGGAGCCGTCGGGGAGGCGCAGGCGGCCTTCTCTCTTCTCAACGGTGACGCCGGGGTAGTTGCCGACTTTTTGGCGCAGGCCGGTCAGGGCGTTGAACACGGTCGTCTTGCCGCAGTTCGGGTTGCCGACCAAGGCATAGAGGGGAACGCGCGTAGCGCGTGTTTCAGGGACAGGCATCGGGGCCGCAGCCGCAGTCATGACTCATTATCCAATTCTAAATCTTCGCCCGCATCAAACTCAGGCGGGCAGCGGCGCATCAAAATCGCGTCGGCTTCCCGGCGGCGCAGGGACAACTGGTAGCCGCGCAGGCGGATTGTCAGCGGGTCGCCGAGCGGGGCGACGCGTATGATCGTAATCTCGGTTCCCGGCGTGAAGCCCAGTTCCAGCAGGTGCGCCCGGACCTCGCAGCCTTCGCAAAGCGACAGCACATGGCCGTACTCGCCGGGGGCTAGGCGGCTCAAGGGCATTTCCCGGTGGCCCGTTTCATCGGGCGCATACACCGAAATCGCATCGGCGCGGGCGGCGCAGCGACTAGCTTCCCGGCAGTCGCGCCAGCGGCAAAACGCAGCCTGCACACAGTTGATTTTCTCGTTCGGCATTTTGTCCGGCATCACGGCTTGGCTCATTTCTCTAACTCCGACTAATTTGGTCGGAGTTACCATAATCCTATTATGGCATGAGACGCACCGGATGTCAACAGGTTCGTTTGCTGCCTTGCTTCTATTTTTCCTCTGTCCTGCCCCTGAATAATTGCCCTTGACACGCCGCACATCTTTAGGTATACTTCTTTTCACTGCCCAGACACGATGCGCTCGTAGCTCAGTGGATTAGAGCACTTGGTTGCGGACCAAGAGGTCGCAGGTTCGAGCCCCGCCGGGCGCACTGTCTGGAAACACAAAAAGACACTTCTTCACAGAAGTGTCTTTTTTGCTGTATGTGAGGTTTAGTCCTCAAAGAAGTGGCGGCACTTCGGGGGTCGTCGGCACGACCAGCACCGAGACTTTGCTGCTTGCCAGCGCGTCTTTGACCGACTGGGTGATTTCTTCCGGGTTCTCCACGCGCTTTGCCTCGCAGCCGAAGCCTGCGCCGAGCGTTACTAAATCCAGCCCCGGCAGGTCGAGGCCCGGCACGCCCGGCGTCTTTCCAAACTCGGCAAACGACTTCAGAATGGCATACTCGGTGTTCTGCGGGATCACGACGACCAGCGGCAATTTGTGCTGCACAGCGGTCCAAAGCGACTGCACTGAGTACAGAAACGAGCCGTCGCCGATAATCGCGATGACCGGACGATTGCGGCCTGTCTCGCGCTCGGCCAGCGCGATCCCGACCGATGCCGGGAGGCCGAAGCCGAGGCCGCCGGACGCCATTGAAAAGTACGACGCCGGATGAGTCGCCGGCAAACGGGCGTGGAACGGCTTCATGTTGGATGGCGACTCTTGCACCAGTACGGCGTTCTCAGGCTTAGCGGCGGCCAGGGCGTAGAACAGATAGTCCGGCGTGATCGGCGTCTTCGCTTCCGGGACCGGCTGCTTGGGCATCGGCGGCGGCAGGGGCCGGTCAGACGGCGTTACCATCTCAGACAGCGACGACAAGGCCAGCGCAGAGTCGCCTAAAATCGAGTCGCCAACCGGGGCGCGAGCGGCTTCGCTGGGATCGTCGGTGATATGGATCAAATGCAGGCTGCCCGGCAGGTACTCGCCCGGCACATACGGGTAGTAGCGAAACACCGGAGCGCCGACCACCAGCACGACATCATACACAGCGAGTTTTTCAGACAGCGGCTTGATCGCAAACGGCAGCGCCCCCATAAACTGCGGGTGGCTTTCGGGGAAGCCTGCCCTTTCTGCGGCAGGCGCGGCATACACCGGCGCCCGCAGCTTTTCGGCCAGCAGGACGGCAGCGTCCCAGCCGAAGCTGCGGTCCACGCCTGGCCCGAAGACCAGCGCCGGGTTCTTGGAGGACGACAGCGCCGACGCGGCTTCTTTCAATACATCAGGATCGGGGGCCATGCGCGTGCTGATTTGGCGGGTCGGCGTTTCCCGCTCGGCGGTCTTTTCCCAGTCGTCCATCGGGACCGACAAAAAGACCGGCCCGGAAGGCGGCTGGAGCGCGGCGGCGTAAGCCCGCAGGAGGGCGGCGGGAACATCTTCGGCCCGCGCCGGCTCGTAGCTCCATTTGACATACGGCTTCGGCAGCTCGGTTGCATTGGTGTTGGTCAGCCAGGGTTCCAAAAGCAGCATTTCGCGGGTCTGCTGGCCCGCGGTCACAATTAAAGGCGTCTTGTTATGCCACGCGCCGAGCAGGTTCCCCATTGCATTGCCGACCCCCGGCGCGGTGTGCAGGTTCACGAACGCAGGCCGCCCCATCGCCTGCGCGTAGCCGTCGGCCATCGCCACGACGCTTGCTTCCTGAAGGCCCAGCACATAAGTAAAATCTTCGGGAAACTCGGTCAAAAACGGCTCTTCCGTCGAGCCGGGGTTCCCGAACACCGTGGTCAGCTTCAGCTCCCGCATCAGCCGGTAAGCTTCTTCGCGTATCGTTGTCATCTTCCAATTCCTTACTTTTTGCTTGGGTCGATCAGGTCCAGCCCAGACACGGGATCGTGCTTCTTTCGGAGCGCCGCCGGGTAGTCGGTGACGAAAACTTCCAAAGTCGGCGAAACAATCCCCTTCAGCAGATGCCCACCGTGCGCCGTGCCGTCGGTGTAGCCGAGCGCAATATGCGCGTGAACGGCAGGCTTGCCTTTGTCGAGCGTAATGTCGCCGATCAGCGACAGCACTTCGGACTGGCTCGGAGCAATGACCTTCAGATATTGCTGCCGGTGCAGGTCGTAGATGCCCAAAGTCGCGCGACTGACCGCGCCGATGCCGGTGAAATGAGCACCCCTTAGGTGTACCCGCCCGGCAAACTCCGTGAGGCCCGCCATGATCTCGTCTCCGGTGTGGAACACCAGCACATAGGTCCGCGCCCCATTCGCGCTCGAAATCAAGCGGCTTTGTAGGCCAGGCGCCAATCCATGCGGCAGCGGGGGCGGCAGCGCAGGCGCATAGTCCTGAGCCGGCGCAGGGACGGCGGACAGGGTAAGGGCGAAGAGTAGACAGAGGCGCAGAAATAGCGGCATGGTTTCAGCTTTCTTTGGGAAAAGCGAGGAAGTGAACTTCTCTGCGGCTATGCCGCCGGCTGCGTATTCCGCGCTGCCCTTCCACTCGTGTTCCTTTTTGTCTCTTCGCTTTCGTTTCGGTGATACCAAACAATGCCAGGATTGAAACGCGGGGGTATACTAAGACCATGCCAACCAATGACCCGCTCGGATCAAATTCCTTAGGACTGATTTCGCTTGACCCGTGGCTTGCACCGTTCGCCGACACCCTGCGCCGACGCCGCGCCCAGTACGAGCGCCTGCGGGCGGCGATGGAGGAGACCGGCGGCTTGTTGGGACCGATCAGCCTGGGCCACGAATGGTTCGGCTTCACGCGGGGCGAGCGGAACGAGCAGTCCGGCGTCTGGTACCGGGAATGGGCGCCGGGCGCGTCGCAGCTCTCGCTTGTCGGCGACTTCAATGGATGGGACCGGGACAGCCACCCCTTGACGCGCGGTGAGTTCGGGATCTGGAGCGCGTTCTTTCCCGACAGCGAGTATGCCGGGACGCTGACCCACGGCAGCCTGGTCAAAGTCCATGTGCAGAGTCAGAGCGGCGGACAGGACCGCATCCCGGCGTATGTCCGGCGCGTGGTGCAGGACCCGGAAACGAACGATTTCACAGCGCAAGTCTGGCTGCCGCCGACGGCGTTTGAGTGGCGGCATGACACGCCGAAACTCACCGGCGGCCTGCGGATCTATGAAGCCCATGTCGGCATGGCGACCGAAGAAGGTCGGGTAGGGACATTTGCCGAGTTCACCGAGAACGTGCTGCCGCGTATTGCGGCTTTGGGCTACAACGCCGTTCAGCTCATGGCTGTGATGGAGCATCCGTATTACGGCTCGTTCGGCTACCATGTGTCGTCGTTCTTCGCCGTCTCGTCGCGCTTCGGCACGCCGGAAGATTTGAAAGCGCTCCTTGACGCAGCGCACGGCCTCGGCCTGCGGGTGCTGCTCGACATTGTTCATAGCCATGCAGTTAAGAATGTTCTAGAGGGCCTTAATCAGTTCGACGGCACGGACTTCCAGTATTTTCACACCGGGCCGCGCGGGGAGCATCCCGCCTGGGACTCGATGGTTTTTGACTACGCGAAATATGAAGTCCAGCGATTCCTGCTCTCGAATGTCCGGTTCTGGCTGGAAGACTTTCGGTTCGACGGCCTGCGGTTCGACGGCGTCACGAGTATGCTGTACTTGGACCACGGCCTGAAGCGGGAGTTCACCCGCTACGAAGACTATTTTGGCGGCGGAGTGGATGAAGACGCCCTGGCCTACTTGCAGGCCGCAAACGATTTGGCGCATTTGGTTTTGCCGAATGCCGTCACCATCGCCGAAGACGTATCCGGGATGCCTGGCCTCGCCCGCCCCGTGTCCGAAGGCGGCATCGGCTTCGATTACCGGCTGGCGATGGGCATTCCCGACTACTGGACCAAGCTCGTCAAAGAAGTCCCCGATGAGTCTTGGAACCTGAGCGCCGTCTACCATGAACTCCTGAACCGCCGGCCCGGCGAGAAGCGGGTCGGCTACGTCGAAAGCCATGATCAAAGTTTGGTCGGCGACCAAACGCTGGCGTTTCAGCTCATGGGCGCAGCGATGTACGGCCACATGGCCCTCGGCGATACGGACATGGAAGTCGAGCGCGGCATTGCCCTCCTCAAGATGATTCGCCTTCTCACGTTCAGCCTTGCCGGGGAAGCCTGGCTGTCGTTCATCGGCAACGAGTTCGGCCACCCGGAATGGGTGGACTTCCCGCGCGAAGGCAACGATTTTTCCTACCACTACGCCCGCCGTCAGTGGTCTTTGGCCGACAACCCCGACCTGCGCTACGGCGGTTTGAACGCCTTTGACCAGGCCATGTTAGACCTGGATGCCCGGCATGATCTGCTTTTGGACCCGCTGATTGAGCAATTAGCCTTGCATGAAGACACCAAGCAGCTCGCGTACCGGCGCGGCCCACTCGTGTTCGCGTTCAACTTCCATCCCACCCGCTCCTATCAAGATTTACGCTTTCCGATCCCAGACTCCGCCGACTACCGGGTGATCTTAAACACCGACGATGCCGAGTTCGGCGGCCTGGGCCGGGGAACGCCGGGTTTCCTCTATCCGCGCCAGCCCGTGCCGATGTACGGGCGCGAGCAGAGCATTCAGATTTACCTGCCCAGCCGCAGCGCCCAAGTGCTGGCCCCGATTTTCAAGAATGACGATCTGTAGGGCGTAGAGCTTGTTCTGGTCTGAAGACCAGGTCTTTTGAAGTGCGATTGTCTGCCTGCGCGGACAGAGGAATCGCAAGCCGGATCAATCTGCTCTTGCGTCTGCGAAGGCAGACAATCACACTTCAAAAGACCCGGATTTCCAATCCGGGTTCCTGGGCATTTTCATTGCATGATCATCGGGGCAGGAAAACGCGCCGCACCCCCCGAAATAGCTGCTTATGAACCCCGTTTTTCCCGGCTGGTATGCCGACCCAGAGCTGCACATCTTCCGAGGCCGCTACTACCTCTATCCGACTTACTCCGCGCCGTATGACGAGCAGACGTTCTTTGAAGTTTGGTCGTCCGATGATCTCGTCAACTGGCGGAACGACGGCAGGATACTCGACTTCGCCGACGTGCCGTGGAGTACCAATCGGTGCGCGTGGGCGCCGTCGGTCATTGAGCGGGACGGCAAATACTTCCTCTACTTCTCGGCGGGCGACGGCGCGGGCCTCGGCGTCGCCGTCGCCGACCATCCCGCCGGGCCGTTCACCGACGCGCTCGGCAGGCCGTTAGTCTCAGAATACCCGCACGGCGCACAGCCGATTGACGCCCATGCGTTCCTAGATGACGACGGGCAGGCGTATCTGTACTTCGGCGGCTGGTCCCATGCCGTGGTCGCAAAGCTCGCCGAGGACATGATTTCGTTCGCCAGCGATTTCACCGAGATCACGCCCAATCACTATGTCGAAGGCCCGTTCATGCTGAAGCGCGGCGGCGTGTACTACTTCATGTGGTCCGAAGGCGGCTGGACCGATTCGTCCTACGGCGTCGCCTACGCCAAGTCTGCCTCGCCCCTCGGCCCCTTTGTCCGCACCGGCCCGGTCATGCAGAGCGACCCAAACGTCGGCAACGGCGCAGGCCATCACTCCGTCATCAACTACCCCGGCACCGACGACTGGTACATCGCCTACCACCGCCGACCGATTACCGAAACAAATATGCACCACCGCGTCACCTGCATTGACCGTCTCTACTTCGACGACAGCGGCGACATCGTACCGATTGTGATTACGAACGAGGGAGTGGCGGCACGGCCTCTGCCGTAGATTGGGGAGAAACATATCATGCCACGCGCCGCCGTCATTATCATCCAAAACAACGCCGTTGCGCTGATTGAGCGGCATCGGGCGGGCCTGCATTATTTTCTGTTTCCGGGCGGCAAAGCCGAAGACGGCGAAACATTGAAACAGGCCGCCGTGCGAGAAGCGCGGGAGGAAATGGGGCTGGAAGTGGCCTGCGGGAAACTCGTGGCGCAAACACAGTTTGCCGGCGCAGACCCGGACCGCCGGGATCAGTTTTATTTTCTGGCGACGGTTACCGGAGGCGAGTTCAGCCCCGGCGATGGCCCGGAGTACGACGGAACAGAGCCGGCGGAAAATGGAACTTACGCGCCGGTCTGGATGCCGCTCATGGAGATGGAGAAGCGCGATGTTCGGCCTCCCGCCGTTGCCGCTCTTGTCATAAACAGTATAAGTTCAGGCTGGCCGGAAGACGTGGCGCACATCAGCGAACACTGAACGCGGACGTGAACGTCCGCGCTGAATGGGCTTGGCCCACCTGTCCAGGGGACAGAGAAAATTCGGCACAGTCCGTATTGCGTCCTCTGGACGCGCGGCGTTTCCGAACGCCTTTCAGCGAGGGAGTAAACTCCCTCGTTCCCTCCAAGCCCATCGACCAACAAGAAAGAGACACCATGCCTGAATTTGATTTCGAGGTTTCCACTCCCTGGACGCAACTCAACCCGCACGACTGGAACACAGTTGCACCCTTTTTTGCGGCCCTGGAAGCCGAAGACCTGACCGCCGCCGGCATCGGCGACTGGCTGGGGCGCTGGAGCGAGCTGGAGAAAACGCTCGGCGAGGCGGGCGCGAAGGCCGGACGGGCGAAGTCGGAAAACACGGCGGACGCCGACGCCGAAGCGGCGTACCTGAACTACGTCCAGCAGATTGTTCCAAGATGGACCATTGCCGCGCAGGCGCTGAAGACGAAGCTGCTGGCCGTGCCGGATTTCACGCCGGAGCCGGACCAGGTGCAGTTTTTGCGCCGTCTGCGAAACGACGCCGACTTGTTCCGGCAGGCCAATGTCCCGATCCAGGCCCAGCTTCAAACGCTGGCGAACGAGTACAGCAAGATGACGGGGACGATGACGGTGACGCTTGGCGGGGAAGAGCTGACACTGCCGCAGGCCGAGCAGCGGGGTCTGGACGCGGATCGCACAGTGCGGGAAGAAGGCTGGCGGGCGGTGCAGAATCGCTGGCTAGAGGCGCGGGCCGATCTGGACGCACTGTATTTACAGATGCTGCCCCTGCGCCGTCAGCTTGCCGAGAATGCCGGGCTGCCGAATTACCGGGCCTACATGTGGCGCTCTTTGAAGCGATTTGACTACACGCCGGAAGACAGTTTGGCGTTTGGCGCGGCGATTGAAGCCGAAGTCGTGCCGCTGGCGCAAAAGATTTTGGTGTCACGGCGTCAGTCGCTGGGCCTGGACACGCTGCGCCCGTGGGATTTAAACGTGGACCCGGCAGGCTTGGAGTCCCTGCGGCCGTTTGCCGATGTCGCCGAACTCGAAGCCGTCACGGCGCAGATCTTTGGTAAAGTAGACCCGGCGCTGGGGCAGGACTTTGAGAAAATCCGGCACGGGTTCCTGGATTTAGACTCGCGCAAGGGAAAAGCGCCCGGCGGCTACTGCTCGTTCTTCCCCAAGACCGGCCTGCCGTACATCTTTATGAACGCGGTCGGAGCCGACAGCGATGTCCGCACGCTGCTCCACGAAGGCGGCCATGCGTTCCACGGGCTGGCCTCGAGCGCGGCTCAGCCGCTCTTGTGGAACCGGGGCGCCCCAATGGAATTCAATGAAGTGGCGTCCATGGCGATGGAGCTGCTGGCCCTGCCGTACTTGGGAAAAGACAGCGGCGGGTTTTACACCGAAGAACAGGCTGTCCGGGCCCGCCGGGAACAGTTAGAGAAGATCGTCTTGTTCCTGCCCTACATGGCCGTGGTAGACGGTTTCCAGCACTGGGTCTATGCCGACGCGCCCGACGATGTGACGGCTGCCGACATGGATCAAGCGTGGGACGCGCTCTGGACCCGCTTTATGGGCGGCGTGGACTGGTCGGGGCTGGACGCCGAGCGGGTCTCCGGCTGGCACCGCAAACTGCACATTTTCACCGTGCCGTTTTACTATGTTGAGTACGGCCTAGCCCAGCTTGGGGCGCTGCAAGTCTGGCGCAACGCGCTTCAAGATCAGGCCGAAGCGGTCCGAAACTACCGAACCGCGCTGGCGCTGGGCAACACGCGCCCCCTGCCCGACCTGTACGCGGCGGCAGGCGCTCGTCTGGCCTTCGACCGCGAGACTGTCGGCGAGCTGGCGCAGCTTGTGGCGTCGCATTTGGCAGACTGAAAGCAAACAGAGATGTTGCGGTCAATACCGATGGCTCTTGTTGTCTTGCGGTTCCTCGCCGGACTGGCGCTTCTCTGGACAGCGTTAGCGCGGCAGGACAGAGAATGGATTATTGGCGTTATCGTGTCTGCCTTCCTCGCGGACGTTTTTGACGGCGTTATTGCACGACGGCTCCATATCGTGACGGCGCAACTTAGAACTGCCGACAGCGCGGCGGATACCAGCTTTTATTTCTGTGTCGCCCTTGCTGTTTTGCTGCTCCACCGGGGGCTATTATCTCCGTTCACGGTTCCGCTGCTGATTGTTCTGGCTCTGCTTGCGATCAACTGGCTGGTCGCGATGATCAAGTTTCAGCGGGGCATGAGCTTTCATGCTTATTCTTCGAAGCTGTGGGGATTGTCGCTGTTTGCGGCCAGTGTTTCCCTTCTTGGGTTTTCGTATGCGGGTGTCTGGCTGTGGCTGGCGATTGTGATCGGCATTCTTGGACATTTAGAAGGCTTTGCGATGATACTGATTTTGCTGCGCTGGGCGCACGATGTTTCCGGTATTCCCGATGCGCTGCGTTTGCGGGACGAGACAAGGGTGATGCCATGACTGTTCAACCGACCGTAGAACGCACCGCCGACGTGCGGCTGGCCCTGCGGCTGACTTACCTGACGCTTGGCTGGATGACGATTGAAGGCGCGGCGTCGCTCTGGCTGGGGGCGCACGCGCATAGCCTGCTGCTGGAAGGGTTTGGCGCGGACAGCGTGATCGAGATGATCAGCGCGGGAGTGCTGCTGTGGCGGCTGGGCGCCGAAGCCTCCGGGCGGGCGGGCGGATTAAAGATTGAGGCCGTGGAGCGGCGAGCGGCGACTTTAGTCGGGTATACGCTGTATGTGCTGGCGGCGCTGGTTGCCGCGAACTCTTTTGTTGGAATTTTCGTTATACATAACAGAGCGGACACGCACGAGAGTGTTTGGGGAATCTTGATTGGGCTGGCGGCGAAGATCGGGATGCCGATTCTGGCGGGCTGGAAGCTCAAAGTTGCGGCCCGGCTTCAGTCCAAAGCCTTGCGGGTGGACGCAATGGAAGCGATCACTTGCGGTTATCTGTCGGTGGTCTTGATGATCGGGCTGGCCGTGACAGGCTTATTTCCCAGTCTGTGGTGGCTGGACAGCGCGGCGGCATTGGTCTTGGTCCCGTTCCTCGTCAAAGAAGGCCGGGAAGCGGTGACGGGCGAGTGTTGCTGCGAGGAATAAATGATGCATATAGATTGGCAGCAAATAAGCGCACTGGCGATTGTCGCTGGGGCGATGCTGGGGGTCGGGCGGCGGCTCTGGGGCCAAATCGGCGCGTTCCGAGCCAAACCCGGCAAGTCCGGCGGCAGCGGGTGCGACGGCTGTGCGAGCAATAAAACGGAAGGCAAGGTGCCGGCCATGCCGGCCCTGGTGCAGATCCAGACCCGCCCGCCCGCGCATTTGCGGCGGCCTCCGGCGAAATGAAATGGGTCGTGATCGGTCTGGCAGCGGCTATGAGCCTAGATGCAGGCTGTTCGCGCCACCATAACCCGACGCAGCCCGCCAACACGGCGCACTGGCGGATCGGGCTTGCGGTGACGCCGAAGCAGCCGCGCCAGCTTGACCCGGCGCTCTTCCAAGTGCAGGTCACGGACAGCAGGAACAAGCCGGTTCACGGCGCGGCGGTGACGGCGGAATTAGTCATGCCGGCGATGAACATGGGCCAAAACGTTACTGCGCTGCACGAAGCGCCGCCGGGGACTTACAGCGGTACGGGACGGTTCACGATGCCGGGGAATTGGGAGGCCACGGTGTCGGCGGATAAAGGCGCAGCGCACCAATTCCAAACGTTTCCCGTTTCGGTTCGGTGAGGGCCGGGAAAGAAAAACTCATGCACGATTTAGAACAAGAAGCGGCGCAAGGCGCACTGGGCGGAGGGTGGCTCGGCACTTACGCCTACAAGGGCCGCCTGCAAGGCCAGCCGCCGGTACGGTTTGAGGCGACTTTGACGGAAACCGGCGATGGCGGCGGTTTTGCCGGCACCGTCCTTGACGACGGGGAGTTCGGCGAGGCCCAGGTGCGCGGCGAACGAAGTGGTCGGGGCATTCGGTTTTCCAAGCTTTATCAGGAGTGCAAGCTGCCGCCGGTCTCGTATGAAGGCACACTGGCGGAAGACGGCCAGACAATGGCGGGGACTTGGCAGATCAACCGAACCGCCCACGGGGTTTGGGATGCCCGCCGGGCCTGGTCGGACCACGGCCTGTCGGCGGCGGATGAAGTGTCGGAAGACGCGGCGAATGAGGCGTCCGAGCGCTGGGACAAGCCACGTGTGCGCGAAGTCGTGCGGCTGGGATGAGGCCCGGCAGCAATCGCAACCCGGCACTTCCAGTGCCGGGAATTCTTATTTGCAATGCCTCTTCTGCATACTACTTATCTTCTCGCTTTTCTCCTCGGCCTCGCCAGCGGCTTTTCGCACTGCATTGGCATGTGCGGCATTTTTGTCGTGTCCTACGCGGGCGGGCAGACGCGGGGCGCAGGTCGGCACGTTTTGTTCCACGGCGGGCGGCTGGCGGCGCTGATGCTGCTGGGGCTGGCGGGCGGGGCAATCGGCACCCTCGGCCACCGATGGGCGTCGGCGCAGAGCGTGGTGAGCCTTGTCGTCGGCGTCGTCATGGTCGGATTGGCGTTGGGGCTGGCGGGCGCGATCCCGAAGTTCCGGCTGCCGGAGCCGGATGTGCTGGGTGCGGGCGGCGGTGTCCTGCGCCGCGCTTACCTCCGAGCGCTGCGCTCAAAACACGCGCTGAAGCCGCTGCTCATCGGCGTCTTTGTGGGCTTTCTGCCCTGCGGCCTGACGTACAACGCGCTCCTGCCGACGTTCACCCAGCCGTCACCGCTGTTCGGGGCGGTCTTGATGCTGTACTTCGGCCTCGGCACGGTTCCCGGTTTGCTGGCGCTGGCCGTGTTCGGCCAGTCGCTGTTCGGCGGCCTTTTGACCCGGCTGCCGTTCCGGGTCGCGATGACCCGCGTGTCGGCGCTGTTTCTTGCCGCCCTCGGCGCAGCCTTTCTGTGGCGCGGGTGGACAGGGTAGGCTCCATTGTCGGGTATACTCTCTTTCATAGCATAGGGGAATGAAATCTTGAAAGAAAGCAAACTGACCTCCGAAGAGCGGCGGGACGCGATTGTGGCGGCGGCGGACGACAAAAAAGCAAACTATATTACGGCGCTCGACCTGCGCGGCAAGACCCTCATTGCCGACTTTTTTATTATTTGTTCGGGAACGTCCAACATCCATATTCGTTCTATTGCCGACGGCGTCATGGAGTCTATGGAAAAGCAGGGCATCCGGCAGCGGCGCATTGAAGGCTACTCGGAAGCGACCTGGGTGCTGCTGGACTACGGCGACGCGATTGTCCATGTCATGTCCGAAGAACAGCGCTCGTTTTATGGCCTCGAAAAGCTCTGGACCGGGCAGGCCCCGCCGGAACGCGAGCCGGACCGGCTGGAAGGCATGGGCATCGGCGAGTTTGAGGAAGACGAAATGGACGACGAGTACGACGATGAAGGCGATGAGCTGGACGAGGAAGAAGACTCGGAAGACGAGGAGTTGGAAGACGCCGCTGTAGACGAGCCGAAGCCGGGCAAGATTGGGGCGGAGAAGATTAAAGCGGAGAAGACGCATGGACACGCCGCCTAACCGTCCGCGTCCCATTCCGCCTTCGGCACGCCCTCAGCGCGACTACGCGGCGGAAGAAGAGTACAGCCGGCGGGTGACAGCGGCGAACATCCAATTCCGGCGCGGGCTGGTCTCCGAAGCGGAAACGGCGGCTAAGGCGCTGCTGGCGGAAAAGCCTCACGATGCCGCCGTTTCCGAGCTTCTCGGCGACATTGCCGAAACGCGCGGGGACTGGGACACGGCGATTGCATCCTATCAGGCCGCGCTGGCTGCCGAGCCGGGCCGGACAACTGCGGAAGGCAAGATTGGCCGGTCGGTCCTGCGCCGGGCGGAGCAGCAGCGGCAGAAAACACTCGGCGTCGCGTATGCCGCGACCGATGCTTCTTTGATGCGCCGGTCCGCCGGCGAGCGCCCGGCGCTCTGGGCCATTGCAGGTTCGGCGGTCTGCCCCGGTCTCGGCCAGATCGTGCAGGGGCAAACGATTAAAGGCGGGGTAATGGCGGGCATCTTCGTGCTGGGCATCGTGCTGCTGACCCAGGTGCATGGCACGGGTCATGCGTACTTCACCCCCACGTTTTGGGCCGTGCTGGTCCTCCTGGCCGCCGACTGGGTCTATGCGGTCGCCGATGCGTCGGCGGCCCGCTAGGCTTCTGAATCTCCCGCGGGGCTTCTAAATCTCCTGAAACCTTTTCTCGATTTCCCACTCTGATAGTACAGACCACACAGGAGAACAGAGTATGTTTTTATTGAAGCGCCGCCATGCCGCGCCGGTTCTGCTGGGGCTGGGCGGGCTTGCGGCACTGTCCGCCGGCTGCGGGAGCAGCAGCACGTCGGCGACGGCCCGGATTCGCGGGGCGGACTTTTCCGTCAACGGCGCCACAACCGGGGTTCTGGTCAACTCCACCGCTGTCGGCGGCGACCTCGCGTTCGGCCAGAGCAGCCTTTATAACTTTGTCGGGCAGGGTGTTTCCACGTTCAGCTTCACGTCCTCAGGGCAAGCCGCGACTACGACGGTAGCGGGGACAGCCACCAGCACTGTGTTCCCACCGAACCCCAAGCTTCAGCTTAACAACAACTCGTATTACACGGCGTATTTGATCGGCCGCGTGGATGTCCAGCCGCTGACAGTGACTAAAACCGACCCGCGCTTTTTGCAGACGGTCGTGACGGGGGACAAAGGCGCAGCAGCGAACTATGCCGGAAGCGGAGGCAGCGGACCCGGCACAGCCGTGATAGCGGGATATTCCGATCCGCCGCCAGGCCAGGCGAACATCCGCATTCTGAACGCCGCGCCCGACGCCGGGCCGGTGGACGTGCTGATCGGCGGCAAAGTCGTGTTCCCAGCCGTGGCTTATCCGGCGATCCCGGCGGGCATCGCCGGGCAAAGTGTCAATGCCATCACCCCGACCACAATCTACGGCATCCAGCCGTCGGGAACTTTGTCGGTCCAGGTCAACGCCGCCGGGACTTCAACGGTGCTGGTTCCGGCGACACCTCTGACCATCGGCAGCGGCGGGGTCTACACGGTGGTTGTGACGGAGACGGCGATCACGCCGACTTATGGCATAGGGATGGAGAGCGACGAATAGAAAAACAACAAAACGAGTGACTGAAGTCACTCGTTTTGTTGCTCTCGTTTTGTTGCCCCTACCCCCGCCGCGCCGTCCGCCCGGAGGCCGCCAGCCGCAGCGGGGACACACCGTAAAAAATCAAGCGGGCACCGCCGAGACGCTTGGGATCAACCATTGCTGCTTCGGCACGCGGCACGGCGACGGTGTCCGGGTTGCCGTCGCTGACATAAGGACGCAGGCGGCCCGTAGTCATTTCTTTGAGAGCATGTTCAATCCAGCCGGGGCCTGACCCGATGCGGGTGACTTTATCGGGATTAAACGCGCGGTCCACCCAGGAATGGCTCGGTCCGCCCCAGGCCATGAGAATGCAGCGATTGTGGTAGGAAATCGTGCCGAGCGTCCCGCGCAGCAGCGTGTTCCACAAGGCATGGTTCTTCGGGGCCGCGCCGCCGGGCAGGGCCATCGTGTCCATCGTCGCGCCGGGCGCTCGCTTTTGAACGTACTCCTGACATTCAGCCATTTCCCAGCACAACTCGGCCTTTGAGAGATGCGTCATCATGCGGTGAGTCGTTGTGTGGTTCGCGACTTCAAAGCCGTCGGCGACCAGTGTTTGCAGCTTCAATGCTTCTTTGCCGGGCTGCCAGAACGGCACCGGGTTCCACGCTGACTTCGGCAAGACGTAGAATGTCGCTTTCAGCGGCCAGTCGGCGTGCCTGGCATGAAAGGCTTCCAGTATCCCGACCGCGCAGTTCGGGTCAATTTTCCCGTTCGGCAGGTAATGGAACTGCGTCCCGCGAGCGTCGTCAAAGGTTAAAACAACGGGAGTCTTGCCGGCGGGGACGTTGAGGTGTGCGGTCAGAATATCGCGCATGTTGACCGGATACCAGTGGGCGGCTTCCATCAATGCAAGCTGATGGCGGAACGTCTGCGGGGCGATGTTCAGGCCCTGCGAATCATAGCGCGGCTTGCCGCCGTGCGCGGGTGCGCCGACGGCGTGGTACATGAGAATAGGGATACGCCCGGCCTCGTCCGCATGCAGCGCGGCAAGCCGGGCGGGGCCGAGGGCCGGCGGTTGCGGGGCGGCGGCGCAGCGCGGCGCCTGAGCCGCTGCTTGCAGCGTTGCTTGCGGCGAGTGGCGGATAGCCGCGATACCGGCAAACAGCAGTCCGGCGGCTGCCGTCGCTGGCACCGCCAGCTTCCAAAGACTCTTCGGCAGTAGATAAGATGAAAGCATAATGAGCCATTGTACCACACGACGGGCGGACGCGCAAATTGATTTCGATTTTTTCTCTTCTCGCAGCGGCAGCTACGCTTTTCTGGGCGGTGTGCTTTGCGCCGCCGGTTTCCGCCCGGCAGGAAGTCCCGCTGACAGCGTGGAAGTTCACGCCGTCTCCCGGACACACCGGCCCGGAGCAGCCGTCGCTTGATGATAGCCGCTGGCAGCCGGTCATGGTCCCGCATACCTGGAACTCGAAGACGGAAACGCAGACTTACCAGGCCGCCTGGTATCGAACGCATTTCACGCTTTCGGCAGCCGATACCCGCAAAGAGATTTTTGCCTGTTTTGATGGTGCTGGTACGGTTGCTGACGTGTACGTCAATGGTGTTTCTCTCGGTACGCACCGAGGCGCGTACACACGGTTTTTGTTTGACGCCACCCGCGCCGTCCACGGCGGCGACAACGTGCTGGCCGTGCGCTGTGATACCGATCCCAAAGACACCGATGACTGCCTGCCGCGCGGCAGCGGCTACCAGCTTTACCATGTCCCCGGCGGCCTCTACCGGCGGGCGTTTCTGCTCCAGACCGCTCCCGTTCACATTGATCCGACCGACTGCGCGGCGTCCGGCGTCTTTCTGACCCCTTCGGCAGTCAGCATGGAAAGCGCAGTCTTGGGCATGAAAACACTGGTGCGAAACGATGGCTTACGCCCAGTATTTGTGACAGTGACAAGCCGCGTCTCAGACCGGGACGGCAAGCCCGTGGCCGTCGCCTCTGCCCAAGTCCTGCTGCCCGCCCGGACGCGCGGCACAGTCAGTCGTCAAGCGCTGGTTGCGCGGCCCCATCTGTGGGGTCCCGCCGACCCGTATCTTTATACTGTGACCACGACCACTTCGGTCTGCGGCACAGTCACGGACACTGTGACGGAGCGCACCGGCTTCCGCTTTTTCCAGATAACGCCGGCGGCGTTCCTTCTGAACGGTGTCTCGACGCCCCTGCGCGGGGTTGCCAAGCATCAGGAAACCGAGGAACACGGCAGCGCGGTTACGGACGCCGATCTGCGGCGAGACTGGGACGACCTGCGCGACTTAGGGGTCAATTTCGTCCGTCTGGCCCATTATCCCCATGCCAAATTAGAATATGATCTTGCCGACGAGCGCGGCATTGTCGTCTGGGCCGAGAACGGCCATTCCAACGCAGCCCCGCCGACCGAGACGGGGCGGCAGATCACGCGCGAGATGGTCCGGCAGAACTACAACCACCCGTCCATCTGCTTTTGGAGTATCGGCAACGAGGCCATTGAAAAGATTGACGATATTGGAACACTGGAAGACTACGCGGGCGTCGCACGGGCCGAAGACCCGTTCCGGCTCATCACCTACGCCAGCAGCACGGCCTTCTGCCGGTCGTATGCGCTGAACTTTGTCGCCGTCAACCGCTACAACGGCTGGTACGGCGGCACCATCGCCGGGTTCGATGCCCAGGCGGCCTACTACCACGACATTTCGGAAACCGGCGCAGGCGGGGTGATCTCAGTTCACAGCGCGGCAGAGCGTCCGAGCCGCAGCGTTAATGAGTACGAGCCGGAAGAATACCAGCAGGAAGTCGCTGAAAGCCGCTGCGAGACAGTCTTTCGGACGCTCTCCGATCAAATCCCGCTCTTTACCTGGTGGACGTTTCGAGACTTCAGCGACCCGCGCTACAAAGGGGTGAACTCGAAGGGAATGGAAACGTTCGGCGGCTTCAAGAAAGACATCTGGTATCTCTATCGGTCGTTCTTGAAGCCGCAGACGCGGGTGGTGCATCTATGCGGCCACTCCTGGTTCCTGCGCCGCGCCTTGCCGCCGCAGACGTACACCATAAAAGCCTATTCCAACGCACCGTCACTGACGCTGACCGTCAACGGCAGGACGATCGGAGCGCAGGCGAACGGCGCGTACCTTCTGCCGAACGGGACGCTCTCAGACAACGTGTTTGTCTGGGATAATGCGCTGACGCCAGGCCGCAACGTGGTCACGGTCAGCGACGGCGCGAGCTATTCCGATACGGCAGTGATCTACGCCGAGCGGGGCGAGGAAAATGGCCTCGTTCGTGGTTTGCAGTCCAGCAATCCCGACAACCCGGCGTACTTTATCGCCGCGCCGATTGAAGCCGAGCAGCCGTTTTACGACAATTTCGACGGCATGGGCGACAACACGTTCCACACCGTTCCAGCGCTTTTGGAGGGCGCGAATTGGATCACGTTCAGCCGCCCGGCGACAGCGGCAGCCCAAACAACGCTGTCGTTCACGCTGGCCCCCGGCAGCGGGCAGACCGATGTCTTTTTAATGCTGACTGCCGCGCCGCGTCCGGCTTCGGTGCCAAACGGCTGGACTGACACCGGCGCTGCCGGGACATGGCGCGACAACGCGCTCAATCTCGTCCCCTATGCCCTCTACCGGCGCACGTTTGCTGCCGGGGACGCTGTTTCCATGCCGCCGCTGATATCCGAATATGTCGTTCTGCTGAAGCCTCATCCCGCGCCGGTATCCACATACTCACCTTTAGCGCCGTAGAAGAAGCGGGCGGCAACAAAGGCGCAGACCGCCAAAGCGAGCGCGAGAATGCCGTGCTTCGTGTGCGGCGTCGTCACGCCTGCCTCGTGGCCTGGCAGGAAGCCCGGCAGGTTTCCGGCGGGCGTGATAAAGTAGAAGACAGCGGCGGCCAGCAGCAGGACACCGACAAGAATAGCGGCGGCGGCGGCCAGTTGTTTCGTTTGCAAATGCGTGTGTCTCCTTGACAATGCGTGGTAAGGCTAGGCCCTGCTCCTAGTTCGCGCCCCCGCTCGCGATTTCCTGCCTGTTTCCGCGATTTCCTGCCTGTTCCCCGGCAAGCACTGCTAAGGGCCTTTTTCTATTCTTAAAATAATTGTTTCGCGCATCTCTCAGCAGAAGCGGGTTGGCATGATAATTGCTTTGTAATTGAAGAAGCAAGAGTGCTCTTTTATGTTCAGTCATTTGTCAGTAAGAAATGCAGGCAGGGAAAAACTATGGATCCACGGATGAAAGTGGCAGTTGTTCACGATTATTTGACCCAGGCCGGCGGGGCTGAGCGGGTCGCTGCGACTCTGCACGCTCTGTTCCCAGGATCGCTGCTTTATACTTCCGTGTATGACCCGAAAGCCACCCTTGCTTACTTTAGCAACGTCACTGTCGCGACCTCGTTTTTGCAGCGCTGGCCCTTGTCGTCGCAGCGCATGCACAAGTTCGCCCTGCCGCTGTACCCGACCGCGTTCGAGCATTTCGACCTGAGCGGCTATGATTTGGTCGTCAGCAGTTCCAGCTCTTTTGCTAAAGGGGTAATCACGCCGCCGCACACCTGCCATGTCTGCTACTGCCACACGCCGGCCCGGTTTGCCTGGCGCCAGCATGAGTATTTGTCCCAAAGCCGGCGCGGACGGCTGGTGTCGCTGCTGCTGCGAAATATGCTGGGGCGGCTGCGGTCGTGGGACATTGAAAGCGCCCAGCGGCCCGATTACTATGTCGCCAATTCCTACAACGTCGCCCAGCGCATCCGCAAATACTACCGGCGGGATGTCGCCGCCGTCATCCCGCCGCCGATTGATACGGCCCTTTACGCCCCGGCCCAGCCGTCCGAAGTCGGCCCTCACTTCCTGATTGTCTCGCGGCTCGTCGGCTACAAGCGGATTGACCTCGCTGTCCACGCCTGTAACCAGCTCCAGCTTCCCCTGCGAATTGTCGGCGCCGGGCCGGACCTTGCGGGCTTGAAGCGGATCGCCGGGCCGACGATTGAGTTTCTGGGGCGGCTATCCGACGCCGAAGTGGCTGGGGAGTTTGCCCGCTGCCAGGCGCTGATTTTCCCCGGCGAGGAAGATTTCGGCATGACGCCGCTGGAGTGCATGGCAAGCGGCCGCCCGGTCGTGGCGTTCGCCGCCGGCGGGGCTTTAGAGACCGTCGTGGACGGCGAGACCGGCGTTCTTTTTCGCGCCCAGACGCCGGAGTGTCTCGCGGCCGCGCTTCAGTCGGTGTCGGCGGTTGACTGGGTGCCGGACGCCCTGCAAAAACACGCCGCGCAGTTCAGTGTCCAGGTATTCGAGAACCGCATGATGCGCTTTTTGGAAGGCGCAGTCGAGCAGCATCAAGCCCGCCTGCGAAGCGGCTACGGCATCGGCCCGTCATCGGGCAGCTCGCCCGGAATGTTCGGCAGCTACGAAGATTTGTCAAGCTCATTCGTGCGGGTGAGTAAGTAGCGCCTCCCACGTCATTAGGAACCCCTCCCGCTCATTCTTCTCTCCCTCCCCTGTTAGGGAAGGGCCAGAGGCACAAATATAGCCCCTGCCTTCCGTCGAGAGGCAGGGGCTTTCGCTTTCGTACTAGACCTCTCCGAAGCCCTTCCCTAACAGGGGAGGGAGAGAAGAATGAGCGGGAGGGGTTCATAATCCTGTTCCCGAAGTCCCGTTGTACAAAATTACTGGCGGGTCAGGGGTGCCTGCTGCTCTGCGTGCGGTGTGGCGGCGGCGCAGGTCGTCCAGCAGGCCCGGCACGGCTTGGGGAGCGACTGCCGGGGTCGAGAAGGCGGTCTGGAACGTCGTCCAGAACTGGTCAACGTTGTGCGAGAGGTCAAAGACCATCACGCCCTGCGTGGACGCTAAAGCCCCCTGCAAGGCAGACAGAAGCTGCTCCGGGTGGCCGTTGTAGTTCGAGAGCGCGATGCCGGCGTAGACAAATGTCTGGTCGTTGACTGCTCGGTTCGAGAACTGCCCGGCGGCCTCGACACTGTCCCCGGCCGTCTGGCCCTGAGACTGCGCGTCGGCAATAGTCCCCGGTCCGTAGTAGCAGCCGGTCGTCATCCAGTCCGTCAATCCCGCAAAGCCAGTTTTCTGGTAGCTCGGCGTCAGGAACCGCAGCCCGGCGGAAAAGTCATCGGCGGCCCAGTTGGAGCCGAGCTGGGGGTAATCGGGATACCAGGAACCCGCGTAGACGCTGACCGTCGCCGTGGGCCGAATGGCCTTGACGGTGGCGGCGGCCGATGCCAGCCAGTTCCGAATGGTCAGCGTGCGGAAGACGTTCCAGGCGTCGTAGTCCGGGCCGGGAATGAGCCGCTTCGTCAGCGACGGGTACGCGACGCTGTAGGTCAGCACATCGTCGGGCCAGCGGACGGGATGGCCCAAAAACGTCTCAAACTGGGCATGGGTGATCGGGCTGAAATCAGCGTTCGCCCCGGCGTAGCGCAGGCGGTCGTCGAAGATGACCCCGTCCACGCCGTACCCACGCACGACTTCCGCCACCATATTGAGAATGCGCGTCTGCACCACCGGATCGTTCGGATTCGTCATCAGCGGAACCTGCTGCTCCGGGCGCTGGCTGATCGGCACAAGCTGCGAATTGGTCAGCAGCGAGAGCTGCGCCCCCAGCGCCGCATACGAGCGCAGCCAGTCCTTCGCCGGGCCGCCGCCGAGCAGGACACTCCCACCGGGCGGGACCGACAGCGACAGCGCGGGCAAAGCCGCGCCGTCGGCGACCGCGACCACGCGCATATTCCCGTCCAGCACCGCCGCCAGCGTCCCCGGCGCGGCTTTTAAACCTACCGTATCCGTGACAAGTGCAATCTGGCCGGGCAGACGTGCAGGCAGGTTAGCCCGGTCGGACAGTGCATAGGGAGTCGCGCCGGACGCGCTTGACATGAGGCTCAGGCTCGGCTCGCACAGCGTCGTCTGCCATTCGGGGTGATCGTAACCGGGACCGTAGCGCACGTCCCGGTGGCCCTCGCTGAAGACGTTCATGCTGGCGACGATTTGCAGGCCGTTTGCGTGGGCTTGGGCTACCATCGCCGCCAGCGGATCAAAATTCGCCGGCAGAGCTTTTCCGCCAAACCAAGTCGTCAGCTTCGGCGCAAACCGGCTGGGATACAGCGTGTCCCCGACAATCGGCTTGACATCAAAAACAATCGTGTTGAAGCCCGCTTTCTTGATCTGCGCCGTCAGCGCAGCGATTTTGTCCGCGCTGTTGACGCGGCTCAAATTCGCTGTGCCGTCAATCCAGATAATCCGGGCTTGCAGTCCGCGCTCTCGCGTCATCTGCTGGGCGATCCCGACTGCGTCATCAGCGTCGTCAAACAGCGCCGGCGGCAGGGACTTCAAGGGAACATACGCAGGAACGGGAGCGGGCGGCGGGACCGTCAAGGGCGGCGCGAGGACAATCGCGGGCGGCGGAACCGAAGGCGGGGCAGCAGGAATGGTCGGCGGCAGGACTGCGTTGGGAGCCTGAGCGGCCAGCGATCCGGCAAGGCAGAAAGATGTAATCACGGCGGCAAGCGCAGGACGAAGCGCAGAGCGGGAGAAGTGCATGAGATAAGTATAGCACGGCGGGTCAAGAGGAAGGAAAGCCAAGCGAAGCAGATCAATACGGCGGCAGCAGTCGCCGGAAGCCGCGCGAAAACTACAGTTTCTTCATAGCCCGCCATTAACTGCTCTGTTCAGGTACACTTGGAAAAGATTGGAGCGCCGCGAGGAACCTCATGCCACTGCTTGATACGCTGGAATTCTGGTTCACGCGCCGCAGGCCCGACCCTCGGCTACTCAGTCCGTCCGCTGAGAAATTGGTTTCTTTTGGAAGGTGGCTTGTTCCGGCCTCCCCAGACCGGGACTTAAAAGCAACAGACTTTTATGACTTCTCGCTGTGCCTGCGCTGCGCTTGGGGAATGGTAGCCCGGATTAGCCTTGTCTATTCCGCTCCCTATGTTGTAGGCTTGATTTGGGTCGTCCTCTGGCTCTGGCATACTATGCCCGTGCTGTTTCATGTCGGCAGAAGGCAAGTTCGCTTTTGGCATGGCCTTTGGCTGGCTCTCTGGCCGGGTTTCGTCGCAAAAGGCCTGGTTCTTATTCCGTTAGTCCCGCTTGGGTGGGCGCTATTCAGCCTTATTTTCTGGCTGCTGCGTACCTTGTTTTGGAACCGCCGCGCCCGGCGCTTACGCGCTGCGGGAGAAGGCGTTCACATGGAAGAAGCCGCCGAGATTGTAATACTGGATGTTTTTGTCTGGCCTCCACCTCCGCGCCGATGAACGCGGAGCGACCCAGCGCGTCCCCCACTGCTGTCCCCAGCAGGCAGCCGATAATTGCCCGTGCTTGAAAGTTCATCGCAGCTCGTTTCTGATTTCCATGAGCGTCAGGCCCAGCTTGATTTACCTTTTGCCGTTCGGGCCGCTGCCCCAGTAGCTGTCGTTGAGGGCGGCTTCGATCAAGAGTTCATCGCCGGTGCCGAGCAGTATTTCCCGGATGTCTTCGTGCTGGGCGAACTTGGCCCGGACGGCATCCCGCATGAGGCTGTCTTTAACGGCGTCCCAGTCGGGCCGCAGCGGATAATCGCGGCTGTTGCCCAGGCGCTTGGCGGCCATCGGATCAGGCGCAATTTGGACCGCGTCTTCCTGCGACGTTCCCGCGAACTTCTGCGCCTGGAAGTAATGCTCGACGGTCTGCCAGGGCTTGCCGCCGAGGGTGAAGCTGGGCTGAGCTTCTTGCGCCTAACAAGCAGCACTTGCAGTGTGCGCTCGCGGACGGTAAAGAGCGCGATGTCAGCGGTGACGGACGGGCGCGGAAAGACCGATGGGTCATACTCGGCTTCGGGCGTGTTTTCGGGGGTTTTTGTCGTGTTCATGGGACATGATTATCACAGAAACGCGCGGCGGCGTCAAGGGGCGGGAACTTCATACGGCCAAAAATCACGGGCGAGGAGCGTGTTTGGGAAAATCGCCTGCGCTTCCGCCAGCAGGCTGGCGGCATGGGGCGGCGCTTCGCCTTCGTACCGGGCGCTGATGTGGGTCAAAATCAGCGTCCTGACCCCGGCCTCGCGGGCGACGGTTGCGGCTTCGGCGGCGGTGGAATGCCCGGCGGTGACCGCGCGTTCCTGCTGGTCGCTCAGAAACGTCGCTTCATGCACCAGCACGTCCGCGCCTCGTGCAAGCTCGACGGCGGCGGGTGTTCGTCCGGTGTCGCCGCAGACGACGACTTTGCGCCCCGGACGCAACGGGCCGACCAGCGCGGCTCCGTCCACAACACGCCCGTTGGGAAGGGTCAGCGTCTCGCCCGCTTTCAGCCGCCCGAACAGCGGCCCGAACGGCACGCCGAGCGCCCGTGCCTGTTCGGCATCGAACGTGCCAGGGCGCGGCTTTTCGGCCACTGCGTAGCCGTAGGACGTGACCCGGTGGTTCAGACGCCGGCAGGTGACTTCCCGCGTGTCGTCTTCGTAGACCAAACCCTCCGCCACGGTCTCAAACCGCAGCGGGAACTTGAGACCCGTCGCCGTCAGCCGCAACGTCGTCCGCAGCCATTCTTCCAGGCCCGGCGGCCCGAACACCGTCACCGGCGCCGACACGTCCTGCGCCGCCGACCGGCTTGCCAGCAGGCCCGGCAGGCCGAAGACATGGTCCCCGTGCAGGTGCGAGACCCAGATCTGTTCCAGTTGACTGAGCTTCAGCGGCGACCGCAGAACCTGCTGCTGCGTTCCCTCCCCGCCGTCAAACAGCCACAGCGCCGCCCGCTGCGGCCATTGCAGCGCAAGCGACGACACATTGCGCGTGAGACTCGGCGATCCCGCCCCAGTTCCGAGAAAAGTCAGTTTCATTCGTCCGTCTCTACTACTAAGTCCCAGGCGCCGTCGTCCCACCAGTCATGGGACAGAATGTGCGCGATTTCGTAGCCTCCGGTCTCGGCACGACGATAAATCGGCAGGCCGAGCGCCGATGCAAGCTGCCTGTCGAACTCTGCAAAGGCCGCGCCCAAGTCTTTCTGAGTGTTCAGCGGGTAAACTTCATAGCAGACAAGCTGGTCGGCTTAGGAAATTGCGACAAGCTGACGCCCCACGACGCTGCCCCGCTTGTCGCGGGCGTAGACCACCTGCTTGTTGATGTCCAGCACGACCGCAGCGGCGGAGTAGGTGAACGCGCCGCCGAGGCCGAGGCAGCTTCCGACATAAGTGCCGAGCTTCAAAGCTTCCAGCGGGTCTTGTTCGGTCGTCAGCATGAGCATCGTGTGCATTTCGGTCTCGGCCCCCAGCGTCACCCCGGCCTGCCATTTGTCTAAATCCAATGCAGGATGCGCGGCCAGCCAGCGGTGGGTGAGAGGGTGGGTCTGCCGGTAGTCGGTTCGGCCTTCCCAGTGAGCGGCGAGAAACTTCCGCAGCGCTTTTCGGTTGTCTTCAATAAGCTGCTGGATTTGCAGGGCGTGCGGCTCCGTTTGAGGGCGGGCGTCCGGCGAAAACCCCTGCGCGAGTGCTGCGGTCACGGCGTCTTCCAGCCGTTTCAGCGCCACGCGCGGCGTTTCATCGGGCAGAGGCGTGAGTGTCTGAACCACAACATCGCGCGTCGGTTTGGGCAGTATTCCCAGTCGCTTTGCCGCGTGAAATAGCCGCGCCGGGTCGCTCTCGAAACAATGAACCGTAAACTCGGCTTGATGCCGCGTCAGCGCCCACGTTCCCCAGCCTATCAGCAGCGCATCATTGTCCCGGCGACAGGCTTGTTCGAGGCGCTTGAAGCTTGTGTCCGGCGCGGCTAAGAACTGATCGCGCAGAGGTGCAGGAAAATGGGTCAGGAAGTCAACTGTGACAAAAGTCAGGTCGTTTTTTTCGGCAAACGGCGGACGGCAGAGCCGCCGCGTCAGCGTGAAGGCTGCCGGCAAGTTAGCTTCAATCTCTGCCGAGGAATTCCATTCCTCTAAATACTCGATCAGATGCCAAACGCATTTATCCTGATAGACTGCCGGAACACTCTGTACCAGTGCAATTAAATCGCCCATCAGCGGACGCACTGCTGCCCACTTAGTGTCTGCTTTGTCGTCGTTTAGCTCACCCCAGTTATCAAAGGAACCTCGTAACAGTTTAAGAAAACGCCACGCGGCATCCGTTGTCAACCGAGGCAGATCTATCTTCTCTAAACACTCTCCTAAGCCCCCACGCAAGCCGCACTGCCGCCAAAGATGCAGCAGTGTTCCCGCATAAAAATCATCGGCGTCGCGGCAGTAATCGCCCCATGCGAGAACAGTGGTCAAAGGAAAATAGCCGTTGCGCCCGGCAGAGTGAAATACATAAGTTTCGTCGTAGGCATCGGCCAGCCGATACCCCGCCAGTAGATACTCCGGGTCTCCCTGCGTCGTGAGGCCATGCAGCAGCCAGTAGGCGCGGTAGGGCGCGTCTTTGCCGTCCAGCACTTCCGCAAGTATTCCACTAAAAGAGAGTTGCGGCACAACGGCATACGCGCCGGACTCGATCACTAGCGTCAGCAGAAGCGTCCAATGCTCCGGCGGCTGACTAACCACTAACCGGCACCAATCGAAGCTATTTTGGGTGTGGAGGCTGAATAGAAAGGCTGTCACCGCCAAGTGCTCAGGATTATCGTTCAATCTTAGCGCCCAGTAGAGCGCCAGCGCTTCAGTCATTCCAGCGGCACTTTGATCTCGTACCAGCGGATACAAAGACGTGCGGAACGTGTCGGGCAGACGCGCTTCCGCCGCGACGCTTTCCAGGCTGCGAGGATCACAAAGAGAAGGCCGCCAGTCCTGTGCGACCGGAGACTTCAGCTTTGGGGGCTTGTACTTGGTCCCGGCGTAGGCACGAGGATGCGCGGCAGTCGGCTTGGCAGGCGCGGGAGACACTGGCGGCGTCACCGGCGGCTGGAAAACCGGCTGCCCCAGTACGGTCCGCGCCAGGACGCGCTCCACTGCCCCGGCGTCTAGCGTCACGACATCGCAGAGAGCGTTCCAATCGGCGAGCAGCGCCGAATGCATCGCCGGCATGAGCGGACCGTCAGTGAACTCGTGCCAGGGCGGCCTAGCGGCATCAAAGGCATCCAGAACCGCAACGCAGTCGTCAAAATCTACGGTGTGGCTCCGGCGTACCCATCGCACCGTCAGCGTGTTCTCCGAGCGGAGTATGCCGACAAGTCTGTCCATTGAAGACTATTGTACCAGAAGACGGCAGATGAGAGCAAAACTAAGAGGGCGAACACCAGGTTCACTCTTCTTTAACTCTATTTGTGCAGCGGCGACTCTGCATAGTTTGCCAGGAAGTCGGCGGGGTCGTTGTAGACGGCTAACGTGCCTTTGAGATCGGGGGCGGTCCAGCCGCCGCAGCGGACGCCGATGCTTTTGATCCCGGCTTTTTGGGCGGCTTCGATGTCGTAGGGCGTGTCGCCGAGCATGACGACGGAGTCTGCCGAGAGGCCGGACTTTTGCAGAGCGGCGTGGAGGATGTCGGGGTCGGGCTTGGAGTTCTTGGCATCTTCGGTGGTCGCGATCTCGGAAATCAGCTCGCGGGCGCCGGTCAGCGCGAGCAGGATCTCGGCTTCGTCGGTCTTGGCCGACGTGGCGACAACAAGGGTGTAGCCGTCCGAGTGCAGGCGCGTCAAAAGTTCTTTGACTTTCGGAAAGGCTTTCAAGTTCGGAAAATACTCGGATTTCATAATCTGGCCGCGCGTCTCGCTGATGGCTTTGCCTTGCTCGCTGTCGGCTTCTAAATGGGCCAGCTTCGGCAGCAGGTTGTCGCCACCCATGCCGATGGCTTCGCGCAGCTTGATGTAGTTGATTTCTAAGCCATGCGCCAGCAGCGCTTCCATCCAGGCGCGAGCGTTGGCGTCGTTGCTGTCTACGAGCGTTCCATCAATGTCTAAAAGTACGCCCGTGAATTGGCTCGGCATGAGTGATGTCTTTCTTGCTTTGTCATAAAAACAGCCGCCTGTCCCGAAATTGGGGCAGGCGGCTAAATGGCTGTAAGTTTACAGGCGGTCGGTGCCGGTGGTTCCCGTTGTGCCGGTCGTGCGGTTAGCGTCGGGCAGTTCTTCAACTTCGACATCCGTGCGGCGAACCGTGTCGCGGACAGTTTCGGTGCGGTCGGTCGCGGTTTTACCGACAACGACTTCCTCAACGACGCGGGCGGTCTTGCCGACAACGGCTTCTTCGGCGGTCTCGGTGACTTCAAACGACTTCTCGCCAAACGCCATATCGGCATCGGTCACGGCCCGGTCTACCGGGCGGCGGTCCACGGTCACGCGCTCTTCATGTAGGGTGACGGACGCTTCGACGGGCTTCTCGGTGACGTAAGTGTGGATGCGGGCGCCGCCGCTCTGCACGGTCCGCTTCCCGACGGCGAGTTCCTCTTCCACAATCGGGATGACCGTTTCGCCGTTGACGACTGTGCCGGTCTTCGCCGTCGTGCCGGCAGTCGCCGTCGTGCTGGTTGTAACGGCGCTTGCCGTCATGGGCGCAGTGCGATAGGTATCGCGCTCACGAGTAATGTCTTCCATCGCGTAAGGCGACGCCGACTCGCTGTAGCCGGTGTAGCCGCCGGTGCGGTAGGCCGCGCCGCGCGTGTCAATGTCCACCGCACCGTTGCCGTTCATAATGTCTACGGCCTGCTGCGCCTGGTTATCGGGTGCATCTACGGTGACAAGCGTGCCGCCCCGGCGGACGCCTTCCGCATAATACTCCGCATGTTCTTTCGGGACGCCGAGGTGGGTCAGGCCGCCGATGAGGCCGCCGGCCGCCGCGCCAATACCGGCGCCGGCTGCGCCCATTCCAAGAGCTGCCGCAATCGGGCCGGCGGCAAGGACCGGGCCAACGCCGGGGATTGCCAGCAGGCCGAGGCCGACCAGAAGGCCGACGACGCCGCCAACGCCTGCGCCGACAGTCGCGTCTTTCCCAGCGGCATTTGCGGCGGGTGAGTCAGAGGCGGACGCACCGAAATCGGTGCCGTCGCCGGTGTAGCCCGACGCCGTCTTGTTCGCGGCAATAGAAATGGACTCGCGGCGGAACCCAGCGGCGGTGAGATCGCGCACGACATTTTGCGCGTCTTGGAAATCATCAAATAATCCAACGACTGTTTTAGACATAGTTTTCCTCGTATTGAGATGCGTGTTTGGTTTGATTGTGCGGCAAAAAGGCGTCTTTGCCTTCCTGCCTTGCTTAAGGGTGCTCAGGCCGTATGTTCCCGGCCTGCTGTGTTCGTAAACCTCTGAAGCGGCAGAGATGGCTTCTTGCCCCGCAAGACCTCCGTTTACTGGTATGTTTACCGGGGTAAAACGGAAGCGTAACGGCTTAAATGGACTTTTCGACTAGAAACGGAACCTACGATGACGAAAACACTTTCCACGCTTGCTGCCCTCGGCGCAGTTTTAGCATTTTCCGCCCCGGCGCTTGCCCAGGATACCCCGCCGCCGACCACGGCAACCGACCGGCAGTTTTTGATCCAAGCGGCTCAGGGCAGCATTGCCGACTACGCCAACGGCGCAGCAGCGGTCAACCGGGCGCAAAATCCTGCCGTTCGCCAGCTCGGCGTCTGGATCATGGAAGACCATGACAGGCTGAACATTTCCCTGTTCGCGCTGTCCGGAGTGCGCGGGATCAAACTGCCGCTGACATTGTCGGCGTCGGATCAGTCAGATTTAACCACGCTGACGGCAAAGCAGGGTGCGGACTTCGACCGGGCGTGGCTTCAGCAGGCGATCAAGACCAACAAGCAGGACGTCAGCGACGCCAACAAAGAGCTGGGGGCGTCGACCGACCCGGAAATCCTGCCGACGATCAAAGCGTACCTCAGCGCCGAGACCGGCCACTTGATTGCAGCCCAAAGCATCATGGGCATGATGTCAAAGTAGCACAGAAAGAAGGGCAAACCCATCGTTTGCCCTTCTTGTGCTTGCTTTTCTTGTGCTTGCTTTTCTTGACACAGTTCCGGCGGCATGATAAACTCAGGCCGTGCCGCCTTTGCAGCGGCTCCGCCTTTTTGTTCTCACCCTTCGTCTGCTTTCCTCTCCCGCCCGCGCTTCCGCCTGGCAACCCGCTGGCGGCTTCCTGCCGAACTTGTCCGCGTCCGCAGATGCTTTTCATACCTCGGCAAAGCCTGAACGGCCTGGAATGCCAGTCTGTCGCTTCTTCGTGAGATCTTCCTGGTGACAACATTCAGGGTAATATGCGTCACCCTCTTGTCAAAAAAGAATGTGCCATGCTATGATGCAGTGTCTTGCATCGAGTGGAGAGCTATCTATGAAACGACGTGATTTTCTGAAGACGGGTCTGGCCGCCGCCGGCGGGGCCGCACTGGCCGCTGCACTGCCGCCGCAATCCCCAGCGTCCGCCGACAAGCCCGGCGCCGGATATGTTCCGAACCGGGCGCCGCTCGCGCCCGCCCCGTTCCTGCCCCTGCCGCCGGGCAGCATCAAACCCCACGGCTGGCTGAAGACGCAGCTTGACTTGCAGGTGAACGGCCTGTGCGGGCGCTACCCGGAAGTTTCCGATTATCTGAAATACGACGGCAACGGCTGGGTGACGCCGAACATGAACTCCGGCTGGGAAGAAGTGACTTACT
The DNA here is from genome assembly GCA_964236795.1 of uncultured Armatimonadales bacterium. GTDB lineage: Bacteria > Armatimonadota > Armatimonadia > Armatimonadales > Capsulimonadaceae > JANXMY01. Next base: position 43,237 of record CAXSFV010000011.1, on the reverse strand, counting down.
GGCTGCGCGGCCTGACGGACTTAGGGTATGTCACCGGCGACAAGCCGACAGTTGCGCTGGCCGAAAAGTGGATCAAAGGCATGATCGCGTCCCAGCAGCCTGACGGCTGGTTCGGACCGTCGGGAGCGCGGGCTTCGCTGGACGGCGACCCGGACTTCTGGCCGCACATGCCCGCATTGTATGCCATTCGGTCGTACCAGGAAGTTTCGGGCGATCCGGCTGTCCTGCCGTTTTTGACCAAATACTTTGCGCTTCAGAACGCGCAAAAACCCGAAGTCTTCGCGAAAAGCTGGGCGGGCTACCGCTGGGGCGACAACATTGACAGCATCTACTGGCTGTATAACCGCACCGGCGATGCGTTTTTAATTGACCTCGTGCATAAAATCCACGCGAACGCTTATGACTGGACCAACGGCCCGCCGAACCTGCACAACGTCAACTTCGCGCAGGGCTTCCGCGAGCCGGCGCAGTACGGCGCTTTGGCCCACGACCCAAAGTTCTTTCACGCCTCCGAGCGGCAGTACCACGGGGTCATGGCTGAGTTCGGGCAGATGGCCGGGGGCGGCTTTGCGGGCGACGAGAACGCCCGGCATGGCTACCGGGACCCGCGCCAGGGCTTCGAGACCTGCGGCATCGCCGAGTACATGCTGTCGTTCCAGATTCTGACCCGCCAGTCCGGCCAATATGTTTGGATGGACCGCTGCGAAGACTTAGCGTTCAACATGCTCCCGGCGTCGTATGACCCGCAGCAGAAGTCGCTGCATTACGTGACGTCCATGAACATCGCCCAGATTGACAACACGGACAAGGGCAAAGACTTTGACAATCCGTGGGCCATGCAGGCGTTCATGCCCGGCGTCCACAATTACCGCTGCTGCCCGCACAACTACGGCATGGCCTGGCCGTATTTCGCCGAGAACCTGTGGCACGCGACCGCCGACAACGGCCTCGCAGCGAACCTGTACGCGGCGTCCGAAGTCACGGCGAAAGCCGGCGCTCACGGCCATTCCGTGACGATCACGCAGACCACCGAGTACCCATTCGGCGATGCCGTGCATCTGGCGGTGACAACGCCGACACCGACGGCGTTCCCGCTGTACCTGCGGGTTCCCGGCTGGTGCGAGGGCGCGACTGTTCGGGTCAACGGCAAGCCGGTCGCCGTCAAAGCCGCCGCCGGGTCATATCTCATTGTCCGCCGGACGTGGAAGACCGGCGACCAAATCGCCCTGCACCTGCCGATGACGGTCACGCTCCGCAAGTGGACCACCAATCAGAACAGCGTTTCCGTAGACCGGGGGCCGCTCTCTTACTCGCTGCTTATCGGCGAAAAGTGGGACCGCTACGCCGGGACCGCCCAGTGGCCGGAGTACGCCGTCTACCCCCAGTCGGCGTGGAACTACGGCCTCATCGTAGATGAAGCGCACCCGGCGCACTCGTTCACGGTCGCTGAGAGGCCCGGCCCGGTCGCCGCGAACCCGTGGACGCATGAGACGGCCCCGATCACGCTGACAGCGCAGGCGAAGAAAATCCCGAACTGGCAGACCGATGCTAAGCACGTCATCACGCCGCTCCAGCCCTCCCCAGTGCGCTCGGACGAAGCCGCTGAGACCGTGACGCTGATCCCGATGGGCGCGGCCCGCCTGCGCCTGACCTCATTCCCGACCATTGGAACCGGCGCCGACGCCCATGACTGGGTCCCGCCGGTCCGGCCCGCCCTGTCGGTGTCCGCGTCACACGAAAACGACTCGCTGGACGCTTTGAACACCCCGTCCGACCCTGCCCACTCGTTTGACACGGCGACGCCGCGCTTTACCTGGTGGGACCACCGAGGCACGTCCGAATGGGTAGAGTACGACTTCGCCCAGCCGAAAACGGTTTCGTCGGCGCTGGTCTACTGGTACGACGACAGCGGCAGCGGCCAGTGCCGGGTGCCGAAGTCCTGGCGGCTGACGTATCAGCAAGACGGCGAATGGATTCCCGTCACCGGCGCGGCGGCTTACGGCACGGACCGGGATAAATACAACGGCGTCTCGTTCCTGCCAGTGACGGCGTCGGCGTTCCGCGTGGAAGTGGAGCTACAGCCGGGCTTCTCCGGCGGCATTCTGCGCTGGCGGGTAGGGTAGGAAGCCTCCTACAGCACACCCGGAAACGCCGCGTCCACATGCAGGATTATCTCGCCGAACAGGGTGTTCGCCCACGCGAACCACTCTCGGCTGAACCGCGAAGCGTCGTCCTTCCAGAACGACTCGTGCATGAAGCCCGTGCCGGCGTCGGTGTCTCTCAAAATCGTCAAACACCCCCGCACTTCTTCCTCCGAGCGGCTCGTCAGCACCTGCATCATCAAGGACATCGGCCAGATCGTGCCTTTGCCGGTGTGCGGGCTGCCGACCCCGCACCCCGCCGCGCCCACAGCGTAGTACGGGTTCGACGCGCTCAGAATGAACTGCCGTGTCCGCAAATAAAGCGGGTCGTCGGGGCGGCAGTAGCCGAGATACGCGAGACTCAGCAGGCTCGGCACGTTTGCGTCGTCCATGCAGTAGTGCGAGCCGAAGCCGTCCACTTCATAGGCATAAATCTCGCCGTGTACCGGATGCGGCACGACCGCGTGAGTGCGAATAGCCCGGTCAATCTCGTCCGCCAGCGCCGAGGCTTCGGCGGCGTCTTTCGGCTGTGGGAGCGCCTCGGTCCAAATCTGCGCGAGCTGCCGCAGGCCCACTACCGCCATTGCGTTGGCGGGAACCAAGAACGGCAGCAGGGCGGCGTCGTCGGAAGGCCGGAAGGGGGACTTGCTCAGGCCGCAGCGGGCCGCTGCCTGCCCATAGCCGTTCTCCATCAGGGTTTCGGTCGGACGGGGCGAGACGCGCTGAAAGCGGTATTCGCCGGGGTCCGGCCCCGCCCCTTCTTCGAGCGACGGCCCCTGCTCGTGCTGGATGGTCGCCGTAATCAGCCGCATCGCGTCGCTCCACCGCTCGTCAAAGCAGGACGCATCGCTCGTCGCCGCATAGTAGCCGTAAGACAGGCGCAGAACGGCGCACAGGCTATCCAGCTCATACTTGCGCTCGTGGAGGTCATCGGTCATGGTCGTAAAGTCCGACTCCCAGTGGCTCGTGTGCGGCACGCGGTTGAACGCATTGGCGTAAGGGTCGGCGAGAACGCAGGTGACTTGGCGGTTGATGACGCCCTGCAAAAGCCGCTGAAGCGCGGGGTCCTGCCCGGCAAACGGCAGGTAAGGCCAAACTTGGTTGGTCGAGTCCCGCAGCCACATAGCGTCAATGTCCCCGGTCACGACAAACGTATCCGGCCTGCCGTCTTCGCCAGTCCCCAGTGTCACGGTCGTATCCAGTGTGTTGGGGAAGCAGTGGACGAACAGCTCCGCCAGCTTCGGGTCTTGGATTTTTCCGCGCGTTTCTTCTATCACCTGCTCGATGACGGGACTGGTAAAGCAGCGCTTGTCTTCGTCTGGACGCGGCATGGTGGGTTCTCTTTCTTTTGTCGGTATGGGGAAAGGAAGCGAGGCGCGAGGAATTAGATTTCCCCTGCCTACACCGGCGACAGCAGAAGCTGCTGGCGGTCACGCGCAAGCTCCGCAAGCTGCGAAATCGCTGGCGCAAGATTTGCCGCCAAATCTTCAGCGTGCCACCGATCTGCTGTCCATCCCGCCACGGCCCGCCCGATCTGAGCCGACGACTGAAGCAGGCCGTCGTCAAACGCAATCAGTGCGTTCAGCAGACTGACTTCCGAGCGCAGACGCCACCAGAACTTGTCCTGGGCGGGCGCAGCCATGCCCCGAATGTCCGACTCCAGGCCGCGTAATTGTTCCGCCAAACGAGTTAGCCCGCGCAGCTTTGCTATTGCCTCGGCAGGCGGCATCGGGTTGTCGCGCGTGACCGGCGGCAAGTAGTCATGGCGGTACTCGGCTTCCAGCGCCCGCAGACGTGCGGCGGCTTCGGACAGTAAGTGGCCGGCCCGCTGGCGCACCAGCAGGTCGTCGGCCCGCGCGAGATTGGCTTTATCGTAAAAGTTATAGCCGCCCCCCGACAGCAGCACTTGCAGGCGCTGCATGACTGGGTTTAAGCTGGGCGTGTTGCTCATAGAGAATGCTTTCAAGAGGGAAACCGGCACTTCCAGTGCCGGTTCCAAACGGCCTACCTCTCGCGCAGCGGCATCGCCGCACGCGCAGGCTCCGGCGCGGCGGGGGCGGCCTGGGCGGCGGCAGGGCGCAGGTATTGGTCCTCGGCGATCGTGGGGGTCGCACCGCCGATGTTGAACGGCTGGCCGACCGCCATGTTCGGGGCGGAAACGACGCCGCGCTCGGCCATGACCATTGCTGTGTAGTACCGCACAGCGTCCATCTCGCTCAGGCCGAAAGCTTTCAGGGAGATAAGCTGCTTCATGCGCGGGTCGGCGGGATGCACCAGCACTTTGACCGTGTTCAGCGTGATCCCATAGATGGCGAGGAATTCCTGCAAGTGGCTGTAGACAAGCTCGGTCAGGTCGTGGATCTTCTCGTTGACCTGTTCTAAAGGCGTGGCTTGGATGAGCTGGTTGATCGCCTGCTCGACCACCGGCCCGGCGTAGGCGTTTAAGTTGTCGGTCAAAAGCGCGTGGCCGCTGTACGGCATGTGCTGAACCAGCTTGACGGCGTCCTCGCGGCTGTCCACATGAACGTAGTAGTCTACGTCATAAGTCATCTCGGCCATCTCGCGGGACAACGCGAGGCCCGATGCACTAACTACCAGCTTCGCCCGATTGACATACAGCGCCTCGTACTGCCAGGGGCTTGAGCCGCCGTAGAACGCCTGCTGAATGGAGCCGAAAAGGACGCTTTGAGGCGTGTCAATCGGGTACTGCCCGGTTTCGTAGACATTGATAATCGCCCCGCGTGATTTTAGGACGCAAAAGTGGTTGCTTTCGACCGTCAGCAGCGAGCCGTTGACGATGTCGTTGTTGGGGTAGTGCCAGAGCAGAACATTCGGTCCCATGACCTCCTGCCCTGACGGGTCGAGTGTGGAAATGACGCTGCGGATACCAGGCATGATTCAAGTCTCCTTGCTGATAGATCATCACGCACTCATTCGCCGCCGCCTGCCTGTTTTCCTGCGTCTGCTTGTTCAGTTTCTTCGCTCAATCTGTGACGGGTCACCAGTCTCAGCAGCAGTTGCAGCAGGATTTGGCGAAAGACGAACATGGCGATCTGCGCCCGTGCTTCGGGCGTCTCAAACTTCTGCGCGGCGGCCTTGACGCCCGCGCAGTCGGAAAACGCGCCGAGGTCGGACAGGCCGAGGCGGGACGAAAGGTGATGGGCGAACGAGTTCCGCAGGCGGCTGATATAGATTAAGTCTCGGTACGTCTTTTCGTCCAGGAAGTTCGCAGCCCGCAGGAGGTCCATTTTCGCCGAGAACGACAAACGCCCGTGCAGGAGAACATCGGGGTGCTTGAACTTCTTGGCGATGACGGCGTCAAGGCACTCTTCCAGGTGCAGGCGCCCGCGCAGGACGAGGCCGAGCGCGTCCTGCTGGGCGTACAAGTGCCGCACGAGTTTGGCAGGAAGAGGTCCTGCCGCCAAAAGCTCTTCGGTGCGCTTGTCTTCGTCCGCCAATTGCTGGGTTAAGGCGTCGTCCGACTCAAGCGAGCGCAGGGCGCGAAAGATGTCCCGGAACCAGCGCTGTTTGTTGGTCATGGTCATAAAAGAGAAACCTCACCCCGGAACTCCGTTCCGACCCTCTCCTTGCTTAAGGAGAGGGTGGCAGCTTGCTGCCGGGTGAGGTGCGCTTTCTAATTGCTGGTCTACTGCGGCATCCCGGCCATCAGCGCCTTGACGGCGGCGGGATCGAGGGCGGAGTTCCAGATGCCGAAGCCCGCAATCCTGCCGGCGACATGGTTCCCGTTCCACGGTCCCGCGACGCCGATTTTGACTGTGTCGGCGGCATCGTTTAAGGTCAGCGGCGAGGTTTTAATCGGCTGGCCGTTCTTGTAAATGGTCAGGGTCGTGCCGTCGAACGTCAGCGTCACCATCTGCCATTTGTTGAGGTCAAACGGCACTCCCGTGGTGACATCAATGTCGCTGGCCCAGAAATGGATGCCGTCGTGGAACTTGATTAAATACCGCTGCTCGCCGCCTGTGTCCGTGCCGTCGCCGAAGCCGCCGAGGACGGTCAATTCGGCAGGCATATCGGTGAGGTAAACGAACTGGTTGATCGTCCACGGGTCCCCGCCGTCGACCGGCAATCCGGCCACATTGCTGCGGACAATGCCGGGCTGATTGCCGTCAAAGGTCTGCACGGCGGCCAGCGAGAAGATTTGGGTCCCGGCAGGCAGCTTCTTGACTATCGGCGGCGGGGTGCGCGGCGTGACCGGCGGGAATGGGTCCGGCTCGTACAGAACGCCCGCAGGCTGGGTATCGGCCAGCGCGGTTGAGGCCGCCGTCATCGCTGCGACCCGAATGTTTGGGTTATTCGGGAGCGTGATGCTCACCGCACCGACGGGCAGGTCTAGGCTATAGAGAAACAGGTAGCAGAAGCAGTACGGCAGGTCGCCATTGGCATCGTGCCGATGCGAGCCGACCCACGCGACCGGGTCGCGCTTGACAAAGCCCGGCTTCAAGTCTTCCAGATGCACGACTCGCCCGCCGCGCACGCTCTTGACGGCCATATTCGCCAGGATCAGGTTGCCGTCCCACTGCGGGTCCGGGTAGCCCGTGCCGGGGCCGAAAGTTGCCGGGTCGCTGGGGTCGTTATGAAGGACGCGGGAGTACCACTGCCCCGTGAGCGCCGCCCAGTCTTGGATGGTCAGCGTGGTCATGTTCCGGTGGTTCTCTTGCCAAACCGTATTGACGGCAAAGTCCCCCGACTGGTCGCCGTTCGCCGCTGCCGCCAGCAGGTACAGGCGGTTGTGGCCGCCGGACGGGAGCGCGACGGTCTGGCCCGTGCAGGAGACCATGTTAGGTCCCGCGCCGCCCGCCAGCGTGAAGGAGATGCCCTGCGCCGTGACCGACGACGGCCACAGCTCGGCGGGATACGAGCCGCCGGTCCTGTCAAACGCACTGCTTTTCGGCGCCTCGCGGGTCGTCACGCCCGCGAAGTTATGCGGCAGGATAATCGGCGTCCCGGACGGCGGCGCGATGGCCTGCGCGGCGGGGGCCAGCGTCACCGCGAACGAGCGCGGCTGGTAAGCGGTCAGGTCAAAGACGAGCTTGCCGCCCTGCGGCGAGTATGCGCCGACGTACTCCTCGGCGGCGTTAACCTCCCGAACACTAACGACCGCCGACGCGAACGTGATCGCCGCACCCGAAACCGGCTGCCCGGCCAGCTCATGGACGCGGACGACGATCTCGCCGCTATCTTCGGCCCGTTTCAGGCCGCGCACGCCGATTTGGTCGGTGCTGATTTGGAGCAGCGAGAACTCATGTCCACCGATACTTTTGTGCTTCGCCGTCTGGAACGCCGTCAAGGGCTGGTTGAACCGAGCCGCTTTCCCAACCACTTTACCCGAACGCCAGTCGCCGCTATGGCCCGCAAGGGCGTAGGGAAAATGGTGGCGGCCGAGGTCGTTGGTGTCCTGCCACGGGTAGTTGCTGCCTTCGGGCGTGCGGATGAGGCTGAGGCGCAGCAGGTTGTCGGCGGGCTTGTCCCAGCCGTACTTGTATCTCGTCAGAACTGCCAGGCCGTGACCGCCCTTGCTATCGGTCAGATCCGCCCACTGCTGGCCGTTAACTTCGTAGCGGTTCGGCTCGGAATTGGGCCGCTCAATCGTGCCGAGGCCGAGGTCAAAGGTCGCGACGGGGTTTGACGCGGTCATCGGGAACGCGGCTTTAACCAGCGTTCCAGGCGTCTGCCAGTCAATGTCGTTGTGGACTTCCACCCAGTCACCGTCGGGAGTCAAGCGGATGTGCTGAATCCAGGTCGTCTCGCCAAGCGTCCGCGTGACTTGGAGCGCGGCGCGGGCCGGGCCGTTTTCAGTGACTTGGATTTGGACGTTGTCCGCGATGACGCCTTCCGGCGGAGTGTGGTCAGTATCGTAGAGAATTTCCCAGGCGGGCCAGACCGGCGACAAATCATGCAGGTGCTGAAGCTGGCTGGGGGCGCTCAGAAGCTCGGTTTTCGCGGCTTTGTCGTAGACGCTGCCGATGTCGCCGGACGGCGTGACGCTCACTTTGTAGCGGCTGCTTTCCAGCCCCGCCGCCGAAGCGAGGAGGCCGGTCTTGACCGAAGACGCGGACTTTGCAGGCCGGACATCGTAGACTCGGCTGCCGACGGACGGAGCGGACGCTATGAACACGATCTTGAGGCCCGCGCTGCTGGCCGACAAAGTTTGGCTCGGCACTTCCCGGCCCGTCGCGGTGTCAAAGACGCGGACATTCTGCGTCCCGGCGGGAAGCGTTACGGTCGCTTCCACGCAATCGGTGCGCGGCTGGTCCAGCGGGTTGTAGACGACCAAGGGGACGCCTTTGACATCAGTGTCCAGGTGCTGGGCCATCGCCGCAACGCCGGTCGTGACGACCTGCGAGAACTGGTTGAGGCTGAGTAGATCGTCATTCCAGGTAAACGTGTACGCCTGCGGGACGCAGGTTCCGGGAAGCGTATCGTGGAACTGGTTCCACAGCACACGCACCCACGCCTGGCTGAGCGTGTCGTGCGGGTAAGCCGGGCCGCCGAGGTAAGCCCCGGCAAGCGCGGCCCGCTCGGCGGCATCGGCCATCTGCTCGTTCATTCGGTTCCACTTTTTATGGGCGGCTTGGGACGTGTACCCGCCGACCCCGTGGGTCTTCATGGTCAGCTCGCCTCGGTAGGACGGCAGAGCGGCGATCTGGGCGGGGGTCAAATCTTTCGCCATCTGGTCGGCGCTGGTGTTGATGACCCGGACCGCGCCGTTCGCGTCATCCACGCCCTGCTGGACAAACGCTACGGTCGATTCGCCTGGCGTCCCGCCCTGGTCGCCGGTGCCGAAGTAGCGCAGGTCCACTTTCCTGCCGCCCGCGTCGGCGAGGTCCGCGTTCCAGTCCGGCGACGACGCTGGGTTGGACCGGACATCGTGGTTGTAGGAGCCGGGCCGCAGTGCGGTCACAAGCTCAGAGCCGTCCACGCCTTCCCAGCGTCCGACCGAAAACGGCGCGGGGAACCAGCCGCCCCAAAGGGCAAACTTCTGGGTGGAAAACGACTGGAGTCCCGAATGCTTCCCGATGGCAGGCAGGGAATACGGGAAGCCAAAGCAGTCCGGCAGATAAATGTCCCGGCTTTCGGTGCCGAACTCACGCCGGAAGAACTGCTGGCCGTACAGCGCCTGCCGGAACAGCGATTCCGGGCTGGGAGTGCAGACATCTACAGCGTTGACCCACGACCCCGACAGCTTCCATCGCCCTTTTTTGACCCACGACTGAAGCTCCGCCCAGTCTTCGGGGTGGTACTCTTTGAACCACTGGTAGTGGATCGCGCCTTCGAAGTTAAATGTGTATGCTGGGTACTTTTCAAACAATTCCCAGTTCGGACGCATGGTGGCCGGGATGCAGTGCGCGATGACATGCTGCACGGTCCAGTTCCACTGCGAGTCGATATGGGCTGTCGCGACCATATACAAGGTCGGCTTGCCTGCGGCGGCAATCTCGCCGGCGGCCTGAGCATCTGCGTCGGGCAGGTGCAGCCCGCCGAGGGCAAGCCCCGCCCCGCCAACAGTCACAAGAACGCCTTTGACAAACGCCCGCCGGGTGAGTTTAGGCTTAGCCGGCGTCTGCGGCGTCTCTTCTGCGGGTTCTACTTCTTGCATGAGCTTCCTTAAAAGAGTGGGTGAAAATGCGACACGGATGCTGGAAAGACAGTGTTACCGCGCAGTGGGGAGCAGCACGGAGAAATGCTTCCTATGAATTTACTGTAGCAGACCGCGCGGCGTCTGTCAAGGACAGACCGCCTAAAAAAGCAAAAAAAGCCCGAATACTCGCTTGTATTCAGGCTTTTTGCTGGATGGCCCCTCAGGGATTCGAACCCTGGACCTTGAAATTAAGAGTTTCCTGCTCTAACCAACTGAGCTAAGGAGCCATTCCCTTTGAGTCACCGAGGCTGGTCAGACAAATCCTCATTACAGCCTGCATCGGAACTTTTCTTTCACAAGCATTATACCTATGCTTGCAGAAGAATTCAAGAGACCGCCAACTTTTTTCGTGCCGCTTGTTCTCTAGCACGGCACGGCGGTATTACATAAACTAAGACCATGTCCTAAAGGACACGGCAATAGGCAAACGCATTTATGCAGCGACGCCGTAAGGTACAATAGTTACAATGCGTACTGCTTGCTCCAAAGGAGTTCTTCTATGCGTCCCCTACCCGTTCTCAGCGCCGCTCTGCTCGCCGCCGCTTTTCTCACCCTTCCGGCAGCCGCCCAAACTGTTCCCGCCCAGACATCACCGGACCGGGCGCTGACGATCTACAACCAGAACTTTGCCGTGGTGCGCCAGACCGTGCCGCTCAATTTGACGCCGGGCCTGAACCATGTCTCGGTCAGCGACATCACGTTCCACTTGGAACCCGACTCGGTGGTCCTGCGCGACCCCGCTGAGAAACGCATCTTGAAGATACGGGAGCAGAACTACCGGGCTGACCCGATCTCCCAGGATTTGCTGCTGTCGCTGAACGAGGGCAAGACGATTGATTTTCAGGTGACACACGGCGACCAAATTTCGGTTGTTTCGGGCCGAATTATTCGCAGCGGCTACGTTCCGCACACGGAAGCGTACAGCACGTTCGGCTCGCAGTACCAGTACCAGCAGCAGTCCTACGGGAACGGCGCGACGAACCAGCCAATCATTGAAGTCGGCGGCAGATTGCAGTTTGCCCTGCCCGGCCTGCCCTTGTTCCCGGCGCTTCCCGATGACAGCGTTCTCAAGCCGACGCTGGACTGGCAGCTTGTCACCGACAAAGGCGGGCCGGTGAACGCGGAGCTGGCGTATGTCACCGGCGGCATGACGTGGAAAGCCGCGTACAATGTTGTCTTCCCGGAAGTCGGCGACGCTTTGGATTTGACCGCGTGGGTGACGATGGACAACGAGAGCGGCAAAACGTTCGAGAACGCTCGCATCAAGCTGATGGCGGGCGACGTGTCCAAAATCCAGAACCAGGGCGGCTTTGGCGGTGGCGGCATCAGAGCGGTTTATGCAAGCGATGCCACTCTCGCCAATGGCCCCGCCGTCACCGAAAAATCGTTTGACGAGTACCACCTCTACACGCTGGCGAACCCGGCGACGCTGCGCGACCGAGAAATTAAGCAGGTCGAGTTCGCCCGCGCCGCCCATGTGCCGTCTACGGTCATCTATGTCTACGACGGCTTGCAGATTGATCCGAACCAGTACAACGGCTGGAACTATGACAATATCCGCGGCTCGCCAAGCTACGGCACGGAGTCGAACCGCAAAGTGTTTGCCATGCGCGAGTTCGTCAATTCCACGGCCAACGGCCTCGGCATTCCGCTGCCCAAAGGCCGGATGCGCTTCTACCGGCGGGACGCCGACGGCCAGCTTGAGTTTGTCGGCGAGAACGACATTGACCACACGCCGAAAGACGAGACCGTGCGCGTCTACACAGGCAATGCGTTCGACCTGACGGGAGACCGCAAGCAGACCAATTTCACCGTAGACAACTCCGCCCGTATTTTGGACGAAAGCTTCACCCTCACCCTGCACAACCACAAAACGACGCCGACCGAAATCCGCGTCGTCGAGCATCTCTACCGGGGCTTGACCTGGGCCATCACCGCGAAGACCAGCACGTTCCTAAAGACCGACGCCCATACGATTGAGTTCCGGGAAACGCTGCCGCCGGACACGGACAAAACAATCAGCTACACGGCGCATTACACCTGGTAACCCCATGGCAAGATACTTCACAATCTCCTGCGCTCGCCTCGCAAGTCGGCTGCTGTTCTGCCTGTTGCTGTTCGGCTCCGTTCGCGCGGCCTCAGCGCAGCCGTGGATGACTGCCGCCGCGCAGGACGGAACGGGAACCGTTTGGGCGCTGCCGGACAGCAACAACGGCTACAATCAAAGCGAAGACGGCGTGGTTTATTGCTGGCAGGCAGGAAGATGGGTGAAACAAACCGTTCCCGAAGCCGCCGGCTTTCGCGCGGCGGCTCTCGCGCAGGGGGATGACGGCTCCGTGTACGCGCTCTGGCAAAAACGCGGGACGGGCTGGTATCCGGGGCAAGCGCAGACCGCGCCGACCTCGTGCCTCCTGACGGTGCATCGCGGAACCCGCTCACGCCTTCAGTCTCGGTTCACGGCGGCGCTTCCGGCGCCGGGGCCGTTCTCCGGTCCGATCAAGCTGTACGCGGGAAAGGGCGATGCCTGGATTGTCGGCGATGCGCCGACGCTGCTGCATGCGGCTCCCGATGGAACCGTCCAAAACTTCTCCGTGACGCCGGATCAAGTGTACGGCGGCAAGTTTACCGTCGGCGGGTTCCCGCCTCCACAGCCGCTGTGTTCGGGTACCGATCCGCTGGGGCGGCGATGGTTCTGGCAGGCAAGCCGCGATTACTGGCAGAACAGCTCGCTGCACGGGTTCCTGATTTGGGACGGCAGGACGCTGGCCTATCATCCGACGCTGCCGGGGCTGCCTGACCGGCCTTGTTCCGTCATTGCCCCGCACGGCGCACGCTTTCTTTGGGCCACACAGGGTGCGCCTATGTATTCCTCTGACCCGAAATCGCATGGCGGCCTTTACAAAATTGACACCCAGACGCTGACCGCCGCGCCCGTCGCGCTGCCCCCCGAAGCGCGTCCGCAGGAAAGCCTCCTGCAAATCGAGCGGCTTTTCTGGATACAGGGCGACCTGTGCGTCCTGGAGTCCGACTACTCACATCACAGCGTGTCCTTGTGGCGGCGGCGGGGAACCTGGCAGAAGGAGCCGGACGATCTGGCGCGGGACCAGTATCCGCCCAGCGGCTACGGCTCCGGCGGACCAGCGCCCCAGCCGCTGCTGGACACGGCGGCGGGAACCTGGCTGGGCGTCAGCGGGGCCGGGCTGGACTGGCTGCCGGCAGACGGAAAAAACGTCGTTCCGGTCAACTGGCGGCGGGGTCTGGCCGCCGGCCAGGTCAGCGCATTGTTTTGTCTGCCGGACGGCAAAATCATGCCGTTTCCCTACTCCGGCCTCGGAGCACTGCTGTCCCAACAGCCGCCGCCGCTTTGGCCGCCGCGTCCCGGCGTCACCGGGGGTACGCCGGGCCAGCCGAGCGGCCTGGGGGACATGCTGTCGGACACCAATCGCCGATTGTGGGGATTTTCGTACCAAGGCTCCGGGCGGCAGGCGCTGGAAGAATGGGACGGCAGGCAGTGGCATGCGCACCCGCTCCCGAAATTCCAAAGCAGCATTCAGACAGGGACGCTGTATGCCTGCGACACGCTCGGCCGCATCTGGATCACGGTCCAACTCTGGAACCCGCAGGCGCAGGCGCAGCCGACCGACACGCGGTTTGTGTATGATCCGGCCTGCGACGCCTGGACGCAGTACGCCTCCGTGCCGGAGGCGGAGGAAAAGGCGGCGGCGCAGCCCGGCATGGCGTTTCTGCCGTACCGCAATACGTTTTCGCTGCCTGTTTTCAGCGGCGACGGGCGGGCAGCCTATGCCGACAACCAAAGCGTCTTTTTTTACGACGGCAAAAAATGGCGGAACTGGAAAAGCGGCGATATTCAGCCGGGCTACACCTACGGCAACGCCCCGGAAAATCTGCGCTTTGACCCGGAGGGTCATCTCCAAGTGACCCTGGCGGATCATCTGTACGGATGGACGCCGGAAGACGGCTGGCAGCCGCAGGGATTTGCTCCGCCGGTCCCTTCGCCGCTGCCCCTGCCGCCGGGCGGGCCGCCCGGCTGGGCAGGTCAGCCTGTCCCGGACAACGCGGGCGGCGGATGGGTCGCGGAAAGCGGGAATGTGTACTTGACGCGCGGCGGCTTGTGGCGCAGGCTGGCCGCTTTGTCCGGGCGCGGCTCGCCCTTTTTCGATGGGCGCTCCCTCCAAAGCGTCCTGCAAGACACTCAGGGACGCTTCTTTTATGAGACAAACCCCGGCGGCTATTTGGAATATGTGGTCTGGTCGCCGCCCGTGATGCTTCTTCCCGCGCCCCGCATTGAGGTACGCTCGCTGTCTTCCGACTCCGTGCTGCTGCACTTTGAGGCCGCGCCTCAAGGGCCGCGTGAGTTCCAGTGGCGCTTGAACGGCGGCGCCTGGAGAACACCGCATCCCGGCAGCCGGGTCACGCTGACTGGGCTGCGTCCGGGAGCATACCGCGTCGAGGCACAGGCCATCAGCCCGCTGCTGCAAGCCACGCAGACGCCGTCCGCCGCCCTGTTCGTCGTGCAGCCGCCGACGGCGGCGCAGATCGCCCGCTGGGTGTCCGCGTTGTCCGCCGGGCCGGACGACGCCCGCGAAATCGCGGTAGCAGGGCTACTCAAGCAGCCTGCCGCTGCCCTGACTGCGCTGAAGGCCGCGCGTCCGGCGGCGTCTGATTTAGGCAAATGGTGGATAGACGCCGCCATTCAGCAAATCACGGACGCGCCGCAAATTACGGCAGGAGAAACGCCGAAAATCGCGAATTAACGGCTATGACTGACTTCTTCGATCCCGGCCTGCTGCGCCGGCAGTTTCCCTCGCTTGCGCTGACGCTTGACGCGCATCCTGCCGTCTTTTTTGACAATCCCGGTGGAACGCAGGTGCCGTCGGCGGTCATTGAGGCCGTGTCGGACTATTACAAAAATGCCAACGCTAATGTCGGCGGGGCGTTTGCAACGAGCCGCCGAACAGACGCAGTGGTGTCGAACGCGCGGCAGGCGATGGCGGATCTGCTGAACGCGCCGGGGCCGGAAACGATTGTGTTCGGGCCGAGCATGACCGCGCTGACGTTCCATCTTGCCCGCTCGCTGGCCGACACGATTCAGCCCGGCGACGAAGTAGTGGTCACGGCACTGGACCATGATGCCAATGTCGCGCCGTGGGCGGATTTGGAGGCCGCCGGGGCGGTTGTCCGAGTTGTGGACGTGCATCTTGCCGACGGAACGCTGGACTTAGACAGCTTCGCCCGGACGCTGTCGCCCCGCACAAAGCTGGTCGCCGTCACCCATGCGTCCAACGCCGTCGGCACAGTTCCCCCGGTGGCGGAGCTGACGCGGCTGGCGCACGAGCGCGGCGCGATAGTGTTCGTAGACGCCGTGCAGTACACCCCGCACGGGCCGATTGATGTCCAAAGGCTGGACTGCGACTTTCTCGCGTGTTCCCCCTACAAGTTCTTCGGGCCGCACGCGGGCGTTTTGTACGGCAAGGCCGAGCATTTGACGCGGCTGACCCCGCACAAAGTCAAGCCGTCGAAAGACGCCATCCCTTACCGCTGGGAACTCGGCACGCTGAGCCATGAAAGCCTCGCGGGCGTCTCGGCAGCGGTCGCGTACTTGGAAAGTGTCGGCGAGCAGTTCGGCGGGCCGTTTAGAGCAGACTACGCCGCGCAGGGCTACGCGGGCCGGCGGCTGACACTGAAATCGGCAATGGCGGCGATCAAAGCCTACGAGCAGACTCTGTCCAAGCGCTTACTGACAGGGCTGCAAAGCTTGCCCGATGTCACGATTTACGGCCTTTCGGACTTGGAACGCTTAGATGAGCGCCTGCCGACAATGGCCTTTACCTGGCCGCGCCTTCCGCCCCGCGAGACCGCCGAATATCTGGCGTCATTCGGTATCTGCGTTTGGAGCGGCAATTATTATGCGCTGCGGCTTATGGAAGCCTTTGGTTTAGAGGGCCACGGCGGCGCGGTGCGGGTCGGGCTGGCGCATTACAACACGGCCGAAGAGATTGACCGAATGATTGCGGCGCTGCATGACGTGCCGCAGGAGATAACCGCATGAGCGACTACGAAGACATGGGCGCAGACGAGTTGCTGGACGCCGAAAACGAGATAGACATGGCCCTGAGAAAGCAGGACGAAGCGCTGGCGCTGCTGGAGCGCCTGCGGATCGCCGAAGCGTCGGGAGCGAAACCGGCGGAGGCGCCCGGCGGCGGGCGGCGCGACTTTCGGCGCTGGCCTGCGCCCGAAGGCATCACGGTGGAACTGCACGACGGCAGCGGCTGGCAGCCCGCCCAGTCGAGCGATTTAGGAGTCGGCGGCGCACGACTAACCACCGTTCCCACCTGGATGGACAGTCCGGTCCCGGTGCGCCTGCGCGGCGCCTCCGGGCCGTCGGTCCTGACGCTCGGCGACTTGATGTGGCGCGACGGAGCGAACGGCGCGGCGGGCCTGCGCTTCGAGTTTTCCGATGCCGAAGACCATGAGTTATGGACGGCAATGCTGATTGACGCCCTGCTCGCACGCTATGCGCTGGGTCAGTAAAGCCCCCACCCCCAGCCCCTCCCCCGCAAGCGGGGAGCAGAAAGAAACAAAGAAGAGCAGAAACGTCTATACTCTCGACTCCGTATGGCTCCCCTCTCCCGCTTGCGGGGGAGGGGGTGGGGATTGGGCTTTACTGACCCAGAATTAAGGCGGGTACTCTTTCTAGCTGCTGGACATCTTGCCGCCGGTGACTTCTACTAACGCGCCGGTCATGAAGCTGGCGTCGTCGGAGGCTAGAAACACATAAATCGGCGCCAGCTCGTCGGGCTGGCCGGGCCGGGCCAGGGCCACTTCGGCACCGAAGGTCTTAACATCTTCCAAAAGCATCGTGCCGGGAATGTTCGGCGTCCAGACCGGGCCGGGGCAGACGCAGTTGACCCGGATGTCCTTCGGACCTAAATTCAGCGCCAGTGCTTTCGTGAACGCATGGATCGCGCCCTTGCTGGTACAGTAATCAATCAAATGTTTTTCACCGACCAAGCCGACGATGCTGCCGGTGTTGACAATCGCATCCCCCTTCGTCAGATGCGGCAGAACCGCTTTCGCCATGTAGAAATAGCCGAAAATATTGGTTTCCAGTGTCCGCTGGAACTGCTCGTCGCTGATGTCCTCCAAAGAGTCCTGAACGGCTTGGTAGGCAGCGTCGTTGACTAAGATATTAAGGCTGCCGAATTCAGCGACGGCTTTGGCGACTGCCGAGCGGCAGGCGGCAGAGTCGCGGACATCCGCTTTCAGCACTAAACAGCGGCGGCCCTGCGCCTCCACTAAAGACTTCGTTTCTTCGGCGTCGGCATCGTTTTCGTTGTAGACAATCGCGACATCCGCGCCCTCTAAAGCGAAGGCAAGGGCGACGGCGCGGCCGATGCCGGAGTCAGCGCCGGTAATAATCGCTTTCTTGCCGGAAAGCTTGCCGGCGGGCTTGTAGCCGATGAGATCGGTCTGCGGCGGCAGCTTCATGTCGGTCTGCTTGCCGGGGTAGGGAATAGTTTGGGCGGGAAGGTCGGCGGTCTTTGGGCGTACCGGTTTATCAGTCATAGTTTTTTCCTCACAAATGCGATTATTGCCGCGAATACTCTTACCTTAAACGACGACGCAAAGGACACTTATATGACGACGATTGCTCTTGCCGGCTGCGCCCATATCCACATCGGCGGCTTTATTCACACGCTCAAAAATCGCCCGGATTTTGTCTGCAAGATGGTCTGGGACCACGACACCGCCCGCGCGGGGCGCCGGGCCGGAGAACTGGGCGCGGCGGTCGCCGGCAGCGTGGAAGAAATTTGCGCCGATTCAGGAATTGACGCCGTGCTGGTCTGCACGGAGACCAACCTGCATGAGCAGGTGGTCCTGCCCCTCGCGGCGGCCCACAAGCACTTGTTTGTGGAAAAGCCGCTAGGGTTTGCGTCCGCCGATGCGTTCCGTATGGCGGCGGCGATTGAAGCCGCCGGGGTGATTTACGGCACCGGCTTTTTCATGCGCGGCTTCCCGGCGCATTTGTTCCTGAAACAGCAGGTCAACGCCGGGGCGTTCGGCAGGATCACGCGGGTGCGCGGCTCGAACTGCCATTCCGGCGCTTTAGGCCATTGGTTCGACACGGACTGGCGCTGGATGGCGGATCCGAAAATCGCCGGGGTCGGCGCGTTCGGCGACCTCGGCGCTCATATGCTGGACATTTTGCTTTGGCTGATGGGTGATGTCACAGAAGTGACCGCACAGCTTGACCCTGGCACCGGTGCGTATGAAGGCTGCGATGAGACCGGCGAAGGGCTGCTGCGGTTTACCAGCGGCGCCATCGGGACGGTGGCCGCCGCCTGGGACGATGTCTCCGACCCCGTCACGCTCCAAATCTGCGGTACCGAAGGCCACGCCGTCATCATCAGCGGCGATTTGTACTTCCAAAGCAGCCATGTGGAGGGCGCAGACGGCAAAACTCCCTGGACCGACCTGCCGCCCGCCCAGCCGGCCAGCCTGGACGCTTTTTTAGACGCCGTGGCAGGTCACCCCGCCGCACTGGTCACAGTGCGCGAAGCCGCCACCCGAAGCGCGGTCATGGAAGCGCTCTACGCAGGTGCACAAAGCGGCACCTGGACCACCCCGAAGACCTCCGAATAACACAGTACTCATACTTGGCATGATTCCTGCAAGGCTGGTAACGACACTTACCTTTGCAAAGGATTGACATGCACCTCTTTAACCGCCGCCCGCACGACGGCAGCAGCTCGGTCATTCAAATCGGGGAAGGCTTGGACATCGTGGAAGTCGAGATTTTAGAAGTCATCGGTGACCAGGTGATCGTCGGCGTCTTTGCGCCCGCCGCCGTGCCGGTGAACCGCAAGGAAGTCGTGCTGGAACGCGCACGCGCTGCGGAAGAAGCGGTCTTGCCGATGGGGGAATAGTGGAAGTTTTGCGAACGAGGCACGAGCAAGAAGAGTGAACATAAGGCTCGCGCCCTATTAAGTAGGTGTAAGGGCGAACATTGTGTTCGCCCTTTTTCTTTTTCTGCCCACGCAAGCGGGCAATCGCACTACAAAAGCCCGGCATTTTCAATGCCGGGTTCTTTTATTGGTTTGGGGAGGGACCAGCGGTCTTTTTCACCGGCGCAGCCTCTGCGCTGGTGTTGAAGGGAAACGCGGGCAGACCGGCGCCGTTGTAGAGGCTGCATTCGGGGAAGCCGGACCAGGCGTAGCGGACGGCGACCGGGGCCGGGACTTTCGGCGACGATACGACAACCGTGTCTTTGGCAATATGGGCGGCAGCGGCGGCGAACACACCGTCGGAGCCGGCAACCTCGAAGCTGGTCAATGCCGAGCCGGTCTTAGAAACGAGGCCGCCGTCAGTGTGGGTGAAAGTCAGCGTCAGGGACGAACCGGAAATAATCAGCGAGCGGTAGACCGGGCCGGCGAACGGGACTTTCTCGCCGTAGACTTTCGCTTCGGCGGCGAGGGCCAATCTTCGGCCGACTTCTTCCTTGTTCTTCGGATGGATGTCCGACTCGTCGCCGACATCAACCGCCGTTGCAATCCCGGCGTTCGGGACCGTCTTCGACGTGCGCCACTGGGCATCCCGCAGCGCGGCATAGTCCGTGCCGCCGGGCTGCCAGCCGGCAAGCTGGACAATGAAGAAGGGGAAAGCGCCTTCGTTCCAGTGCATCCGCCAGTCACCGATCAGGGCGGGCAGCAGGCGGCGATACTGGGCGCTGCGGTCGGAGTTTGCTTCGCCCTGATACCAGATCGCGCCTTTGATGCCAAACGTCGCGAGCGGGGCAATTTGGCCGTTGTACAGCACCGAAGGAAAGTTCTGGTTGTTCTCAATCGAGACCGGCAGCGGCGGGGCGGCGGTTAAAGCAACACCGAGCTTCACGCGCCAGGAGCCGGCCAGCGGCAGGGGATCACTGCCCGTGACGGCTAAGTTCAGGCCGGCCGGGTCGCCGTAAATCCCGCCTTTGCCGCCGGTGTCCAGCACCCGCACGGCAAGGACATTGCCGGTCGGCTTCAGAAGCGCCGCCGGGACGGCATAGGCACGCGGCGTTTGGAACCCTTCGGTCGCGCCGACCTGTTTGCCGTTGACCCAGGTGGTGTCATTGTCGTCTGCCAGCAGATGCAGCACGGCGTCTTTGCCGGCGCTCCCTGCCGGCAGGTCAAACGTCCGGCGGTACCAGACGACGCCGTTGACTGCGCTGAGTTCCGGGATACCGGCGTCCTGAAACAAGCCCGGCGTTGGGATCGTTTTCCACGAAGAGTCGTCAAAGGCCGGAGCCTGCCAGTTCGCGGGCGTGCCGGGGTCGTTTTTCGTGTACCAGCCGGTTGCCTGCTGGTCCAAAGTCACTTTGCTGCCCTGCGCGGCGTCAAGCTGGTCCAGCAGGGGGTCGAAGTCGGGGACGTTCTTCCGCAATCCCGTCTCGCTGGTCCAGGCTTCGGCGGGCGTGCCTCCCACCGACGACAGCAGCAGCCCAACGGGGACATGGGTGTCGCGGCGCAGCTTGCGCCCGAAGAAGTAGGCGACCGCGCTGAAGCCGTTCCATGTTCCCTGGGCTTTAATGGTTTCGGGGCTGGATGCCTGCCACTGTCCGTTGCTCAGGGTCTCCTGCGGCAAGGTAGCCGGGACTTTCGGGACGGTGAACAGCCGCAAATCGGGGTCGGCTGCCGCCGCGATGGTTTCTTCGGGTTTGACAAGGTTGCCGACCCCGAACTCCATGTTGGACTGCCCGGAGCAGAGCCAGACGTCTCCGACCATGACGTTTTTCAGCGTCACAGTCTGCGCCCCAGCCACGGTCAGCGTATACGGGCCGCCGGCGGCAAACGGCCCGACTTTGGCGGTCCATTTGCCGTCCCGCCCTGCGACGGCGATTGCCGTTTTGCCGTGGAAGCTGACGGAAACGCTCTCGCCCGGCGCGGCCCAGCCCCAAACAGGGTCAGCCATGCCGCGCTGCAAGACCATGTTATCGGTGAACAGCGGGTGCAGGAACGGCTTCGGCGGTTCAGCACTGCTTCGGCTAATACTGAATGCGGCAAAGGTTGTCAGGAAAAGCGAGCAGACTGCTGCACTATGGATGTGTTTAGTTGTGGTCATGGATATGAAATAGCTTTCTTGAGGCGGACCTCACCCCGCGATACGCAGTAACGCTGTAGGCATACAAGTCGCGGGGTGAGGTCTCTTACTTCCCCGCCCGGCGGCATTTGTCGCTGCAATAAATGACATTCGCCCAGTCACGCTCCCACTTTTTGCGCCAAACAAACGGCCTGCCGCAGACCGGGCAGACTTTGGTCGGCAGATTGTGCGGATTGCGGGACTCGGCTTTCGGCATGGCTTGGTTTTCAGACCCTAATTCTCCGGCTCGCCGATGGGAGAGAGCGACGCGGATGTTTCGGACGCATGGGGCGTCGAGACCCAAAGCTGCGGATCTTCGTCGAAGACCTGCTTGTTGGTCACAGAGACGAAATGGTAATGCCGCCCGGCATAAAAGCTCTGGTGCGGCGATGTGCGCGGGTCTACTTTCTCGTGCGAAACCGGGTCTTCCCGGACATCGTGATCCGCGTCTTCGTAGGTCGTCAATGTCTTGCTTTCTTCCGTTCTTTTTCTCTGGCTTCCTAAAACTTAATCCCGGCCTGGATATTGAAGCCGCCGAACCGGGCGCCGCTCAGGCTGTTGCCGTCGGTGTAGTTGATCTCAAACAAGTACGCCTGGTTGAACTCGACCCCGGCGTTCAGGCGGTAGCCGAAGTTTGTCTTGTTGGACGACCCGCCGATCCCCTTGGCGTGCAGGAAGTACGCCCCCGCTCCGGCGCCGACATAGGGGATGAGGCTGCTGTTGCCCGGCGCGGCGAGGTTGTAGCGGAAGCCCGGCCCGACCCCAACATAATCGGCGTTGACTCCATGCCGGTTGACACCGGCGTAGTCCAGATACGCCAGCGGGACAAAGCTCTGGGCGGCGGTTTCCGCGCCGGGTTTCGGCACAAGGGCATACTCAGCCCCGGCGCTGAACCAGGTATCGCTGGCAGCGTTCTTCAGGCGGCTGCCGCTCGGCAGAAAGACGCCGAGCTTAATCGTAATCGGCTTTTCGGTGGGAGTCGCGGACTGGGCCGATGCGCCGGCGCTGAGGCCGAGCGAAAGCAGGGCGGCAAGCGTGGCGGCGGAAAGAGCGGCGGGGATAGTCTGTGTCATCGTGGTTCTCCGTTGAATGTCGCGAGATTGAAAAGCGAGATGCGAACTGCCGCTATTTTAGCACGTTCCAGGGGGCGGGGTCAACAGATCTTTAGAACCGGCACTTCCAGTGCCGGTTTCTATCTCATGCGGTTCCTACGGCGCGGGAATGCTCAGCGTCACCGGCGACGATGTGTAAATCCAGTAACCCGCGTAAGGCTGAAGCGAGCCGGCTGCGGCGGATACCGAGACATACTGGCCGGACGCGGTGCTGTACGAGTACAGGTTGGGCGAAACGGAACTTGATGTCAGCGCAGAACCGTCCGCCGTAACCGACGACAGCGGGACGACGGCGGGGAAGGGGTCGCCGATCAGGTTCCAGCCAGCCGCAAGCGTCAGCGAAAACGGCGTCGTGACCGGCACTAAAGCCCCGTCGAAGTGCGAATACGCGGCGGCGGGGAAGTTCGCCCAGTAGCCGGCGCCGGGCGTCAGCGTGTTCGCCGGGGCGTTCGGATAAAAGGCATACGCGGCAGCGGACGCATCCCAGGCGACCAGACGGGACGTCGGGTAGCCGAGGCCGAAGATCGCGGCGAAGTCGCCAAGGCCGGTGTAGTTATACGGCGACGAGATCATCTGAAGGCCCGTCGGGAACGTGTGCGCGGGCTGCAAGGCGACATTCAACGTTACCGTCTGGCCGCTGGCTGGGGCGGTGGCAGGCACTTTTGTCCCGGCATAAGCCCCGCCGGTCGCCGCGTAGGCGCTGACCGCCAATGACAGGCTCCGGAAGGCAGGGATTGCCAATGAGTAAACACCTGCCGCGTTCGTGGTCGCGGTGCTGATCACCACGCCGCCGGGGGAGGACAAGACGTTCACCGTGACGTTCGGCAGCGGGGCGTTCGTGTCGGCAGCGGTAATCGTTCCCGTCAAAGTTGATGCAGAGACCGCCGGCAGGCCGTTGACGAGCGTGTTCAACAGGTTGATGCCGACAAACGACCCCAATCCAGTTGCATTGTCGTAGCCCGTTGTGGCCGGGTAGTATAAATTGCTGCCACTGGCGACATCGTGGAAGTCTACGTCGTAGGCCGCGCTTCCCGCAATTTGGTAGATGATCGGGTTCAGGAAGCCGACCGGCGCTTTGCCCACCGCCGCCCGCTGCTGGTTGACCAGAGCCGTGAAGCCCGCCCACAGCGGAGCCGCCGCCGATGTTCCGCCGTAAACATTCCACTGCCCGCCGATATAGACGGAATAGCCGGTTTCCGGGTCTGCATTCAGCGCGACATCGGGGACGCTCCGCATGGCCGGGGTCGGCACAAGCGCCGTCTGGTAGCTCGGCGTCGGCCAGACTGCTGAAAAACCGCCGCCGCCGCCGACCCCATACTCGCTCCCGCCGGTGCTGTTCGGGTCATTGACATTGAGGAACAGTCCCCAGGCGCTTTCGGCGGCGTAGGGAGCGCCGGTTCCATTAGTCGCTAGGGTCGTGCCGCCGACGCCGGTGACGTAGGGCTGAGAGCCGGGATCATCTACGCTGAGCGTGCTGCCGTCGTCATACGCGCCGTAGTCGCCGGTCGCGGAGAACATGCTCTGGCCCTGCGCGGCCATTTCCTGAAAAATCGGATTTTCCGCCGCGACAAACGCCGCGCCTGAAGGAATCTCAGGTTCGCCGAATGACGTGCTGACTTGTTTGGCGCTGTTGTCGCTCACTATCCGGTTCAGGGTGTCAAGGACGCCGGGGTTCGTGTTCGGCGACAGATACAAGAGGATTTTGCTGAGGTTCGGAGCCAGCGCCTGGGCCAGATCAATATCCAGTGTGGTTTCATCCGAGGTGCTGCCCGTGCCTCCAGTGGTACCGTCTACTAAAATCTTCTGGAGCGGAACAGCGGGCAGGCCGAAGTTTGCTTCGTAAGCCGCAACGTCGCTTGCCGTATAACCGTCTAGCTCAAACAACGCAAGGGACTGTCCCGACCCGTTCGCGCTGACTGAAGTCAGGCTGTACGCAGTCTTGACATCTGACGGCGTCAGGCCGCCGTATGGCCCCGACCCGTCATGCCCGCTGAGGGCAGAGGGGACAAGATGCAAGCGCAGATGCGAATGCAGGTGCAGGGCCGTGTCTAGGCCGACGACCCCCGCGACGCGCCCGGCCATCCCGCGCGGCAGGAGCGGGCCGGCGTCCGGCGCTCGGAAGACATGGCCGTCGGCGGCGCGGTAGTTTTGGAGGTGCAGGTTAAACGCCGACTCGACCGCCGAGGCCGAGCCAGAAACGTCCAAAATCAGCCGGTTTGGGTGCATCCCCGTCACTTGCAAACCCGCGCTTTTCGCCGCCGCCGCGACCGCCGCATAGTCGCTTGGGGTCGGCCCGAACCGTGCGGTGAACTCGGCGGGCGTGAGAAACTTCCCGTACAGCGGGTCGCCGGGCGTAGACAGCCGGGAGAGCAGATCACTCAGCTCTGCCTGATTTCGAAGCGGCAGGGTCAAAGCCAGGCTGACGGTCTGCGCCGCCGCGACCCGTCCCACAAGATGCGCGTGCGCCACAGCGGCCAACGGGACATGGCCGGTGAGGCGCGGCTGAACCGCCTGCGCGGCCTGGCTGGCAGCGGCACTCTGGATCGCCCCAGACCGCTCGGCGGTGTGAGTGGAGGCCGCTGCGGCGGGAATACCCAGGGCAAGGGCGGCGGCAACAGGCAGACAAGAGGCAAGTGGAAGAATAAGCGGAAGAACAGGGTTGACTTTCATGGTGGGTGGTACTACCTATCTAAAACACGCGGAACGCCGCGTGTGTGGCTTGAGGGCGTTTAAATTCTGAGGGCGTGACTGCGATGGTGTGCGTGAATGCGATGCCGTGAACGGCGTCGCTGGGGAGCGCAGACGCTAAGGTCCCACCTTCGCGGGACAAGATTAGGACATAATTTTCATCTTCCGCCACGCAGGTGGCGGCCTGGCGGCTCGCCCCTCAGCGACGCCGTTCACGGCATCGCATTCACGGCATCATCCCGAAGGGCTAGGACGATTTGGCGACGACGGTTTTCGGCAGGCTGTCCAGCGCCTGCTGTGCGGCGGTGTAGCCCTGCGACAGCAGCGTGGCGTGCTTTAACTCCGATTGCGCGGCATCCATCTTGGCCTCGGCGACGTAGATCAAGCCCAGGTGGTAGCGGATTTCCGCCAGACGCGGCAGCGCTTCTGCCGCTTCCAGCTCGTTCTGCTCGGCTTCCGGGTACTTTCCCTGCTGGTACAGCACCCAGGCCAGCGTATCCTGATATTCGGCGACGGTGGTATCTTTGGTATCGCTGTCCGGCTGCTTTTGAGCCAGCGCGACCGCCTGACGGGCCAGTGTCAGCGCTTCCGGCAGGGCAATCCCACGCACGGCTTCGGCATACGCCAGGCCGTTCATGGCGTTTGAATCGGCGGGGTAGGCTTGGATTGCCTTTTTGTAGGTCGCCCTGCCGTTGACCGTGTCGCCGGCATCGAAATACGCCTGGCCAAGCGCGTCGGTCAGCGCTTGGAGGTCGGTCGCGCCGGGGGTCTTGAGCTTGGAAGAAAGGAGCGTCACCAGCTTGGCCGCCGTTGTTTTTTGAGCCGCCGTTTGGCCGAGCTTATTCTGGGCATCGGACAAAAACCCGTACCCACGCTCATCATTCGGGAACTTTTGTACCGCCTGCGTCATGTAGTCGGCAACGGCGGGGGTGTCGCCGACGGCGGAAAAGACGGCATAAACGGAAAGCTGCGGCAGAGGATCGCTGGGGTTCGGATTTGCCGGCCCGAAGTAGGTATCAGGGTCCGACGGCGCGACGGCGATAGCCCGGTCGGCCCAGCGCCGGGCGTCCGCTTCATCCTTGGCATCCCCTAGCTGAGCCGAGCGCAGACAGGAGTCTAGGTCATTCTGGACTTTCAAGCTGTTCTGCGCCTGGGTTCCGCAGCCGGCCAGAAGCAGCGCCCCCGGCAGCAGAAGCAGCGGCAGGGCGAGGCGGAGCGAAAATTGGCAGCGCGGCAAAAAGTGTGCAGACATCACAGTATTATAGCATAGGCGATTGTTAAAATCAGATGAAAATTATGTGAAGTTCGTCCGGCTCACGGTCAAGCTAAAGAATCGGGAAATACTGCAGCATGGAAATTGTTCGATTTGACATCGCCTGGGCCGGGCTTTTGTCCCGGCTCGGCATTTCCGAGTTTGAGGCCCGGCAGATGCGCGGAGAAATCCTGACCCAGTGCCGGCAGCCGAGGCGGGCGTACCATCACCTGCCTCATGCCCTACGGGTGCTGGGGGGGTATCAAAAATGCCCACTGGTGGGGCGTCGAAGACTACGGCGCGACTCAAATGGCTACCTTGCTCCATGACGTTGTCTACGACGTGAGCTGACGCTTCTCTCACCATTGCACAAATCCAACCATTGCACGAAAAAAGAGCGGGAGACTTGCGTCTCCCGCTCTTAGTTTGGGTTGCCTGCGGCGTGCTAGGGCTTTGCTTCTCACAATTTGGGGACTAGGAAACTAATCCGCAAACTGCGCTTCGTAGGGAATGAGGCCGAGCCGTGTGGCGCGGCGGAACGCCTGCACACGGTTGTTGACATGCAGCTTGTCGTAGACATTCGCCAGGTGGAAATCCACCGTGCGCTTCGAGACAAACAGCGTGTCGGCCACTTCCCGGCTTGACTTGCCCTGGATGACATGAGTCAGGACTTCGATTTCCCGCTTGGTCAGCTTCACAAGATGCGACTCATCGGCGCTCAGCGCTCCATTGACCGATGGGACCTTCTGCCCTAACATGACTCCTGGGGAGACAGACATAGCTGTCATAGAACTCGCTCCTTTCGCGATGCCGCCTCCACACCCAATTATGGCAGAGTGAGCGCGATTCGTTAGGGAGCATCCCGGCTTGGAAACAAAGCGAATTTCTTGGTGCAAGGCGGCAGGAAAACGCCCGGCTTTCAATTGAAAGCCGGGCGTTTTCATTGGGTTGCCATTTATTCAGTAAATGGCGGCAGCGGCGGGCGTGTTTCGGTAGCGGCGGGTGTATTTATGCGGCCGTGGGTATGTTGAAGTGAGTATGCTGCGAACTCCGGCATCCGGGCAAAACCCGAAATCGGGCTGAGCAGGCCGCCTTGAAATTGCTCCCTTAAAATTAAGGCGTGCCGTTAGAAAGAACCCAATGAAAATTATTTGCCTGGAAGAACATACGGTAGACGCCGCGATCACCAAAGCGGCCCAGCCGGTGCAGGCGGCGGAAGCCGGTTACATGGCCGACTGGGGCAGCCGGGTTGAAGACAAGCCCTCGGAACTCACCGACGACCGGCCGCATCTTGCACCCATTAAAGCCGTCATGCAGATGGCGGGCGACATGGGCGCAGGCCGGATCGCTGAGATGGACAAGCATGGGATTGATATGCAGGTTTTGTCGTACAGCAGTACGCCGCAGTTCGCCCCGGCGGGACAGGCGGCTGAGCTGACCCGCGCCGCGAACGACACGCTGGCGGAGGCCGTGCGGGCGCATCCGGCGCGGCTTGCCGGGTTCGCCGCGCTGCCCTGGCAGGACCCGGAAGCGGCTGCGGCGGAGCTGGAACGCGCCGTGAAGGAGCTGGGCCTTGTCGGAACGCTGCTTGTCGGCCGGCCGGGGCAGGAGTTCCTGGATGATGTTCGCTACGAGCCGGTGCTGGCGAAGCTGAATGAGCTTCAAGTGCCGCTGTATGTACATCCCGGCTTTCCTTTGCCGCAGGTGCGCGAGCCTTATTACGGCGGTCTGGACAAGGAAGTGAGCGCACGCTTGTCGCTGTTCGGCTGGGGCTGGCACAATGAAGCCGGCATCCAGGTGATCCGCATGATCCTGTCCGGCAAGTTCGAGAAGTTCCCCGGCTTGCAGGTCATCAGTGGTCATTGGGGCGAAATGGTCCCTTTTTATCTTCAGCGCATGGACGATACGCTTCCCCAGGAAGCGACAGAGCTTTCTCGCAGCATCACGGAGACCTACAAGGCGCATGTGTTCGTGACGCCCAGCGGAATGCTGAACCGGCCGCACTTCGAATTTATCTACAAGGTTTTGGGGGCCGACCGTATTTTGTATGCGGTGGACTACCCGTACCTCACCTTGACAGGAGCGCGTCAATTTCTGGAAACCCTTCCTATCAGCGAGGAAGACAAGGAAAAAATCGCTTATGCAAATGCCGAGGCGCTGCTGCGCCTGTGACGACATCAGCGGTTCCACTCTTTCTCGATTTCCGCCGCGCCGGGGTCCAGGTTGTCCACGACCCGGCGGAGCAGTTCGCTCAGAACGGCGACTTCTTCCTCCGTGAATCCTTGCAGGGCGGCGGCGTTGCCTTCCAGCAGCACGGATCCGGCGTCCGGGAGCTTTTGGAGGGCAAGCGGCGTCAGGGAGACGAGGCTGCTGCGCTTGTCGTTTGGATTTAAGGTGCGCTTTATTAAGCCGTCACGCTCCATGCGGGCCAGAAGATGGGTCATGGTCGGCTGCTCGATCCGGGCGAGATGAGCGAGTTCTTTTTGGGTCAGCGAGCGACCGTCTTTCAGTGCAAACAGCACCGGCACTTGGGCGACCGAAAGACCCAGAGCCGCAAACCGTTCTTCGCCCCAGCGTGTCAGCAGACGGGCCGAGCGGCTGAGGAGGTGGCTGGGCCGGCGAAAAGTTTGTGCATCCATTGGAAGTATTTTGGCACAATTTTGTGCGATTGATGCTCAAACAATGATTTACATAGTATACTATGTAAATGAAACCATTTATTGCTGTTGTCGGGGGCGGACCCGGCGGCCTGACTCTCGCCCGCATTCTGCACATTCACGGCATTTCCGCCACCGTCTATGAGGGCGAGTCGCTGTCGTCGGCCCGGCCGCAGGGCTGGTCGCTGGATTTGCACCCGGACACCGGCCAGCGTGCGCTCGCACAGGCCGGACTAACTGCCGAGTTCAAGCGCGTCGCCCGGTATGAAGATCAAGAGTCGCGGGTTTACGATAAGCACGGAACCCTGCACTTCAGCGATACGGATGTTTCAGGGAAAGACCGGCCCGAAGTAGACCGGGGCCATCTGCGGCAGATGCTGCTGGACTCGCTGCCGGACGGCGCCGTCCGCTGGGGCCATGCCCTCAGTACGGTCGAGCCGCAGGAGGATGGTACATTTGTCCTGGTGTTCAAGAACGGCAATCGCGAGACGTTTGATTTTGTTGTCGGGGCGGACGGCGCGTGGTCCCGCGTCCGCCCGCTCCTTTCGGACGCCCAGCCGATTTACAGCGGCGTGTCGTTTATTGAGCTGGGAATAGACGACGCCGACACGCGGCACCCGGAGATCGCAAGTTTGGTCGGGCGCGGCTTGATGTTTGCGCTGGGCGACAACAAGGCGCTCATTGCCCACCGGAATGCAAATGCCCATGTCGGCGGCTACGCCGGGCTGCGTGTCCCAGAAAACTGGGCCGACGACCCGCTTGATCGGGACAGTCTCCTCACGCACTTCCGCGATTGGTCCCCCAACCTCTTGCAGCTCATCACCGAAAGCGGGGACACGCTAACGCCCCGGCGGATTTATGCCCTGCCGGTCGGTCACCGCTGGGCGCACCGGCCCGGCGTCACGCTGCTCGGCGACGCCGCGCATTTGATGTCGCCGTTTTCCGGCGAAGGCGCAAACCTCGCTCTGCGGGACGCCGCCGATCTTGCGGCGGCGCTGCTCCAAGATGACTGGGACACGGCGGTTCAAGACTATGAGACCGCGATGTTTGCCCGCGCCGAAGAAGCGGCGACGCAGGCCGGGGAAGCCGTCGGCGAAGTTTTTTCGAATGACGGCCTTTCGCACATGCTTCAAGTCATGGAATGGCAGCGCGGCTGAGAAAAGCTCCGAAAGCAGTTCAGTTCCTTACTTCTTTGCGGGCAGCAGTCCGAGCTGCCGGCCGATCAGGCGGTCAAGGAGTCGTTTCGGCAGGTGCATCGGCAAGGTCCAATTGATGAGCTTCTGCTTGACGACTGTGTAACACACTTCCGGGTTTTGGACGGTGAGTGCGGTGTGGACCGCTTCGCCGATTGCCTGCGGGGGAAGACCTTTACGGCCCTCGGCGATGAACGCTTTCCTGAACTTGTCGAGGCTGGCTGCGTAATCGGTCCGGCGATAAAGCTGGAAGTCCTCGGCTTCCGCTTTGTCCAGTATTGGGGTGTTGACGTAACCCGGCTCGATGAGAATGACGTCAATCCCGTACAGCAGGAGTTCCCGGCGCAGAGACTCCGACATCCCTTCCAAGCCGTGCTTCGAAGCGGCGTAAGCTCCCAAAAAGGGCGCACCAATTTTTCCCCCGACAGAGCTGATGTTGACAATGCGGCCCGGTTTTCCTTCGCGCGTCCGGTCAGCGCCCAGCAGCTTCGCGAAGGCCTGCGTCACCAGCAGAGGTGAGACAAGATTGACTTCAAGCTGCCGGCGAAACTCCGGGAGCGGCGTATGAAGCAGTGGCCCCACAATGGAGATCCCGGCGTTGTTGACGAGGCCGGCCAGAGTGGACTGTCCAAGAGCATCACGCACCTGCTCGGCGGCCCGCTCCACAGCGGGCTGATCAGTGACGTCCATCAGCAGCGGGATAAATGCAGCCCCGAATTCCAGTTGTAAGCGCTCCGCATCGGCTTGTTTGCGGACTGTGCCAAACACTGTAAAGCCTTTCTGGATAAGGACACTCGCGATTCCCCAGCCGATCCCCGTGGAGGCACCTGTGACTACGATTGATCTTGACGCCATGCGTTTTCTCGCTTTCCTTTATTGTATACAGCGTACATCTTTACTATGAACATCGTACACCTTCCGGGGGCGATTTGTCAAGAGACCCGCGTTCTTTTTAAGAATTGATGTAAAATAGGATAGACTATACGCATCATGCCCTTTCCCTCAAAAACAGACCGCCGGACAATCCTTGCGACCGCTTTGGAACAGGTCTCGAGAGAGGGCATCAACAAGCTTGCGATCCGAAGCGTCGCGGCGGCTCTCGGTTTGGCTCCAAACGCGCTGTACCGCTACTTCCCCAGCCTTGCCGCCCTGGAAGCGGCGCTTGCAGAAGAAAGCCGCTGCCGTCTTCGGGAATTGCTTCACACTGCGGTCGCAGACAAGCCTCCCGAAGAAGCGGTCCGCAGCATTGCCTACGCTTATGTGCAGTTTGCGCGAGAACAGCCCCGGATTTTCGCCCTCACGCTGCTGCCGCCCCCGACCGAAGCGGACGGGAATGCAGCGCATCTCCAGTTATGGCACTTTGTCCTAGGCCATGTTGCCGGCCTTTACGGAGAGAAAAGAGCGCCGGAAGCGGCAATGGCGCTCTGGGCGTTTCTGCACGGCATGACCGTTTTGGAAGCGGCAGGAGCGTTTGGGGAACGAAAACCCGTCAGCAGCTTTGAGTTTGGGTTGCAGATGTGGATCAAAGCCGCCGGTGACGGCACAGGCTCCGGGGGCTAAACTTTATGCTCCCGGAGCCTGTCTGTGAGCGGCGGCTTAGGGCATCTCTGCGGCCCGCGCGGCCATCATCGTATCGTTGAACTTCCGGTAGAAGCCGTCGTAGTTGCCGCTTGCGGCGGCGAAGCGCTGGGCTTTGACCCGCTCGACTTGGATCTCGGCAGCGTCTGGCGTATCGGTCAGCAGGCGCATAGTCTCAGCGATGTACTCTTCCAGAGGCATGGCATTGGGATCGCTTGCCTGGCGGTCGCCCATCAGCGTGGTCTGGACATAGGGCGGAATCAGCTCGATGACCTGGACCCCCGTGTCTTTGAGCTGGTAGCGCAGAGACTCGGTGTACGAGTGGATGGCCGCTTTCGTGGCGCAGTAGGTCGGGGTCATCGCGAGCGGCACAAACGCGAGGCCGGACGTCACCGTCATCACCACGGGGTTCGGCTGAGATCGAAGCGCCGGCAGCAGGGCGGCGGTGAGGCGCATCGGGCCGACGAGGTTTGTCGCGACCGTCGCTTCCATCACGTCCAGCGGCTCTTTTTGCGTTTGCAGGTTCTCGTTGACCATGATGCCCGCCATGTTGACGAGAACATTCAGCGCCGGGTTTTCTTCGGCGACTTTGGCCGCAAACGCCTGAACACTCGCGCTGTCCGCCATGTCTACCGTCAGCGCCTTCATGCCGGGATTCGCCGCCGTTACTTCGTCCAAGACGTTTTGACGCCGCCCTGAAATAATTACCTGGTTGCCGAGCGCGTGAAATGCCTCGGCCAGCCCGCGCCCAATGCCCGACCCGCCGCCGGTAATTAAGATCGTGTTGCCTGTCATGTGCATGGTCTATTTTCCTTTACTATAGGTGCGTTCAGTGTGCTAGCGCGGCAGCCATCGCGTCGTTGTAATTCTTGAAGAACTCGTCGTAGCCGCCGCTGCGTTCGGCGAAGCGCAGCGGCTTGACCCGCTCCACCAGGATTTCGGCGGCGTCGGGCGTGTCCGTCAGCAGGCGCATGGTTTCGGCGATATAGTCGGCGAGCGGCATGGCGTTCGGATCAGTATGCTGGTGGTCGCCCATCAGCCCAGTTTGGACATACGGCGGGGCAAGCTCAATGACCTGGACGGCGGTATCTTTGAGCTGGTAGCGCAGGGACTCGGTGTACGAATGAAGCGCGGCTTTTGTGGCGTTGTAGGTCGGGGTCATCGAGAGCGGCACGAACGCGAGGCCGGAGGTGACGGTCAAAATGGCTGCGTGGGGCTGGGCTTGAAGCAGCGGCAGCAGGGCGGCGGTCAGGCGGATCGGGCCAAGCAGGTTCGTGTTGATCATGGCTTCCGCGTCGGCGACCGCGCCTTCCTGCACTGCCTCCATCCGCATAATGCCGGCATTGTGAATGACGGCGTTCAGGGCCGGGAAGTCGGCTTTTATCTGGGCCGCGAAGCTCTGGATCGAGTCTTCGTTTTCGATGTCAAGCACGGCGGACTTCATGCCGGGATTCGCCGCCGTGGTGTCATCCAGGGCTTCTTTGCGCCGCCCTGAAATAACGACCTGGTTGCCGAGCGCGTGAAACGCTTCGGCCAGGCCGCGTCCGATGCCCGACCCGCCGCCGGTGATCAAAATTGTGTTGCCTGTCATTTTCATGGTGTAATCTCCTCTGGGTGTAAAATTAAGTCGCTTTCAGGCCCTTCAAGAGAAGGGACCAGACTTCCTCCAGCGCCGTGTCCATGCCGGGCTGGGACCATTCGGAGGCATGGGCGGGATTGTGGAAGCGGGCGGTGGCGCTGAAAATGGCCCGGCTGGCCGCCGCCGGGTCGGCGATGTTCCATTCGCACCGCGTATTGCCGTCTTCAATCAGTCGAACAAGCTGATTTGTCCGACGGTCCAAATAACCGCTGAAGACGTCCCGCGCCTCCGCCGCCAAAGCCGCGTAAGTCGCGAACAATTCCGGGTCGTCCAGCAGGATCTGCTGCTTGGTGCGGGTCAGCGCCCGCAGCCAGCGGCCCAGACGCTCCGCCGCCGGGCCGTCTTCGGCGACAATCACTTCCAGCGGCGCAAGGAACCGCTCCAGCCAGATTTGCGTGACGGCGTCCCGCAGGTCGGCTTTGGACGCGAAATGCCGGTACACGCTGCCGTGGCTGACGCCGAGGGCGCGGGCGACATCTAAAACCGTTGCCTTGCCCGGCCCGTACCGCCGCAGAACATCCTCCGCCGTGTCTAAAATCTTTTCCCGTGTCAGCGTTGTCTCGCTCATTGCTCTTCCATTCTACCCTATCAACTGACAAAATACACTCTCTGTCATTTTACTTTTGACAGCAAAGCAAAAAGCCTCGGCAGACACGGTCTACCGGGGCTTCAGGTGCTTATTCGCTGAGAGTTGCCATGTCGATGACGAAGCGGTACTTCACGTCGTTTTTGAGCATTCGCTCGTAAGCCTCGTTGATTTTGGAGATCGGGGTCAGCTCAATGTCGCTGACGATGTTATGCTCGGCGCAGAAGTCGAGCATTTCCTGAGTTTCCGGGAGGCCGCCGATGTTCGAGCCGGCAAGCGACCGGCGCTTGCCGGCCAGCGGAAAGGCGGAGACGGCGGGCGGGGTATCAGGCAGGCCGACCAGCACCATCGCGCCGTCGCGCTTCAGCAGGTTCAGGTACATGTTGATGTCGTGCGGCGCAGAGACTGTGTCCAGAATGAAATCAAAGGTGCTTGCCAGCGGCTTCAAGGCTTCGGGGTCGCGGGTCAAAACAACTTCGTCCGCGCCGAGCCGCTTGGCATCGGCTTCCTTGCCCGGCGAGGTCGTGAACTGGGTGACATGAGCGCCGAACGCATGGGCGAACTTGAGGCCCATGTGGCCCAATCCCCCTAAGCCCACGACGCCGACTTTCTGGCCCGGCTGCACGTTCCAGTGCCGCAGCGGGGAGTAGGTCGTGATGCCCGCACACAGCAGCGGCGCAGTCGCCGCCAGATCTAATTTGGGGGAGATGGACAGGACAAACGACTCGTCCACGACAATGTTATCCGAGTAGCCGCCGTAAGCTTCCGTGCCGTCGGGGAAGCGGCTGTTGTAGGTGAACACCGTCTTGCCCCGGTCGCAATACTGCTCTAGGCCAATCCGGCAGCTTTCGCAGGTGCGGCACGAGTCCACCATGACCCCCACCCCGGCGAGGTCGCCGACTTTGAACTTCGTGACATCCGCGCCGACCGCTTTGACCCGCCCGACAATCTCATGCCCCGGCACCATCGGGAACACCGAGCCGCCCCATTCGTCGCGGGCTTGGTGCAGGTCCGAGTGGCAAACCCCACAGTACGCAATCTCCACCTGCACATCGGCCGGTCCGACTTCCCGCCGGTCAAACTCCCACGGAGCGATAGGGGACGTCTTGCTTTGGGCCGCATAGCCTTTGGTATTACTCATAATCTTTGTGTTTCTTCTTTCAATGCTTTCGGTCTTAACTTCATTCCGCGCCAGCAAGTTTCCCAAACTACTGCCAGCACTTCCGCAGGGCTGCATGGACCCGCTGAGGCCGCTCAAACCGTGCAACCGCTTCCGCGTTCCGCAGCCGCCCCGGCGTTCGCGTCTTTTTGACGACGCCAGCAGGCGCAAGATACGATAAATTGGGGAGCGCAGTAAGCCAATCCGGGTGGCCCGCGCTCCAGTCTTTCCGGTTCTCGTACTCCGTCTGCGGGAATGCCGCTTTCAGCACGGCGAACACTTTGCAGGTTGCCGTATCCAGCAGACGCACCCCGTCCCCGCCGTTGCCATACGCCATTCCCCCGGCAGTGGCCAGGACGCGGCTGTTGGGTGAGAACGCCGCGCAGCGCAGAACATCCGTCGCGCAGTGGGTTTTCGCAAGCAGTTGGCCCGTCTTCAGGTTCCACAAGTAAACAAACCCGCCGAGCGTGGGAACCGCAAGGAGCCGGTCATCCGGCGAGATCGCCGGCCTCCGCGCCGTGTCAGGGGCAAGCGCGGGCTGCCGCCGCCACAACAGTGTCCGGGTACGCCGGTCCCGCACTTCGACTTCCCCCGATGTCTCCCAAACAGTGACGGCGAGTTTACTGTTAAACACCATGTCCTGCGAGCCTTTGCCGTCCACATAATCCTGGTACTGGCCGCCGCTCGCTGTCTCTGTTTCCCCTTCGCGATACTCCCTCTTTTTCTGAAGCAGACGGCGGATGATCCTGCCGGAAGGCATGAGAGGAACAAAACCGTAGCCGGGATCGGAAACTGCGTCGTGCTGAGGCGCGGCAATCCGGCCTATGCGCCGCCAGTTCCGCGTGTCCCAAACTTCCGTGACTTGGACCGCCTCTCGCTGCTTATGGCCGCTGACCATGCCTTCCTGCCACCCACTGACAACTAAGAAGCGTCCCGCCTGTTCCAGTCGCACGCTCGCGCCGCTTTCAAAACTCGCATTCAGCCCCAGCCGCCGCCCGCTGAGGGTGGATGCGATGACCGGCGCATCGTTATCCGGATCGTCGAACTGCGCGACCAGAAACCGCCCGTGCGGGTCAAATTGAATTGGCCCGCCGCTGGCCGCGTCCACCGACCGCTGCCAGGCAAGCCGGCCTGTTTGAAGGTTCCACAGCGTCACCTCCGCATCCTGCCCGTAGCCGAATGCCAGCCGCCGCCCGTCCGGCGAGAACGCCAGGCTG
This sequence comes from uncultured Armatimonadales bacterium, assembly GCA_964236795.1. Taxonomy (GTDB): domain Bacteria; phylum Armatimonadota; class Armatimonadia; order Armatimonadales; family Capsulimonadaceae; genus JANXMY01. The sequence goes on along the minus strand of CAXSFV010000011.1, from coordinate 7,216 downwards.
CTGATCTCGCCGGTTGGGAGCGCGGGAAACGCAACCGGCAGAAGCGGATGGGGAGGCAGAAGGGCCGGACGCGGTAGAGCCGCAGGCGGCATCGGCTTAGCGACAAGCTGAGGACGGGAATGCCGCCCACATGCCAGCCCGGAAAAGAGCGGCACGAACAGCGTTAAGAGAAGCAAAGCGCGGCGATTTCCCCAGCTAGTTTGACTACACATATCAGCAGTATATCATGCTGATGTAGTTTTTAGCAACTGCTATGCTGCTCGCTAGACAGTCTGGTAGATGGCGGGGCGGTAACGGGGTGGGGAATGGGCTTGTGCACCTCACGAGCGGCGGTAAGCCAGGCATCTTTGGCCCGCAGGACTTCTTGAAGCGCGTCGCCGGGCGTCTCGCCGAAGGCCGAGCAGAACTTCAGATCGGGAATGTCTGAGATGTAGCCGCCGTCATCTTTGCTGTAAAAGACGTTGATATGGTAATCCTGCATTAGTTTTCCTCCACTTCGTCATCCGCATCCAATTTCAGCCCGTAAACCTCAATCAGCTTAACAACCTGGCGTATCTGGTACGGTTTCACCTGCCCCTGCACCTATCTGAGTGTACCGCTTTTAATACGCAGTAGTAGCGGAGCTATACATTCCTCTGCGTAATTTGCTATAATTGATACTAGATGCGGCTGAAACGATTGCAATTACAGGGGTTTAAGACGTTTGCGGAGCGGACGGAGATCGAGTTCGCGCCCGGCGTCACGGCGATTGTCGGGCCGAATGGGTCCGGGAAGTCCAATCTCGGCGATGCGGTGCTGTGGGCGCTGGGCGAGCAGAAGGCGTCGGCCCTGCGCGGGGCGAAAGCGTCCGATGTGATCTTCTCCGGCAGCGACGGACGCCGGGCGGCGGGCATGGCGGAAGTGTCGCTGACGGTGGATAACTCGGACGGCGGGCTACCCTTAGAGTTCAGGGAAGTGACGGTGACGCGGCGGGCGTACCGGACAGGCGAGGGCGAGTATTTCCTGAACAAGACGCCGTGCCGGCTCAAAGACATTTACGAGCTGTTCTTGGACACCGGGGTCGGGCGCGAGTCGTATTCGCTGGTCAATCAAGGGCAGATTGACGCGGTGCTGTCGGTGAACGCGGAAGACCGGCGCGGGCTGTTTGAAGAAGCGGCGGGGATCAAGAAGTACCGGGTCAAAAAGCGCGAAGCCCTGCGGAAGCTGGAAGCGACGGAAACGAACCTGCTCCGGGTGCGGGACATTCAGAGCGAGATCACGGGGCGAGTCGAGCCGCTGCGGCGGCAGGCGGAGCGGGCGGAGAAGCATCAAAGCCTCAAAGACCGGCTGAAGGTGTGGGAGAGCAGCCTGCTCATTCGGGACCTGCGGTTCGCGGAAGGCCAACTCCATACGGCGCGGCAGGCCCGCGAAGAAGAGCAGGCGGCGGCGCTGAGATTTGCGTCCCGGCTGGCCGATGCCGAAGGATTAGCGCAGGAGATCGCGGCGCGTCACGCCGACGCGGAAGCGGCATTGGAAGCCGAGCGGGCAGTACATGGGGCGGCGGGGGCGGCGGCGGAGCGGGCGGAAAGCGGGCGGGCCTTAGCCGGGCAGCGGGCTGAAGGCTTGACGCAGGCGCAGCGGCTTTTGGCCGGAGAATTAGAGGAGATCGGCGAGCGGCGGGACCGGCTGGGGCGGCAAATTGCTGACTTAGAGGCGGAAGGGACAGACACACGGACGGCAGAGGCAGCTCTGCGCCGGGAAGTCCAAACACGGCAGGCAGGCGTTCAGGCGTTAGGCGAGAAGATCGCGGCGCTGACCCGGCAGGCGGAGCGGCGGCGGGCGGAGAGTTTGACGCTGGCGCGTCAGCAGGCGTCGCGTGAGGCGGACGCGGCGCGGGCGGGCGCACGAGTGGCGGAGCTTGAAGCGGGACTGCCGGGCGTTGCGGCAGAATCGGCGCGATTTGCGGCGGCGGCGGCTGACGCACAGGCAGAAGTAACGGCGGCACGCAGGGCCGTAGACGCGGCGAAAGCGGCGCTGAATGCCGCCGAAGCTGCCTTGACGGACGCGCTCGGCAGGCGCGATGCGGCGCGGGCGGCGGTTCAAACCACACAAGCGAAGTCAAGCGCGGCGCAGTCGGCGTCGGTCGCGCTGTCTACCCGTCTGCGGACATTGCAGGAGCTGGAAGCCGCGCAGGAAGGATATTTTCAAGGCGTCAAAGCAGTGTTCGAGGCCAAAAAGCGCGGCACGTTAAGTGGCGAGTTTACAGTCATTGCCGATGCGTTTGGGACGCCGCCGGGCTTTGAAGTCGCGCTGGAAACCGCGCTTGCGGCAAGCCTCCAAGATATCATCACAGACACGGAAGACGCCGCAAAGGCGGCGATTGCGTTCCTGCATGAACACCGGGCGGGGCGGGCAACATTCCTGCCGTTAAATAGAATGCGTCCGGGCCGGGACAGCTTGGACATCGGGCCAGCGCGGGGGCTGAGCGGCGTCTTAGGCGCGGCACTCGACATCATCACGTTTGACACGAAGTTTCGGCCCGCGCTCGAAGTGCTGCTGGGGCGCGTGTTCGTCTGCGAAACGCTTGATGACGCGCTCCGGGCCTCCACAGTGGCACGGGGCTGGAACCGGGTCGTGACCCGCACCGGCGAGATTGTCCTGCCGACCGGCGCTTTGTCCGGCGGGCGGCAGTCGGGCCGGACGGCGAACATTTTAGGGCGGAAGACCGAAATCGCGGCGGGACAGGCCGAGATGAGAGCGAAAGAGGCGGCGCTGGAGGCGGGCCGGGCGGAGCTTGGGGCCGCCGAAGCCGCGCGGGAGGCCGCTGAGCAGGCGCTGTCGGACGCGCAGGTGGGGCAGCAGTCGACGGCAGCGGTGAGGGCCGACAGCGAGCGGCGGGCGGAGCGGACGGCGCAGGAGGCGAAGCGGGCGGAAGACGCCCACGCGCAGAGTGTTCGGCGCGGCGAGTCGGCGGACGCGACGCTGGCCCAGGCGCGGGAACACGCGGCCCGGACCCAGGCTGCATTAGCACAGGGAACGACCGAGACAACGGGAGCGGACGAGACGCAGGCCGCCGAAGCGGAGCAGCTTGCACGGCTGACGATCGAGCGAGACGGTCTGCAAGCCGATCTGACCTCGGTTCGCATCAGCCTCGCCACCGAAAGCGAAAAGACCGGCAGCTTAGACCGCGCCCTACGAGGCGTTCGCGGCGATTTGGCGGCGCTCACGGCGTCGGAAGAGCGCAGGGGACAGCAAATCATGGCGGGCGCAGCGGAACTCCAAACGCTGACGGCGCAGGCGGACGCGCGGGAGCAGGAAGTTGTTGAAGCCCGCGCCGCCCACGCCGCCGCGCAGGCGGCTTTGGACGCGCAGACTCAGGCGCGTCAAGCGCTGCTGCAAGAGTCCTACGCGGCGAACGCCCAGATGCGGGCGCTCGGCGAGGCGCGGGCGAAAGCCTTAGAGGCAACCCACAAAAACGAGGTGCAGGAAGCGCGATTGGGGGCGCAGCGGGACACGCTGGCCGGGCGGCTTTGGGACGAGTACGAACTCTTGCTTCAAGACGCGCTAGCCCTGCCCGAAGACCCGGAAGTCCCCGAAGGAACGCCTGCCGAAGTCGCCCGCCTGCGCCGCGAGCTGCGGCTCCTCGGCGATGTGAACCCGGCGGCGATTGCCGAATACGACGAAGTCCGGGAACGGCACGAATTTTTGCTGACCCAAGCAGCGGACTTGGAAGAGTCCCGCGCCAAGATCCTGGCGGCTATTCAGGAGATAGATGAAGGCACGCGCGAGGTCTTTTTGGAGACGTTCCGCGCCGTCGCGGCGGCGTTTGAAGCCATTTGGACGCGGCTGTTCGGCGGCGGCAAGACGGAGCTTGTTTTGACGACGCCAAACGACATTTTAGAAACCGGCGTAGACATCTTGGTCCAGCCGCCCGGCAAGAAGCGTCAAAACCTCGCGCTTTTGTCCGGCGGCGAGCGGGCCTTAACTGCCGCCGCCCTGCTGTTCGCCTTTCTCTATGTCAAGCCCAGTCCCTTCTGCGTCTTGGACGAAGTAGACGCGCCCTTAGACGGCGCGAATGTCGAGCGGTTCGCCGATTTGCTGCGCGAGTTTGGCCTCAAAACCCAGATGATCGTTATCACGCACAATCCGACCACCATGGAAGCCGCCCCCGTTTGGTACGGCGTCACCATGTCCCAGCCCGGCATCTCGCGCGTCCTGGGGATGCAGGTGCCGACTCACTAAGGAAATCGGAAGGCTCTGCTGGAACTAAATGTTTTGGGCGGACGCTTACCGGCGCATGAACATTCAGACAACGCGACTGGAACTTATTCCGGCGACAGCAGAGTTGCTGCGCCTGGAAGACAGCGCTCCAATCGCGCTGGCGACGCCGCTCAACGCGGCTATTCCGGTGGAGTGGCCGCCGGAGGAAGTCCGGGGGGTGCTGGGGTTCTTTGCAGACCAGATGGACGCGGGCGCGACCGGGGACGGTTGGGGCATCTACTACTGGATCGCTCAGTCCGGCAGTGATACACCCGCGATTTTAGTCGGCAGCGGCGGGTTTATGAGCAAGCCGACCTGTGGTCAAGTGGAACTTGGCTACGGGACGCTGATGCGGTTTCAAGGCCGGGGCTATGCAACTGAAGCCGTATCGGCATTGGCGCAGTGGGCGCTGTCTCAGCCGGAAGTCTCAGTCGTCGTCGCGGACGCACTGCCGGAGAACGCGGCTTCGGTACGGGTTCTGCAAAAAGCGGGCTTTGCCGAGGCCGGGCCGGGCAAGGAAGAAGGGACACGGCGGTTTGCGTGCGCCATGTCCCAAACGAGAACCGTCTAGCGATGAGCGGCGTTAATGGGGCCGTAGTCTGAGGTCCGGTAGCGCGGCTCCGTGGGCTGGAAGCCGTAGTCGTCTACGCCGAGGCCGCGCAGAATGGCAGCTTCAATCGGAGAATAATCGCCGTCAGTCCGGTTGAAGCACATCGGCTCGCGCAGCTCAAAGCAGAGGTTCGCGATGGCGCGGGGGCGCTGCAACACGTTCTGACTGACGGCGTGGAGCAGGTACGGATGCAGAAGATAAACATCCCCGGCGTCGCCGGTCGCTTCCCGGAAATCTTTGCACTCGGCGAGCAGCGTTTTGGGATCGAAATCGTCCGGCAGGACGCCTTCCGGGTGATCTGCGAGAAAGCGGGCAACGACGGGGACGGAGTCGGCAGCGATAAATGTCGCGCCGCCTTGCGGCAGAACGTCGGTAAACAGCGGAATGCCCAAAAGCCCCTGTTCAGGGCTGTCTAAAAAGTGCCGGAAGTGCCATCCGTCTTTGTGCCAGCCGCGCGAGGAAGCCGACGGCGGCTGGAACGGCTGGTCGGAACCCTGCTTGAAGTTCATGGCAAAGACACTGATGCGGGGGCGGTTTTGTACCCGGCCAATCCCTCCCATCAGATCGCATGACGCCTGCCAGGCGTCCGGTGCACACTCTGCCAGCGTTTCGGGGTGGCTTAGGTCCACTCGCACATAGTCTTTGCGCCAAGTTGCGGGGTCGTCTACGTCATAGCCGGCATGGGCGCATTCCTCGTGCACCCACTCTAAAGACCGTTCGCGCGGGAATGCGCCTTTAATAACGAGGTAGCCTTCCGCGAGAAATTGCTCGCGCTGCTCCGGTGTCAGCATTGTTTTCCTCCTGCCAGCGTTTCGGAGCAGGTTCGGCAGTGGCGGTCACTTTTCCTGCTTGGACAGAAGTTCAATGTCAAGCGCAGCCACTTGGCCCTCTGGGGATCTGACAGCAATCAGGCCGCGCATCAAGGGACGCGCGGCCCGATAGGGAGGTTAAACTTCCGTCTGCCGTCCTACTTGCCGCCGAGACCCTCACCGGCCTTTGCCAGCGCCTGCCCCAGAGTTTCCAGCTTAGTGCCGGTGGCGCCTTCGGCATGCGCGGCGGCGCGGCTGGTGGAGCCGCTCAGCTTGACCAGCAGCTCGCCGATGCCGTCGAACTTGCCGGTTTCGAGATGATGGCGGAGCTTGACGAGATCGCCGTGGATCGTCTTGGCCCCGGTGAACTCGGCGGCCTCAATGTCGGCTTCCCACTTGCCGATCATTTCAACGCCTTTTTTGGCGGCGGCTTCGGTCAGCGGCCCTGTGAGTACATGAATCGTTGGATCAATTCGCGTCGGCATGATATTTTCTCCTGAGTTTAAATGGCGGCTGTTCTTTCATTGAACTCCCGCTCAACTACAGCCTTTTTACCCGCCGCGCGGGGTACGTCAAGCAGAACCGTCCAGGACGTGCGCTTTATTTTCCCGCATTTTTATCCTGCCGCTGCGGCAGGGCGCGGAACACGATTTCCGTGCGGCAGGTTCCAAGCCTGCGATTATTTTCACAAAGCCTCTCCATTTTCTTGACAATCCTAAAAGTGACCTGTATAATGACTGTAACGAAACAGACTTTCAAGACTTTTCTCCGAGACTTTTCTTGAGGTGCCTTCGTTTTGAAGGCAGGTTGTATGTTAAGCAGTGTTTGGTCTTTGCTGATTGCAGGCGGGACAATGGGCCTGGTGGCGCTCATCGCGTTTTTGTGGGGCGTCAAAAACGGCGTCTTTGAGAACGCCGAGGACGCCAAGTATATCGTGTTCCGCGACGAAGAAGACGACTGACGGGAAGGGTTAGCGCGTGGCAATTAATTATGAACAGGAAAAGCAGGAGCTGACCCGGCGAAACTTTCTTTCGCTTACGACCTGGGGGCTGGTCGGCGTCGGCTCACTCGGCGCGGCGGGGGTCTTCGGACGCTTCTTTTGGCCCAACGTCTCTTATGGGCCGCCGTCGAAGTTCTCCATCGGCAAGCCGACGAACTTCCCGGACGGCGCGAAGCAGAACATCGCCGACCAGAAAGTCTCGATCATCCGGCACGGCAGCCAAATCGGCGCGATCTCGATGGTCTGTCAGCACCTCGGCTGCACCGTCGCGGCATCGCCGACCGGCTACGACTGCCCCTGCCACGGCTCGAAGTACGACGACATGGGCAATGTCACCCACGGCCCAGCGCTCGTTTCCCTGTTCTGGTTCGACATCCACCCGACGCCGAGCGGCGACCTGGAAGTGGACAAGTCCAAAAAGTTCGCCGATCCCGGCCACTATTATACCGTCGCGTGAACGTGACACAGCCCGCCCATCGTAGAAAGCCCTCGCTATGAGTGTCAAAGAACTCCGCCCTTCCGAACCCTCGCCGCCGAACGGCACGGGCAATGGACGCC
>CAXSFV010000010.1:92567-114932 GCA_964236795.1 uncultured Armatimonadales bacterium | reverse complement strand
GGTTCTCCGTCCACAGCCGCTTATCCGCCCGCCCCCGGTTGTTGCGGACGACATGGTAGGCGGCGTCGAGAATGGTCCGCGTCGAGCGGTAGTTCTGTTCCAGCTTGATAATCGTGGCGTCGGGGAAGTCGCGCTCAAAGTTCAGGATAATCTGGACATTCGCGCCCCGGAACGCATAAATGGAATTGTGAACGACAATCCCGCCCGCGACATAATTACGAAGATTGGCAACTGAGAGATCATAAATTTTGCCCGTGTATTCCTCGTCGGTGATGAACGTGATTTGGCTGGATGCGATAGAACCCCTCCCGGCTCGTTCCTCGCTACCCTCCCCGAAGCGGAGAGGGGAAGAGTCAGGAGCCGTGGCGTCATCTGAAACTCCTCGCCCTCCCGTTTCGGGAGGACCGGTGAGGAACGAACTGGGGTGGGTTTCGACGACAACTGGCAGCTCATGCCAGGTCGTCAGATGGCGGGCGGGCGTCGTTGCCCAAGCCATATCAGCAATCGTGAACTCGACATGAATTTCGCCTTCGTCGCGGCGGCTTTGCAAGCGTTGTGCGAATGCCAAAGCTTCGTCATGTTCAGCAAACCAATTTTGGCCTTCTCCCGACGCTCCCGTGACTAAATACCGTTCGCCGTTCGAGATAGGGTGTGTTACCTCCAATGTGATACAATCAGGCGGATAATACCAATTTTGACCGTCTTCGTACCATTGCAAACCATCACGCTGAAAAACCTCGGCAGGAGCCAAATCGTTTATATTCCCGAACATCACATGATTAGGCGTGACGCGCACGGTTGCGCCGTGTTGCGTCTGTATGTTGCGGACGGGACCAGTGTAATTGTTCACCATTACTTTGTCAATGACCGCAGGCACAGGTTTGTAACCTGGATACGCGGCAAGGACCGTGTCGCCTTCGCGGATCTGCTCAACGGGGACATAGCCGGTCGGGGTCAAGATGGGGGTGCCTTCCACGACGCACTGATCGTCGTCGCCGACGACGCAGATGTTTTTGTGCTTGCCGCTGAACAGCGTGAGTAGCTGGTACTGGCTGTCGTTGACGTCCTGGAACTCGTCGCAGTGGACGTAGTGGAAGCGGTTCTGGTAATGCTCGCGGGCCTTTTCCGACTCCCGCAGAAGCTGGACCGTCTTCATAATCAGATCGTCGAAGTCTAAAGCGTTGGAAAGGGTCATCTTCTGCTGGTACAACTGATACGCCCGCCCCACCGCCCGCTCATACGGGGACGCAGAAAAGTCGTTCAGGATGTCGTCGGGCGTTTGCAGGGTTTCTTTGGCTTTCGAAATCGCCGACAGCACCGCGCGGGGGGCATACTGCTTGTCGTCCAAACTCAGCTCACGGACGGCTTCTTTGACGAGAGAAATCTGGTCGCCGTCGTCGTAGATGACGAAGTTTTTGTCCAGGCCGATCATACTCCCACGCTCGCGGAGGCAGCGGGCGCAGAGGGAATGGAACGTTCCCGCCCACAGCTCGCGCATGGCGAGGTCGCCGACCAAGTTTGCAATGCGCTCCTTCATCTCGGCGGCGGCTTTGTTAGTGAACGTGACGGCGAGGATGTTGTACGGGCGGACATAGCGCTCCTGAATGAGATAGGCGATGCGCTTGGTGAGGGCGTTGGTCTTGCCGGACCCCGCGCCGGCAAAGATCAGCACCGGCCCCTGGTCGTGCAGGACTGCCTGCTGCTGCGGCTCGTTCAGGCTGGCAAGAAGGGGCGAAAGGCGATGGGTCGGAGTGTCGGGAGTCATAAGGAGATTATACCCGGTGGGGAGAGAGGTCTAGGAAGCTGGTAATAAATTACCGGGCTACTCGGCGAAAGTCACTGCGTGACTGAGGACAGTAATCATGCAGTCTTTTCCGCAGTCACGCAGTGACTTTCGCCGAGTAGCCCGGCACTTCCAGTGCCGGGTTCTTGATGGCTTCATGATGCAGGAACCCGGCACACACGCGGCGAACTAACGCCCATGTTCAAACTCCGCCTCCCACTCTGCGCCGCTTCCGCCCTGCTTTTTGGTGCAGTCATCCTCCCTGTCCATGCTGACACGCCTGACCACAAGGCCGCGCTGTTCGCGTCGGGAGACGGCAACATTTTGTATCTCACCGCCGGGGTCGGCCTGCCGCTGCTGTCGGACGGTCGCTACGGCACACGCCATGCACTGCGGGCTGCCGATGCGCTGGGAACCAGTGTTTTGCTGTCGGAAGCCATCAAATTGTTAGTGAAAGAAAAGCGGCCCGACTCGGATGCCCATGACAGCTTTCCCAGCGGCCATGCGACGGCGGCGTTTGCGGTGGCAACGATGGAAAGCGATTTCCACCCGCATCAGGCTGCGCTCTGGTACTTGGGGGCCACTCTGATCTCCTACTCGCGGGTACGGCTCCGGCGGCACACGACGGCGGATGTGGTCGCGGGCGCGGCGCTCGGCGCGGGGACGGCGCGGGTGGAAGTCGCCCAGCCGCGCGGGCTGATTTTGTCGCCGTTCATCATGCGTGGGGGTTTAGGGATGATGATGTCAAAAGGTCTTTAGAGGCACGCGGCGATTGCCGATAATGGAACATGAGACTTCTTGCATCAGTCATCCAAGAGACTTCTTAGGAACGAGGAAAGACTTAATGAAATTGCGGGTCTTTGCGTCTGCCGCCCTGCTGGCATCGCTTGGAATGGGAACGGCCTCGGCGCAGGCGCCGCCTGCCGCGCCGGCTTATCTGACTTTGGGCGGCTACAATGTGCTGTGTCTGCGCGGGACTGCCGGCGGGCTAGACCCCGCCCAGCGGGTGGATGTAATCTTGAGCCGTGTCACGCCTCTGCTTGGCAACCCCAAGATTTTGCCGTCGGACGTGGTCGTCTACCTGCCACCCGCCGACAGCCGCGTCAACCGCTACCCAGTTATCTATGCCCTCGGACGACGCATCGTGACCGTAGACCCGGCTACGGTCAAAGCCAGCGGCCTCGTGCAGACGCCGCTTCAGGCGGCGACTCTCTGGGCCAAACGGCTTCAGCAGGTCCTGCCGCGCGTCAACTGGCGGCCATCTAATGCGCCCGATACAAAAGTTCCGGCGAACCCGCCGCTGCTCATCACGCCCGATTTCGCCCGCGTCGGCGGCATGACGGCCTTTGTGACCCTGCGCGGCAAAACCATTTTGAAGCTGCGCGGCCCGCAGATCGGCGGCATGACCGCCGCCGAGCGCGGCGATCTGCTCACCGCTCGTTTAGAGCGCCTGGCAAATAATCCCGCCGCGCTGGCACCCGATGCCGTTCAAGTGACAGATCAGCCTAACAAGGACGCGATGCTGGCTGTCGCCGGAACCCCACTTTTGTCTGTGACGGCGGCAGACGCAAAAGCCGCCGGTACTAAAACGGCGGATGCGCTCGCACAGTCGTGGGCCAAGAATCTGCGCCGTGTCCTTGCGTTGTCCACTCCCGTCCTACCCGCCGCACCTATCGGCGGATCGCCCGCCGCGTCCACCCTGCCGCCGACCCTTGTGGCACCGACTGCCCCAGCAGCCGCAGTGCCAAGCGCAACGGCTGCGCCTTCTCCTGCTGCGCCTGTCACACCCTAATCGCGGGTCAGCGAAGGCGGATATGTTACGAGGGCGTAAACGCCCTCGCTGGGGGGCAAAACGCCAAGCCGCCACCTGCGTGGCAGAAGCGTCAAACAAGAGGCAGGGTCAGATGTCTTGTCCCGCGAAGGTGGGACCTTAGCGTCTGCGCTCCTCAGCGACGGCGTTCACGCCCTCGTTCCCCCTGACCACTCCGCAGCCAGTAGGCCATAAAGAACCATGTCTTCAAAGCCGTCGCCTTTGTGAACGTCCTGGCGAAGCAGACCTTCTTGGGTCATGCCCAGTTTCTGCATGACCCGGCCCGATGCCGGATTGCGGGCAAAATGCGAGGCGGTGATCTTGTGCAGGCTCATCTTCGTGAAGCCATACTCAACTAATGCGCTGGCAGCCTCTGTCATATAACCCTGATTCCAGTAAGGAACGCCCAGCCAGTAGGCGATCTCAGCACGGCGATGGGCCGACGTGATGATAAGACCGACTCCGCCGATGAGTTCTCCGCTGTCCCGGAGGGTCACGGCATATCTTGTGGCCCCCCCGGAGGCCAGCAGCCGCAGGCTGCCCGTGCGGCCATGCCGTCTTCGTAGGGGTGCGGCATGTTCAGTGTCATGTCCGCGACTTCCCAAACCCCGGCCAGCCGCTGAACGTCGGCGGCATCAGACAGCGCAAACGGGCGCAATACAAGGCACCCGGTTTGGAGGATCGGCTGTTCCATGCGTCTACCCCAGCGCCTTCAATCTGTCGGGGTTCAGCGGCAGAAGCTCGTCTAGGACAAATAGGCCGTCGCGGCGGATCAGAACGTCGTCGAAGTAGATGTCGCCGCCGCCGAACTCCGGGCGCTGAATGAAGACCATGTCCCAGTGGACGACCGAGCGGTTGCCGTTGAACGCCTCGTCATACGCGCCGCCGGGCGTGAAGTGGAACGACCCGGCAATCTTTTCGTCAAACAGAATGTCTTTCATGGGCTGCATCACATAGGGGTTGAAGCCGAGCGAAAACTCGCCGATGTATCGGGCGCCTTCGTCGCTGTTGAGAATTGCGTTCAGCGCGTCCGTCGTGCCGCCGGAAGTCGCGTCTACGATTTGGCCGTTCTCAAAGCGCAGCGTGACCCCCTCAAAGATCGTTCCCTGGTAGATGGTCGCCGTGTTGAACGCAATCGTGCCATTGACGGAGTCACGGACCGGAGCGGTGAAAATCTCGCCGTCGGGGATGTTCGCCCGACCCGTGCAGGGGATCGTCGGGATGTCTTTGATGGAGAATTGGAGATCGGTCCCCGGCCCGGTCAAGCGCACGCGGTCGGTCCGGTCCATGAGCGCTTTGAGCGGCGCGATCACACCATCGAGCTTGGAATAGTCAAACGTGCAGACGTTGAAGTAGAAGTCCTCAAACGCTTCCGTACTCATTCCCGCCATCTGGGCCATCGCCGGGGTCGGCCAGCGCAGGACGACCCATTTCGTGTGCGGGACGCGGGTTTGGGAATGCACCGGGTTCCACCAAAGCGAGCGGTACAGCTTCATACGGTCATCGGGGACATCCGACAATTCCGCGCTGTTGTCCGCGCCGCGCAGGCCGATGTAGGCGTCCATCTCGGACATCCGCGCTTTTTCTAAATCACCCGTCAGCCGCATCTGCTCCTCGGTGGCGTTTTGGTACAGCGCCCGCAGGACTTTGTTGCGCTTGACGGTGACAAACGGCAGGCCGCCGGCCTCGGCGATCTTCTCGACCAGTGCAGTGACGACATCATCGGGCGCATCGTAGGCTTCCACGAGGACTTTCTCGCCGGGCTGGACGCGGGTGGAGTGGCCGATCAAAATGTCGGCAAGTTTAGCGACGCGCGGGTCTTTCATGGATGTAGGTTCCTTGACGTGTTGAAGTGAGAAGAGTATACCCCCGTGCGTTGCCTGTGGATATGGGTATAAAGCCACAAACCGGCACTGGAAGTGCCGGTCTACTGTTGAATGGAAGTTGAAGCGACTGAAGACTAAGATTGAAGACAAGCTTCGGTAAGCATGTTCTGTTCCGTAGTCGCTTCGACTTTCACGCAACAGTAGACCGGCACTTCCAGTGCCGGGATCCTATGCACTTACTGCCTAGAAAGAGCTACACTTATGCCTGACTACGAACATTCGCTGACGATTGACGCTTCCCCGAACACCGTGTTCGCGTTTGTGTCCGACATCGGGAACCTGCCGAAATACTTGCCGACGACCCATAGTGCGGAGCCGCAGCCCGGCGGGCGCGTTCGGGTGCAGGGCGAGGCGGGCGGCCATGCCTACGACTCCGACGGCTATTTCCGGCTGGACGCGCCGAACCACCGGATGGAGTGGGGTTCCGACGGTGAAAACCGCTACCTCGGCTGGCTGGAGATTGACGGCTTTGGAGACGAATGCGAAGTCACAGTGCATTTGACGTTCCAGCCGAAGCCGGAGCAGTCCGAGCGGATGGAAGAGCAAACCGGCGGCCGAGACAAGACCATTACCGAAGGGCTGATCGCGTCGCTTGCGTCCATCAAGAACTTTGTCGAGGGCCACGGCGGCAAAGTCGAGCCGAGCGCCGCGACTTGATTTGCTGAAATTCGCTTGCATTATTTCGCGGCGTGTGCTAAAATGGAGATGCTGGGAAGGTGGCTGAGTGGTCGAAAGCGGCTCACTGCTAATGAGTTATACGGCGTAAAGCCGTATCGCAGGTTCGAATCCTGTCCTTCCCGCATTTTGTAGCGCCTTTAGCAAGCGCAAACTGTAAAAGCGGCCCGGAACACTCCGGGCCGCTTTTGCTTTGTAGAAATGGTTTGCCATGCAAGATGAGATGCCGATTTCAGAGCCGATGGACTGGCGGCGGCTGTTGCAGCTTGACGGAAAAGCCGCCGCCGCACTCCTCGGCTGTGCGCTGTTTCTCGTCGGCTTCCTGTCGGTCCTGCCGCGATGGCTGCATGGCCGGGAGCAGGCGGATTTTGCTGGGGTTGCCGCCCAAACTGTTCCCGGCAAAGTGACAATGCTCCAAATCTCGCCGGTCTCGACCGGCGGCGGCAGCCTCTTCAATGGCGTTGATGTTGCGTTTGCTAATCACCAAGCCTACTACGCCCTGCCGCCGGAGAGCCGCTGGAAGCCTATGCCTCATCAAAGCGTCTTGGTGACGTTCCGGGTCGGACGCCGCTCCAGCAGCGTTCATGTAGATTCGGTGACGCCGCAGTGATTGTGCCGAAAACGCTTTTGGCCCCGCTGTTTCTGCTGGACATCGCCGCGACACTTTATCTATGGGGCGTAATTTGGACCATCCAAGTGGTCCATTATCCCCTATTCGCGCGTGTCGGTGCAGATCACTGGGCCGAGTATCATACGGCTCATACGCGCCTGATCACCTCTGTTGTACTGCCCGCGATGGTGACGGAGCTTGGCACATCGGGGCTGCTTGCGCTGGCCCGTCCGGCCTGGCTGTCGCCGGGGCTGCTTTGGGCGGGCTTTGCCTGCGCCGTCCTCACCTGGGCCGTGACCTTCTTCATCTCGGTCCCGCTCCACGACACTCTTTCGCGCGGTTTCGATCTCGATGCCATCAGCCGCATCGTCGCCACCAACTGGCTCCGCACCGCGTTTTGGACCGCCCACGCGCTCATTCTGCTGACGCAAACCTGGCGTCTGCTGCCGAAATCATAAAAAGTCACTCAGACGCAAAAAGGCCCATCGCTTTATCCGAAGCGATGGGCCTTTTCAGGAGCTGCCAGACTAGGACTCGAACCTAGAACCTACACATTCAGAGTGTGCCGATCTGCCAATTGATCTATCCGGCAATTATTGTTATTTATTGATGCAGTATTTCTTGGCATTGCGGCCTGAGTAGTTTTCCGTCTGGCTATGGCAATTCGGACAAAGCAACTGCAAATTCCCCAAACTATTATCGTTCTTAACACCGTTGATATGATGTAGGTGCAGTGATAAAGGCTTGTTCAGCCACTTACTGATGCCACATTCAGCGCATTCGTCGGTAAAGATGCCGTCTTGGAGCAACCGCCCACGCAGGTGGCCTCTGCCCGTATTGCGGCCTTCCGCCGTTAATACTTCCAGCGGTATTTTTTGTTGCTCACACGCCGTAAACAAACCCAGTTTAACGGCTCTATACCAAGTAGAGCGGCAAATGCCAAATTCACTGCGGCATTCCATAATGCAATGGCCTGCGTCATGGTAGGCTTGGATAACAGTCCAATCATGCACCGTGTATTTTGGCGGCGGCTTCACGTTCTTAGCATGATAGGCAACCGTAGACTTCGCACAGCCAACTTGGGCGACGATCTCGCGGTAGGTCTTGCCTTCCGCCAGCAGGGCGAGTATTTAGTCTCTCAAAGCGGCCTTCCTTAGCACGAAAAAGATAATACCCGCCCCGGCGCGAAATTGTCAAGACTAAGGCGCAGATTACGGCGCAGGCAGGGCAGTGAGCGGCATCAAATGCAGGAGCAGGGTCGGCTCGTCGTCAGCTTTGATCTGCAAGATCGTCTCGCCGTTCGGTGTCACATGGACTTCTAAAGACTGCGGCCCGGCAATCAGCCGCTCCATGTGGTCCGGGCCCTCCGTGCCGAGCATGAGGGTCAGATACCCGGCATCGCTGCCTTTGGCTTCCAGGGTCATGCCGACAAACGGCAGGTTTTCAGCGGCGTACTGGTCGCCGACATCCGAACCGACCATTTCGAGCGTCGCGCTCTCGCCCGCATGCTGTTTCGAGAAGTCTTCGGCAAATGTAGCCCAGTCGCTTCGCTCGATTGTCTGTGTCTCGTTCATTAGTGTCCTCCAAAGCGGTTTAGTGCTTCTTACCCAGAAACGGCGAAGTTACTTGCGGGAGATTTATCTACGGAACGCCGACGCCGCGTGCGGCCACCCAGAGCTTGTACCAGTCCGTGCGGGACAGGGTGATGGCAGTGGCGGCGGCAGCCTCTTTGATATGTTCCGGGCTGTTCGAGCCGACCAGCGGAATAATCTTCGCCGGGTGCGCGAGCAGCCAGGCCAGTGCGAGCTGCCCCGGAGTCGCATCGCCGTAAGCCGGTCCCATCTCGACCAGGGCGGCCAGCGTTCGGGCAATCGCCGGACGTGCGTCGGCGGGAACGTCCCGCCGGCCCGACAGCCAGCCGCCGCCGAGCGGGCTGTACGCCAGCGGCGTAATGCTCATCTCCAGGCACTGGTCGAGAACGCCGTCGCCGCTGTCCGCGCCTGCCGCCTCGCTGGTCGCCTTGCCGCCCGCCGCGCCTTCGTAAATGGGATCGAGACGTAGCAGCGATATTGCAATTTGATTAGACACAACCGGCGCCTTCAGATACTTTTGCAGGGCTAAAGTCTGGTGCGGGTAGTAGTTCGAGACGCCGACATACTTGATCAAGCCTTCAGCAACCAGCTCATCCAAAGCGGCGGCCATTTCGGCAGGGTGCGTGAGCGGGTCGGGCCGGTGAAGCTGATACAGCTCGACCGAGTCCACGCCCAGGCGGGCCAGCGACCCGCGCAGGCTTTCGCGGATATAGGGCGCCGAATGCTCGTAAAAGCCGCGCCGGATGCCGACTTTGGTGGCGATGAAAATCTTCTCGCGGCTGCCGGGAATGGCTTGAAGGCAGTCTTTGAATATAGACTCGCAGGCCGTCCCACCATAGATGTCGGCGTGGTCGTAGAAGGTAATCCCGGCGGCAAGCGCCGCTTCAAACGCGGCAATCGCTTTGCGCCGATGCTCCGGCCCGACTTCCGCCGGGTTCCAGGTCCCCGCGAGGCCCATGCACCCTAGCGCGATGCGCGAAACGGGAACCGCATCCGGCCCAAACGGCTGCATTGTCATATCTGGCATGGTCTTCTCCTAAAGATAAGTGAAAGTCTGTTTCACGAAATCGGTTCCACGGGGCTGAACCCCCGTGCTTCAAAGGTGCAATTTCCCCTCTTCGCGGGCAGGATGCGCTTCTCACGGTTGATGTGACTGGTTAATGTGACTGCGGGACGACGATGCCGAGATGCACGAGAAAAATCAGAGCTATCCCAAGCACAATCCGGTAGATGATAAACGGCAGCGTCGTGTGCTTTTCGTCACTTAAGTACCCTAAGAGCCAGCGGACGACGATGTACGCGAAGATGCCTGCAACGACAGCAGCAAAGATGTACGGTCCAGCGACAGCGCTGAGACTCGGTGTAGCTAGATGAGGAACAACGGCTGCCGTTGCGTGAGAGCTTGCCGTGTCGCCGAGCGTCTTGGGGAACAGTGTCTTTCCCAGCTTATACAGCCCTGCCAGCGTGATTGCGGGAACGCTCAAAAGAAACGAGAACCGGGCGGCTTCCTCGCGCTCCAAGCCTAAGAAGAGGCCGGTTGTAATGGTGACGCCGGAGCGGGACGTGCCGGGAATGACCGCCAGCGCCTGCACGACGCCGATGCCGAGCGCCTGCCCCAGCGTCAGGCTTTTCAGCCGCCGGGTCTTTTTCCCGACAATCTCCGCTGCCAGCAAAAACAGCGCGAGAATAATCATCGCCCCGGCGATAAAGTACAGGTTGCGGTACTCCCCGTCAATCTTCTTTTCTAAGGCCAGCCCCGCCAGAATAATAGGCACGGTGGCGAAGACGACATACCAAGCCAGCCGCGCGTCCTGGTCGCCTTTCGGGAACAGCCGGCCCAGCTTCAGTGAGCGTCCGAGGCCGGCGAAATACCGGGCCAGATCTTTGCGGAAGTAGGCGATAATCCCGACCATCGGCCCAAGCTGGGCAATCGCCGAAAACGCTGCCCCGGTATCGTTCGGCCACGACGGATAGAAATGGTTCAGCAGCGCGGGCAGTATCCGCATGTGGGCGGTGCTGGACACGGGCAGGAACTCGGTGACGCCCTGGACTAATCCCAGAATGAGAGCTTGAAAATAGGAAATGTACGGCGTGTAATTATCGGTCGGCGGCAAAAGTAAACTCCTTTAGGAACCCACCCGCTCGTTCCTCGCTCTCCTCCCGAAGCGGGAAGGGTGAGAGACACGAGCGGAGAGCTATTTTCTGAACCTCTTCGTCCTCCCACTTCGGGAGGACCCCTGCGAAGCGAAGAATGAGCGCAGCAAGGAGGTGGGTTACTGCGCCTTCATCACCAGCGGCGGCACAGCCGACGTCGGCGAAACAGCCTGCACCGAAGCAGCAGACGCTAGGCGGGCGGCGCGGCGGGGGCGCAGGACGTAATGGGCGATGAGGATACGGGCAATCGCGGCCAGCGGTGCGGCGAGGAACATTCCCAGCAGGCCGAAGAACTCCGCGCCGATGAGCAGCACGATAATCACGACGGCGGCGTGCAGGTGTATCCGGTGACCGATGAATTTCGGCATCAGCAGCTTGCTTTCGACCAGATGCAGCAGGCTGAAAAAGACCAAGACTTTGACCGCAAGCTCTAAGCCCCCGCCGTGGCTTGCGGGCAGGACCGCCGCCAGCAGGACAATCGGGATGCCGCCCAAAATCGGCCCGATAATTGGAATTGCTCGTGTCACGCCTGCGAGAAGTCCTAAAATGAGCGCATACGGCATGTGGATCAGCGACAGGCCCGCGTACACGACGACGCCTGCGATGACGCACAGCCAAAGCTGGGCGATGATATAGGTCCGCATGATGCCCGACGATTCGCGCAGAAGCGCCAGCGTCTCGCGGACACGTTGGCGTGGCACCAAGGCCAAGAACTCATTGCGAAGCGCATGGCCGTCCAGTACGAAGTAGAACGCCAGCACCGGGATCAAGATGAAGTCCACAATGCGGGCAACGCCGGTCGCGGTCGCCAGCAGCGCGTTTTGCACCCAGGGTAGCGGCGAGAAGCCGTCTCCACTGTTACTGCTTTCCGATGGCCGGTGCAGGATGGCCTTGAGATTGGCCGGCAGGCCGTCGTACTGTGTTTGCAGAACCGCCGCATATTTCGCGATCTTCTGCTGGTACAGCGGCAGGTTACTTGCCAAGCCGTGCAGTTGGTCGGCAAACGGCGAGACCATCAGCGAGCCGCCTGCAAAGACCAGGTAGCCGAAGGCCAAAAAGACACACAAAGTCGCGCCCAGACGCTGCGCTTTAGGACGCACCTTCGGAATACGCCACCGGCAGAGCCAGTTCACCGGGCCGACCAGCGCAAACGCCAAAATGGACGCGACAATGATGTCGGTCAGAATCGTGTGGATGCGCCAGACGAAGTACAGCGTCCACGCGATGACCGCCAGCCGCACCAGCAGCTTCCAGAACTGTCCAAACCAAATCTCTGCTGCGTTCATAACATGCTTGTTGTCAGCGCGTCGGCGATGCGCTCGGCGGCGAGGCCGTCGCCATAAGGGGAGACCGCACGGGCCATTGCGGCGTAGGCATTGGGGTCGGAGAGCAGGCGGGAGGCTTCGGCGACGATAAAATCGGTATTCGTGCCGACCAGCTTAGCCGTGCCTGCCGCGATCCCTTCCGGCCGCTCGGTCGTCTCGCGCAGCACCAAGACCGGCTTGCCGAGACTCGGCGCTTCTTCCTGCACGCCCCCGGAGTCGGTCAGAATCAGCGCGGCCTTCTGCTCAAGCTTCACAAACGGCACATAATCCTGCGGCTCAATCAATTTTACCCGCGCATGGCCGAAGAGCGATGGCGTCAGCGCCTCGCGCACCAGCGGGTTCAGGTGCCACGGTACGACAGCCACGGTGTCCGGGAACGCACCAACAATCTGCCGCACGGCCCGCCCAATCCGGGCCATCGGCTCGCCCCAGTTCTCGCGCCGGTGGGTCGTGACCAAAATCATCCGGCGCGGGTCGGCGAGTATCTCGGCGAGAAGGAAATCGCCCGGCGTGTACGGCTTCGCAGCAACTGTCAGGAGCGCGTCAATCACTGTGTTCCCCGTCAGCACAATCGCGTTGTCCCCCACCCCGTCAGCGCGGAGGTTCGCGGCGGACTCCGGGGTCGGCGGGAAGTGCAGCGTTGCCAGTCTTGTGGTCAGCAAGCGGTTCATTTCTTCCGGGAACGGGTCGTATTTGTTGCCCGTCCGAAGCCCCGCTTCCACATGGCCGAACTTCGCCCGGTGGTAGAACGCGCCGAGCGCGGCGGCAAACGTCGTCGTCGTGTCTCCCTGCGCCAGCACCCAATCGGGTTTTTCCGTCGCGAGTATTGGGTCCAGCCCCGACAAAGCCCGCGTCGTTACCTGCGAGAGCGTCTGCCCCTGGGTCATAATGTCTAAATCATAATCCGGCGCAATCTCAAACACCGACAGGACTTGGTCCAGCATCGTCCGGTGCTGCCCCGTCACCGCGACCTTGACCGCAAACTCGGCAGCCCGCCGCTTCAGTTCCAGCACTACCGGCGCCATCTTGATTGCGTCGGGCCGGGTTCCAAACACACACAAAACTTTTTGCATACTAACCTGACGCCGAATGGAGAAGTTCTACAAGGTTTGCCCAGCCGCGTTTCTCGGCAATCTGAACCGGCGTCAAGCCTTGATTGTTACGCAGCGTTTTGAGGGCGCCATGCCGCAGCAGTTCTTGGACAACTTTATACTCCGGGTACTGCACCGCCTTGTGCAGCGGCGTCTCCCCGGCGTTGTCCACGGCATTCACGTCCGCGCCATGCTTTATGAGTAGAGCGGCAATTTCAGCCTCGCCAAATGCCCCCATATGGAGCGGCGTGTACCCCAACTCGTCCTTTGCATGGACATCTGCCCCCTGTTCGAGAAGAAGTGTTACCGTTGGCACTCGGTCAGGGACAAGTATTTCTTCATAAATGGCAGTGGACAATGGGGTCCTACCCCATTTGTTTCTTGCATTGACGTCGGCGTGGTGGTCCAGCAAAAACCGCGCGAAGTCAGCGTTCTCTTCCCAAGTGGCAAAGTGCAGCGGCGTCCGCCCATTGTTATCTTTGACATCCACTAGCTCAGGGTTTCGCCGCACCATCTGCTGGACTTGGTCTACGTCTTCCTGCTCCATCGCGGCTCGCAGTTCCGCTCTCACCTTTTCGCCGACATCAGGACGATCTAGTAACATTTTGTGTTCCTTCAGCACTCAGGTAGCTGTCAATCTGCTGAATGCGCTGTGCTTGAACGCCGGTCGAGTCTTTGCCGGTATCTACGATACGCTGCGCCAGTTCTTTGTCGGCTTCTAAATTATCCCGCGTCAAGTATAACCCCGCTTCTAAAGCGGGGGGCGTGTTTTTGTTGCCGAAAAACTCTTTCAGGCGGTTAATATTATCAGGCTTGTCATAAAGCCTTTCTTTGACTTCATCGAGCGGCAAGTCACTCAGGCTGACCATACGCTTCCCTGCCGATCTTCCAGATGCCATTATAACCGGAACAGCACCAATGCAACGGCGCAGCAGACGGCGGTGAGGGCGTAGATCATATAAACGGCGCGGCGCTGGGAGCCGTCGTACTTCTTCAAGAGAATATGATGGATGTGCGACGTTTTATCGGGCAGATAGGCGGGCGTCCGGGCAATCGTGCGCTGGGTGACGACCCGAATGCCGTCAAAGATTGGGACTCCTAAAACTAATACGGGCAGAGCGACGGAAACCGTGGCGGCGATCTTGAACGTGCCGATAATGGAAATGGCGGCCAGGGTGAAGCCCAAAAACTGCGCCCCGACCGTTCCCATAATGATAGACGCGGGGTGCTTGTTGTAGCGCAGAAACCCGACACAGACGCCGACCAGCGTGGCGGCAATGATGGTCACTTCATACTGCGGCGAGTGCGCCGCCGCCGACATCAGCGCAAGCGTCGCCCCGCAGATCGCGCAGACGCCGGCGGCGAGGCCGTCCAGACCGTCAATGAAGTCCACGGTTTTCGCAACCCCAAAGACCCACAACATGGTCCCGAACGCCGAGAACCAGTAAGGGAACGGCACCCAGTTAGACGCATCCGCGCCCAGCTTCGGCAGGTGCAGCGGAACCGGCGCAAACGGGTTCGTGATGCCGTCGATTCGCACGTCAAACAGAACTAAAATGCCGCCCGCCGCAATCAGCGCGAGCGACTGCCAGATCGCGGACACTTCAAATTTGTCGTCAATGACGCCGACAATCGCCACGACCGACGCCGCTGCAAGCACGCCGACGAAGCGCTCCACTTGCAGATGAGTCCACGGATACTGGGCGTGGAACAGCGTGTGATACCAGTAAACGAGGCCGAGGGTCACAATAAACGCGCCGAACATCGCGAGGCCGCCCCAGCGCGGCAGCGGCCTGCTGTGAACGTCCCGCTCGCGCGGCACGGCCACTGCGCCGAAGCGCGTCGCAAGCCTGCCGACTAGCGGCGTCAGTAAATAGCTCAGTATCAGCGCCAGCAGGAACGCCAGCCAGGGCAGTCTCCAAAGAGGCATCATCTTACTTCTCTTTCCGCCGGTCCGCGCCCATCACGGAGCATAGGCCGTGCGTAATCCCCTTCAAGCTGCCGCCCGGCCGTAATCCGCCAGATGCGACGCCTCGGCGATGCAGGGTACCGCGCCGAATACACAATGTCGCGGTCGGCGTGAGCCGCGCCGCAGGGACCGAGCAGCAGCAGAACAAGCCGGCAGGTTTTCACGGTAGGCGGCTTACGAAGCGGCTATTTCCAGTGGAACGAAGCCAGCATTTGCGTGATGGACGCATCGTACTGGGCGTGTGTCTTTTCAGGATAAGCGGCAATGATGATATAGGTGAACGTGTTTTTGAGCATATAGACCATGCGGCAGCGAAACCGCCTGCCCTACTTTGTTGCAGCAAAAATCGTGTCCAGGTCCGGCGTACCACCGAGCGAGGAAGACGCCTGCGAAAGGATAACTGTGTGCGGAGGGCTTTCTTAAAGCCGGACACGAGCTTCGCTGTGAGTGAGGCCATTGTCATGCCGGCCGGCGACAACCCAACTTTTATGATTGCGCTGGGTGTTAATCCAGCTAATGCACCGGCAGGGTAAACAAAATTCGCATCGTCATCTGCCTCAGTATTGACTGTCCAGCCGGGTGGCGGCGTGACCGTGTAGCCATGCGTGCTGACGAACGGCGCGGCGGATACAACCGCGCCCGCCAGGCTGAGGCAGAGCGTGAGACAAAGACTCCGGAACGCTTTAAGACCCATGTCTCCGCCTAGCCGGGGAACCGATCACAGAGGGACTTGACATCGCGGCGCACAGCGTCATACGTCGCCGCGTCGCCGATGTGGACCAGTGTTCGGGCGAGGCAGTCCGCGATCTCGTCCATTTCCCCCTCGCCGAGGCCGCGGCTAGTAGTCGCGGGGGTCCCCAGGCGCAGGCCGCCGGTGACCCAGGGCTTTTCGGTGTCGTAGGGAATGGCGTTTTTGTTGGTGGTCAAATTGACTTTATCCAGCTCCACTTGCGCCGTCCGGCCCGTCAGCTTCTGCGGCCTTAAGTCAACCAGCATCAGATGGTTGTCCGTGCCGCCGGAGAAGAGCGTAAAGTCCCGCGCCATCAGGCCCGCCGCCAGGGCTTTGGCGTTGCGCTTGATCTGCTTCTGGTAGGCCGTGAAGCCGGGCGCGAGCGCTTCTTTCAGCGCGACCGCTTTGCCGGCGATGACGTGCATCAGAGGCCCGCCTTGGGTGCCGGGGAAGACCGCCGAGTCAATCGCTTTGGCGTACTGTTCGTCGCACAAAATCATGCCGCCGCGCGGGCCGCGCAGAGTTTTGTGGGTGGTGGTCGTGACAATGTGGGCGTAGCCGACTGGGGAAGGATGCTCACCTGCCGCGACCAGCCCGGCAATATGGGCAATGTCGGCCAGCAGCAGCGCCCCGACTTCATCGGCAATGGCCCGCAGGCGCGGGAAGTCAATCTCGCGGGGGTAGGCCGACGCGCCGGACGTGATCATTTTGGGACGAACTTCACGGGCGATCCGGGCGCATTCGTCGTAGTCAATCCGGCCCGTTTCTTTATCAACGCCGTAAAACTGGGCGTCATAGAACTTGCCGGAGAAGTTGACCGGCGAGCCGTGGGTCAGGTGTCCGCCTTGATCCAAGCGCATTCCTAAAATGGTATCGCCGGGCTGTAAAAACGCCGTAAAGACGGCGATATTGGCCGACGCGCCGGAATGGGGCTGGACATTGGCATGGTCGGCTCCAAAAAGCTGCTTCGCGCGGTCAATCGCAAGCTGCTCAACGATGTCCACATACTCGCAACCGCCGTAGTAGCGCTTGCCGGGGTAGCCTTCGGCGTACTTGTTGGTCAGCACTGACCCCTGCGCTTCCATGACGGCCCGCGACGCGACATTCTCCGACGCGATCAGCTCCAGCTTATCGTTCTGCCGGCCTTCTTCTTTCAGAATAGCCGCGTAGATATCCGGGTCCGCTTCCGACAGCGGCGCATCCCGGCGGATCAGATATTCATTTTCCGCAACAGTTTCAAGACCGTCATTGGTCAGTTCTCGTTCAATCAGTGCCACAGGCGAGGCTCCTTGTTTCTAATCAATTTGGGAAACCGAATAAAGCTGTGCCTATGATACTCTATTTCAGGCCAAATGGCAAGAGAAACAAACCAATTTACTACAATTGTAGGTAAAATACCGGCATGAAACACTTAATTTGTAATTTCGCACAAATGCTTATGCTGATGATAACATTGGCGATCCCATCATCCGCGCAGCCGCCAGCAATGAACGATCCATTTGCGCCGGTTACGAAAATGCAAGGCAATCTCGTGAACATCCACGTTCAGGCTGCCTTTGATGCACCCGGCGGCCCGTTCCTCGGTTTCATAGACGCTTTGAAGACCTACCCGCAGGCCCACCAGTTCCGTGTATCATGGACATTGACGGTTTTCAGCAATGGCGCCAGCACTACCGTTCTTTATGATCGGGATAAGCACACCCTTCGGCTCTATAGTATCGGCAGCGGTGATGTCAGCGGTGATTTTCAGGACTGGGTCCGGTACACTGGAGTACGAGAAGGCGTTTTTGAGAAGATCGCGTGGAGGCACAAGAATGACATCGAAGGATTAGGCGCGTGGAGTTGGTTCTCTGATCTGCCGAGGTACGGCTGCCGAAAGTACGTTCTCGGCTCTCGGCAGAGGCCACCGCGAGATTACTCCGGCAGGCGGCGGAGAGCGAGCATGGCGACGTCGTCGCGGCGGACGTTGGCGGCGAAGCGGGTGACGGCGTCGTAAATGGCGGAGACGGCGGCTTCGGCGGAAACATCGGCGGCGGGGAGGAGGGCGGCGAGGCCGTCGAGGCCGAGGAAGGAGCCGTCATCGGCGCGGGCTTCGGTCAGGCCATCGGTATAGAGAAGAAGCAGGTCGCCGGGGGCCAAAGGCAGGCGGCAGTCTTCGTAGGGGATGCCCGGAACGCAGCCGAGCGCAAGGCCGTCGCCTGCCGGCAGCGGCAGGGCTTGGCCGGTTTGCAGGCTGCGGTGCAGAGGCGGCTCATGGCCCGCGCTGGCGTAGACCAAGTCGCCGGTGTCCGTGTTCAGGACGCCGTAGAAGAGGGTTACAAAGCCGTCGTGGCTGGACATCGGGCTGCACAAAACGTCGTTGACGCGGGCCAGGACCGCGCCGGGACTGCTGGGCGTTTCAAGCGCAAAGCCGCGCAGCGTATACTTCAGCATAGCGGTTTGGACGGCGGCTTTGAGGCCCTTGCCGGAGACATCGGCCAGCACGAGGCCGAGCAGCGGGCCGCCGAGGGAGAACAAATCGTAGAAGTCGCCGCCGATGAGGGCTTCTTCTAAAGCGGCTTGGTATTTGTGGGCGAACTCGATAGCGCCGAGGCGGTCGGGGACGGTCGGCAGGAGGGAAGACTGCATAGTTTCGGCGATGTCGCGCTGCCGGTCGTGCGCGGCCTGCAAGGCGGCAAAGAGGCGGGCATTTTCAAGCGTCACCGACGCCTGGGCGGCCAAAGCGAGCGCAAAGCCCGCCGAGTCGTTCTGACGCAGGCGCGGGCCGGTGTCGAGCAAACAGAGCAGGCCGATGGCTTTCTGGTCGCGGGAGCGCAGGACAAACAAGTAGCCGGGGCTGTTCAGGAACGCCGCGCTTTTTGTGTCCAGCCCCAGCGCGGCGGCGGCGTTCTGGACATAATAGGCGGGCGTGTCGCCGGCAGGGGTCCCGCGCGTCACCCGCCCCGGCAGGTCCTCCACGGTGCGGGTCAGCGGGTAGTCGTAGAACGAGTTTCGGAGCGCCCGGCCCCGCTCGGTCTCGTCGCGGACGGCTTCGGCATCGTGCGCGGCCAGCGGGACGAACTGGCGCAAGTCGTCGTCGTAGCCATAGACCGCGACCCGGCGGCAGGTAAGAATACGCGCGGCTTCGTCGGCCAAAATCTGCATCAGCAGCGGGGCATCCGAGGACGCCTCGACGGCTTCCCCAGTCCGGGCGACCAAGGCCCGCAGTATCTCGTCCCTCCGCAGCGTTTCTCTATAAAGCCGGGCATTCTGGACCGCGACCCCAATTGTTGCACTCACCGCTTCCAGCAGCGCTTGGTCTTCCTCGGTGAAGCCCGCCAGCGGGTTCAGCGCCCCACCCCGATTGCCGGCCATAACCAGGCCCAGCACGACCTCGCCCTGCAAAATTGGGACTACCATCACGCTTCTCAGCTTCAGAAGCGACGCAGCCCGGTCGGTCTTCCAGGTCTCTTCCAAGCCGTGACGCCGCTGCGTGACGCCGGTGCGCCGGGCCAGGTCGGCGGTTCCCGTTCCCAGCTTTTCCGACAGCGGCCCCTGCACACCGGGAGACAAATTGTAAAACGCCGACGCGATTGCCTCCGGCTGCGCTTCCGCCAGCAGCCACAAGGCTCCGAACTCGCCGTCTACTGCCAGCGTCACTTCTTTGATCGCCACTTGCAGGATCGTCGGCAGATCCAGTGTCCCGGCGATGGCCCGATCAATCGCATGCAGGCTCCGCAGCTCGCTGTTCTGCCGCGTCAGCGTCGTCTGCATGTTATCGAACAACTTGATGAGAAACGGCGCAATCAGCACCGACAGCAGCACGGCGAGGCCGTTGACAATCAGCGCCGCCTGGGTCGTGTGGGCGAACCGCCCCGGCAGCAGAAACGTCAGCAGCAGGTCGAGCAGGGCAAACAGCAGAATGCCCGACAGCGCCGCCAGCCACGAAGACCCGCCTGCCCGATTGCCGAAAAGCTGTGTGAAGAATGAGTTCATTAAAAAATGGAGGAGAGAACGAGGGAGTAAACTTCTCGCTAGTTAAAGTCGTTCTTCGGACGAAAGATTAGTCTCTATTCGGTTCCTTCTCGTCCGGGTGCAGTCCGAGATTTATGTTCAAGCCTTCATCTTCCATTCATAATCACAATCCAGGCAAATACGGTTGAAATTGGTTCGGCCCTCATTCTTGATTTTGTAGCCAGTTATCCATTCAGTCATTTTCAGTGTGTTGTTTTCAGACCCGCATTTTAGACATACAATCACTTTATCTGGCAAGTGACGACAAAACGGCAGCCGAAACACTAAGCTCATGATTGGCTTCAGGAAAAAGTTCATGACCTGTATTCTTTCGTGTGATGCGCCAAAGAACGAGTGAGTGAACTCACTATGCCTACGGCATTACTTCGTATCTGCTGGAAGGCGTTCGGAAACGTCACCTGTCCAAGGGACAGAAGACAAGAAAAGCCAGAGTTATCGGCATTTGCGTCCCTTGGACGCGCGGGCGAAGCCCTTCCAGCGCGGACGTTCACGTCCGCGTCTTCTCCATTGGACTACACCTTGAACCGGATGTTCAGAATATCGCCGTCTTTGACGGGGTATTCTTTGCCTTCCAGGCGGAACTTGCCGGCGGCTTTGGCGGCGGCTTCGGTTCCGGCAGCGATTAGATCGTCGAACGCCAGGACTTCGGCGCGGATGAAGCCGCGTGCCAAATCGGAATGGATGCGGCCAGCGGCGGCAAGGGCATTTGCGCCAAGTGGGACGGTCCAGGCCCGGACTTCGTCCTCGCCGACGGTGAAGAAGGACATGACGCCGAGAGCGCTGTAGGCGGCGCGGATAAGGCGAGCGGCGGCAGGCTCGGCGATGCCGAGGGCGTCTAGGAATTCGGTCTGGTCGGCGGCGTCAAGCTGGGCGACTTCTTCCTCGGCGGATGCACAGAGGGTAATCAGCTCAATGCCCTCTTGAGCGCACTGGTCGCGTAGGGGAGCGAGGAGCGGCAGATCGGACCCCGACGCGAGATCGCCTTCGCCGACATTGGCGACGGCAATGAGCGGCTTGCCCGTCAAAAAGTCGAAGTTTTTGGTGATGCGCCGCTCGTCTTCGTCTAAATCTATGGAAGACACGGGCTTGAAGTCGTCCAAAACGGCTTTGATTTTCAGCAAAATCTCGCGCTCGGTGACTTCCGGGCTGGGGATGCCTTGCTTGCGGGTCTTGAGCTGCTTGTCAATGCGCTCTAAGCGCGTCTCGATGACGGAGAGGTCGCCGAGGAGCAGCTCTTCGGTGATGGCCTGGTAGTCTTTGAGCGGGTTCAGGCCGCCGGGAGGCGCGGGCAGGGACGGGGTCTCAAACGCCCGGACGACCAGCACCAGCGCGTCCACCGAGCGGATGCCGACAAAGAAGTCCGCGCCGAACTTCTGCGTCGTCTTGCTGCTGTCGCCTGAAAGCTGGGCTGCGCCGTCGGTGAACTCGATGGTCGCCTGAGTGCGCTTTTTGGGGTGGAATAAGTTAATCGCGAAATCGTAGCGCGGGTCCGGGACGGGAACGACAGAGACAAGCGCCGCGCTGCCGCCGCCGGCGGGGCTTGAGTCGCCGCGTGTGAGGGCGTTGAACAGCGTGGTCTTGCCCGATGCGGGCAGACCGATGAGACCGACTTTCATGGAGTGCCTTTCGAGAAGAGTAACAAGAATCTATGAAGTATTGTACCTTGTTTTTGGAGAAGAACCCCTCCCGCTCGTTCCTATGCCTTCGGCATCACTTCGTATCTGCTCCCTTCCCTAACAGGGGAGGGAGCGGGAGGGGTTCAATGTGGCAACACTTTGTCCACCACATGGGTGACAATCAGCGCCGTAGTTAGACCCCAGAGCAGAATGTTGAGGAGCATGGGTTTGTCTTCGACTAAAACGGCGTCGGGGGACTCGCCGAGGGAGTGCCGGTGCATCAGGTACAAATAACGAAAGATGCCATAGATGACGAAGGGGATAGTCAACATAAGGTAGTGATGGGTTTGGGCTGTCGGGGACGTGATTGTGTAAAGAGAGTACGACATCAGCGAGGCCGAGGTCACAATCACGATCATCTGGTCTAAGAGCGCGGGGGAATACTCCTCCAGAATGCGCCGGGTGCCGAGTGTTCCCGAAAGCTGCACCGAGATCAGCTCGGCTCGGCGCTTCGAGAGGCCGAGAAAGAGCGCCAGCATCAGCGTGCACAGCACCAGCCAGGGCGAAATGCCGACATGGACGGCAAACGCCCCGGCGACGGCTCGGAAGACGAAGCCCGCCGCCAGCACGAGAACGTCTATGATAACGACGTGCTTGAACTTAAACGTGTAGCCGACGGTCAGCACGAAATACAGCAGCGCGATCGCGCCGAAGCGCGTGCCTAGCCAAAATGAGCCGGCAAGGCCCGCAAGTCCCAGCAGGGCGGCGGCAGACAGCGCCAGCGGCGGGGACAGCTCACCGGACGCAATCGGCCGGCGGCGCTTTTTCGGATGCCGCTGGTCGCTTTCTCTATCTGCCAGGTCGTTGACTAAGTAGACAACACTAGACAGCGCAGAGAACAGCACGAAGCCGAGCGCGGCCTGCCCAAACTGCCGGGCCGTGTGGCCCTGGTCCAGCGTAAACAGCAGACCGGCGAACAGAAGCAGGTTTTTCACCCACTGCTTGGGCCGGAGCGACACCAGAAGCGCCTGCACCGGCCCGCGCCGGCGCGGCAGCTCAGCGGAGGGCGGATAATCAGGCTGTTGTTCGGAAAGTGCCATAAATCAGTAT
>CAXSFV010000010.1:0-92467 GCA_964236795.1 uncultured Armatimonadales bacterium | reverse complement strand
TCTTGAGTTATTCTTAGTGTTCTTGAGTTATTCTTAGTGTTCTTGAGTTATTCTTAGTGTTCTTGAGTTATTCTTGACGCCCGCCCCGGCCGCCGGGTCCACCCTGCTGCGGGTTGTACGGCCCGCCGGGGAACTGCTCATCCGGGGCGGCGTCGTCGCCCGGCGCGGCCTTTGCCGGCTCGGCGGGCGGAGCCGCATTTGGGGCAAGCTGCATCCGCCCGATATAGAAAACGCCGAACTGGTCACCGGCGACGGTGACGCTTTGGAGCATCTGCGGGCCGCCGGAGCCGAACTTCAGGGACGAGAGCAGGACATTAACGCTGTACCAGCCTTCCCCTGCGACAGTGTCGGCAACAGTCGGGATCGGCTCTGAAATATCAGCCTTACGCCCGTCGGCCAGCGTGAACTCGAAGCGCAGATTAGAGATGAGCGGAATAAGCGGCGCAGGCTGCCCGCCCCGTCCGCCATAGCGTCCACCGCCTCGGCCGCCGAAGCCGCCTTGGCCTCCCCCAAAGCCGCCACCACCGAAGCCGCCAGGACCGCCAAAGCCACCCCGCCCGCCGAAGCCGCCACCGCCTCCAGGGCCGCCGAAGCCACCGCCTCCGCCGCGACGCCCGCCGCCGGGATAGCCGCCGCCTGTCGTATCCTGCGGTGTCTGTCCTGCACCTGGAACCGTCTGCGGGTCGTAATGCAGGGTGACCGGGCCACGCTGAAGCGTGAGCTGGAACATCCGGCCGCTGCCGGACAGCGCCGCCGGGGTCAGCAGGGTTACTCTGGCGCCTTGATAGGGATCAAGAGTGGTGACTTTCAGCGAGTGACCGCCGAACAAGAATAAGTCCGTACTTTCGGCAGCGCTGCCGCCGCCCCAGTTGCCGACGGAAAGGCTGTCCTGCGCCAGCGTTTTGCCGTCATAAATCGGCACTTCCGGCGCAGCCGACGCCGCCCCGTAGAGAGCCGAAAGAGATACCAACAGGGAGACGAGAAGCGTTTTTTGCATTGTTAGGTTCCTCGGCAGGTGAGAGAAAGCTCCCCCATTTTGGGAGCTAACGGGCTTTCTGTCAATGAATGTCCCGAATCTGAATGCGCTCAATGCGCGAGGCCCGGCCTGTTTTGTCGTCGGCGTCGGCGACAATGCCGCACAGCACGACCGGGCCGGGGGCGACCTCGAAGCGGTGCGGCATCTGGGTCACAAACCGCTGCACGCTTTCGTGCGGGTTCATGCCGAGAATTGAATGCTGCGGGCCGACCATGCCCACATCCGTAATGTACGCCGTCCCGCGCGGCAGAATGCGCTCATCGGCGGTCTGAATATGCGTGTGCGTCCCGACGACCACGCTGGCCCGGCCGTCCAAGTAATGCCCAAAAGCGTTCTTCTCGGACGTGGCTTCGGCGTGGAAGTCAAAGAACGAAACTGCTGTCTTGCCCCGGAACGACTCCAAGATCGTATCGGCCAGCCGGAACGGGTCATCCAGCGGCTCCATAAACGCCCGGCCCATCAGGTTTGCGACTCCGACCCGCCCGCCGCCGGAGCGGCAGGGAAAGATGCCGGAGCCTTTGCCGGGTGTCCCCGCCGGGTAATTGGCGGGGCGCAGCAGGCGCGGCTCCTGGTCTAGATATTCCAGTATATCGCGCTTGCTCCAGGTATGGTTCCCCAGCGTGACCACGTCCACTCCGCTGCCGAACAGCCGCCGGGCGATGTCCGGCGTGATGCCGAGGCCCGCTGCCGAGTTTTCGCCGTTCACAATGACAAAGTGCGGGTGGTACAATTCGTTCAGCGTCGGCAGCATTGTCTGGACAGCGTCACGGCCGCTTTTCCCGACAACATCGCCGAGCATCAGTATTCGCACGATAATCCATTGCTCTTTCCTAAACGCATGACGAGTGGTTGAACTCACTATGCCTACGGCATTACTTCGTATCTGCTGGAAGGTATTCGAAAACACCGCCTGCCTTCCAGGTAGCCAGTGCAGTCCAGGGGACAGAATACAGGTTAGAATACTCTTGCGTCCCCCAGACGCGCGGCAATTTTGATTGCCTTACAGCGCGGACGTTCACGTCCGCGCTCAGTCCTATCGCTCTACTTTGCGTAATTGACCGCGCGGGTTTCGCGGATGACCGTCACTTTGATCTGGCCCGGATAATCCATCTCTTCTTCAATCTTTTTTGCGGCGTCATATGCCAGCTTGTGCGCCGAAGCGTCGTCAATGACTTCCGGCCTCACCATCAAGCGTATCTCGCGCCCTGCCTGCACGGCGTAGGTCTTTTCGACGCCGGGGAACGAATCTGCTAGGGCTTCGAGCTTTTGCAGGCGCTTGACATAGCTTTCCAGCATTTCGCGCCGGGCGCCGGGCCGGGCGGCGGAAATTGCGTCCGCTAATTGGACGATGACATCTTCAACCGTGTCCATCGGGATCTCTTCATGGTGCGCCCCGGCGGCGTGCGCCGCCGCCGGACTTTCGCCGTAGCGCAGCATCAGCTCCTGCGACAAAAGCGCGTGCGGCACTTCCGAGTCCGGCACAACTTTGCCTAAATCGTGCAGCAGCGATGCCCGCTTCGCCACGGTGACGTTTGCGCCAAGCTCGGCGGCGATGCTGGACCCGATATGGCAGACTTCAATCGAATGGTCCAGCAGGTTCTGCCCGTAGGATGTCCGGTAGCGCATCCGGCCCAGGAGCTTGACAATCTCTGGGTGCAGGCCGGTCACACCCGACTCCATCACCGCCCGCTCTCCCGCCAGCCGCAGGCTTTGCTCGACTTCCTCCTGGGCTTTGGCGACGGTTTCTTCAATCCGGCCCGGATGAATGCGTCCGTCCAAGATCAGCGCAGACAGCGCCAGCCGCGCGACTTCGCGCCGGACGGGATCGAACGACGACAGCACCACGGCCTCCGGCGTGTCGTCAATGATCACGTCTACTCCTGTGAGTGTTTCAAACGCCCGAATGTTCCGCCCCTCGCGCCCTATGATCCGGCCTTTAACATCTTCCGACGGCAGCGGGACCACAGAAACGGTTGTTTCTGAAACATGATCGGCGGCGATGCGCTGAATGGCGGTTGCGACAATCGCGCGGGCGCGTCTTTCGCCCTCAGTCCGGGCTTCGTTTTCGATTTGCATGACAAGACGCGCCAGATCGTGCCGCGCCTGGTTCTCGACATCCTTCATCAGCAGGGCGCGAGCGTCTTCCGGGCTAAGGCCGGCAATTCGAGCAAGCTCGGTGCGCTGCTGCTCTTTGAAGTCCCAAGCTTCCGCCAGATGCTGCTGGGCGGCCCGCTCTTGGAGCGCCAGGGCTTCGCGCTGGTCATCCATGGACGACAATTTATCGTCCAGTGCTTCTTCTTTTTGGGTGAGTTTGCGCTCGACTCGCGACAGCTCGGCGCGTTTGTCCTTGTTGTCGGCTTCGACTTCAGCCCGCAGGCGCAGAGCTTCTTCGCGGGCTTCCACCAGCAGTTCTTTCTGCCGGGCGTCGGCCTGCGTTTTGAGCGTTTCCCGCTCGGCGTCCAATGCGGCAAGCCGCGCGATCAAGGCTTCGCGCTGTGGTTTGGAGTAAAAAAATAGGATTCCGGCGAGGACGGCAAGCGCCGCCACGCCGAGGACCGCAAAAAATATGTTCATCGTTCCCTCACCCCCAAAGATTTACATGTACACGGTCATGTTTGAGGTTGAGCGGACGGTTTCGTTTTCAAGACAACCAAAAGTCAAGACAACTCGTGTTCTCTTACATCACGTTCCCCGTCAAGTCACTAGTAAACCTAAAGATAATCCATTCGGCAGAGTTTGCGGAGTTTCCTGCACGGTTTTAGGCAAAACATGAAAAATCTATGAAAGACAACGGCAGCAAAAAACTACAACTCGTCTGTGCCATAACCAAGAATAAATGAAACGCCTTGTGACTTGTCTCCTAGTTCCTGCCGGAGAATATCCCACAAGTATTCTTGCTTCTCTTTTTCCTGCATTTTGTTGAGTTTATTGGAAATAACTTTGGCCCGTATTCGCCCTTGATAGCCTTCTTCCACTTCAATCACGGCATTAACTGGGAACGCACGCCGCAAAGCTACTTCAACTTTGGGCGCCAGCACTGCATAATCATAAACGAACATTGTTCTTTCTCCTCTTTTCATTCTTAGACTTGTTGCTCTACCCAATGGTAAATCCGCCTGACGGCGGCAACCAATTCTGCGGCATCTGCTATCGGATATGTGTTGGGATTATACCGCCAAGTAGATTTCCATTTCACGCAAATTCCCCAATCTTTTTTGCGTTCTTCATCTATAAGATGCGCTTCAAGATCAGTCAATGACAGCAGAACTGTAAGCCTATGCCCTTCTGCGCCGAGTACGTTGGGAATCTGCTCTCCTGCATCTTGGCGTGTTTTTATGGCAGAAGCTAGAGACTGAGCGGAGGCAACTCGTGAGATAATGTACACCTTAAGGATGCACTCCACCGCGTACCCGGCGAGATAAACAGCAGCTCGTGAATGCCTCGTTTCTGCGCCTTGCTCACCAGGGCTGATGGTCGGCGGCTGAAGCAATTGCTCTGCGTCTTTCAGTCGCCTTATGGCGGCTTTCCGGTACTGACTTATGCCATCATACTCAGCCATGAGAGGTCATTCCCTGCATTATTCTTCCGGGTCGAAGTCGTCGTCTTCCCCCACGTCGCCTCGCGCGGGCAGGCTTTCGCGCGTGACCTGCTTGACAGTTTCCCAGCCGAAGCCGCGCCGCTGCAAGAAGCCCATCAGCTTTTGGCGCTCTTTTTGCAGCCCTTCGCGGTCAGTCGGGACGATGCGGACTTTCTTTCCTGCCGCCGCACGGGCCAGCGTCAGCTCGTCGGCATTCGTGACGACTTCGACGGCTTCGGCAATCTGGTCTTTGGCGACCCCTTTGGCATACAATTCCGACGACAAGCGGCGGCGTCCGACCGGACGGTTACCGCCGACACGGGTTTTGGCTTCGACCCACTGGGCGGCAAACTGGGCGTCGTTCAAGAGTTCGAGCCGCGTCAGCTTTTCTATCACCTGCTCAATTATATTCGGCTCATAGCCTTTTTGCGTTAGTCGCGTTTCTATCTCCCGTTTGGCCCTGGCCCGGACTTCGAGCAGACCAAGCGCCGAGTCGAGCGCTTTCTGCACTTCTTCCGCCCCGGCGACTTCCAGCAGCTTTTCGGCCGTCATTTCTTTGCCGATCCGCAGGCGCAGGTCGGCAGCGACAGCCTCCCCTACTCCCATAACGAAGTGGCCGTCCACAAAGACGTTTAAGCGTCCGGGCCGCTTCTGCGGCTCCAGTGCGGTAATCTCAGGCATCAGCGATGCTCCTCCGGGTGGTCTGCCGGCGCGAGGCCAACGGCCACTGCCGCTGCGCTGATTTCCAGTTCCCACTCGTCAAGCGTGTCTTCGGTATGTCCGAACAACGCTTCGGGCAGAAACTTTTTTTGCAGCGCGTCTGAGACAACCTCCGCCGCTGTGATGCCGCGCTTCTCTGCTTCCTCCGCGACCGCACGTTCCAGTTCCGGCGTCAGCGTCACCGTCATAATCGCGTTTCTTTCTCTTCCGCTTCTTTGTAAGTGGCACACCACCAGTCTTCATAGTCAGTGAGTGGGACTTCTCCGCCAAGCTTGTCCACAAGCAAGGCAACTTGCCCTCGATGGTAGGAAGCATGACCAAAAAGGTGAATAATCTGCACTTCAATCGGCAGGCTCAGGTGTTCTTCCCCCTCAGCGAATTCGAATTTCTGTGCCAACTGGGCTTCGTCCAAGCCTGCCAGATAGTCTGCCCACTGACGGGCAGTGTCGCCGAAGCGGGGGCTAAGCGCGGTAAAACTGCACTTCTCGTCGTACCACTGTACTGCCCACTTTTCTTCTTCGAGGAGTGTCTCACCCTTCATGCGGCTTAGCCACTTCTTGCGGGAGGCGACCGAATGCCCGGCAATAGAAACCGCCTGCTGGAACCGGGCATCGCCCCGACTTGCTGCTGGGACAGAGTCGATCATGCCCAGCATCTTCTCATTGCAGTCCTCCTCGTATTCATAAAGTTTCCGGTAAAGTTCAAGCCGCGACACAAAAAGTACCTCCTCCGACATTTATTTTCGTCAGTTTCCGGCGTCACCGTCATTTCGCTTTTTCTTCCGCCTGTGTCTGCCAAAACCCCAGCGCGGGCATCTCCGGGTCCGGCGCGAACTCAACCCGCTCATAAACTGCCGAAAGCGGCAAGTCGCAGCCGAGGGATGGCAGACGCAGCACAGCGTCCAGCCCCGCCACTTCGGTCAGCACCCATTGGTTCTCCTGCCGCGTGTAGTGTTCAATGAACGGCTGAAACTGAGACAGCATCACATAATCCGTCAGCGTTTGGAGGCGGCGGTAATGGGCAAACTTCCAGCTTCGGTCATCCGCCGCTGTTGTCGGCGACAGTACTTCCATTATTACGGTCGGGTTCAGCAGAATGTCCAGCGAGTTATCTTCAAACTCAAGCGGGGCGCACCCAACAACGACATCAGGAAAGAAAAATGATCCCGTTGCTGGGCTTTTGACACGCAGATCGCTGGTAAATGGCTCACAAGAAGAACCACGAAGCTGCGCGGTCAGCATAGACCCGACATTCAGCGTAATCCGGTTATGCACCCGGCTTGCCCCGGCCATCGCTAGTATTTCGCCGTTGACATACTCGCTCCGGTGATCGGCCTTGCGGTCTATCTCCAAATACTGTCCCGGCGTATAACGAGACTGGGGTAATGAAGCCATAATTTATCGGTATCCTCGAACAAGACCATCTACGGTGCATTCGCCGACGTATTCTTCCACGCTGACGCGGGCTGACCGCGCCCCTGACTGTACCTGTTCCAGCAGCGTTTGACCAATGTGCAGCGAGAACGTCAGCCCCGGCTCTCCCTCGCCTGCATCTCGCCCCGCCAGCGCCGCCAAAAAATGCGGGTTCTCGATCACTCCCAGCCGGTTGCCCATAGGATCAAGCACCGCGCCGAGCTTGATCCCGCCGCCGACTTCCTGCACGGCTTGGTACGGCGTCGCGCCGAGCGCCAGCAGCTTCGCGTAAGCGTCTTCGGCATCGGGAACGCCCCAGTAAGTGACCGCTTCTTTCGCCTGGTCTGCATCGGGGTTTTCACTTGGCTGCAAGCCCAGCTCATAGCCGCCGACCTCGAAGCCGACATAAAACGGCTCATCAAAGTACGGCGGGTGGCCGAGAAGCTGCGTGTACCACGCTTTCGCCGCTTCTAAGTCAGACACTTGATAAATCTGTGACCGCAGACCTTGCAGCATAATGGTCTCCTATTTCGCCGCGCTGACTGTTTCGATTTCCGCTGCCTTTTCCCGGATCCATTCGTTCAGCAGGGTTTTGGGAGAAATGCCGCGCCGGCTTGCGATGCTGTCAAGCTGGGCGGCAAGAGCAGCATCTAGCGGATAGCGCTTGCGGCGCGGGGGCAGGCTGATCTCAAAATGCACTTCCGGCATTCCTTCAAGTTCATCTCCAACATCATGTGTGTCAAAGTGTTTAATTAACTCTGCAAAATGCCGAAGGTCTTCTTGTGCTTCTCTTTCCTCTTCGGCGGTGAGTTCAACAGTTAGCTTAGTTGCGATCATATTGTTTCCATCTATACAGGCCGAAGTACGAGGAAGTAAACTTCACTCGCTGGTTGAAATCGTCCTTCGGGCGAAAGAACTGCTGACGATTGCGGTTCTTGTCCTTTGTCCGAAGGACAATCCTATTCAGCGAGTAGAGTTTACTTCCTCGCTTGTGTTCTTCCTACTCCTCCGCTGCACCGACGGTCAAAATCTCGGCGGCTTTGTCGCTGCCGCGAATGACTTTCTCGATCTCGTCCATCATTTCGGGATGCTCTTCGAGGTACGTCTTGGCGTTCTCGCGGCCCTGACCGATCCGGGTCTCGCCGTAAGAAAAGAATGCACCGCGCTTGGTGATCAGCTCCATCTCGACGCCGATGTCAATAATCGAGCCGGAGCGGGAAATGCCTTTGCCGAACATGATGTCGAACTCGGCCTGCCGAAACGGCGGGGCGACTTTGTTTTTGACCACTTTGACTTTGACTCTATTCCCGACCATATCCGTCCCCTGCTTCAGCGTCTCAATCCGCCGGACATCGAGCATGACGGACGCATAGAACTTCAACGCCCGCCCGCCGGGCGTCGTCTCCGGGTTGCCGAACATGACGCCGATCTTTTCGCGAATCTGGTTGATGAAGATCGCCGCCGTGTTTGTTTTAGAAATAGACCCGTTCAGCTTCCGCATGGCCTGGGACATCAGCCGGGCCTGCAAACCCATATGGCTATCGCCCATCTCGCCCTCGATCTCGGCTTTCGGGACGAGTGCCGCGACTGAGTCCAGCACGACGACATCTACCGCGCCGGAGCGGACCAGCGCGTCCATGATTTCCAGCGCTTCTTCGCCGGTAGACGGCTGGGAGATGAGAAGCTTGTTGATGTCAACGCCGAGGTTCTTCGCATATTCGGGGTCTACCGAGTGCTCGGCATCAATGAATGCCGCGACGCCCCCCGCCCGCTGGGCTTCGGCGACAATATGGTAGGCCAGCGTCGTCTTGCCCGATGACTCCGCCCCGTGGATTTCAGTGATCCGCCCGCGCGGGACGCCGCCCACACCGAGCGCAATGTCAAGAGCGAGAGAGCCGGTGGAGATCGTTTCGACGGCCATGCGCGGCGACTCGCCGAGGCGCATAACGCTGCCTTTGCCGAACTGCTTTTCAAGCTGCGCCAGCGCCATGTCGAGTGCTTTGTCTTTGTCCACGAGAGTCTCCTTGTCGCCAAAGGCGATTAGCCGTCTTATGATACGTCCGAAAGCTGCGAGTTCCCAAAGGGGAACGTGTGTACGGCATTGTACCTTAACCCAATGCGGTTTGCACGTCCTTCTCCTGAACGAGTTTGGAGAAGAACAAAGCGGCAGGCCGTGAACTCTGCAAACAGGCGTTCGCTAGGCAAAGGCCAGAGAGAGCCGCGCGATGTTTGGGGTCGGCACCGGGCCATCGTGACATGCGGCTGATAGCGCCTGCGGTCTGTCCGAAATCCGAGACCGGACATCACTGCCTCTAATCGCGTCGCCAGCGTGTCCAATTCCGGGCTAATCTGAATGCCTGCCCAGAGAACGCTGGGGGCCAGCATACTGGGAAATCCGCCAAACGAAGCGGCTCTTATCACGTAGGGCGTTGTCTCCTCTGCGACAGGCAGGGCAGCCTCAATTAGCCGAGGCTGCTCCGCTTCATCCAGGTTTCCCAGAAACTTGAGCGTGATGTGGTAGTCTGTAGGGTCATACCAGCTTGCCGGCATCAGTTGATGCCGCCATTCGTCTGCAACCGCGTGAACTGTTTGCTTGGCGTCTTCCGAAAGCTCAAGCGCAAAGAAGTGGTTCACGGCGTCCGCCCCTCACGGAACTGCGGGTCGTCCGGGTTCATCAGGAAGCGGCGGACGAGCGCGAGGGCATTCTGCGAGGCCCGGTAGGCGACATCGGCCCGGCTGCCGAGAATATGATGATGCTCGGAAATCACGCCGCCGTCCCACGCCAGCCCGATATGCACCGTGCCGACCGGCTTTGCTTCCGAGCCGCCACTTGGTCCTGCAATCCCTGTGACGCTGATTCCTAGATCCGCTCCTCCGGCCGTTCTCGCTCCTACTGCCATTGCTTTCGCGGTTTCCGGGCTGACCGCGCCCGCCTGCAAGATCGTCTCCGCTGGCACCCTCAAGAACTCAATCTTGGCTTCGTTGGAATACGTTACCAACCCCAAGTCGAACACTTGAGACGCATCGGGGACATCCGTGATGCGCTTGGCGATGAGTCCCCCAGTACAGGACTCGGCGACGGCGACAGTCTGCCCCAGCATCTTCAGCAGCCCGACGACCGCGCCTTCCAGCGTCTCTTGGTCCACGCCATAGACAACGTCCCCCAGCCGTTCCTTGATGGCGGCTTCGCGCGGGGCAATCAGCGCCGATGCTTCTTCGGGCGTCTTGGCTCGTGCCGTAATCCGAAGATGCACTTCGCCGGTTTTGGCATAGGGCGCAACGGTCGGGTTGTCCGACGCCATTAAATCTTTCGCGCGTTCTTCCACCAGTGACTCACCCATGCCAGCGATCCGCAGTGTCCGGGACTGGATCACCATGCGGCTGCCACTGGTTTTCTCGCTGAGGTACGGCTCGACGGTCTGGTTCGTCATCGGGATCAGCTCGTTCGGCGGTCCCGGCAGGCAGATGGCGATCTTGCCGCCGATCTCAAACAGCGCTCCCAGCGCGGTCCCCTGCGGATTGGGAATGCCGCGCCCGTGTTTCGGCACTAATGCCTGTTTTGCGAAGCTGTCCGGCAGGTTGCCCCACCCGCGCAGGGTCGCCCGGTCTTTGAGCCACTTGCTATGCGCCTCATCTTCGACAAACGTATCGCCCAGCACTTCTGCGACCATTTCTTTCGTTAAGTCGTCCTGGGTCGGCCCTAATCCGCCTACGGTGATGACCAGATCTGCCCGCGAGAACGCCAGCTTCAGCGTGTCCCGCAACCGGTCCGGGTTATCGCCGACCGTGGACCGATGGTAGATGCTGATGCCTAACCCCGACAGCATCTTGGCGAGGAACACGGCATCCGTATCCACAATCTGCCCCAGCAGCAGCTCAGTTCCGACCGAAACAATTTCAGCGTTCATAGTGTTCTTTCTGTTTATCATGCCGAGCTATTGTGTTTTTCGCTGTCGTGCATACCTTCTATTCCCCAGAACAGACTTCTTGAATTGTCCGCAGAAGAAGATGATCCTTTGCGTCGGCGCAACGAACGACTCTTGAGTCGCATATTTTGCCGTTTGTTTCGTGAACTAGCGTTTATGTGGTACAGTAGCAGTGCTAGTTGAGGAAAGGGCCGTCATGGAAGAAAAAGACAAACTTAGGTCCTCTCGCAGCTATGTTGAGGCGAATGGCTGCTGGATTTGGGTACGCGGCAAAGTCACTGGGGGCTATGGCGGTTTTCTGATTGACGGCAAGAACAGACGCGCTCATCGGGTATCTTACGAGCTTGCCCATAACATAACGCTGACGCCGGACCAATTTTTGCATCACACTTGCAGGAACAAAGCCTGTGTCAACCCAGTCCACCTTGAGATCGTCTCGCAGCTTACCCATACGGATAGTGCCATCTACGGCAACAAAGAAAAGACCCATTGCCCTTATGGGCATGAATACACTCCCGGCAATACTCACTGGAACAGGCAAGGCAGAAGCAGAGAGTGTTACCAGTGCAAGCTGCACCGGCAGCAGCGGCAGTATCTCCGCAAAAAACAACACGTTGCGGAGAGGCTCAAAGCCCTTGCATTAAAATACGCCGACAGAGAAAGTAGCGCCGGAGACACATGACTCAAGAGTCGTTCGTTGCGCCGACGCAAAGGATCATCTTCTTCTGCGGACCGCTATCTATCCCATAATCCTGTCAATCACTGTTTCTAATTCGTTCATATCAGAAAAGTCTACAGTAACAGTCCCGCGTCCGTTACGGCCATTGCGAATGGAAACTTTCAAGCCAAGCGCGTTCCGCAGACGGTCTTCAATGGCCGCGAGATGAACATCTTCCACCGGCTCCGTATCTTCGACCACTGGCGGCTGACGAGTTTTTGCGATGACTGCTGGTTCTTCTAAGGCCCGCTTACGCGACTCCGCGACACTCAGGTTGAGTGAAAGCATCTGGGACCAGAGGGCATGGCGGCGCTCGGACGACGGAACGGACAAAAGCACTTTGCCATGTTCCATCGAGAGCTGACCGCTCGAAATGCTGTCCTGCATCTCCGAAGGCAGACGGAGGAGGCTGAGGGCGTAAGCGACCGTAGACTGGGACTTGCCGAGCTGGCGGGCCAGCTCCGCTTGGGTGAGGCCGAACTGGTCTAAGAGCTGCCGGTAGCCGCGTGCGGCTTCCATCGCGTTCAGGTCTTCGCGCTGGATGTTCTCGATGAGCGCGACCGTCAAAGACTCTTCATCAGTCATCTGGCGAATAACGGCAGGAATGCGGGAGAGGCCAGCCTGGCGGGCCGCACGGTAGCGGCGCTCGCCGGCAATCAGCTCGAACCGGCCGCCGCCGCGCGGGCGGACCATGACCGGCTGCAAGACGCCGTGGGCCTGGACCGACGCCGTCAGCTCCTCTAAAGCGGCCTGGTCAAACTCCGAGCGCGGCTGGTAGGTATTCGCGATGATCTTGTCAATCGCAATCTGCTGGACGCCGTCGTCTGTGCTGCTGATGACTTCAGGCTCCGCAGCGGCAGGCGCGGATGGGGTAGGCGTTGCCGCTGAAGCCTCCTCAGGCCGAGGCGTGACGGCGATCTTGGCGCTCGGCGGAATGAGCGAAGACAGCCCGCGTCCGAGGCGGCTTTTGTCGAGCGGCTTGTTCTTTTCTGTGATCTTGTCCAATGTGCTATTCTTTTCCATCAACTTATTCTTTTCCAAGTGCGATAACTTCCTGAGCCAAGTCCGCATACGCGACGGCCCCTTTGGATTTCGGGTCATACAGCGCGATGGGCTGGCCGAACGACGGCGCCTCGCTGAGGCGGACGTTTCTGGGAACAATAGTCTGAGCGACGGCATCGCCGAAGAACTCGCGGACTTCCGCGACGACCTGACGGGACAAGTTGATCCGCTCATCGTGCATAGTCAAAATCACCATGCCAATAGCGAGCTTTGGGTTTAGATGCTGCTGGACCCGTTCGACGATGTTCATAAGCTGCGAAATGCCTTCCAGCGCGTAGTACTCGCATTGGATCGGGATCAGCACGGCGTCGGCGGCCGTGAGAATGTTCAGTGTCAGCAGACCCAGCGACGGCGGGCCGTCAATGAAGATGTATTGGTAGTTCTTCTCGACCGGCTTGATGATCTTCTTTAGGATCGTCTCACGGGACAGCTCCTGAAACATCTCCATCTCTGCCCCTGCAAGGTCCAGTGTCGCTGGGGCAAGATCTAGGCCCGGCACGGTGACATCTCTCAAAATGATATCCGCGAGCGATGCGCCTCCCGTAAGAGCATCATAGATGCTCTGCTCGACGGTTTCTTTTTGTCCCAAGCCGCTGGTCGCGTTGCCCTGCGGGTCACAGTCAATCAGCAGCACCCGGCGGCCTGCCTGCGCGAGACTCGTAGCAAGGTTGACCGCCGTGGTGGTCTTGCCGACCCCGCCTTTCTGGTTGACGACTGCTAGTGTCCAAGCCATGCGTGTATTCCTTTGTGCGTTCCCATGAATGAAGTGTAAAGAAGTTAAGTTCGGCATCGGCGGGGAAAGTCCTGCGTGCAGGGTAGGGCAGACGCAAAAAAACGCAGGGGCAGATGCCCCTGCGTTCGCTAAAATCGAACAGATGTACGGTTACTGAACTTTATCGGCCTGCGCCCGGCGCACGATCTGGTCAGCGATGTCGGCGCTCGCCACATGGTAAGCGCCGCTGTCCACCTGCGTTTTCAGCTTGTTGACCAGATCGGTGCGGATGTCCGGCGCGGCATGGACCGCCGGCAGGTAGCCGGCAGCTTCAGTCTTTGCGGCTCCAAGCGCCTTTGCCTGAGCGGAGATTTCAATCTGGGCCGCCGGTCCGGCTCCCGGCGCGGCGGTCGTGGCCGGTTTCGGCGCAAGTTTCGGCAGAGAAATCGGGTCAATGCTGGTGGCCCGAATGGCTTCGTCGTTTGTGATCTTCATAGTTTGCCCCCTCAATCGGTGCGGCGGCTGGGCGATCATAGCAGAGTTAGCTCTGCCTTAGACCCGGCAGCTTTGCGTCCCCGTCTTTCGCCGGGTTTGCCTTGTCGGTTCTTGTTGATTTTGTGTTTTAGTCGTTAATCAGCCACTTTGGCGGGTAACACATCTATTCTCGGCAAAGTATTCTGCGTTCTTTAGGGCATTTTTGGAAATACTTCAAGTATTTTTTGCAGGCTCAAAGACAGCAAATCCTATGCCCAGCATCAAGCCGTCTTCGGCCAGGGCGACCACCGGGTCGGGCAGCTTTGCCGCTTTCCCAATTATGCGCCGTAGATTCATAAAGAGAAACGAGGACGCCACCGCCGAGGCCGCGCCGAGAGCCGCGCCGATCTCGGCCCGCTCGCCTTCGGCAAGAAAGATCGCCGCCCCGCAGACGCCGCCGGAGACTGCCCGTGCGCTGAGCGGGCCGGGCTGAGTCCGGGGCGGCGCAAACGGCAACTTGTCCGCAATCAGCTCGCCTGCTGCCATGAACTTCAGCACAGTCGCGGTCCCTGTCAGCCCGATCCCTTTCAGCGTCGACGAGTCCAAAAACAGCGACGGATTCTTGACGAAGTAATGGCTTGTGAAGGCCGGTGCCGATGCGCTTCTCATGCCTGCCACCGCACCAATTCCGACTGCCTTTAAATAATTATTCATTATGATCAGTGTACCTCATCTACCCATAGAACCTCTCCGTAGGGCAGCAGTGTCGGCAATGGAACTTTACCACGAGCAGATTGGTGGAAGGGAACAGAGCAGAATGATCTGTTCTCAATCTAGCATTTCGAGGAAGAAACGACCAATGAAAACACTCCATCCGCTGGCCTTGACGCTGGCTATCGCCGGTCTCGGCGCCCTCACCCATACGGCCCTAGCCCAAACGGAAGACAATCGCGCCGACACAGGGGCCGTCTACACCATGACGAACGATCCCGACGGCAACTCTGTTTTGGCTTACCAAAGAGCCGCCAACGGCTCGCTGAAGTTCCTGCGGACGTTTGCGACCGGCGGACGCGGCAGCGGCGGCGCGATT
The DNA here is from genome assembly GCA_964236795.1 of uncultured Armatimonadales bacterium. Lineage (GTDB taxonomy): Bacteria > Armatimonadota > Armatimonadia > Armatimonadales > Capsulimonadaceae > JANXMY01. The sequence goes on along the minus strand of CAXSFV010000010.1, from coordinate 77,740 downwards.
GACCCGCTGCAATCCCAGCATTCGCTGCTGCTTAGCCCCGACCACTCGAAGCTTTTCGCCGTCAATCCAGGCAGCGGCGATATTTCGGTCTTCAATGTCGAAAACAACGGACGCCTGGCGCTGACCCAGCGCATTCCCAGCGGCGGCGGGTTTCCCGTGGCTTTGGCCGAGCGCGGCTCCCTGCTGTATGTTCTAAACACCGGCGGCGCGGGCAGCGTCAACGGCTTCCATGTCAGCCGCTACGGCTACCTGACGTCTATTGACGGAGCAAGTCACCTGCTGAGTGCGCCGAGCGCGGGCGGCGCGGCGCTCGACATCAGCCCGAACGGGCAGGTGCTGGCGGTCACCGAGCGGATCACGGCGCAGGTGGACAGCTTTACGCTAGGGCCGGACGGCGAGATTGCAGACTTCCAAAGCCAGGCGTTCAAGACGCAGACTCCGTTTAGCCTCACTTTTACCGCGCAGGGCTACCTGCTGGACACCGAGACTTTTGCCGGCGCGACCGCCAGCGCCGCCGTTTCTTCTTTTTCCGCTCCGGTTGCCGCTCCGGTGCAGGCCATTACTGTGTCGGCTCCACTCGGTGCGACCGGCGCCTGCTGGATCATTGCGACTAAGAACGGCCGCTACGCTTACGTTTCCAATCCCGGTGCCGGCAGCGGCACGATTTCCACCATTGACATCAATCCGAGGACGGGGCAGATCTTTGTTGAGCCGAACCCCGTCTCGCCGGGCGTCACCAGCGCTCCGCTTGATCTCGCGCTGACCCAAAACGACACCTATTTGTACGCGCTGACCGCCGGGGCCGGAACCATCACCGGCTACAAAGTCAGCAGCAACGGCGCTCTTTCCCCGGCCGCCGTCGTCGGTGCACAGCCCACCGCCAGCGGTCAGAACGGCCTTGCGGCTTACTAAGCGGCACGGCAAGGTGGTCGCCCGATGCATCCTGCACCGGGCGGCCTCTTTGTGGTTCGGTGTTATATCTTCTGGCCGAATGTCTCGAAGTCAATTTGGGGAAGCTCGGAAACGCCCCGGCGCAGGGCCATCTCCCACTGGACATGAATGTTGCGGAGGTCCGGGTCGGAGGCGGTCATGCGGCGGCGGCGATGCAGTTCCAGCTCGTCCTTTCCGTAAATCGCTAGGTCAATCGGCGGGCCGACCGTGACATTGGAGCGCATGGTGGAGTCCATCGAAATCAACGCGTATTTCGCGGCTTCTTCCAAAGGCGTTTCGGCGTACTGGATGCCGCGCACCAGAATAGGACGGCCATACTTATGCTCGCCGATCTGCAAAAACGGCGAGTCTTCGGTCGCCCGCAGTGGATTTCCCTGGGGATAAACCAAATACAGGTCGTGCGCCTGGTCTTTGATCTGGCCGCCCAGGATGAAATGGACATTGAAGCGGTAATCATCACGCTCCAAAGCCGCCCGGTCAAGATCCGACACCTGACGCACCTGCTCGCCGACCACCCGCGCGGCATCGTACATGGACGGGGCCGACGCCAGCCCGACGCCCCGGTCGAAGTCCCGGCCTAACAGTGTGATGATGCTCTGGGTCAGAGACAGGCTGCCGCTGACCAGCAGCACGAAGACACGCTCACCCGGCAGCACAAATTGGTACATCTTGCGGCAGACGTTTACCTGGTCATAGCCGGAGTTCGTGCGCGAGTCGGACATCATCACCAAGCCTTCTTTGGTCATGACGCCTAAACAATAGGTCATCGTTGCTTTTTCCCCTGAATTTGTTTCTTATTCGGTGAACACTGCCCGAAATCCTGCGTCTGTCTTCCCATCACACTGAAGACCCTCGGAGGAACCGACCCATGCTGCGCCGCTTATTGCCTTTGGCCCTGACAATGACGTTGTTCTGCCCGCTTGCTGCATTCGCCCAAACGCCGCCTGCCGCCCCGGCGCTGCCCGCAGCCGCCGACCCGGCGACTCCCGCTCCGGCAAAGCGGCCCCGTGTCAACGGCAAAATCTCTGCCGTAGACGCCGCTGCGAAGACGATCACGCTGACGCGCGGCAAGAAAACCGTCGTCGTGTCCGTCCCCGATACCACGAAAATCTACAAAGCCGGCGACGCCAAAGGCCAGCCCACCGGCACGTTCGCCGACCTGACCATAGACACGCGGGTCAGCGTCGCCACCGACGGCGACGAAACCGCCCCGACCGCGAAGAACATCCACATCCGTGCGCCGAAGACGGCCGCCAATGCCCCGTCCGTGCCGTAACCCCATCGCCGCCTGCCGGTTTCCCGGCGGGCGCGTCTATTCCTGCACGCAGTCTAAAATCTCTGCCCGCGTTGCCGTCGCGACGCCGAGCTTCCGCACGACCACCGCGCCGGCGGCGTTTGCCAGCGTCACCGCCTCCGCCGGGGTCGCGCCGGACGCCAGCGCCAGGGTCAGCGTTGTGATTGTCGTGTCGCCCGCCCCGGTGCCGTCAAACACTTCGACTGGGTGCGCGGGCAGCTCGAAATACTTGCCGTCCGCCGAAAACAGCGACAGGCCGTGCGCCCCGCGCGTGATTAGGACGTTATCCGCTCCCGACTTTCGCAGCAGCATCAGTCCTGCTTCGCGCAGCGTACCGAGATCGCTGCCACCGCCGTCGCCGAGCAGCAGTCCCGACGCTTCGGCGGCTTCGAAGACGTTTAGCGTCATCATGGTCAAGCGGCAGTGGCTGCCGATCCCCTTCGGCTTCAAGTTCCCCGTCATCACTTTGCCCTGTGTGCGCCCGGTCTGTATCGCAGTCTTGACCAAGTCGCGTCCCAGCAGACCCTTTTGGTAGTCGGACAGCAGTAGCGCATCGCAGTCTTTAATTGCACCGTTTAAGAAGCTCATTAAACTTGCTTGCACGTCAGCGCTGATCGGGTCTCGCCGCTCATGGTCTACCCGCACAACCTGCTGTGCGCCCTGCTGCGTGTGCGCGATGACGCGCGTTTTCAGAGTAGTCGGCCTGTCACGAACCGCAACAAGCCCCGCAACATCTGCGCCCTCTTCCCGCAGCTTTTCTTTCAGTGTCGCCGCCGCGCCGTCTTCCCCGACAATGCCCGCAATCAAGGCGCGGCCTCCGAGGGCGCAGACGTTGTTGACGACATTGGCTGCCCCGCCCGGCACAAATGTGTGCGAATCGGCGTCCACGATCATCACTGGCGCTTCCGGCGAGACCCGGCTGACCCGGCCCCAGACATACTCATCCAGCATGACATCGCCGACGACCAAGACCCGCTTATCGGCAAATCTGTCTAAAATTTCGCGTGCGCGTTCTGCGTTCATCAGCCTCTCCCTTACGATCCGTTTCGCCGGTAAATGACCATGTCAGGCGACGGATACAGCATATCATGCGGCAGCCCCCGTGAAAGCAGACCGTTTCGTTCTTTCGACCCAGAGACGGGGTAGGGCAGGCTCGGCATGAACCCCGCAACAGGCGCATAACTCTGCTTCAGCGCAGCGAAGTAAGCGGCGGCATCGCGGCTGTGGACCCGAAGCGCATCGTCATAATCATACTCGCTTAGTACGACAACGTCCGGCTTATCCGAAAGCAGCGACGCCGTATCCCAATCTGTGCCGCTGTATACAATCCGGCGCTGTAGATTGGGCGGCGTCACCGCCTGCCATGTGCCAAGCCCCGGCAGCGGGAAATATGGACTGACAGGAGCAGTCCCGAACCAGGGTTGGACCGCGAACCCAATTTTCGCGGGGACAGACGCACTAGAGTTCAGCCAGGACAATGCTTGGTCTCGTGTATCAGTGCCGGCCATTGCAGACACAAGAAGCAAAGCATTGACAGCCGTAGCGAAAAAGCCGACACCCGCAATTGAGACCGCAACACGCCGCGACACAAGGCGCGGCAAGCGCGATCCGTCCGCTAGCATTCGTCCTGCCCACAAGGCTAGTATCGGCAGCAGTGGAATGGTATAGCGGGCATAGCGCACAGCGGCGAGGCTGATCAAAACATAGTAGGGCAGGGCGAAGGCCGCGAACAGCCCATCGCCGCGCTCCCGTCGGTACAGCGCATAGCCGACAGACACCAGGGCCAGCACTAATAACGGCAGACCCAGCCCGGCGTCCAAGTTGTGCGTGATGTGGTAGACAAAGCCATTGCCTGTGTCCCGAAACGTCGGGTCATCGGGGTTCTGCACATGAACGGCTTCAACCCGCACGTCTTTCAAGAATGTACTTGTTTCCAGCAGTGCGCCGGGGCAGCCGGCGAAGAATGCGAGAGCAGAAGCAAAGAGACTTACCCCGGCGCACGCGCCGATACGCAGTAATCCGCCTGCGGATACCCTCCCGAAACGGGAAGGTGAAGAGGTTAGGACGCAGGCGGTCAGCAGCGGCAGAACGACGACAGCCATGTTATACTTGGTTGCCGACGCGAGACCTGCGAAAATGCCGGCTAGAAGCGCAGTCTTCAGTGGCTTTGGGTTGCCGGTCGCGAGGCGCACAGACCACAACAGCGACAGCATGACCCAAAATGTTGCGGGAACATCTACGGTTAGAAAGTGCGAATGCTGGGCATGGAGCGGCGTCACTGCGAGAATAAGGGCCGCAACAAGCCCCGCACGGCGTCCCCAGAGCGTTGCGCCTAGCGTATATGTCACCCAAACGGTGCCGACTCCCATGCCGACCGTGAGCAGGCGTCCGACCAAATACATCTTCGCCCACTGCGGATACCACCCGGCGAAGTTTTTCGGGACGATGTCTACAGCCCCGAAGAGCGCAGCCAGTGTGTTAGCGAAACAGACCAGGTAAAGCTGAAGCGAGCCGTAATTGTAAAAATGCGGCAGGAGACGGCCCGCAAAGACGTTCATCGTCAGCGAGGATGTTTCCAGCACGACACTTTCGTCCGGGTGATACGAAAAGTAATGCGTCGCCGACGGCAGCCCCCAAGTAATCCCCCACAGCCGCAGGGCCAGCGCAAGCGCCAACAGGCAGACAAGGGGCAGGGGGCCGGCAGCACTGATCAGCGGCGTCTTGAACATTCCGCGTGATTGTACCATAAACGCGGGGAGAACCTCACTTGTAACCGGGTGAGGTCTCCTACAGCAGCCCCCGCCGCATCGCAAGCTTTGCCTGACGCTGCACTAACTCCCCCGCATCGGCGCGGGTTCGCTCGACGACTTCCGGCAACGCACGCTCCACGAAGCTTGGATTGTTCAGCCGTGCATTGACCCCCGTCAGTTCTTTCTCCAGCTTAGCGATTTCCAGCGCCAGCCGCGCGGACTCTTTGGCCGGGTCTAAGCCTTCCAGAAGCTCATTGGCGGGAACATAGAACGTCGCGCCGGAAACACTCGCCGGGACATACTTGCCGTCAGTCGGAGCTGCAGCCGCAATTGTTGTTTCGCCCAGCCGTGCGAGCGCAACCAGCGCCGGAAGCTGATTTGTGAGCGCCGACGCAGCGGCGTTGGTTTCCGGCACCGCAACAACTGACAGTTTGCGGGTCAGTATTGCGGCCCGTGCGGCCTCGTTCTCCTGCCCGCCGGGCGTGAATTCTGCCCGCAGGCCGCGCAGTGCTGTGATGCTCTCAAGGAGCAGCCCGACGGCCGCTTCGGCTTCTGTGTCTATCAGCACTTCGTCATAGGCAGGGTAGGGGGCCAGGCTAATACTTTCAGTCTTGCCGGGCAACTGCCGCCAGATTTCGTCAGTCACAAACGGCATAATCGGGTGCAGCAGGCGCAGCATTGTTTCCAGCACAGCATAAAGCGTTGCCCGCGCCGAATCTTTCGCTGGGCCGTCTTCGCCTTGCAGTGATGGCTTGCACAGCTCCACAAACCAGTCGCAGTATTCGCCCCAGACAAACTCGTACAGCGCCTTGCAGGCTTCATCCATGTCATAGGTCGCCAGCGACGCATTCACGGTCGCGATTGTTCGCTGAAGGCGCGACAAAATCCAGCGTTCAGGGAGAGACCCACCCCCAACCCCCTCCCCAAGGGGGAGGGGGCGAAATTGAGAAGCAAAGGCTTCTTCCTTCGAACAGTCCCCTCCCCCCTGGGGAGGGGGTTGGGGGTGGGTATTCAGCAGCACGAACCGGGCGGCGTTCCAGAGCTTGTTCGCAAAGTTGCGGGCTTCGGGAACGCGCTCTTCGCTGAACTTGATGTCCTGGCCTTTCGACGCCAGCCGGAGCAGCGAGAATCGCAGGGCATCGGCCCCGTACTTGTCAATCATCTCCACCGGGTCAATTCCGTTGCCCAGGCTTTTAGACATCCGGCGGCCTTTTTTGTCCAGCACCGTCGCGTGAATATACACATCGGAGAACGGCTTTTCGCCGGTGAACTCCAGGCCCGTCATCACCATGCGAGCCACCCACAGGCGCAAAATCTCGCCTGCGGTCGTCAAAAAGTCAGTCGGATAGAAGTAGTCCAAATCGGGCGTTTGTTTGGGCCAGCCCAGCGTCGCGAACGGCCACAGGGCCGACGAAAACCAGGTATCCAGCACGTCCTCGTCCTGCACAAGCTGGTCGGTTCTGGCCCGCTCCACGGCTTCAGCCAGCGACCGGGCGGCGACATACGAGCCATCGGGTTTGTAGTAAACAGGGATGCGGTGGCCCCACCAGAGCTGGCGCGACAAGGCCCAGTCCCGAATGCCGTCCATCCAGTCTATGTACGTTTTGGCGTAGCGCCCTGGACTGAACTCGATCTCGCCGTCCGCGACAATATCCGTCGCGTTCTTGACGATCTCGGTCCCGGCCATCTTCATAAACCACTGCTCGGACAGCAGCGGCTCAATCACCGTCTTGCTCCGGTCGCAGTGCGGGACGCTATGGCGGTACGGCTCGATCTTCTCCATCGCCTCGGCGGCTTCCAGATCGCCGACAATCAGGTCACGGGCCTCGAACCGGTCCATCCCCGCATAGCGCACCCCGGCCTCCTCGGTCAGCTTGCCGTCGAAGCCGATCACCGTGATCTGCGGCAGATTATGGCGCAGACCCACTTCATAGTCGTTCGGGTCGTGCGCGGGCGTGATTTTGACTGCCCCCGTGCCAAAGTCCAGATTGGCGTAGTCGTCGGCAATCAGCGGGATTTCGCGACTGGTCAGCGGCAGGCGGAGCATCTTGCCGATTTTGCCCTCGTAGCGCGGATCATTCGGATTGACTGCCACCGCCGTATCACCAAGCAGCGTTTCAGGCCGCGTCGTTGCCACGGTAACAAACCCGGAGCCGTCGCTGAACGGATAGTTGATGTGCCACAGTGAGCCGTCAGTATCAATGTTCTCGACTTCAATGTCCGAGATGACCGTTTGAAGGCCCACCGACCAGTTCACCATCCGCTTGCCCCGGTAGATCAGCCCGGCGTCAAAGAAGCGCACAAACGCTTCCGCCACGGCCTCGTTATAGGCCGGGTCCATCGTGAACCGTTGGCGTGACCAGTCGTAGCCGCAGCCGAGCCGCTTGAGCTGCACGACAATCCGCTCGCCGTATTCTTCTTTCCATGCCCAGACCCGCTCCTCAAACTTCTCGCGGCCCAAATCAAACCGGGTCAGCCCTTCTTTCTCAATCTGGCGGGACACGACCGTCTGCGTCGAAATTCCCCCATGATCCACGCCGGGCAAAATCAAGACAGTGTCGCCCGACATCCGGTGCCAGCGCCCCAGCGTATCCTGCACGGCATGGTTCAGCGCGTGACCCATGTGCAGGCTGCCCGTGACATTCGGCGGCGGAATTGCGATGCTGTATTTCGGCTTCCCCGACGTCGGCTCTGCATGAAAAATCCCCGCCGCTTCCCATTCCGGGTACAGCCGCGCCTCCACATCCTTCGGCTCGTATGCTTTTTCCATCATCTCTGCTCCCGTCAAAACCACAAAAGCCCCCGCGCCCATCGCGACAGGGTTTAACCTATCGCAAGGACGCAGGGGCCGACAAAAGCCAATGCGCGATACCACCTTGCTTCCCGCCTCAAAAGCCTAACTTCTGTTGCGGACACTCATTTCGGAACATGGCTCCGGGGCGACCTTCGGCGGTTCATTCTGCGGGAGCGCTTGCAGCCGGCGGCGCTTCCTCTCTGATGCAGTTTCACCCGCCTACTCTTCCCCATCAAGGCCGTAATAAGTTGCAGTATAGACGATAGCGGGCAGGAGAGTCAAGGGACTCTGTTTAACCGAGCGAACATGGCAGAAAAGGAAACCGGGCAGATTGAGGCGTTCAGCGACGGCGCGTTTGCTGTGGCAATCACGCTGCTGATGCTGGTAACACTTATTCCGTTTCCGACTTCGCTTGTTGCGGAGTATCTTTGTACCCCCTACGCCAAGACCGCGCTGGCGGTCTACTGCGGCCTCAACTTCGGGATGGCGTTGGTCTTCAATCTGCTCTGGAACCACGTGGCAAGCGGCGGGAGGCTGCTGGAAGAGGACCATGACCGCCACCGGGTTCGGCATATCACCACCTAGTACCAGCTCGACGTGGCGCTTTATGTGGTCACATTCGCGGCGGCGTTTGTCAATGCCACCGTCTGCTGCTGTTTAGTTGCGGCACTGGCGGTCTTTTTTGCCCTGCCGGAGCATTCTTCGGAGGAGCCGGCTGAGGACAAGGCGGTTAAGGAGTGACTTCGCCGACAATCGGTTCGGGGGCGGACAGCGTGGTCTCGGCTTCCAGGAAGCGGTAGACAAAGCCGGCCAGTGCGCCTCCAATGAGGGGGGCGACCCAGAACAGCCAAAGTTGCGCCAGTGCCCAGCCGCCGCAGAACAAAGCTGGGCCGGTGGAACGCGCCGGGTTGACTGAGAGGTTAGTCACAGGAATGCCGGTCAGATGCACCAAAGTCAGCCCCAAACCAATCGCAATCGGCGCAAAGCCCTTTGGAGCGCGGCCGTCGGTGGCCCCAAGAATAATCATCAAAAAGAAGAATGTCAGCACGATTTCAGCGATGAGACACGCGCCGAGGTCATAGTGGCCCGGCGAGTGAGCGCCATAGCCATTGGACGCAAAGCCTGCATGGGCGTCAAAGCCCGTTTGGCCGCTGGCAATAAGATACAGAACGCCTGCGCCGATCATGCCTCCGATGACTTGTGCGATGATGTAAGGGGCGAGGTCAGACGCCGGAAAGCGCTTGCCGGCCCAAAGTCCGACCGATACGGCAGGGTTCAAGTGGCAGCCCGAAATGTGGCCGATAGCGTAGGCCATCGTCAGAACGGTCAGACCAAATGCCAGCGCGACGCCGACAAAGCCGATGCCGAGGTTGACGTTCGCATTGTTGGGGGTCAAAAACTTCGCGGCGAGAACCGCGCTGCCGCAGCCGCCAAAGACTAGCCAGGCCGTGCCGAGCAGCTCGGCAAAGGCGCGTTTCGCGAGAGGCACAGTAGACATGAAAATCTCCTTTAAAGCGCAAAAGTGACGCCGAGACTTGCACGCCCGGCTCATTATAACGCAAGTTTGCCTGCTTCGTCAACGTTCTTCATCAACATTTTGACTCCCGTTATTTCTACGGGATAACAAAACAGCGCAGACTGCCGACAATGGATGGGGGAGACACCACGTTTATGGCATCACTATCCGCCTCAACGGCGCTGCTGACGGAGGCTGATCGGCGGCCGTGCGCGGACAGGACACGGGAAACGCGCTCGTCGGTCCCGCCGCCGGAGATCTCGCGTGACGCTTTGGAGTTTTTAATTGAAGGATACGCGCGGCTGGTCGAAGGCCTGCTCGACCCCCGCGCCTCCGCGTCCGGGATTGAGTTTGCCTACAGCCGCCTCTTGGGGACGCGCGGCGGCATCTGCCGCCTCTGCCGGCCTGAAGACATGGGCCGGCTGCCGCTGAAAGCGATCAAGCGCTGGGACTGGGCGGAAACGCATCTGCGGGATTATCTCGGCAAAGCGCCGCAGCTTGAAGAAGTGGTGGCCATCGCCCGCCGTGTGGAAGATGGCTGGTCGGACAGTATTGAGCGCTATGTGCTGACACTCACGGCGCGGCTTAATGAGACCGAAATCCCGGACAAAATCGGCATCCTGAAGGGAATAGATACGGTCTCCATGCACCTCGCCCAGCGCGAGGTGTTTGCGCTGTCCCAGTCGCTGGCGATCCCGCTGGAGAACACCAGTGCGGTCAAGCTGCGAATCCGCCTGCTGGCGCTCTTTCTGACCCTGCACCGCTGCGGCTTCTGCGCGGCGTTTCCGGCGATTAAAAGCTACCGGGAGACGTTCCGCATTCACGATCCGCTCGCCTATCCCTGGTGGTTCGTAGACTGCCGCTTGACCGAGCGGCAGCTTAACTGGACCCACCGGCGCATCCCGATGGATGACCTAAACTGGCGATTTTGAGAACCAGTTAATGCGGGCGATACCAGCCGGAGGGGCGCGGCTTGCGTGGGGCGTTCTCGGCCTCGGACGAGTCTTCGCCGCTGAGAGATGAGGCGAGGATGATTTCTTTCGCCATCACTTTCAGCGTCGAGATGTCAGAATGCGCGGGCCGGGCTAGATCGCCCACGGTCATCTCGGCGGCTGCGATACGGGCGTCTTCCGGCGACCCGGCTTCGATTTCAAGAACCGCTGTCCCCTGGAACGACACGCTGACTTTGTATTTCTGTACCATTAGATTATCCGCCGAAGAGCCGGTGCCAGAGTGACTCCCGGCGCGGCATATTGTTTTCCAGCGACTTCAGCCGCGCAATCTCGTTTTCCTTGACCGCAACAATCTCGGTCCTGTGCGCTTGTTCCTGCGTCAGCGCCGTGCGAAGCTGGTTGAGGCTCTCCGCATGAAGCATATCCATATGCGAGAGTGTTGCACGGGTTGTTTCTTCTCGTTCCCGCAACAGATCGCGCAACGAGTGCGCTTCTTCCTGCGCTCTTTGTGCGGCGAGACGGGCGTCCTCAAACCGGGCTGACCACAGCGCAATCTGCTCGCGGTGCTGCGACTGGATTTCGGCAATTGCCGTCGCAACCATCGGCGAGAGGCTCGTGGAGTACGAGACCGGCGATGTGCCGTGCAGGTTTGTCACTGACCGCGCCTGCGCTTCCCGCTGAGTCACCCGCTCGTACAGCGCCTGCACCCGGCCTTTATCGTAACGCGGCAGGCCATCTTCCCCCGTCACCGTATTGCCGAAGTCCCCGCGTGATGCGCGGGCGCGGATGTTCGCCGCCGACTTGCCGAAGATTGCCGCAACTTCGCGAGTTGTCAGCAAACTCGGCTGCTGCGCCCAGTCTAGTTCTTCTTCAGGGCGCACAGGCGCAATTGTTTCGTGTTGCGGTGTTGCGGGTTCAGAGTCCATACACGCATTTTAGCGAAAGTCACGCGGTTTGTCAAGCAGAGTCAAAAATAAGCCGAGATTTATTTTTGCCTGCGCGGCTACGGCAGCCAGCGGTGCAGCGTGAGAATCAAGACTGCCGTCAGAGTGAATGCCGCCGTACCGCTCAGCGCAAACTGTGTTGCGCCCCCTTGTGTGCGCCCTGTATTTTTGGGCTTCGTAAACAACCCCAATGTGGAAGCAATTAAATAGACGAAGCCACCACCGACATGGGCGAAAATCAAGCCTAGAATAAGCAAAGAAGCGTGGCGCAACTCTAGCAAACCAAGAAGTGCCCCCGCTTCCGTTGCCGACTCGATTGCCAGCGTCAGCCAGAAAGCTTTGGAGCGCGTGTAGCCCGCTCCCAGCAGCAGCAGCGCCAGCGCGAGACCTTCCGGCAGCTTGTGGAACGAGACCGCAAACAGCAGGGCAAAATTAGGACGGCCCGTGATCCGGTCGCCGACAACGACGGCAATCCCGTCCATCGCGCTGTGCAAGCCGAGCGCGATCATCAAAAGCAGGACAGACTGCCCTAAACGCTCTGTTGTCGCTTTGTCAAACGCCCCAACGGCGCAGGCCGGACAGAGATGGTACACATACTTGCCGATTGCCCAAAAGAGCGCGTAGCCGCTTACTGTCGCAATTAAAAATTCCGGCCAAGTCAGCAAATCTTTGGCATCCGGCAGAACATCAAAGACCGTCACTGCCAGCAGTGCACCCATCGCGGCGTAGACCAGCAGGCGCAGCTTGGGCGCGGCGACATTTCCTAGCCACACTCCGATGCCGCCCCCGAAAAACGCAATCAAAGTCGCAACGGTCGAGCGCAGCAGTAAATAAGTCATCCCAAATTCTTTGTGAAAATTATTGCACTTTCGCCAGCGGCATGGTAGAATGCGTGCAGTGAACCGACTCCGTACAGGCAGGCCGGCACGATACCTACGGATGACCGCGCTTTTTCTAGTGCTGATCGTTCTCGGTATCAGCGGCGGCATGACATTGGCCCACTCCGATGATTTGGGGTTTGCGCGGTTCCATGCCGGAACCGCTGCGGTCTCACATGCCGTCCCCGTAGCTGTGGACGCTTGTATTGCCTGCCAGTGGGAGAACGCCCTGTTCAGCCCGCTGGTTCCCGCTGTGCCGCTCCCGCTTCCGACTTTGACCCCCCTGCCGGTGCTTTCGGTTCGCGTCCGAACCCAGGTCTCCGACCCGTTCGACCACAAGGCGCCGCGTGCGCCCCCACACGTTTCTTAAACGCTTCCTCTGTTTTTCACAACTTCGAACCCCCTTTGGGTTTCAACCGAGTTCGGGACCGATAAAAAAGCGCGAGGGTACTGGTAATACCCCCGCGCCCTGGCGAACGCGATGCCGTCACGAGTGACTTTTGTCACGTCCGTTGCCACGGTGATTGTATCACGTCTCCGCCGTTTCGTCTACCCCGTTCTACACACGCGACACGAAAAGAGACTTCACCATGACTCGCCCATTTGTTTACCGGCAGACCGTCTGCCTGTCCGCCCTCTTTTGCCTGCTTCCCGCAGCCGTTGTTCATGCCGACGTTTTTGGACGCCTGCGCTTCACCGTCCGCGACACTGCCGGAAGGCCTATTCAAGGCGCAAACGTCATTTTCCATGACACGGCCGGCGTCAACCCGGACTCCAACGTTATTTCTGACGCAAACGGCGGCGTCCTCAGCCCGCCGCTGGAAATCCGTCCCTGGCGCATCACGACGCAGATTGTCACCTACAACACGGATGTCCGTACCCTGCCGGTCATTGCCGACACCAGCACCGATGTCAGCATTGTCCTGGCAAAGCGCGTTAATGCTGTAACAGCTCGGGGCATCACCATTCCGCGTGATCAGACCACGAATGCCACCCAGCGCACGCAGCAGTTCAATCAGACCATTCCCGCCACCGGCGCGAACCCGCAGAACTTGTCGCGCCTGCTCCTGACATCGCCCGGCTTTATCCAGTCGTCGGTCAACGTCGTCCATCCGCGCGGCGAACACGCTTCCACGGCGATTTATGTGGACGGCTTTCAGCTTCCTGGCGCCTTGCAGGGCCGGGCGGGGCCGTTCCTCAGCCCGGACGTTATCCAGAACGCCGACATCCAAACCGGCGGCTATTCGCCCGAATACGGCAGCGAGACCGCCGCCGTCCTCAATCTAAGCCTGCGGGCCGGACCGATCAAGCCTTTCCAGACCGCCACTTTCGGCGCAGGCGGCTATACGACGCTCGACCAGGAGCTGACCTTCGGCGGACAGGCCGGAGCCGCGCCCGGCCAGTCCGGCCCGCTGCGCTACCTGTTCAACTTCATCAACCGCACGACAAGCAATGCCGTCGAAGCGCCCCAGCCGGGCGACCAAAGCGCCCACAACCACGGACGCGCCTTGACCGCCTTCGGCAACATTGATTATGTGGCGGGCCGGAACGATAACTTCTCCCTACTGCTCAACACTGCCCCCGCCCAAACCCAGATCGGCAACCGTGCCGGCCTGCCGGATAAATTCGTCCCAGTCGGCCAGGGCTTCGGCTACGGCGGCGCCCGCAATGCCGACGGCTCGGAAGCCGGCACGACGCCCGATCCCACGGTCTTGGGCAGCCAGGTTCTTCCCGTCAAGTCTCAGCAGGACGCGGGGCAGGACGTGTACCAGAACGACGAAAACAAGTTCGGCGCCCTGAACTACCGCCATAATTTCGGCAATGCTCTCACCGGCCTGCTGTCGCTGGGAACGTCCTCATCGCGCCTCGACATCCGCAACAACAACCCGTCCATCAATCTCAATTCGGTTGATCCGACCACCGGCTATTTGACCACGACGGACAACTCAATTGAATACAACCCCACCATCCAGCGCAAAAGCGCCCAAACGGAGTTGTCGGGCAGCCTAACCAAATCTTTGGGGACACATACGTTCAAAGGCGGCCTGCTGCTGACCCGCCAGTCGGGAAACGAGCTGTACAATATCGTCCCGCAAAGCCAGCTTGCTCTGGACTCCGAAGCGGCGGTTCAGGGAGGCGGCCCGCAGCTCACCCCAAACGGAGCCTATCAGATGGACGCGGGCGGCAACCCGGTCTTGGACACGCTCGGCAACCAGGTCTTCGTCATCACGCCCGGCGCGACGACCCCGACCGTCCTTGTCCACCGCTCCGGCTACTACAATGCCGGGTACTTGCAGGACACCTGGCGGGCAACCCCGAAACTCACGCTGAACTACGGCGCTCGCTACGACTCCTACTACGGCAAGCAGAGCCAGTCGCCGGACAGCGTCAAGAAAAACTACCTGTCGCCGCGCGTCAATCTTGCGTATGCGTTCACGCCCAAGACATCCGCCCGCCTGAGCTACGACAAGCTGTTTTCCCAGCCGCCGCTGGCCCAGGGCGCGATCCTCGGCACGAACCTTGTCCCGCAGACCACGGACCTGTATGAAGTGGACGCCCAGCAGAACTTCACGCCGCAGCAGTCGCTCAAGCTGGCTTATTACTATAAGAACACCCGGAACGAGTTCGACACCGGCGTTCTGATCCCGTACACCCAGATCGGCGCATATACGACCCTGCAATATACCAGCCAGGGAGCGCACGGCTATGAGCTATCCTACAACTTCGTGCCGCGCGGCGCAGTCGGCTTCGACGGCTACTTTAACTACACCAACTCCATCGCCAGGCCGAACGGCTTGGACCAGACGGGAGCGCCCGCGCCGATCGTCAACGACCACGACCAGCTCAACACGCTCGGCGGCGGCCTCAGCTACACGTTTAAATCGTCGGCGTTTGCAGGCGTGGACGCTTACTACGGCAGCGGCGAAGCCTCTAGCCCGCTGGTTCCCATCGGCGCGAGCAACTCCAACACGCTCGGCGGCGGCAAGCGCAACTCGCATTACTTTGTGAACCTGCGCCTCGGCCATCCGCACCTGTTCGGCTCGGCGGGCCTGGAGCTTGACGTCGAGAACCTGACCAACGATGTCAGTGTCCTGAACTTCAACTCCGGCTACAGCGGCACCCGCTTCCAGCAGGGCCGCCAGGCCATCATCCGCGTGACCGGCAGCTTTTAGGGCCGCCGGCCTCAAGACGGCTGGCCGCGTCTGGGCGGCCATCCGGCGCCGGGAGCCAGTGTTTCCCGCTCGCTTTTCCCCTTCGGCGGGCCGGGAACAGGGCTTCCGGCGATCCCTACACAAGACCAAAGAGGAGACACGACAATGACCACAGCTTTCTCGCGGACGGCATCTACCGTCCTGCTGATCACCCTGACAGCGGCCGCCGCCGCGCAGGCGCAGCATTCCGGCTCTGCCGGCCGCCGGTATCATCACTCAGATCGGGCGTTCCATAGCGCTGACCGCCGGTTCCACGTCGCCGATCGGGCCTACCACCGCTCCGGCCACCACACTGCCGCCGAGGCGCGGGCTGATCGCGATCTGCACCGCATGGACCGCGATCTCCATGCGTCCGACCGCGACCTCCACAGCACTGATCGCACCTACCATCACTAACATAATTCTCGTATGCCGCCCCGGCTTCTGCCGCCTTGCAGAATTCGGGGCGGTCTGGTATCATACAGAAGATACCGCACGGCGCAACGCGGCGCCGCCTTGAAGGAGTTCCCGAAGCATTTATGAATACCATCTGGCTGATTTCCAGCGGCACGTTCGGCGAGGCCATCCGCCGCCGGACCCTTTTAATCTTTCTTGCCGTCGCCGCCGTCGTGCTGATTCTCGGCGCGGCCAATTCCTCGTTCCAGCCCGGCAGAGACACGCTGGTCGTCGAAACCCTCGGCCTCGGCGTCATCGGTTTGGTCGGCGTCTTTATTTCCGTCATCTTAGGTATTAATCTGCTGCCGACCGAAATCGAGCGGCGGACGATCTACACCATTCTTTCCAAGCCTGTTCACCGTTACCAGTTCCTGTGCGGCAAGTTTTTAGGGGGCCTCATCACCGTTCTTGCTTCCACGCTGGTCATGTCGGCGGTCTTTCTGCTGCTGTTTCTGATCAAAGAGCGCGGCTTCAGCCATGAAGCAATCAATGCCTGCCAGGGCGTTTTGCTTCTTCTCTTTCAGATTCTGCTGGTCTGCGCGATTGCGATGTTTTTTTCGGTGTTCGTCTCGCCCTTCGTTAATTTCTTCCTGACGCTCGCCATTTTTCTCTTGGGGTTGTCGTCGTCAGTGACGGAAGCCCTGGCCGACAACTCCGACCCAACCCACCCGAAGAATGCGGCGGTTGTGTTCGTCTTCAAGGTCATCCACGCCGTCATCCCCGACTTCACACGGTACAACAGCCAGAACCACATTCTGTCGCCGAACCTCATCATCAACAATCAGGCATTCTTCATTGCGACCAACGTTTTGTATGCGATTGTCTACTCCGCCATTCTGATCTTGATTGCGGCAATCATCTTTGAACGGCGCGAGGTGTAGGCGACGGCGCCGCTGAATGACCCGGCTTAAAATCCGGGTCTTCTGTAAAGCGATTGTCTGCCTTCGCAGACACAAGACCAAGATAAGCCTTGCGCGTAGCATCTTGTGTCTACGAAGACAGACAATCGCACTTCAAAAGCCCCAGTTTTCCAGACTGGGCGACCCTAGCTGCCACCTATGAACCCAAAACTGCCCCTGCCCTTCGCCCTTCTGACCCTCGTCGCTCCCGCCTTCACTGCTTCTGCGCTCGCCCAAGCTGAGACGCCGCCGCTGCCGATCAAGCAGGTGACTGTCTTCACGTCCGGCGTGTCCTACATTGAGCGCGACGGTACGGTGTCCGGTGACGCAACCGTGCCGCTGACCTTTCGCACGGCTCAGATCAACGACCTCCTGAAATCCATGACCCTGATTGACTCCCAGGGCCAGGTCCAGCCGGTCATCTACGGCGCCCGCGACCCGATAGGCCGGACACTTCAATCGTTCGCGATTGATGTCACGGCCCCGCAGAGCCGGACGGAACTCTTGAACCAACTTCGCGGCTCGTCGGTCTCGGTCACGACTTCGGCCAAGCCGACTGAGACCGGCCAGATTGTCTCGGTCGAGTCGAAGGCTGTGACTGGGCCGAACGGCATGACTTCCACCGTAGACACGCTGAACCTGCTCGAAGCGGACGGCCTGCATTCGGTCCGTTTAGACGGCGTGACAGCAATCCGGCTGCTTGACCCGCGCTTGGACCAGGAATTCCGCTCGGCGCTCACGACCCTGGCGTCCGGGGCAGACAACCAGCGGCGGACGGTGACGCTGCATTTTGCGGGGTCCGGGCGGCGTCCGGTGAGCGTCGGCTACATCACGGAGTCACCGCTGTGGAAGATCTCGTACCGGCTGCTGCTCGGCAGCGCCGGCAAAGCGGCGTTCCAGGGCTGGGCTTTAGTGGAGAACACAAGCGATGAAGATTGGTCCGGCATCCATTTGTCGCTTGTCTCAGGCCGCCCGGTGTCGTTCATTCAGGACTTGTACCAGCCTCTGTACCTGCCCCGCCCAGTCGTCCAGCCGGACATTATCGCGTCGCCGACGCCTCAAACCCACGACAGCAACATGGATGCCGTTGACGAATCTGCCCCGGCGATGGCTCCTGTAGCACCTCCATCTCCACCCCCGCCTCCGGGGAGTGCAGCAGGCTTTGCCGGCGGCGTCACAGCCACCGACGAGCGGCGGGAAAAGTCACAGCCGAACAACCTTTATCAGGCTCCGGGTATGCTGAACTACCATAGCAGCGGTGTCAGCGCCCAGGCCAGCAGCACCGACGCCGGGGAGCAGTTTGCGTACAATATCACCACGCCTGTGACCCTGCCGCGCCAGCAGGCAGCGATGATCCCGGTCATCGCCCAGGACATCGGGGCCGACAAAGTTTCGCTCTACAACGCCGACACCGACCCGCGCTTCCCGCTGAACGCCGTCCGGCTCAAAAACAATACAACGCTGCACCTGAAAGGCGGCCCGGTGACACTCTTCGACGGCGGCACCTACGCCGGCGACGCCGTAATGGAAGATGTCCCGCCCGGCGACACGCGCCTTATCTCCTACGCCGTAGATCTGTCGGTTGTCGGCGAGCGCCAGGACCTCGGCACGAACGAGACCCGCACGACGCTTGCCATCCATGAAGGCACACTGACCATTACGATTCGATCCCGCACGAAAACGCGCTACATCTTCAAAAGCCGGGCACAGGCCGACAAGACCATCTTAGTGGAGTATCCCTTTGACGCAGGCGCCAAGCTTGTCACGCCCGCCGCGTCCGCCGAGCGCACCCCGACCGTCTACCGCTTCGCCGTCCCCGTCCCCGCTGGCAAGACGGCGACACTCG
Organism: uncultured Armatimonadales bacterium; assembly: GCA_964236795.1. Lineage (GTDB taxonomy): Bacteria > Armatimonadota > Armatimonadia > Armatimonadales > Capsulimonadaceae > JANXMY01. The sequence continues at coordinate 59,268 of CAXSFV010000010.1, read as the reverse complement.
ACGTTGTCACCGAAAAGCCCGACTCGTCCACCGTCGCCCTGCTCGACGGCGACATCAACGAGTTCGCGTCCTACGCCGACGAACAAGACATCCCCGCCGCTACCCGCGCTGCCCTTGCAAACATTGCCAAGCAGCGCCGCCACATCCAGAACCTCACTGAGCTTGCCGCAAGCGACGAGTCGCAAGTCGCGCAGATCAGCGCCCAGCAGGACCGCATCCGCCGGAACATGGCCGCGCTCGACCGCACATCTTCCCTCTACAAGCGCTATGTCGGGGAGCTGGAGACGCAGGAAACCCAAATCGCCAACCTCCGCGCCGACGCCGAGCGTCAGCGCTCCGCCGCCGCCGCCGCCCAGAAAACGCTCCGCGATACGCTGGATGGACTGGAGATCTAGACCCCTCCCGCTCGTTCCTCGCTCCCTCCCCTGTTAGGGAAGGGCTAGAGCCATGTACTACAGATGGCGCAAGCCCCTGGCTCTTAATAGAAGCAGGGGCCATATTTGTTTCTCTGGCCCTTCCCTAACAGGGGAGGGAGCGAGGAACGAGCGGGAGGGGTTCTTCTGGCCGTCTCACCAGATACCAAGCCGGGCCAAGTAGAGGCAAACCCAGCGCAACACGCCCTAAGGTGCTTTCGTCCGACACGTCCCGCCGGGCCATGTCGTCGCGCAGCAGCAGGGGGAACAGCAGCGTCAGCACCAAGAAATCAATCGTCATCACATGGACGAAATTACTCACCCGGAACCAGTACACATAGTTCGCCAGATTGCCGAACAGCATGATCCAGATCAGCAGCGACACCAGCGCCACAGCGACGAATACCGCAAATGGACGCCCCGCAAACCAGCGCACAGCGAGATTGCGTGCGCCCGGCACGGGTTGAGGGTAGAGGCGGCGCAGGATGAGATACGGAAGCAGCGAAAATGCGCCGAATGCCATCATTCCCAGCGCAAACGGCCACGCCCAAACCTTTTGCCCGCGCCCGTCGGGGAACAGCAGTGCCCAGTACATGAGCGGCACAATGCCGAGAAGCTGAAAGACGCCCCACACCGCCGGATTTTTGGCTGGGCCTTGTCCGAGCGCCAGTTCCAGAAATAGATTGCCCGGCGGGTCGCCTTTTGGCGCGATAAACGCGGCGTAGAGAATATCGGCGGCAAAGAGAGCAGCAAGAAGCAGGCGGCGGGTGAGGAGGGGCATGGTGTTTACCAGATGAGGACTCGGCATTTCAATGCCGGGCTCCTAATCCTGTGTTCTCGCTTCTTACCCCCCGAACATCTTCCACGGGTTAGGCGCTTCCTCAGCCGGCGACGGCGCAAAGTTCACCAGCGACTCCTCAAAGTCCTCGCGGGTCAAGACGCGCTTGACATCGGGAGCGGCTTCCGACAGCCGGATCAATGCCTGTAAGCCCGCTTCATTCACGACCGCTTTGATGTTCGCCCCCGAATAGCCTTCCGTGCGGCGGGCCATTTCGTCTAAATCCACGTCCTCGGCCATCTTAGCCGCGCCGGCTGCCAGGGCAAACAACTGACGCCGGGCCGGCTCGTCGGGCAGGGGGATTTCGATCTCGCGGGACAAGCGCCCGCCGCGCAGCAGGGCCGGGTCCAGCATATCCCGGCGGTTGGTCGCACCGATGACGAAGATGCGCCGGTTTCGGGTCAGGCCGTCCATCTCGTGCAGGAACTGGTTGACCACTTTGTCGCTGTACTGGTTGACCCCGCCGGAGCGCGACGGCAGGAGCGCGTCTATCTCATCTAAGAAGATAATCGCCGGGGCTTTGGCCCGCGCCTCATCAAACAGCTTCTTGACCGACTTTTCGCTCTCGCCCAGCCACATGGAATTGATCTCGGCGGGCGAAGTCGCGACAAAATGGCAGTGCGACTCATGCGCCAGCACCCGCGCGATGGTCGTCTTGCCCGTTCCCGGCGGCCCGTACAGCAGCAGCCCCGTCGGCGGCTCAATGCCTAAATCTTTGGACAGGCTGGGATTTTCTAAGAGAAGCTGCATCTGGCGCAGCTCGCGCTTGGTGCGGGCGGGCAGAATGACATCGTTCCAGGTGACGCCGCCCGGCACGGCCTGGCCGCCCCGCGACTGCGACGCGCGGTTCGCCGCCTGGTCAAACGCCGCAGCCCGGTCCCGGTACACCGTCTCACCGGGCGAGAGCGCCGCCGCCGTCCGCGCCGCATCCGCCGCCGCTTCGGTCTGGCCTAAGTAGCGCAGCGACAACGCCCGTGCGTGCGGAAAACGCGCGTCGCTTGCGTCGAGCGTCGCCGCTTGCTCAAACGCGGCGACTGATAAGCGAAATGCTTCCCGGTACTGCACAATCCAGTCGGTATTGCCGAGCGCTTTCGACGCGGCCAAAACGCCCAGACCCAGCGCCGACGACGCCAGATCGCTGAAGCCCGTACCGCTGCCGATCCGCTTCTCTGACTCGCGCAGGGCCGGAGGCATGATTGTCTCCGCTCGCTGCTGGTAGGTCAGCCCCAGTTGGTACGGCCCTTCGGCGTCTTCGGCGAACCGCCCCGATGCCGCTTCAAACGCGGCAATCGCACCGGGAAACTCGCCGCGCCCGCGAAACTCCAGGCCCGCTTTGTAGGCGGGGTCGTCAGTAATTACACTCATAGAATTATTCTACCCGGTTTCACGGCTTAGGAAGATTTTGGGTAGACTGTCTTTATGAGCCAGAATACAAATCCTGCTGAAATAGTCGCCGTTCCGGGCAGCGACAAAGCCGCCCTGCCGGATGCAGACCTTGTCGGCCCGGCGGCGCCGGACGAGCGGTTTCAAGTCACTGTCCGCGTCCGGCGGCAGGCAGAACTGCCGCCGCTCAGCACTTACGCCGCCCAGGCGCCAGGCGAGCGCACCTACATGACCCAGGCCGAGCTGACCGCGCAGCACGGAGCGTCGGCGGACGATCTCGCCAAAATCGCGGCATTTGCCGGGCAGTTTGGGCTGACGGTGGACGACTCGGACAGCGCCCGGCGGAGCGTCCTGCTGTCCGGCACGACCGCTCAGTTCGAGCAGGCGTTTTCGGTGACGCTGAACCGCTATGCTCTGCCGGGCGGCAACGTGCGCGGGCGCAGCGGCTTGATTATGGTCCCAAAAGAGCTAGACGGCATTGTCGTCGGCGTCTTCGGCCTGGACAACCGGCCTTTTGCCAAAGCACATTACAGCCTCAAGCGGCACCCAAAGCCGCCGGCAGAAGCCATCACGGCGTTCTACCCGGCGGAGATCGCGAAGCTCTACGACTTCCCAACCGACGTGACCGGGCAGGGGCAGAAGATCGGGATCGTGGAACTCGGCGGCGGCTTTCGGCAGTCCGATTTAGACACCTACTTCGCCGAAGCGGGCGTTCCGCGCCCGCCGACCGTCTCCGTCGCCGCGTTCGCCGGAGGCGGAACAAACTCACCCGGCACAGACCCACTTGACCCGGCAAACCCGGATGTCGAGGTGCTGCTGGACATTGAAGTCGCCGGAAGCGTTGCCCCTGGCGCGGAGATCATCCTGTATTTCGCCAAAGATGCCTCCGACCAGGGCTTTTTGGACGCCATGACGGCAGCGATCAACGACCCGCAGAATGCGCTCACGGCGATCTCGGTAAGCTGGGGCGGCCCGGAAGCGGGCAAAGGGGATAGCGGCGCAGGCAGCGGCACGACCGCCCAGTTCCAGGACAACTTTGACCAGGCGTTGCAGTCGGCGGCGCATCTCGGCATCACGGTCTGCGTCGCGTCCGGCGACTCCGGCTCGGCAAACTTTGCCGCCAATGACCCGAACTGGGACGGCGGCGCCCACGTTGACTTCCCTGCGTCCAGCCCCTACGCGCTGGCCTGCGGCGGCACACGGATCACCGTGGCGGGCGGCGCAATTGCGGACGAAGTTGTCTGGCATTCCGGGGAGAACGTCGGCACCGGCGGCGGCGTGTCCCGCTACTTCGCCCTGCCGTCCTACCAGACAAACGCCAATGTTCCCCCGGCGGTTAACCCCGCCGGCCCAGCCATGCGCGGCGTCCCTGATGTGTCCGGCGATGCGGCTTCCGAAAGCGGCTACCGCGTTTTGTGCGACGGCCAGGAGTTCCCCGATGCGTCGAAGCAGCTCCCCGGCATCGGCGGCACGTCCGCCGTCGCCCCGCTCTGGGCCGGGCTGGTCGCCCTGCTCGCACAGGCGCTGGGCGTAAAGCTCGGCTGGATTCACCCGCAGCTGTACGCCCTTGCCCCCGGCACGAACGCATTCCGCGACATCACCAGCGGCGACAACGGCGACTACTCCGCCGCCCCCGGCTGGGACCCCTGCACCGGCCTGGGCAGCCCCGACGGCCAAAAGCTGCGCGAGGCACTCACGGCGTCAAGCCCGGCAAAACAGTAGGGGCAGAGTTCACCCCTGCCCTTTTCTCCTGCTTTTCAAGTTGACACAAGTTTCCCCTAAACCCACCCTCACGGCGAAACAAGGTTGACACGCGGTAGTAACAATGCACGATGCGCTGTGCCGGATGTAACCGTGCTGAGCGTAACATTGCAAACGAGGGATTTTCACCCTCCCCCCGCATGGCTCCGCGCAGGGGCTGAAGGATTGCGACTTGGGCAGTCGCCGCCAGTGTCCCGATCCTATTTTCGCCGCTACCTGCTTGTGCCGCTATTCTTCCAACAAATCCTGGGTCCAGTTTGCGGATTGGATCAAAGTATCCAGTTCTCGCCGCTGCTGCGCCGTTTCATCCATTTGACGCCGCAAATCCGCCACCTTCAGTGTGGGAACCTTTTTGATCTCAGAGCGGTTGTTGCGCTCAAACTTTGGCGTAGCCGCAGTCGCGGTTGTCCCCAAGATGTCAAAGTATAAAGACAGCGTATCGCGCTCCGCTAACGCATTTGTCAGCGTCTTTCCATTCGGCAAGACGGCTTGCAGATTAGTAAAGTTGATCTGCTGGATGAGCAATGTCATCTGCCCCAGCAGGCGCTGCATCTCGGCAAGAAGCTCTTGCGGGTCTTCCGGCGGCTCTTCCCCCTCCTGTACCAGTGCCGAGGATTTGATCCGCTCCCGCAACTGTTCAATCCGTTTTTTGATGTCCTTTCTGAGAACCAGACCTTCTGCCAATTTCATTGATCAATTCCTCTTTGCAACTACTTCCACTCGAACGTCTTCAACGACTGGTTGACTGCCACGTCATATTTTGTCGTGTCCGAAGCAGGCCAGAGACCGGCGATAAGAAGCCTGCGGCGGCCGGGGCCGGGGAACACGCAGACGACGAAGTGGACGCTCCCGCCCGGCGCGGTCTCGTCGAACACGGTGCGATAGCCGCGCAGGCCGGACGCCGGGACGAATGTCCCTCGGCTGAAGATATGCGTCTGCGGCGAGGCCGCTTTCAGCCCCGCCAGCAGCTTTTGGACATAACGGTCCGGCGGCAGCGCGGAAGACACGTCCTGCACGGTGAATGTCGCGGCGTCATCTCCCGCGGGGCTTGCGGCAGTGCGGAGAGTAGAGGGCGCGGATTTGAGGTCAAGCGCCAGCCACCCCGCCGGCAGCATATAAGTAAAGCCTGCCGATGCCGCGCCGGCAGGCGTTCCGAATGCTGCCGACAGTCCAATTCCGAGCAGCCCTACCCGCAGCGCAGCCATGTTTCGTTTTACCAACTGTCGCGCCTCATCCCTGTTCTATTATTGCAGCTTAAACGTTTTCATAGACGCATCGGTCGCCGCATCGTACTTGCTGCCATCGGACGCCAGGGCAGACGCCGTCAGGACATATTTACGGTTGTTCGACCCCGGAAAAACGTAAAATACCTGGTGCATGTGCTTATCGCCGACCACCCCGTCCGTCGCCATGCGGACGCCGCGCAGGCCGGACGCCGTGACGAAGGGCCTTTGGCCGACAACGTGCAGACTGGTATAGGCGAGTTTCATGTGCGAGACGCTGATCTGCATATACGGCCCCAGCGCCATCGGCGCGACTTCATCCACCGTGTTGATGTTCGGCGCAAAGCCGTTGGCGGGCGTGGTGTAGCAGACCTTGTACTTGAGGCCCGGAAATGTTCGAATGTGCCATCCCGCCGGGGGCAAGTACGAAAAGCCGCCCGCCGGCTCGGACAGCCGCGTTCCCTGTGCCAAAACAGGGGATGCGGGAAGGACGCAGGTCAGGCCCAGCATCAGCGCCGGCAGGGCGGCGGCAGGAAGAAATCGGAAGGGCATGGTGTTCTTCTTTCTAGCGTGCGCCGGTCGGCAGGAACTCGGCGCAGAGCAGGCCGAAGTAGTGGTCCACTTCGTAGGACAAAAAATGAGCGGACAGCGGGACGCGCTTTTGGACGCCGATGATCGCGAGCGTCTGCCAGTACGAGTCGGCCAGCGCGGTTTTGGCGTACTCTTCCGGCCAGGTCAAGAGTCGGGCCAAGTCATTGGCTTCCACCGCCGCCTGCATGGCGGCGTCATACTCTGCCGAGACCGCCGTGTAGCCGTAAGGCCCGTCGGCGGCGTGGCCGTGGCCCTGATCGGCGCTGGCTATCAGCGCGACCCGCTTGCCGAGTTCATCCGACGCTTCCACCAATGCCTCGCCCCAATCCACTAGCTGCTGCCGGGGCAGGTCACGGGCGGGACATGCCACCACGGTCGGCAGCGTGTCCGGCGGTGGGGTGAGCAGCGCCAGCGGGATAGTGACGCCCCAGTCCAGCGGCAAAGCGTCGGCTTCATTCTCCCCAGACAGCGGCGCCACCGGGATGTTCTTTTCAGCCGCCTTGTACGCCCACGCAGCGGCGAGGTCCAAGTCAGTTTTGATGCCGACCTGCACCCCGTCTGTTTCTCCGTAACCCGTCGGCGTCACGCCGAGCGTAATCACGCCGAGCTGATGGATGCCGTGGGGAGTCAAGATCGCGACGCTTTCCGCGCCGGACGCCCGCAGCGACTCGCGCATCCGGGCCATCGCCCGGCGTCCGTTCGGGACCGCTCCCGGCGCGTTCACCCCCTGCAGTAAATTCCCGCCGTGGGGCGCAATGCAGGCATACACAATCGGCATGATCAGACTTCTCCTAGCGGCTTTGCGCGGCAATCCGGTCGCCGACGGTCGTCAGCACATTGGGCGCCATCGTTTCGGGTATTTTAGCATATTCCAGCGGCGAACCCGTTGTGCAGGTCTGAAATAAATGGTTCAAATTCGGCAGTTCCCGAATAGTGACGTCTTTGTTGCCGCCAGCCTTCAGCGCCGCACTGATTGCCGCCAGGTCTTCGGCGCGAAGTGCATTACTAGGTGCAGAGTCGTCCCGCTAATTGACAGCGAGCCGGTCTAGTCGCCGGACAGCACAGGCGGCGTTTGAGCAAAAGCGCCGGGCATGAGTGCCAGTAGGGCGAAGGCCAGCCAAAGTGTGGATCGTTTCATTCGGGGTCTCCATTTGTATCGGATTCAGATTCGGGAACAAAAAACATCGAAAGAAGGCGGCGGCGGCGTTCAAGGGAAGGGCCGTTTGCCCCGGCAGAGGCGATCAAGGCACGCAGGTCCGAAAAAAACTGAGCCATTTCATCGTTACTCAGGTACAGCGGGGCGGTGCGGAACGAGACGCGGTCGGCGACGAAATCCGCCGGTTCCGACTGAAGATACACTTCAAATTGTCCCATCAGAGATGCCGTGTATGCTGCAAAGGCCCGCCGCCAGTCGTCCGGAGTCATCTGGGCGATGCTTTCCGGGGAAACCACCGCGCTTTCCGACAGCGCATACACTTTTTCCAGAACGCCCCGCACAGGCCGCCGGTCAACCACTGACACAAGCCCGGCGTTCAGCAGACGCTTCAAGTGCCGATACAGCGTCGCCTGCGGCACATCAGGCAAGGCCGAGGTGATTTGCGCCGTCGTCCACTGCCGCCCGCTGAGCGAGGTTACGATCCGCATTCGGACCGGGTGAAAAATTGCTTCCGCTTGTGTTTCAGCCATAAATAGATTATATTATCATTTTTGATAAAGGCCAAGGGCAAAGAAAAGCCCAGCATTGAAAATGCCGGGCCGCAGACAGCCGAAGACTAGAACCGATATCCTGCGGACAAGTTCAGGCCGCCCAGGTCGAAGCCTTTGACGCGGGAGACGTACAAATAACGGGCTTCTAAAAAGCCGCTGTCGCCAAACGAGACGCCGATCAGCGGACTTGCGCCAAACGCGGTGCGGACCCCCGAATGAACATTGTACGCACCGGAGCGGATGTCTACAAAGTCCAAGTCTGCCGTGACGCCGACATAGGCGACATTTGCGGTACCCGAATTGAGCGCCTTGCGGTAGGCGACGCCGAGCGGGGCAAGAAACAGATGGTTGCCGTTCCGGGTCTGATACTGCACCTGCAAATCCAGCGCCAGCCGCCCCTGCGTGGACGCCTGCGCGATGGAGCCGAGGCCGAGGCCGAGCGACACGGCGGAATTGCCGAACTCGCTGCGGGCCTTGCCGGACGTCAAAAAGTAAACACCGACTTCCGGCCCGATCCGAAACCGGGAGCGGTGTTTCGCCGCCGGCTGGGGCGCATCCGGGGGCGGAGCCGTTGTGTCCGGCGCGGACGACACCGGCGCCGTGGAGGGCGTCAGGTTCACCGGGGCCGGAGGCGTGGCATCCACCGGCGCGGTCGGCGCAGGAGCCGCCGGCGCGTCGGGGGTCGTCTGCGCGGCAGCGGGCAGGGCCAGCAGAAGCGCCAAAGCGCTTCCCGCCAGCAGTGGCGTGATGTTCAAAAATCGCGTGGTCATACAGTCAAAGTCTCCTTGAATTGGTTGCAGTCATGGCCGGCACTCGGCGAGAACGAGTAATCGAAAACTACTCGCGAGGAAAAGCACTCTCCGAGTGAGAGACTGGGATGCAGACGTTTCTTGCTCTTCCGTCCGTAGGACGCTTGCCCTAGCGGGCAGTTTTCAACTACTCGTCCGATCCTGTCTCTACCTTCTATGTTCAATAAATCGCCTGCTCGGTGTCCGCATCAAATAAATGCGTCTTTGCTAAATCCAGCACAACATCTAAAACTTGGCCGTCTTTGGCCTGAGTCTCGGCGTCAATCGTCGCGACCAGGGAATGCGTTCCCGCCGTCAGGTACAGCGTGATAATGTCGCCCATCGGCTCCGAGACATCTACGGTCGTCCGAATGGTGTTGCCCGGCACGGACGCCACGGGATTATTCAAATTTTTGTCAAAGATGTCGGCGGGGCGGACGCCGAAGATGACTTTTTTGCCCGAATACGCATCCAGTTTGCCGTCTTGGACCGGCGGCGCGGAGACTTGAAACGCCCCGCAGTCTACCGTATAGCCCGCGCCGGACTTTTGCAGTGTCGCCGGGGCGAAGTTCATGGACGGCGTCCCGATGAAGCCCGCCACAAAGACATTTGCGGGGTGGGCGTAAATCTCCATCGGCGGCGCACACTGCTGCAAAACGCCGTCCTTCATCACGGCAATTCTATCACCCATCGTCATCGCTTCCACCTGGTCATGGGTGACATAAACCGTCGTGATGCCGAGGCGCCGGTGCAGCTTGATCAGCTCCGAGCGCGTCTGCACCCGCAGCTTGGCGTCCAAATTAGACAGAGGCTCGTCCATCAAAAAGACCTGCGGCTCGCGGACAATCGCCCGGCCCAGCGCGACCCGCTGCCGCTGGCCGCCGGACAACTGGCCGGGGCGACGCGCCAGCAGGGCTTCAATGCCAAGCAAGACGGCGGCGTCATCCACCCGCTTTTTGATCTGGTCTTTGGCGACCCGGCGCAGCTTCAGGCCGAAGGCCATGTTGTCAAAGACGGTCATGTGCGGGTACAGCGCGTAGTTCTGGAACACCATCGCGATGTCCCGGTCCTTCGGGGAAACGCCGTTGACCACTTTTTCGCCGATTTTGATGTCCCCGTCGCTGATTTCTTCCAGCCCGGCAATCATTCGCAGCGCAGTTGTCTTGCCGCAGCCCGACGGTCCGACCAGCACCATGAACTCGCGGTCTTTAATTTCTAAGTTCAGATTGTTGACGGCATTGACCGAGCCGAACCGCTTGTACAAATTATGCAGACTGACTTGGGCCACAAAAACCACCCTCTCGGCAATATGCCAGTTGTTTCGCTAGAGGGGATGAGAATTCCTGCTTGTCCCACATTTCGGCGTTAGGATGTTTCAGGACGCCCACGATTATTGGGGGCTGGGGGAATCTATTCTTCCAGCGCCATAAACAAATTATTCAGCGACTCGGCAAGCGTCGGATGGGCCAGCACGGCATCCCGCAGGGCGGTATACGGCAATTTGCCCAGCATAGCGACTTCCAGCACGGCCATGACTTCGCCGCCGTCTACCGCCAGAATCGCCGCGCCGAGAATCTGCTTCGTGTCGGCGTCCACAATCGCCTTCATAAAACCGCGCGTTTCATCGGTCTCAATCGCGCGGGCGACTTCCGTCATCGGGAGGGTGGCGATTTGGATCGATCTGCCCTGCGCCTTCGCTTCGGCCTCGGTCAGACCGACCCGGCCAAGCTGAGGGTCGGTGAAGACGGTATACGGCACGGGCCGGTCAGATACTCGGCGGTGGCCGTCTTTAAGTAGATTGGCTTCGACAATTCGGAAATCGTCGTAGGAAATGTGCGTGAACTGCGGGCCGCCCTTGACATCGCCCAGGACATAAACGCCAGGGACATTGGTTTCGAGCGTATCACTTGCCGTGATATACCCGTGGTCGTCTTTGACAATTCCGGCGGCATCTAAACCCAGCGTGTCTGTGTTCGGCGTCCGCCCGACTGCGACCAGCAGATGCGATCCCGTCAGCGTCTTCTCGCCGCCGTCACTTGTGCCGAGTGTCAGCGTCACCCCGCCGCCGCTTGATTTTGCGGCCTTCGCTGCTTTCGTCCCCGTCAGTATCTCAATCCCGTCTTCCGTCAGTATCTTTGCCATCTCCTCGGCGACATCGGAGTCTTCGCGCTCTAAAATCCGGGACGACTGCTCCACAATCGTCACCCGGCTGCCGAAGCGGCGGAACATCTGCCCGAACTCCAGTGCAATGTAGCTGCCGCCTAAAATGACAAGATGCTCCGGCATCGCGCCCAGCTCCATGACCGAAGTGGAGTCTAAAAAATCAACCGCGTCCAGGCCGTCAATCGGCGGCACGGTCGGCCTTGCTCCCGTGTTGATAAACACCAGCGGAGCCGTGACCGTCTGCGTCCCGCTATCCCGCAGGGCGATCTCGACCGATTTTGGGCCGGTAAACTTCGCGTCGCCGTAAATCAAGTCAATCTTGTCATCTTTTTCCAGCTTATTTTCCGTGCCGCTCCGAAACTCATCCACGATGTCCCGCTTGCGCTGCCGCACTTTAGTCAAATCCACGCTGACCGGCCCAGTCTGCACCCCGAAGTCCGCCCCGCGCTTCGCCAGATACGCGACGCGGGCGCTTGCGATCATGGTTTTAGTCGGTGTGCAGCCCCGGTTGACGCAGGTTCCGCCGACCGCATCCCGCTCAATCAGTGCCACACGTTTTCCTGCGGCTGCCAGCGCCCTTGCCAGTGGGTCCCCAGATTGTCCAACTCCAATAATGACCGCATCATAAGTCTCTGTCATGCCATTCTCTTTTCTTATTCCGGGTACAAACTGTCTATGAACTATACCAGCGATCGCCTTACTTTATCCTATTCGGACACGGGGCGCGGCGAGAAGACCCTGATTTTCCTGCACTACTTCGGCGGCTCGTCGCGCACCTGGCAGACGGTGATTAACCTGCTCTCCAAAGACTTCCGCTGCGTCGCGCTGGATTTGCGGGGGTGGGGGGACTCGGACGCGCCGCCTACCGGAGCCGCCTGCCGGGTCGAAGACATGGCCGCCGACGTGCAGGCGCTGATCGCCGCACTCGGCGTCATTGACCATGTCTTGGTCGGACACTCCATGGGCGGCAAAGTCGCGCAGTTTTACGCCGCAAGCGCCCCCGGCGGCCTGACCCAGCTTTTGCTGACGGCCCCATCCCCGCTGTCACCCGAACCGATGACGGAAGATGACCGGAACGTCATGCGAATGGCCTGGGGCGATGCCGACGCTTCGCGGAAAACGCTCACCAAGATCGCCTGCCTGCCGTTGTCTCCCGAAGTCACTGATGCCATTGTCGCCGATAATCTCCGCGCGTCGCGCATCGCCTGGGAAGCCTGGGCCGATGTCGGCAGCCGCGAAGAGTTGTCCGCGCTTGCTCCCCAAATCACGGTGCCGACCCATGTGCTATCCGGCACCGGCGACGCCGTCTTGCCGCCGGAGGTCCTAACCCGCAAAGTTGTTCGGCGCATTCCCGGCGCGACGCTGACCACGCTTCCCGACTCCGGGCATCTGCTCCCGCTGGAAGCCCCAGACGCTGTCGCGGAGTGGATACGAGCGCAGCTTGCTGTGTAGGAAACCGGCCCCATCAAAAACCCGGCAATGAATTACCGGGCTAGAAAAGCACAAAGTCGCTCCGCGACTGAATGCCAGCAGCAGATGGCTCATCTTTAGTGCCGGAGGCACTTTGTGCACTGCTAGCCCGGCCCTTCAAAGCCGGGTCCCGACGCCTTACACTGCAACACTTCTCCCACTCTCCGCCGACTCCCGCGCCGCCGCCGCGACCCGCACACTCGCCGCCCCGTCCTCTGCCGTTACCCGCCGCCGATGCAGTGGGTCGCGCACTACCGCCGCAAAGTCCGCCATTGCGTCCTGCACCGCCTTTAAATATACTGGCGTCGGGCCGCCGAGGCTTTGAGACACGCGGACCCGGTGCGCGACTTTTAAGCTCCTGCCGTTCCCGCGTACTGTTCGCGGAAAAGCATCATCAGGAACAGTCTCAACCGGTAGGATCGTTTGCAGGCCCACGAGCCCGGCCTCATCCACAATCGCCGCCAGTTCCAGCGAGGTGGGTATCCAGCCGTGGAGCGTGAGGTGGCCGCGTTCAAAGGCAAAGTGGGCGGTCTGCTTTTCCAACGCGCCGGGCCGGTTGAACGCATGGTAGAACGACGCTTCTATGCCGTTTTCATAGGTCACCAAAGCCTGCACCCGGTCTTCTTTGCCCGTGCCGTCGGGGCGTATCCAGGTTCGGCCAAGAACATTTCTAGCGGGCGCCCCGGCAATCGCACCGATGATGTCGAAGAAGTGGACGCCATGTTCCACAAAAATGCCGCCGGACGCGGCCATGTCCCAAAACCAGTGATCGTCGCCGAGACCTTCATCCGACGCATAGTTCTCAAAGCCGATATACGTCAGCGCCCCCAGCCAGCCGTTCTGCGCGACTGTCTGCACCGCCTGATACAGCGGATCGTAGCGCATCACAAAGTTGACGCCGACGACTTTTCCGGCTTCTGTTGCAGCGGCTAAAATCGCGTCCGCGTCAGCATTGGAAGTCGCCAGCGGCTTTTCCACAAAGACATGCTTACCGGCCCGCAGTGCTGCGATTGCCATTTCCGCATGTTTGTCGGGCGGGGTCACGATGTGCACGGCTTCCACCGCCGGGTCAGACAGCATCTTGCGCCAGTTCAAATAAGTCTGCGGGACCCCGTACTGTGCGGCGGCAATCGCCAGCACTGCCGGGTCACGCCCGGCAAACGCGGCCACACGGGCCACCCCGGCATCATGGTACGCGCCGGTGCAGAACGCGCCGAACCCGCGCGGGCCGATGAGACCAAGAGAAAGGGGAGAGCTGGAAGCGGTCATGCTAAGGTTTTACCCGGTGGGTGGGGAGGGGAAACACGGGGAGGATGCGGTCGAGGGCCGCAAGAAGACCCAGCCATGAATAGCTGGGTTAAAAAAGCACAAAGCGCCTCCTGCACTGGCAGACCTGGAAGGCGGCGCTGGAGACACACCCAATGCCGACGGCATTTAGCCCCGGCGGGGCTTCGCGCACTTACAGACCAGTCATTCATGGCCGGGTTCCTGACGCCGCCATCCCCTTGCCCTGTAGAGCAAGCCCTAACTCTGCGGTTCTTTGAGGACAAGGCGAAATGCCCAAATAATGCAAGCGACTATGAAACCTGAATACAGCAGCAGAGCCGGAAAGTCAAGCTGAAGCCGCTCCAACAGCGGCGACACGGCGTTCCACACAATCGGGGCAAACAGCATGATCGCCAGACACAGGACGATGCGGAAAGCCTTCTTCATCAGCAGTCTCTCAGTTCCTATCGCCCCGCGCTGTCTGTGCGGCTGATATTCTGCTCGGCGTGGAATGCCTCGTCGCTGCCGGGGTCAATCTCGGTCACTTTCTGCCAGTAGGTGCGGGCCAAAGGCGCATTGCCGGCATTCGACGCCGCCTGCGCTAAATCCATTGCGTGCTGCACAGCGGTCGCCCGTGCCTGCGTCCCCGCCGGGCCGGTCGGGTCAGCCGACGCGGCTTTGCTCCAGGCGTCAAGAGCGCCTTCCGCATTGCCGAGCTGCCAATCAATGTTGCCGAGATTATTTGCGGCTTCAGCATTTTTGCTGTCCAGACTGACGGCGTTTTGGTAGGCATCCGCCGCCGCCGATAAGTTGTCGGCATGAAGCGCGGCTTCGCCCTGGCCGCTGTACGCTGCGGACTGGCCCGACAGCGCCGACTGGGCTTCGTGCGAGCCGGGCGGCGCGGCGACCGCCGCCTGCCCGTAAGCACGAGCGGCATCGGCGTACTTCCCATGATGCAGGGCGTCCGCCCCCTGATGCGTCAGCTCGGCCGCTTCCACCTGCTGCTTACGGGTTTGCAGAGACGCCGTCACCGTATAAAGCCCCCAGCCGATCAGCGCCAGCAGGGCGACCAGAGCCACCACCGGCAGAGCGAACCGAAGCGCCCGCGCGGCGGTGTCCGATGCCGGACGGCCCGGCGCAGACGCCGGAGTCAAGGTTCCAAGCGCCTCAGTTCGCTCCATCTGCATCCGGGGCGAGACCGCCGCTGGCATCCCAGAGATCTCCGGCGGGACCGTGCCGGTGTCAAGAGTGAGCGAGGGTCCCGCCTGGAACAACAGCGGCGAGGCTTGAGAAGGCGTGCCGGAAGAAGACGGGGCGGAGAGGGAAAATTTCTCGGCTCGCAGGTCGGCGGCCAGCGCGGCGGCATTTTGATAGCGGAGGCTGGCGTCTTTCGACAAGGCCCGCTGCAAGACTTGCTGCAAGGGACCGGGGATCCCGACCGGCATGGTCGGCTGCATGTTCATGATGTTGTAAGTGATGGTGATGACACTGTCGCCGGTAAACGGCTTGCGGCCCGCCAGCATCTCGTAGAGGGTGATGCCGAGCGAGAACAAGTCGGTCCGGTGGTCCACAGTGTGGGATGCGACCTGTTCCGGGGACATATATGATGGTGTCCCGAAGACCTGGCCCTGCGACGTAATGCTCGGCTCGGCGGTGATCCGGGCGATGCCGAAGTCGGTCAGCTTGACAATGCCGCCGGGCAAAATGTGGACGTTGTCGGGCTTGACATCCCGATGGACGACGCCGCGCGAGTGGGCGTAGCCGAGAGCATCGCAAAGCTGAAGCGCGATTTCCAGCGTTTCTTTTAGCGGCAGCGCCCCCTGCATTTGCAGAATATCGCGCAGGCTCTGGCCTTCCAAGTACTCCATCACCAGGAAGTGACGATCGTTCTCCTGCCCGACATCGTAAATGGTCACGATGTTCCGGTGCGAGAGTGTTCCGGCAGCCTTTGCTTCCCGGTAAAACCGCTCGATCCGCTCGCGCTTCTGCGCCCCCGCGAGGTGCGGCGGAAGCTGCAATTCTTTGATGGCGACGCGCCGGGCCATGCTGGGATCAATCGCCTCGTAGACGATGTCATTGGAGCGGGCGATTTCCCGAACAATACGGTATTTGCCGAGAACGGTGTTAGACGAGACGGCCACGAACGGTTTCTCCTGCACGAACGGCCCCCACCCCCGGTACGTACCGGGGGTGGGGGCTATCCCTACTTCCGCCGCCCCCACCGGGACGGCTTTTCTTCCTTCGGCCCGGCGTCGCCGGACGGCGGCTCAGCCGCTGGGCCGCCTTCATACGGCACGAGCGCCCGGACAGACAACACCAGCGCCGTGATGTTATCCCGGCCTCCGCGCTCGTTCGCCATGTCCACCAGCGCCATCGCTGCGGCGGACGGACTTTGCGCCTCGGTCATCGCTTGAATTTCTTGCGGCTCAACATGGCCGGTCAAGCCATCGGAGCAAAGCACAAACACGTCGCCGGGCTGGACTTCATGGGTAAAAATGTCCGGCTCAACCGCCGCCGCCGTTCCGACCGAACGGGTGATGATGTTGCGGAACGGCGAGACCTGGGCTTCAGCCAGGGTCATCGTGCCGAGGCGGACCTGCTCGGCAACCCAGGAATGGTCCTCCGTCATCTGGGTGATTTGGCCGCCGCGCAGCAGGTACGCCCGGCTGTCGCCGACCTGAGCAATCAGCAGCTTATCCTCGCACAGTACGGCTGCCGTCAGCGTCGTCCCCATGCCCTGCCGGTCGGGAATGGCTTGGGCCGTGTCATAAATCAGCGAGTTTGCTTCCCCAACCGCCCGGCGCAGAGAAGCATCTTTGTCCGGCGACGGGTCAGCGTAGTAAACCGACAGCACCGTCTTTAAAGCCAGCTCGCAGGCAACCTGCCCGGCGGAATGACCGCCCATGCCGTCGGCAACGGCGTAGAACGAGCCTTTGGCCGCGAGCATCACCGGGTCTTCCGGCTCGAAGAAGTCGAACTTGTCCTCGTTGTTGTCGCGAACCCGGCCTAAATCGGTTTTTGCGCCCATTTTGACCGACGCGATCACGCGGGGCAGGCGGGCGACTTCCGCCCAGCCTTCCGAAAGCGCGTCTCGGTCCAGCCGGGCCGTTTTTTCCTGCCCGGCGCTTGTCATGGCCTCTTGCATGGCGATTTCTTACCCTTCCACATCTTCCGAGGCAATTTGTTCTGAAGCAATTTGTTCTGAAGCAATTTGTTCTGAAGCCGGTTCTTCAGCCGCTTCGGCGTCCGGCGCGGCGGCTCCCCCGCTCGGCGTCAGCCGCTCAAAGCGCAAGGCAGTAGCCCCAATCACGATCATATCCTCGTCGTCCAAAGTCACCGGCGTATTGATTTGGAGCCGTGCCCCATTCAAAAGGGTCCCATTGGTGCTGCCGATGTCGGTCAAAATGAACACATCGTGTTCAGCGCTGATCTGCGCGTGACTGCCCGAAACATACAAATCGCCGGAAATGACAACCATATTTTCCGGGCGGCGTCCAAACGTCGTCAGGCCCGGCATCAGCAGAAAAGTACGCGGGCTGCCGCTTTGCGCTTCCACCACCTGAGCGCGAGCCTCCGAGACCGGCGGCGCCGGCAGCTCGGCGGCACCGGCCGGCGTCACCCATGCGGCTTCCGGAAGGTGCAGGGTATACGACACGCTGCCGAACTCCACCCGGTCGCCGTCCGCTAAAAGGCGCAGCGCGTGCGGCATCAGCCGCTCGCCGTTGACCCGCGTGCCGTTTGTGCTGCTGAAATCTTCCACCGAGACTGCGCCGCCCTCCGCCATCTCCAGCCGGGCATGGGTGCGGGAGACTGTTTTGTCAAACACTAAAACGTCCGTACCTTCTCGCCCGACGGTGTTTGAGCCGGGCTTCAGCGTGTGCATCTGTCCGGCGGCGTCTTCCAGCCGCGCCTGCCGCGCCGGGTCCGGCAGCGAGGCCGCGTCAAATGCCGTTTCCGCAGTCAGGCCCGAAAGCGCGTAGCCGCAGTCCGGGCAGAACATGTCGGCAGGCAGGGTGCGACCCTGCACCACCGGACACTGCGCGTCCGGCCCCATCGGGCATCGCCCGATGCTTCCCTGCATCGGCAGAATTGTTGTCTGCGCCGCCGGGTCAAACGTCTCGCCCCAGGCCGCTTTGTCGTATTCAGCCCGGCGCGACGGCGTGGAAAGGACTTCGTAGGCTTCCTTCAGCTCGCCAAAGACCGCTTCGTTGTCTAGATGCGCCTGCGCCAGCCGATGATACGCCTGCCGGATTTCTTCCAGGCTGCATCCGACCGGCACTTCTAAAATCGCGTAATAGTTTTTCAAATTGTGTTCAGAGACCTGCCGCATCACTTCGTAACAAGTTGCTTCGCTTTGGCCCTTCCTTTAGGAAGGACCCTGCGAAGCGAAGAATGAGTGAAGCAAGGCAGTAGGTCGGTATTACTTCGTCTTGCCCTGGTCCAGCGTGTAGATCGTTCCCATCAGTGTCTTTTCCACCGAGCCGCCGCCTTGAATGTCCTGCATCGCCTGGGTGATCTGCTGGGCCTGGGCCAGCTTGCCCTGATCCAGCATCAGCGTCTTGGTGCGGTTCAGGTCCTGCATGACCTGGGTACGGTCAAGCTGCTGCGTTTTCATGCCCATGACAGTTTTGTCGAGCGACCGAGCGGCGCGGGCGACTTCAATCTCGGTCTGCACGCGCGGATTTGTACCCGACCCAATTTTCCGCGCGTCCGCCGTGAACTCGACCACGGTGTCTGCCGTCAGCTTTTCCTGGCGGCCGGTCAGCGCGTCGTCGTAAAGCAGTTCCGCAGTTGCCACACGGTAATTCCCGGCAGGGCGCGGGGTCATCTCCAGCTCCCACAGCGACGACAGCCCCGTCTCAGCCTCCACATCAATCAGCGTCACTTCCGCGCTTCTGGCCCCCAGCACCGGCTGCTGGCCGTAGACCTGGCGCACGGAAACGCCGCGCGAAAGCTGAAGCCGCAAACGCAGGTTGCGGGCGGTAATCTTCATCAGCGTGTCCAGCTCGCGCCGGAAGACTTCGGGGATCAGCTCAGGCCGGGCGATGTAGTAGTAGTTGCCGCCGGAGCGCCGGGCGATGCCCGCCATCAGCTCTTCGTTGTAGTCCGGGCCGAAGCCGAGTGCCGTCACGGTAATCCCGCGCCCCTTCTGCTCGGCGACTTGGCCGACAATGGACGAGAAATCGCGCGGCCCGGCAGTCGGCTCGCCGTCAGTCAAGAGCAGCACTCTGTTGAGCGTGTTCGCGGTCTTGACCGATGCCACCTGCTGGCAGGCGGTCATCAGGCCCTCGTAGATATTGGTTGTGTTGCCCGTATAAATCCGGTTGATGTAATCTTTAACTAAAGCCTTGTTGGCGACCCGCCGGGCCGGCATGATCACATCCGCGTTCTCCTCAAACGTGATGACGCTCAGAATGTCGTCGGGTTCCAGCAGATCCACCACATACGCGCAGGCCCGCTTGGCGTAATCCAGCGGCTCGCCTTCCATGGAACCCGAACGGTCCAGCACCAGCGAAATGTTCAGCGGCGAGCGCACCCCGCCCCGTCCGCCCAGCCCGGCCCGGATATCGTACAGGAAATGCTCGCGGACGAGATCAGACACCGGCGCATAGACGTTGCCGGGAACCGCCGAAAGTGCCAGCGCCCTCGGCGACGCGCCTGCCGTCATCCCCGCCGGAGCCGCGCTCATCCGGGTTTTGTTTGGGTCTGCCGCCTCGGCGGGCGCCGTCATGCGTGTCCTGTTCGGGTCGGACAACGGCGCAGAAAGCGGCGGGTCGCCGGTGATTCGTGTTTTATCAGGGTCAGCCATAATCGGTTGCATTTATTATAACAAAAGTGGCGCCGAATGTCTAGGGGTAAGAATGCGCCCCGCCCTCGCCGTCCGCCTGCGGAGCCAGGACCGGCTCGCCCGACGACGGCCAGCGCCGGGCCAAAACTTCATGCAGGCCGAGACACGCAATCAGCCAGGGAACGCCCGCGATCCAGCCCGCCAGCACGTCGGTCGGATAATGCACCCCGACATAGACCCGCGAGACGCCGATGGAAACCACAACCAGCACGGTCACAACCCGGACGGCAAGCTTCGCGCCGAAACTTTTGCAGAGATGCAGCGCAAAGTAGCCGAGCAGGCCGTACACGACCATCGCAATCAGCGAATGGCCCGATGGGAACGAGAAGCCCGACTCATGCAGCAGCGGCGCAAAAAACGACGGACGGGGCCGCTTGATGACCAGCTTAACTCCTTGAATAATCACGCCTGCGCCGATCACGGCAACCGGCAGGGTCCACGCCGCCCCGCGCACTTTATGCCAGAACACGCCGAGAATGGCCGACCCCAGCGCCAGCCCCGCAATCACCGGCGGCGACCCCATGTGCGCGAGGAATGTTGCTGCAACCGTCAGGGCGTGCGCCCGGTGGTGGTACATGAAATAGAGAATGCTCCGGTCAAACGGCGTCGCCGTCTTGCCGTGGTCCTGCACGAAGTCAAACAAGCGGGCAAAGACGACCGTGAACACAATGCTCAGCATCACGCCAACAATCGTATGGCGCAGGATAATCTGCGGCGCAGGCTGGTTCCGGTTCGCGTGCTGCACCGTCCTGCGTGCATTATCAACAACGTTCATGGAGAAGAATATACCCGGATTCCCTGCGGAACGCCCTTGCGCGATTGCGTGTTTATGAAGTATACTGCAAAGTTGCACGGCCCAAAACCCGTCAAACAATGCGCGCTGACCGGCGTTACCCGGCCCGCCGCTGGGTGTTCCCACGGCACAGAAAGAGATCCACCATGAAATCCGGCATCCATCCAAATTATCACGACGCCACCATCACCTGCGGCTCCTGCGGCCATGTCTACCAGACCAAGTCCACAGGCGGCGAGAAGCTGACCACGGAGATTTGCGGCAACTGCCACCCGTTTTACACCGGCAAGCAGAAGATGCTCGACAGCGCAGGCCGTGTGGACAAGTTCCTGTCCAAGTACGGCATGAAGAAATAGCACTCCCACAGTCCCCTTTCCGCACGTCTTCCTTTAGAGGACGCTTGCAGAAAGGGGACTGTTTTTGTGCCGGAGGTACTCTCTTATGCCCGCAGCACACGCGCCCGTGGACGAGCGCACCCAGTACGGCGGCCAAGCCGTCGTGGAAGGCGTGATGATGCGCTCCCCGCGCTTCTTCGCCGTCGCCTGCCGCCGCCTGTCCGACGGGGAGATTGTCGTGACGCTCGAACCCGTCGAGAAGCACATCAAAGGCTTTCAGTGGCTGAACAAGCCGTTCCTGCGCGGCTCATTGGCGTTAGTGGACGCGATGGCGCTCGGCATCAAAGCCCTGACCTATGCTGCCAATGTCCAGGCCACCGATGAATACGCGAAGTCGGAGACTTCTGCCGCCGCCGCTGTCAACATGGCAATGGGCGAAGGCTTCGCCGAGACGCCGCCGAAAACGGGCGACGGCACCATCAACGGCATTGCCATCGGCGCGACCACCGTGCTGTCTCTCGCCCTCGGCTTCGGCCTGTTCTGGGTTCTGCCCGCGCTGGCGACCGACAAGTTCTTGCCGCATCACGGACGCCTGCTGTCCAACCTTGCCGAAGGCGGCATCCGCCTTGCTTTTTTCTTTCTTTACATCGCCGCCATTTCTCAGATGACCCACATCCAGCGCGTCTTTCAGTACCACGGCGCAGAACACAAAGCCATCAACACGCTGGAGCGCGGCGCACCGATGACGGTTGAAAACGCCCGCGAGTCCAGCCGCATCCACCCGCGCTGCGGCACGAACTTCATCTTTATCGTTTTGATTACGTCCATTGCCGTCTTTTCGGTTGTCCCGCGCCACGCCCTGTCCGAGGGCATCCTGCCCGTCTTAGAGACTGTCTTCTTTCGGCTGCTGCTCCTGCCGATTGTCGCGGGCGTCGCCTACGAGATACTCAAATGGGCCGGCTCAAATAGAGACAAAGCCTGGGCGCAGGCCCTCATCGCCCCCGGCCTCTGGACCCAGTATTTAACGACCCGCGTTCCCGACGACTCCCAGCTTGAAGTCGCCATTGCGTCGCTGGATGCCGTTTGGGCCAAAGAACACGACGGCACGGGTTTAGTTGCCCAAAAGCGCGGCGAAGAGCCGGAGCCGGTGATTGCGTAGGCAGTTGAAAAAGTAGAGAAAAACCAGACATGACGACAGAAACAGAAAGAATTCCTCGTGAAGAAGTCGCCCGGCGCGGCGATGAGATTTTCGAGGCGTGCATCGCTCCCAGCATCACAAACGAAGAGCCGCAGTGGTACGTCGTGATTGACGTGACCACGGGCGATTATGAGATAGACGCAAGCGGGCTTACTGCTTCAAATCGCCTTCTAGCGCGTCACCCGGACGCACGAGTTTGGTTCAGGCGAGTAGGCTCACGCTACGCCAGTCATTTTGGGGAGCGTCTTAGATCGGCCCCGCGATGATCACCGGAATTGTCAATAGTTTCCTGGAAGCGACCGTCGAACTGCCGCTGTTTGATATCCGGGGCCAGGAGCAAGTCATTGTGACTATCATAGACACCGGCTTTGATGAAGCCTTGACTTTGCCGACAAGCTTGATCCAGTCGCTTGGCCTGCCTTTTCGGGGAAGCGGTACGACCTTGCTTGCGGACGGCAGTGAAAGCCAGTACAACATTCACGAAGCTGTTGTAAATTGGGACGGTCAGTTTCAGCAAATTCTGGTCAATGGCGCGGAAACCGACCCGCTGCTCGGCATGGCGCTTTTAGAAGACTACGAGCTGCGCGTCCAAGTTCGCCCCGGCGGCAAAGTTCGCATCACGGCTCTGCCGGATGTGGCGGACGAAGTGCCGGAGCCGGTGACTGCCTAACGGATCTACACGGGGCTGAACCCCCGTGCTTTAAAGAGCAATTCCCCGCCTGCGCGGGCATCAGACTTAATTTGACAACATCTTCGCCTGCGAAGGCGGGAGCTTGCACTTTTGAAGCACGGGGGTTCAGCCCCGTGTGGCGAAGCCGACGCCCATAGGTCACGATTATGACAGCCTACCCGCACGAAGAAACGCCGCTGACGGAACACGAAAAGGCGGCATACCGTTATTTGTTGTACCAAGCCATGCTGGACATCCGAATGCTTTGTCAGTCGCGTGGACCAGAAACTTGGAACCCGTTGGAATGGCGGCGGCAATACCGCTGTAGCCGGGTCGCAGGGGCCATTGCCGATTGGCTACATAATTTGGCAATGTACGCCGCGCATGACTTCCGTGGCTTTAACATCGAGGAGTTTTGGCGTGAGTATGGCGGTGTCTGCCGCCGGTTCCACGGTCTTGAACCCAGCACCTGTGTGTATTACCGGCAGCGCTACGATGAACAGTTGGCGGGATTAGAAAAAGAACAAAATAGCGCTTAACGCTTTCCGAAAGATACACTTATGTTTGAGAAATTAGCCGAAGTTGAAGAATTGTACGAAGAACTCGAACGCCGCATGGCCGATCCCGATTTAGTCGGGGACATGGACGAATATCGGCGGGTGCATAAGCAGTACAGCGATCTGACTGAGATCATCACGGCTTACCGGCAGCACAAGGAAGTCTTAAAGCAGCTTGCCGAAACCGAAGAAATGCTGCGCGGGTCACTCGACGACGACCTGCGGGACATGGCGCAGACGGAGTTTGACGACCTGAAAACCCAGCGGGCGGCTTTGGAGCAGGACTTGAAAGTCATGCTGCTGCCGAAAGACCCGAACGACGAGAAAGATGTCATTCTCGAAGTGCGCGGCGCGGAAGGCGGCGACGAAGCGGCACTGTTTGCGGGTGAGCTGCTGCGGATGTACCTGCGCTATGCCGAAAAGCGCGGATGGAAAGTGGATTTGATCAACTCGTCGGAGACCGGCAACGGCGGCTACAAAGAAGCGGTCGTCGAAATCCACGGCGAAGGCGCGTACTCAGCTCTCAAATTCGAGTCCGGCGTCCACCGAGTCCAGCGCGTCCCCGCCACCGAAGCGTCCGGCCGGCTGCACACGAGCAGCGCGACCGTGATTGTGATGCCGGAAGCGGAGGACGTGGCAATCGAGATCAACGAAGAAAAAGACATTGAAAAGCAGTACACGCTGTCCCAGGGAGCGGGCGGCCAGAACGTCCAAAAGAACATGACTGCTGTCCGGCTCATCCACAAGCCGACCGGCATTGTCGTCGCCTGCCAGGACCAGCGCTCCCAGCTCCAGAACTACGAGAAGGCCATTCGTGTCCTGAAAGCGCGTCTCTATGACATCGAAATGCAGAAGCAGAACGAGAACGCCGGCGGCACGCGCCGGTCGCTGATCGGCACGGGCGGGCGCGAGTCGAAAATCCGCACCTACAACTTCCCGCAGGACCGCCTGACCGACCACCGCATCGGCCTCACGGTCCATAACCTGCCGACCATTCTCAGCGGCGAGATCCAGCATATCATAGACACACTCGTCAGCGCCGACCAGGCCGAGAAGCTCAAGCAGGAAGTCGAAGCGTAATCAAGTGGAGGGGTAGATGCAAAGCAGAGGTCTCATCCGTGATCTTTTAGGCAGCATTGGTATCTCGCTGATTGTCTCCTACGGCATGGACCGTCTTTTCCATAGGGATTTTGATTGGCTATGGTTTCTCGGTCTCGCAGGCTCGTTTGTCATCAGAGACTTGTAGCGAGCCGTCAAGCGCAGGATGCAGCGGGACAAAGAAAAGCCGGACGAGGAAGTAAACTTCACTCGCTGAATGGCATCCTTTGGATGTAGGATCAGCGCACGTTCGGTTTCTTCTCGTCCGAAGGACGTTATCCAGCGAGTGAAGTTTACTTCCTCGTTCTTTCTCATTGGTACTCGGCGAACACGTCGTCAATGTTCGTTTCAAGAAGCACATTCATATCAACGCCGGGAAAAAGATGCTTGGCGAACCCGGCATTGATGCCGTTTTGTCGGGCTGTTAATTTCGCAAACTCTGCCGGCGACAGCACAACTGCGACAGGCTGCCCGGCACTCAGCACCGTCACAGGTCCATTCGCTGCCTCGGTCCAAAGCTTGCCGATATTGTTCTGCGCTTCTGCTTCATCGATTGTTGTCATCGGTTCTCTCCGTGATAGGCATTGTACCTTGATAGCCAAACTGTTGACTATTAGTAGTTGTTAAACTTTTAGCGGGTGGACTCCCATTATGAATAACGATTTGCAACAACGCTGGCGGCAAGGGCGAGTGCCTTTCAGTGGCTTTACAATCCTGTTTGATACAGAAGAACTGCTTTCACTCTCGGCGGTTTGCCAAGCCCTTCTCGCTGTTGTTCCTATTCTTCAAGAACGTTGGTCGCAAGCAGAATTGTTTGTACTGAACGACTGGCACGAACATGACGGATATGTGAATGCTGAACAGCCGACCAGTTGGCCGGAAATCTTCCAAATGATTGAAGAAGACGAAGCAGTAAAGAAGTTTTCAACGGGCGAATGGGAAGTACGACGGGCATTTTCCCGAATGACTACGGCTTCTACCTACGAGTTTATGTTGCCTCAGAGCACGATAATGACGGGGCGGTCTGGGGCGGAAAATTCGACCTCACCTGTCCATCGGAACTCGCATCGGAACTTGCAGATATTGTGGCTTCAGCAAGTGGGTCGCCTGTCGCTAAAATGGAAGCAAAGGCATATTTTGATCTCCGTGACGGCGGGTAATTGAAGTACGCTTATGACTATCGCCGAAGCGCTGACTTATGCATCTGTGGAACTGACGGCGGCGGGTGTCGAAACGCCGCGCTTTGACGCGCAGCTTTTGCTGGCTTGGACCCTGAAAGCGCGGCGGGAAGAGTTAGCGCGTGAGCCGGAGCGTTTGCTTTCGGAGCGGGAGCAGATTATCTTTCGCAAGGGAGTGAGCCTGCGCGTTTTGCGCCGTCCGCTGCCGTATATCACCGGGGAAGCGTGGTTTTACGGGCGGGCGTTTAAGATCAACCGGGCGGTGCTGATCCCGCGTCCCGAAACGGAGCTTTTAGTGAAGATGGCACTTACGGCCTGCCGTGATATTGACGAGCCAAAGATGGCGGACATCGGGACGGGCAGCGGGTGTCTCGCCGTGACGCTTGCGGCAGAGCAGCCTGACGCCGAAGTTTGGGCGACGGATTTGTCCGCCGATGCCCTGAAAGAAGCCCGCAAGAATGTTGTCCGCTATGGGCTGACCGACCGCGTCCCGCTTCTGCACGGCGATCTGCTCGGCCCGCTGCCGGAGGGTCTGCGTTTGGACGTGATTGTCTCGAACCCACCGTATGTCACCGAAGCCGAGATTGAAGGCTTGCAGCCGGAAGTGCGGGATTACGAGCCTCGTCTAGCCTTGTCCGGCCTCGGCAACGCGGCAGGCGTAGACGGGACCGCCCTGCACCGGCGCATTCTTGCCGAAGCGCCTGCCCATCTGAAACCCGGTGGGCGGGTGCTGCTGGAAGTCGGGTTAAATCAAGCGCAGCTTGTCGCCGAGGCTGCTCGCGCACTCGGCTACACGGAAGTTTCCGTCACAGCCGACTATGCACAGACTGGACGGGTGGTGAGCACATGTCTCTCCGGCGGCTCCCGATAATCGTTTCGCTCGCACTGCTTGCGGGCTGCT
The DNA here is from genome assembly GCA_964236795.1 of uncultured Armatimonadales bacterium. GTDB lineage: Bacteria > Armatimonadota > Armatimonadia > Armatimonadales > Capsulimonadaceae > JANXMY01. The sequence goes on along the minus strand of CAXSFV010000010.1, from coordinate 33,087 downwards.
CGGCGCATGACCCGGTGACGCAGACGCCGGTGTACCATGTCGGGACGCCGACCAATCGGTCATCGGTCGACTCGTGGGAGCTGTCGCAGGCAGTCAATCCGCAGCAGCGCGTCTACGGCGGCAAGCCGGCAAAGCTCACGCCGATTGCCTCCCAGCGCGGCTTTGAGCCGGACGATCCCGCCGCCGTGGCCGTGCTGAACGCGCTGGACGCCGACGGCTCCGTGCCGACGCAGTATCTGTCGGCCCGCGCCAAGAACGGCATTGTCATTCTGGCGGGCAGCATCAGCACGGCCACGCAGAAGACCCACGCCATGCAGATCGCCCGCGCCGTGCCGGGCGTTAAGTATGTCGCCGACCGGGTACAGGTAACACCGTGACCGAAGTTATTTCTCTCAATTCTCATAGTCCCGAACCGGAGATCTTAGCTCATGCCGGGGCCGTTCTGCGGGCAGGCGGGCTGGTCGCTTATCCAACCGAAACGGTCTATGGATTAGCGGCAAGCGCCTTTACCGACAGCAGTGTTGCGCGGGTGTTCGATGCCAAAGGCCGCCCCGTCGGCCAGCCACTGCCGGTGCAAATCGCGTCGGTGGACGCAGTCGAGACGCTGGCGCAGCGTGTCCCGGACGCCGCAAAACAACTGCTCGCCGACTTCTTTCCCGGCCCGCTCACGCTGATCTTTTGGCGGCAGCCGGCGGTTTCTTTGACCATCACCGGCGGCGGCGAGACCGTCGGCCTGCGGATGCCCGACCACCCGGTCGCCCTCGGCGTCCTGCGGGCCTTCGGCGCTCCCGTCGTTTGCCCCTCCGCGAACATGACAGGCCGACGCGCCGCCATGTCCGCCGCCGATGTTTTGGAAGATTTGGACGGGCGCATTGACTTAGTTTTAGACGGCGGCCCGACCACCGACCGCACCCCCAGCACGGTTTTAGACGTGACGACACGCCCCGCCCAAATTGTCCGCGCTGGCAAAATCAGCCGAGCTGTGCTGGAAGCGTATTTGGCGATTGCCGCAGAATAACGCTTGGTTCCGGGAACGCTTGACTTCCAGCAGGCAATCGCTTATAATGAGCGCACAGCTCCCTTGTTCTCTTTGGTGCAGGCACCGCCCATGCCCAGATCAGCGCAGAGGGTGGTTTTACCTTTACCAACCCAACCAGCACAATGCTGACAGTGACTCCCGGACAAATCATCAACTTTAGCGGGACATTTCAAAATATCACCGCCCTTGAACAACTTGATGACATAACCATCGGCCTCAGCCCCGGTAGTTACGGCGGCAAGTTTACGTTTGCTTCGCCGTTCTTTGCAACGCTCGCCATCGGACAGAGTCAGAAGTTCACGGGGACACTAAAGATCAGCAGTACGGCGACGTTTAGTTCCAGCGTGTTTTATCTGGATGCTAACGGCACTGGTGACAGCTCCGGCGAAAATTATGATCTTGGTTCCAGTAACTTCACCGTTAAGCTTGTTCCGAATACGCCCGCTGTTCCTGAAGCTTCAACGACTGTCTCGCTTGGCCTGCTCCTGTCGCTGGGCAGCCTCGGCTTGCTGGCGGCACGGCGTCGCAAGCTTGCGGCGGTTCAGCTCTAAGCACCGACGGCAAAGAACCCGGCCCAAAGAACCCGGCACTTCCAGTGCCGGGTTCTTTTGCTGGGTCGGGTCTTCGGGTACAATATCCCCGTGTCCACCTTCTTTCGCATCCTCTCGTTTCTGCGCCCTTACCGGCTCACCCTTGTCTTCGGCTTCCTCTGCCTGCTCGGCTCGGTCGTGCTGGAACTCTCGCCGCCGCTGGTCTGGGAGTTTATCGTGGACAAGGTAATTATTCGGCGGGAACTGGCGAAGCTATGGCCGTGCATTGCCCTTTTGACACTCATGCAGGGCGGCTCGACGTTTCTGTCGGCGATCCGAACACGGCTTTTAGAGTCTACAGGGCAGCGCTTTGTGTATGATTTGCGGAACCGACTTTATGACAAGCTTTCGCACCAGTCGCTGGCGTACTTCAATGACGCCCGGACCGGCGACTTGATGAGCCGGGCGTCGTCGGACGTGGACGCGGTCTCCGATGTGGTCATTCAAGGCACCGACTCGGTCATCGCGAACTTCCTGCGCCTAGTCGGCGTGTCCATCATCTTCTGCTCGCTGAACCTTAAACTGGGCCTCGCGACCCTGCTGCCGATTTTAGTGGTCGGCGTCCTCTTGAAGCTCTTCAACAAGCGCGTCAAAGGCATCTACAAAGGCGCACGGGCGAAACTGGGCCTGGTCAACGCGAAGCTTCAGGACAATCTCTCGGGCATCCGGGTCATCAAGGCGTTTGCACGGGAAGACGCCGAGCAGCAGTCATTTGAAACGACCAATCACCGTTATTTACGCGAGAATTTAGATGCGATCAAGCTGCGGGCGACGTTTTTCCCGTTTGTCCGCTGGATCGCGTCGTTCGGCAACACCATCACTATCGGCTACGGGGCGTGGCTGATTCTGCATGGGCAGTTTACCATCGGCGGCCTGATCGCGTACCGGGGCTACGGGCGGTACTTTTTCGGGCCGATTGACGACCTGACCCAGATCAACGACACCGTGCAGCGCGGCACCGCCGCCGCCGACCGGCTGTTTCAAGTGCTGGACGCGCCTGTGTCCGTCACCGACGCGCCCAATGCCGTTGATGTGCCGCGCATTGACGGTGAGATCGTTTTCGACCGCGTCTCGTTCCGCTACCGCGAAGGAACCCGGCCTGTCTTAGACACACTTTCGCTGCGTATTCCCGCCGGGCAGACGGCGGCTTTGGTCGGCGAATCCGGCGCGGGCAAAAGCACGATTTTTGCGCTGGTGTCCCGCTTCTGGGACCCCGACAGCGGCGAAGTCCGCATTGACGGCCACCCGCTCACGGGCGTCACGCAAACATCGCTGCGCCGGCAAATCGCCTCAGTGCAGCAGGAAACGTTTTTGTTCGCGGCGTCGGTCGCTGAAAATATCCGCTACGCCCGGCCCGATGCTTCGGAAATTGAAGTCGAGAGCGCCGCCCGCGCCGCCAACGCCCATGGCTTTATCACTGAGCTGCCCGACGGCTACGCAACACTTGTCGGCGAGCGCGGCGTTAAGCTCTCCGGCGGCCAGCGCCAGCGGATTTCCGTTGCCCGCGCCTTTCTCGCCGATCCGCGCATCCTGCTTCTCGACGAAGCGACAAGCGCGGTCGAGCCTGAGTCCGAGCGTGTCATTCAGGACGCTATCGAGCGCCTGATGCGCGGGCGCACCACCATTCTCGCCGCCCACCGTCTGTCCACCGTCCGCAACGCCGACATCATCTTCGTCTTCGCCGCCGGGGAGCTGGCCGAGCAGGGAACCCACGCCGAGCTGATGCGCCTCGGCGGCCGCTACGCCCGCATGGTGGATCAGCAAGACGTCAATCAGCAGCAGGGCGCGATGGAGGCGGTTTAGAACACCTGGATTTCCAATCCGGGTTCTCCTCGGAGCATTAGCCATGAAACTCACCGGCGACCTCAAAAGCGCGAGGCTGATGTACCTGAAAGCCGCCCTCTTTCTCGTCATCGGCCTTTTGTCCGTAACCGCGCTGCTGCTGGACAGCCCGACCCTGCGGACCGCGTTTCTGCTGCTGCTCACGATCTGGTCTTTCTGCCGCCTGTATTACTTTTTCCTTTATGTCATTGAAAAGTATGTAGACCCTACCTACAAGTTCGCGGGCCTGCATTCGCTCGTGATTTATGCCTGGCAGCAGCATCGGCGGCGAAAATAAGTTTTTGCCGGGCAGGAAAGCAGGCAGCCTTTGCCGAATAGGGGAAGTGTCAGCACGTCAAAAAGCCACAGGAAGCCGAGGAAGGTACACCGATGGACACTCAAAGAGACGTCCCGCAGAAACAGCCGCGAGCGCTGGGACGGCGGGCGGAAGCCGCTGCCCTCTTTTTTCTTGTTGTTTGCTTGGGAGCCGTCGGACTGCACGCGGCGACCCAGACGACCAGTTTTGACCCGGCGGCGGCCACCGTCGGCAACGCCCGGCTGCTGACACTGGCAGTCACCCTGTACACCCAAGACTACGACGAGAAGCTGCCCGACACGCAAAATCTCGCCGCATTTCAGGCCGGCCTGCGTCCCTACGTCCCAGACCCGGCGGTCTTCAATTCCCGCGTCACCGGCAAGCCGTTTGTTCCGAACCCGGCCATCAGCGGCAAAAGCATCAGCGCGTTCAGCGATCCCGGCAAAGTCGCTTTGTTTTCCGATGCTCTGCCGCCGTCCCCCGTTCCCGCAACAGTCGGTTTTCTTGACGGCCATGTCGAGCGCGGCGGCGTCTCTCAGCCTCTGAGCAGCTACGACACCGCAAAAGCGCTGGCGCTGAGCGTCATTCAATACACGCAGGACTACGACGAAGTTTATCCGCCGATGAAGACGCAGGCGGCATTTCAAGCCGCCGTGCTGCCCTACGCGAGAAACAGCAGCATTTTCGTTGATCCCGCAAACGGCAAGCCGTTTCTCCCCAACCCGGCGCTTAGCCAGGTGCCAACTTCCAGCATTACTACCCCGTCCCAGACGGTTCTTTTCCAGTCGTCCACGCCGTATATGAATGGCGTTCCAACGGTCGCCTATGCCGACGGCCATGTCTTGCCGGTCCCGGCGGACATCATGGCCTCGCCCGGCGCTCAGGACGCCAGCCAGCTCCGCCAAATCGGCCTCGCGACGACGCAGTTCACGCAGGACAACGATGAGGTTCTGCCCATAACGACCGATTATGCGGCGTTCGAGAACGCGCTTTTCCCTTACCTCCGCACAAACAGTGTGTTCACGTCGCCGGGGTCCGGTTTACCGTATGTCCTGAACCCAGCTATCAGCGGCGTCAGTCTTGCGTCTATCAGTGATCCCTTCAGCACTGAAGAAGCGCGGGATGCGACGCTGAACTCGGACGGCCTCTTAAACCGCCTGCAAGTGAGCGGACAAGTTGAGCAAGATCCTTACTTCGTGCCGCGCTCGCTGCTCGTGACGCCGGACGATCAGACCCATCTTCTCTGGCGCAGCGCGGCCCCGCAGGCGTCACTTTGGACAGTCTCGTCCGGCGGCGCCGTCACTAAAGTCCCGCTTGCGCCCGGCACGCGCATCATGGCCTTCAGCGCCGGGCCGGACGGCCAAGTCCGCCTGCTCGGCGGCTACGGCTACGGAGCCGGCATTTCGACCGTTGCCGCCGATGGCAGTACGCTGGAACTGACCCAGTACGGTGTGTATGACGGCTGGACCCCGGCGCTGATGACGACCGGCCGGGACAACGAAACCCGGCTGCTTTGGCAGCGCACAAATGGGCTGCTTGCTTTGTGGACGCTTTCGCCGGCGAACAGCTACCAGGGCACTGTGTTCCTGCCGTACCTGCCCGGAGGCACTCCGGTCGGGATGGCGGCCGGCAGCGACGGCTTTCTGCGGCTGCTCTGGAAGACGGCTTCCGGGAACGCCGCCTTGTGGATGATCTTCCCAAATGGAAAGCTCATGCGGCAATTTCCCTTTGCGTCCCCCGCCGGCCAGACCCCGACCGCCCTCAGTGTCCTGGCAGACGGGACCAGCCGCCTGCTTTGGAGCAGCGGCACAGACAGCGCGACGGTGCGGACAGTAACCACGACCGGCAAAATTAGTAGCTCCCTTGCCGTTTCCCTGCCCGGCGGCGGCACGGCCACGCAGATCAGCGTCGGCAAAAGCGGCGACCTGCGCCTCCTATGGAACGCCGCCGACGGCAGCGGGCGGCTTCAAACGCTTAACGCCCAGGGCGACCAAACCGGCATTCAAGCGCTGACCCCGTACTTGTAGGCACGCGAAAAAGCCGCCGGCATCCGATGCCGGCGGCTTTTTTGTGCGTTAAACAACGCAGCTTGGAAACTGTGGAATAAGGCCCCCGCAGCACTGGCTTGCCTGGAAGGCCCCAATTCTGGGGAGCCATGCGGAGCAGAGCTATAGAGACCAGAAGGCGCAGCAAGCAGCGCCCCTACGGGTTCTATTCCGGCTCTCCAGGATTAGAGCCTTCCAGATAGCCAGTGCTGCGGGGGGGGGGCAATTCCATCGCTTTTTGCACAGTCTCCTAGAAGCCCTGCAAAAAGCTGACGGCGAGGATGCGGCGGCGGACGGTCTGGCCGTAGTCCGCGCCGCCGGTGCCATAGCCGGGAGGAAGCACGGCTCCGGGGTAAGAGTCTTCGCGGTAGTCGGAAAAGCGCAGGCCGATGGACTGGGACAAGCCCAGATGGTACGCCAGGGCCAAATCGACCGCGCTGGCCTGCGGGGCGGGAAAGTCGCCTGAGACCCGGCGGCGATTGTAGCCGTCGGCGGAAAGGTCCAGGCGCGAAGACAGCTTCTGGCCGAGCCGCAGGTACACTTGGTCGGCATCCGTGCCGCTGGGGTAGCCGATGGGCAAGTCACCGCTGTACCAGGCCAGGCTTGTCGGCAGGGGCGGCAGCTTGGTATAGGTCTGCCGGTCCGTGTGGGCGTATTCCAGCTCGGCGTCGGTACCGGTACGCTCAAACGTCTGCGCGTAGCCGAGCAGATAGCCGATTTTGCGGGGAGTGACATTGCCTTTGCCGAGACCTTTAGGAGCCTGCAAGTCGTCTACAAGAAACTCGCCGTAGACCCGCTGATCCGTGCCGGGGCCGCGCGGCGCGACCGAAACGCCGAGGCTGAAGTTGTAGTTGAAAAAGAACGGCTCGTTTGTGCCGGGGTAATACGCTTTCTGGTAGGCATAATAGGGAAGAACGAGAACATCAGGCGAGCGGAACTGCGTGGACGTGTATGCTTCTTCCAGCGAGAGGTTTGTCCGGTCGCCGGCTTGGTGTTCCAGCCGCCGCCCGCCTTCATAAATAGTCTGACCACTGTTTTTGTACTCGGATTCAAACTGCGTCAGCCGGTAATCGCCGAGCGTGTGTCCGAGCGAGAACGGCAGCTCGATTTCCAGCGATGGTTTAGCCGGGCTGTTGTCGCTGATCAGCATGTCGCCCAGATACCCGCTGCCCCAGCGGCGGCGGATTTCGCCCGCCGAGACGCGCAGGCCGCGATTACCCACCGCCGTGACATACGCCTCGTCCACGCCGCTCAGCTCATCGGGATTGTCCGCCGGGCTCATGCCGTCGCCGCGCAGGCTGACCGACAGATGATCGCGGGTCTGCCGGTAGATGTTCGTGACGCTGACCGTATATGCGCCGTCGCGGCCCAAAACGCCTAACAGACGCGCCCGGCCCAGCAGGTCGCCGTGACTCTGAAGCGAAGAAGAGCCGGCATCGCGGCTGCGCCCGCCGGCCTCAATTTCGCCGAAGCCGGTCAAGACCGGCGGCGTGGAGACGGGCGCGGCCAGCTCCGAGGCGCCGGCAAGCTCCGGGGCCAAAATGTTGCGGGCAAACGCCAGCGCGGACGCCGCACGCGGGTCCGCCGGCTGGTCGGCGACGCCCTCGATCAAAGCGGCAAGCTCGCGGCGCGTGTAGAGCTTGGCCGTGACACCCTGAAGCGCGGTCGCATCCGGCGAGCCGGGCGGCAGCAGATGGCGGGCGGACAGCAGCGCGACGGCATCATACAGGCCGGAGCCTTGCGGGACAACGTCGTCCGGCGATGCGGCCTGCAGGGCTGGGGCGGCGAAAACGGCGAGGAGCAGCAGCAGGGGGATGGTTTTCAGGAGCGCGGTTCTCATAGACTGGCCCTGTCGGGCTTAGGGACCGGCGGTGCGGCCCCGGAGACCGGGAGCAGACGCGCAAAAATCGCTTCATACTCGCGGGCAACGCTTTTGCGCGTGTAATGGGCTTCCACATATAGGCGGCCCTGGCGGCCCATCTCGGCGGCCTGCGCCTTGTCCTTGTAGAGCATCAAAATCGCGTCCGCCAGCGCCTGTGGGTCTTCCGGCTCCAGGCGCACGCCGCAGTGGCCGGCACCGATCACGTCGGCAGTTTCCGAATAGGCGTCCACTGAGGCGATGACGGGCCGGGCGACGCCCATGATCGTAAACAGCTTGCTCGGCACCGAGTCGGAAGAAAAGCCGCGCCGCAGAGGGATGAGGCCGATGTCGGCGGAGGAATACAAAACCGGAACCTGGTCGTAGGACTGGTACGGCAAAAACTCGACATTCGGCAGCCCCATTTTCTGCGCCTGCGCGATCAGTGCAGGCTTGGATGCCCCGTTGCCGACAATCGCGAACAGGAGACCCGGCGTGTCCCGCAGCAGTCCAGCGGCTTCCAGCACCGTGTCCAGGCCCTGCGACATGCCGACATTGCCGGCAAACAAAACGACAAACTTATCGTCCCACTTCTGCTCCGCGCTGAACGAGTTATGGCGCGGATGCGGCGAGACGAACTCGTCATCAATGAAATTCGGGATGACCGTGATTTTGTCCGCCGGAACGTCCTTTGCGCTTAAATTTCCCCGGAAGCCTTCCGAGATGACCGTGATCGCCCGTGCGTGGGCATAAACGAACCGTTCCAGCTTCTTGTACGCGGAAATCACGGCGGGGTTCTTCATCACGCCCATCCGAATGGCGACATCGGGGTAGATGTCCTGAATGTTTGCGATAAACGGCACGTCCCGCAGGCGGCCCAGCAGGTACGCCGAAATCCCGTTCGTGAGCGGCGGCGACGGCGAGGGGGTGACAATGACGTCGGGGCGCGGCATGAGCAGGCCGGCCAGCGCGGACAAAAGCGTGAACGACAGGTACGAGAAGAAGCGCGGCAGCAGCCGATCCTTATGCACCGGCACATACGACCAGACCCGGTGGACCAAAATCTTTCCCTGTCTCTCGCGCTGGGACCACTTCCCCTTGTACTCCGGCCAGACTGCGTTTGTGGAGTAATGCGGCATGGATGTGATGACGCGGACATCATGCCCGGACAAGGCCAGCTCCTCCGCCAGCTCCGCCATCAAAATCCCGGTGGCGGCATTGTCCGGCTTGTAGTACATTGTCAAAAAAAGGATCCGCATGAACTCTCCTGCCCGGCACAGACCGTGTTACGCGCTCCTTCCCGCACCGGAAGGCCATCGGTCTGCGTTGGCTTCGTAAATCTCCGTCAAAATCTGCTGTATATTATACTCTTGTTTCCACGCCGGATAGTGCGATTCAAACTTTCCGTTGTCGCCGATCCACCAGAGATGGTCGCCGATCCGGTTCTGCTCGACATAAGTGGAACGGAGTTCTTTGCCGGCGATGCGCTGCGCGGTGTCAATGCCTTCCAGCATCGAGCAGTTCGAAAAGCGTCCGCCGCCGATGTTGTAAACTTCGGCGACGCGCGGGTTCTGGAAAAACGCATCGAACGCATGAATCAGATCGCTGGAATGGATGGCGTCGCGGACTTGTTTGCCTTTATACCCGAAAATCGTGTATGGCGTCTCGGTCATCACGCAGCGCATAAGGTACGCGAGAAATCCGTGAAGCTGAGTCGCCGAATGCTGCGGCCCGGTCAGCGTCCCGCCTCGGAAGCATGCCGTCTTGAGGCCAAAGTAGCGGCCATATTCCTGCACCAGCACATCGGCGGCGACTTTGGACGCGCCGAAGAGGCTATGAATGCACTGGTCAATAGACATGTCTTCCCGAATGCCGTTCAAGTAAGTGTGGTCCGGCGCGATCTCGTAGCGTGTCTCCTGCTCCACCAGCGGCAGCCGGTTCGGCGTATCGCCGTAAACTTTGTTCGTGGACGTAAAGATAAACACAGCATCCGGGCAGTGCAGCCGGGCGGCTTCCAGCAGGTTCAGCGTTCCGGAAGCGTTGACGTCAAAATCGGTGAACGGTTCCCGCGCCGCCCAGTCGTGCGACGGCTGCGCCGCCGTGTGGACAATCAAAGACACGTTTTTGCCGCAGCGCTTGACCAGACTCAGCACGGCGTCCCGGTCCCGAATATCTATCGCATTGTGGGCGTAATGCGATCCCAGCTTCGCGGTCAGATTGGCGACGTTCCAGGCCGTGCTGGCTTCCTCGCCGAAGAACACCCGCCGCATATCATTGTCTACGCCGACAACGTCAAGGCCCGCGTTCCCAAAGTACAGCGCCGCTTCCGACCCGATTAGGCCCGCCGACCCTGTAATCAATGCAATGCTCATTGTGTCTTGTTTCTTTCCGCTCCAAGCGCCTGCGCCCGCAGCCATTCCACTGTCAAATGTGTCCCTTCCGCCTGCGTATACGGCAGCGGGCCGCACAGCTCCCGCAGCGGCTCCATGTCCTGCGGGCTGGGCGTCAAAAGGTTCCGCAGACGGTACGACGTCAGCGGCGGGTTTTTCCAGCCCAAACGTTTTAGGCCGTCTCCAGCCTTCGCCGCCGCTTGAAGCACGCCAAGCGGGACTTCACGGACCCGCGCCGCGCCCCACTCCCGCTGAATCATGTCCGCCCACTCACTCACGACTACTGGCTCATAGTCGGCCAGATACAAAACGCGGCGGTGCAGGCGCTCAGCGGGAGCTTCGGCCAGCGCAGCAAACTGAAAGACGGCGTTGCCGACATAGCCGAACGATTTGGCGACCTTGACGCCTTTGGCCTGCACATAGCCTCCCCGGCGCACCCGCAGAAAAAAGTCGCGGTACGGCTCGTTGAACCACGGTCCCCAAATGGAAGTTGGACGGATCAGCGCCCAGGTGAACGCATCGCCGGCCATCGTCCGCACAATCTGCTCGCCGATGACTTTGCTTTCACCGTAAGGGTTTGGCGGACAGTAATCTTCATCGGTCTTCGGCTGATAGCCCGGCGTGCAGACAAGCTGGGAAGACGCAAACAAGACGCGCGGAACGCCGCTTTCTTTCGCCGCCAGCACGGTGTTTTCGACCCCGACGGTGTTGGCGTCATAATCGGCGACCGCCGCGCTGTTGAGGTCGGCGCGGGCAGCCAGATGGAGGAGGCAGTCCGGCCGAAACTCTTTAATCGCCGCCGTGTATGCGGCTTTGTCGCGAATGTCCGTTTCCGTCCAGAATGCCTGATGGGCAGGGTTAGCAGGCGGCTTGCTGTCCAGATTTAGGACTTCCACGCCTGCGTCAATCCAGTGCTGCATGACATTTGTGCCGATAAACCCGGAGCCGCCCGTCACAAGTATTCGCTGCATAAAACTCTTACTTCCCGATAGTCTGGCGATACACATCTAAAGTCTGCCGCGCTGTCCGCTCCCAAGTGAACTTCGCGGCATTCGTGCGGCCCTGCGCCTTCAGCCGCGCCCGCAAAGGCCGGTCCAGCAGGCCCGCCCGCAGCGCGTCCCGCATGGCTTCGACCGAAAGCGGATCAAACAAAAGCGCCCCCTCGCCTGCGACTTCAGGCAGCGAAGCCGCCGTGGAGCAGATGACGGGGATGCCTTCCTGCTGCGCGTCCAGCACCGGCAGGCCAAAGCCCTCATACAGCGACGGGAACGCGAACAAATCCGCCCCTTGCAGCAGCGGCCCAATGTCTTCGCCCGGCACGTAGCCGGCAGCGACCACGCGGCCTCCGATGCCAAGCCGCTCTGCCTCCGCCTCAAAGCTCACCCCTTGCGGCGGATGCCCGATTAAGACAAGCTGATGCGGCAAATCCGCGCAGGCCCCAGCAAACGCCTCTATCAGCCGGGAAATGTTCTTGACCGGATTTGGGCTGCTGAATGCCAAAACATAAGGAAATGTGATCCCGTAGCGCAGCAGCGCCGGCAGGCGTTCTTCGGGAGTGGACGGCGGGGCGGCGGGGCGAGCGGCAAGATAGGTCACGACGATCTTACCGAGGTCTATTTCAATGGCTTCGGCAATCTCACGCTTGGAGTTTTCCGAGATTGTAATGATGCACCGTGAACGCCGCGCCGCCTGCTTGACGAAAAACTCCAGCGCTTTCTGCTTGCGCTCGGTCATCATGGACTGATGGCCCCGGTAAATCAAGTCATGGATCGAAATGACCTGCGGGCAGGGCGGCGCGAGCGGGCCGACATAGCCCATCGAATGCAGCAGCCCGATTTTGTCTCGCTTCAGCGCCGCCGGCAGCACAAGCTGCTCATAGGCATACCGTGCTTCACGCCGGATCGCCGACACGGGGCAGACCACACGCCGGAAGTTTGCCGCCTGCGTGATATCTAAATTTTCGCTTTCGCGGTTGACGTACAAGACATACTCGTTGTCCGTGTCAAGCGCCGCCAGCGCCCGGATCAAAGAAACCGCGTAAGTCTGGGTCCCGCCGACAATGCCGGGCAGCAAATACAACAAGTTGAGGCCAATCCGCAAAAATCATCCTCCACAACGATAATAAAACCCGTTCAACGCGAGGGGCTGAAGCAGGAAAATGAAGTTTGTCTTCTTCAAATCAAACCGAATTCACTTCGATGTATTCCCTGGATTACACTCCTCATCGGTTGGTGCGGCAGGGCAAGCGCTTCAATTGAAGCCGCGAGATAGACTGAAGCCACGAGATAGAGCAATGTCCCGCCTTTCTGAATAGGGATAAAGCTCCGCAAGTTGAGGACGATTTTCATGGAAAAGGGTCATTACACCCATCCTCACCTTATACCCATCTTCACTTTTTGTTTGACGGAAATCAAGCAGAAGGAACTAGAGCATCTTGAGATTCTGCCGCTGCGTTTTCCATGGGCGCGGCCTCGGGCGGGATGTCCGCTTGAGACAGCCGCAAAGCGTTAACTTGAACATACCACAATTCATGGAAGGCAAAGCAGCGAATGCCACCAATCATCAGCAGGAAGTTCAAGCTGCCTGCCAAAAGAGCAGCGCTTTTTTGATCCCGGTTCCGCAGCAGGATGCGAAAATGAAAGAACAGCAGGAGCGCGATGAGAGATGATCCTAAAAGCCCGATTTCCACCGGCATGACCAAGTAAGTATTCGTCGCGGCCCCGTCGATTTCCAGATTTGTGTTCCAGCTTCCGAGACCGACGAGCCAGTGCTGCGGAAAATAGTTTTGAAAGTAGGTGAAGTCGCGCCCGCGCCCGCTTAAGTCGTCTGTTGCCTCGCCCTCCTGCGCGGACCCTCCGCTTGCGAATCGGGTGAACTCCTGCTGGTAGTAGGCCAGCTTGTTAAATGCGCTCAGCAGGTCGGAAGCGGAAGAAAAGGCATTCGGCTGAACCGCCGCCAAGACGACCACTAGCCCGCCGATAATCCCGATCCGCTGGAGCGTCGACTTCCGCAACGGAACGGGGAAACCGCGGAAGGCCCAATACAGCAGCAGAAAAGAAAATATGGCGACAAAGCCGAAAGTGGAGAGCGTCATCAGCAGAGTTGCCGCGTTCAGCCAGAAGTAGAAGCGCCCTAGCTTGAAGCGGTAAACAAATGCGAACAAGACCACAATCCAGATAGACCATGTCCCCGGCTCATGTGCCAGTCCTTTGGCTCGCGGGAAAATGCCGTTGAAGAAAATCCCGTGGATCGGCAGTCCGAGCGTCCACAAAGAAACTTGCAAAAATGTCATCGCAAACGAGAAGCCGACGGCAAAGCGCATCACGGAAAGGGAAAGCCCAAATTCCTTTTTGAGAAAAATTGAGAATGTCAGGCCAGTCAGCAGAAACCGCAAAGAATACAGCAGGGGATAAAAGGTCGTCACGTCGCCGGTGACGTACCCGGGCAGACAAAATAAGACAAAGACCGCCGCCATCAGAATAACACAATTCAGTCTGATCTTTCGGTAATTGAGCGCGATGAGGATCATGGAGATGATCTCGACCGGCTGAACGCTTGCAATGCGAAACGGATCATCCGAGAAGGGAATTGCGAGAAAATAGGCAATCTCCCAGTTGACTTCTTTTTTCCAGGCGAGAAAAGCAAGAAAGGCAAGCGCGACGACAATCGCGAGCGTCTCAATGCTGACAAGCTGGAGTTCCGAGACGCGGACATAGTTGTACGGGTTATGGAAAAACATGGCTGAAAATGTCTACGTCCTGTCTGGCTTCCAAGACCGGCATGACAACGCACCGGACGACATCACGGATGGTCTGCACTCACGGATGGTATGCACTCACGGGAGTTTTGGCTGGCGGGGCCGCGAGGAAAGGCGCTGCCGCCCGGAAAACTTCGGCGACCGACAGTTCCCGCAGGCATTCCATCCCGCCGCAGCCGTTGTTGCGGTGACAGGGGGCGCAGGGAACTTCATGGGTCAGAACGCGGGACTGCGGCCCCAGCGGACGCCACAAGTAAGGCCAGCGGCCGGCGGTCAGCACGACGCACGGCGTCTGGGTCGCGGCGGCGACATGGCCGGCGACTGTGTCCACACACACCAAAAGCTGCGCCTGTGCAATCGCTGCGACGAAGCCGTCCCACGGCAGGCGGCCGCACAGGTCCACGCAGCCGGAAAGTCCGTCCGTCACTTCCCGTATCCGCGCTTCGTCTTTGGCTCCGGTCCCGGTGAACACCAGTGTTTTCCCGGCGGCGGTGAGCAGCCCCGCCAGCTCTCGCCATTTGGGAGCGGGCCAGTCTCGAAAGCTGTCCGCCGCCCCGAGGTGGAAGACGACGTAGTCTTTGGCTTCCGCATTGCTGGCCCTCAGCTCCGCTTCCAGGGCGAGAACGTCTTCAATGGCCGGCGGCGGCAGGACCGGCCGCAGGGCCACCGGGTCTGCCTCAACCTGGGGAAGAACTTTCACCAGGTCCAAGAACCGCTGAGACGCGGGCAGGCGCTTGTCGCCGAACTCCAGCGCGTGTGTCGCCAGCGGCCCGAAGCCGCCGCTTTCGTAGCCGATCCGCACGGGGATTTTTGCCTGCCAGAGCAGCGGCAGCGTATTCGGGAAGTTCCAATACAGGTCAATCGCTGCGTCGTAGCGAGCAGCTTTCACTTCCCGCAACGCTGTCCGGCGTGTTCGCAGGTACTGCTGGATTTTTTGGCGCTTTGTGATGCCCGCCCGGTTATGTGCCCAGTGGTCCAGCACATAAACGCTGTCCACCAGAGGATGGTCTTGCAGGATGCTCCGCGACCAGCTGCCGGCCAGGAAGCCGATTTCAGCTTCCGGGTATGCTCGCTTCAGCACCGGAAGCAGCGCGGTTGCCATGATGACGTCGCCGAGATGTGCAATGTTCGAGATTAGAATGCGTTGCGGAGGCGCAGACTGCCGCCGTTTATTGAACGAAGGACGTACAGCAAGGACCAACAGGCCGTCCAGGCAGCGAAACAAAAAGTTGGCGAAAGGGTTACGGATGCTGTATTTGCCCCGCACCGGCGGTCTCGGTGTATCCATTCAGGGCCTGACAATCAGACACGCAAGTGTCGTGCCGGCAATCTGTTTCAGCCCGGCAAACTCCGGTGCAGCAGTGAACAGCTCGTTGACGGCCCGCGTCACTCCCTCCCAGTTCCCATAGTCGTGCCACAAAATAATTCCGCCCGATTCACGCAGCAGCTTCATCGCGACTTTGGAGTCGGAGGCAACATACTCATACGAATGCGCGGCGTCCACGAACACAAGGTCAACAGTGCCGAAGAACGGCGAAAAATCGTAGGTGGCTGAGTCGCCGAAGACTTGATGGATTTTGTTCTCGAACCTGGTGCCGCGATATTTCGCGCCGGAGATTTCTTTATCGATGTATTTACGGTCGCTGACTTCCAGCCGCAGCTTCGCCGACTGAGACTGGCTTTTGGGAAGGTCCAGCGTGAAGACTTCCGCGTCGGAGGCGGAATTTGCAGCCATGTTGAGTGTCGTCCGCCCATCAAATGTTCCCATCTCAAACAGGCGCTGCGGATTGTAGGTCTTGATGAGCTGAATGACACAAATCAGTTCCAAAGCTGAAATGCTGCCGTCCCCTCCCAGAGCCTCATAAACTTCGATGTTTAAGGCGTCTCCCACCAGCGTGTTTAAAGGAACCACCGGGATCTTCGTTTGAACAACGCCGTAGCCGAAGTGGCGCGTGATGCCGACAACTAAGTCCCGGTTCCTGGCCCTCAACAAACCGAGTGTCATCAAATAAACGCAGGAGAAGACCGCGAACAAGTAGCGCAGCAAATACCCGGCCAGTCGTGACATAAACACTCCAATACGAATACTTCTAGAAATCTGCAAGCTTAACCGATGCCGGCTGAGGCAAGCAGAGCACAGCCTTCTTGATAAACCTGTTCAGCCTCGACTTCGCGGATGCACTCCATGCCGGCACAGCCGAGGCCGCGGTGACACGGGGCACAAGGAACCGGATGGGTCAGCACAGCATGGCTCATACCGAGAGGATGCCATAAATAGGGGCTTTGCCCGGTCGTCAGGACGGCGCAGGGAGTTCCTACTGCACCCGCGACATGGCCTGCGACTGTATCCACGCAAATCAACAATCGCGCCCGCGTGATCACCTCGACGAAGCCGCCCCACGGCAGACGGCTGCATAAGTTCACGCACCCATCCAGGCCCGCTGTAATCTCTGCGATCCGCGCGGCGTCCGTATCTCCAAACCCCGTAAATACCAAAGGAAAGCCGTCTGCAAGCCACCGCTGCGCGAGGAGACGCCACTGAGCCGCCGGCCAGACTTTCAAGTTTCCACCCGCCCCAGCATGGAAAACCATATAGCCGCCCGGCCCGATACCTGCCGCCGACAGCTCCCGGTCCAGCGCCGCTTTATCCGCCGCACTCACCGGCGCAAGGATAGGAGCGGCCCGGCTCAAATCCTGCTCGCCGACCGGCAGCGCCTGCACCAGCGCCAGATGGCGGGCTGCTACATGCAGGGGACGGTCGTCAAAACTTAAACAATGGGTCGCCAGCGGCCCGCCCCCGCCGCTGCCGTAGCCGACCCGCACGGGGATGTTTGCCTCCCACAAGAACGGCAGGGTGTTTGGGAAGCTCCAGCAAAGGTCAATCGCCGCGTCATAGCGGGCCGCTTTCACTTCCCACAGCGCCCGGCGGCGCGTCTTAAAATAGCGGCGCAGCTTGTCCCGGCGCGGCGCGGGGCTGCGGTTGGCCCCCCAATGGTCTAGAATGTGGAGGTAGTCCACAAGCGGATGCCCTTCCAGAACAGGCCGCCCCCAAGACCCGATCAGAAAGCCGATTTTGCAGTCCGGGAACGCACTTTTAAGGACCGGCAGAAGGGAAGTCGCGACCACCAGGTCTCCCAGATGCGCGACATTGGAAATCAGCAGGCGGCGCGGCGGCGCAATCTTCCCCCCACGACTTCGCCGCGGCCGGCTGAACGTCAGCGCCGTGTCTGCGGCCCGCATGGCAAGGTTCAATGCCCGACTGCGGCGGCAGTATGATCCGCGCATGACGGGCAGAGGTGTGTCCATAATTTCTCGGTGATTGCGGATTGATCTCAGTCCGAGACGGCAATGGCTTCCACTTCAGTCACTCGCTTCCCCACAGCAACGTCCGGGCGGCCGAGCAGCCTACGGACGCGAAAAACGAGCGGGCGCAGCGGGCGCGGAAAAAACATCAATGGCACAATGACCAGCCAGAGGTAAGGATGAAAACGATAGACCTGAAACAAACGCCGGATTGCATCCCGCCGGGAACGCCAATGTTCGTCTCCGCTGCCGTAAATCTTCACGCGGCTTACGAAATGCCGCACACCGACCAAATTGTCCGCTTCAATCTTTTGAGTAACCTGCCTTGAATAACCGAGGTTTTTGGCATAGACCATCATGTTGTGCAGTTCAGTAACGAACACACGAAAGTAGTTCCAGGGCGCACAATTTTCCGCCCGCGATGCCACCAAAGGCTGAGCCGTGATCACAAGTCCCCGACCGCCGTGCAGTGCATCTAGGAACACATAACTTTCTAAAAAGCAGGTGCCGACTTTGTCTTCATAGCCTCCGGCTGCAAGCTTATCTGCAATTCGAGATTTGTTGAAAGCCAAAATGGATAAAAAGCCCACCGTCGCATTCATTGCCCGAAGCGCCTCGCTTTGGTCTCTGATAATTGTATCGTGAGGCAGAGCAATCCACGGAACAGTTGGCTCCTTTGGACTTTGCAGGAAACTGCGAACGTTCAGCGAGAAGCCGTCAAAGTCAGGGTGTTCTTGGATTAGCGAAAGCAGCGCAGAAACAGCGCCGGGAAGCAGAATGTCGTCATCTGAGACTAAAAGCACAAATCTGCCCTGTGCGAGACGAATAGCCTCTAGAAAGTTTTTGTCCATGCCAATATTTTCCGGATGGCGCACATAGCAAAAAGGAACATCAGGCGACAGTCGCCTGGCTTCTTCAACAACTTCCGGCGTCGAGTCGCCGGAAGCATTATCCAGCACAAGCACTTCGACCTGTGCGGCTTCCTGCGGATCCACTTGAGCCAAAACAGCAGTTAGTGATTGTTTAAGCAAAGGAGCGCGGTTGTAAGTGGGAATGCAAAGCGAAAGTGTCGGCAAGTTATCTTCGTAATGTTCGTTCATCACCAGTTTTATCTCCAGTTATACGAGAGCCGACTCAGGTTTGAGCGCCTTCCGCCAGCACTTTGTCCGGTGTATGCCACTGAACCCGTTTCCGAACAAAAATCCAGGTCCCGCTTCCAAGACCGACAATGGTATTGATCACAAAATACCCCAGCATCATCCCGGTGGCCCCGAACTTCCTACCCAAAGTTAAGCTAGACAAAAGGATTAAGCCGCCCCAAACTAGCGACATCGCTAAAAATGGCTCTTGCTTGTGCGCTCTCAGATAGATAGATTCGCAAAGCACAATATGCATTACAATGACCGCGCCCAAAAGCAACGCCATCGGCAGCGGCTCGAGGATACGCAGGCGCAACGGACTGCCGGTTTCAAATAGCGTTAAAGTTCCTATCCAAACGAGCAGTGAGCCAGCGACAAGGACACTCAGAGACTGCCAAAGGCAGGGAAAGAAGCGGCGATCCAGTTCCTCAAACTCTTTTTTCGCAATCAGCGTTCCGAAGATCGCAGATTTTGTTGTTATCCAGGCCAGAGCAATCCCAGCCAGCGCTGAAACAAGCGTTAAACTTAAACCCATTCGTCCTGCAATAATCGGGCCTTGAACTCGACCGTTGAACGCCAGCAACAGCGGGCTGAACAGCCGGAAAATAAAATAACCGGAGAGCCAGGTCAGCGCGATTTTCCACTGCAACGGCCACAACTCCCGCTTCCAATCAATTCCGCTCTTCCAATCATTTTCGATGCTGTGACCGGGAGCAGCCTGCGTTTCAGCCGCCTTGTTGCCGCTCGGCAGGTAATGCCAAAGATCCGCAAAGAAATGCCGTTTCGTAAGCCAAAGCCAGCAGGCTGCTCCGAGAAACATGGTTGTGTTTGTCACCGGTGCCGTATATAATCCCCAGTGCTTCCAAAGAGCAACCCAAAACAAAATGCTCCCTGTTATTCCGACAACGACCTGCATACGGGCTAATTGAGCAATGAGACCGCAGCCTTCAATCAATGCGAGCAAGGGGCTGATCGCCAGAGAACCCGCCGTCGCAAGCACGATCCAGAGCCACGGGATTTGCCATGCGACAAGATCGTTGCCAGGCGCATAACGCAGAAAATAATAATAGCCGCCCGGCAGCAAAAGAAGAAGAAGAAGGAGTGTCGCGATGCCGTACCAGCGGACAATTAGCCGTAGCAGCGAAGCCAGACGCGCTTTGGACAGCGGATCGCCTTCTAAAGTCCCCTGGGCCGTCCATTCCAGCCCTGCACGCTCGTGGCTTGCAAACTGATTGAGAACATGCGCCATTCCAAGCTCAAAAAAGACCTGGAGGCCAAGAACATCCGTAAACGTAAAGTAAAGACCCTGCTCAATGCGTGACAGATTTTTCGTCAGCAAGATCAGCGTGATTAACCCTGAAAAAGCGTACCAGCCGCGAGAAAGCAATGTGAAAGCAATCGCCTCATCAATTCCACCTTTGCGGCTGAGCTTACGGAGAAGGGCGGCAACTGTTTGAAGAGACAAGTTCATTCTTGCTAAGGTATAAGAAACTGTGGCATTAATCAAGCTTGGTGCTTCCACCACTCGATGGTGTTGTGTAAGCCTTCATCCAGCGTGAAACGCGGACTCCAGCCCAGTGAGCGCAGGCGGGCGTTGTCGCCGCAAATGAAACGCGGTTCCCAGGAGCGGTAAGGAACCGCTCCCAGATGGAGCAGCTCCGAGCGACCCAAAGCGTATGCGGCGGCCCCAAGAAGGGCCGCCATTGTGATCGGAACCCCGGAAGAGATATTAAATATCCCCTGCTCTTGCGTTTGTGCCAAAGCAGCAAAAGCGGAGGCAACATCTTCCAGATACAGATAATCCCGCACTTGGTCCCCTAAAGTTGCAGGAAATTCCTTGCCCGCCAGAAGGGTCGAAATCAACGCCGGGATCACTCGCCGGGGGTCCTCACGCGGACCATACAGATAAAACAGCCGCCCCCAGGCAAACTGCATTCCAAGCGACTGAGCAATCTGCTGTCCCACTAATCCTGCCGAGAGCTTTGAGGCGGCGTAAAGTGTCTCAGGCTGCGTTGGTCCACCCTCACGCAGCCAGCCGCGCTCAACATCATACTCGAAACAAGTGCCTGCTCCGACAAATCGCCGGCAGCCGGCATTGCCAAGGGTCGAGATCAAGCGCAAAGAAGCCGCTAAAGCGTCCACATTCCGCAGAGAACTGAGATACTGGCCCGGCTCCACATACCAAGCAAGGTGAAGACAGGTTTCCGGCGACCAGGCAGCCACAGCGGCGGCCAGCGACTCTTCCTCATAAAGATCAGCTTCCAGCAGGGTGACCCGGTCACGCACTTCATGGAGGCGCTCGGCTTTGCTGCCGGGAGAAATCAGCGCCCCGACTTCATGCCCTTCTTCTACCAAGCGGCGCACCACTTGAGCGCCGATAAAGCCTGCTGCCCCTGTGACAAGAACTCTCAAAGCATTGTCTCGGAATGAAAATCCGCGAATGCGTCGTCACGCGGCGACAAAAGCGGATCGGCCAGCGGCCAGTCAATACTGAACGCAGGATCATTCCAGCGGACGCCCCGCGCGGCGTCCGCCTGGTACGGCGTAGACATATGGTACAAAATCTCCGAGTTCTCAACTAAAGTCTGAAAGCCATGAGCACACCCCTTGGGAATATAGAGCGCATGACGATTTTGAGCGGTCAGGTGAGTCGCCACCCACTGCTGGAACGTCGGAGAGTCAGGACGCAAATCCACAGCAACATCATAGATTGCCCCTGCTGTGCAGCGGACCAGCTTCACTTCCGCATAAGGGTCTGCCTGAAAATGCATCCCCCGCAATGTGCCGCGCTGCCCATTGTAGGAAACGCTGCACTGGCTAAGGCCGGTGTCCAAGCCCTGCGCGGCGAACTCGTCGGCACACCAAGAGCGAGCGAAAAAGCCCCGCGCATCCTCACGCAGATCCATCTCAACAATGAAAACGCCGCTAAGCTTGGTCGGAAGGAAGTGCATCGGCGTTAATCCTGTTTCCTTTCCTGCTGCACGAACTCATGCAGGACCGACAGCATATAGTCTTTGTGCGCGTCGGTCAGAGCCGGGTAGACGCCGATCCAGAAAACATTGTTCATCACGAAGTCGGTGTTCGCCAAATCGCCGATCTTCCGGTGGATGATGTTTGCATACGCCGGCTGCTTCAGCAGGTTGCCCGCGAACAGTAAACGGGTCCCAATTTTCTTGGTTTCCAAATGCCGGACTAACTGATCGCGCGTGAATGGGGCGCCCGGACGGACGGCAAGAGGGAAGCCGAACCAGGACGGGTCCGAGTTCGGGGTCGCCTGGGGCAAAATCAGATGCTCCTGCAAGTCCTGCAAGCCTGCGTGCAGGTAGGCGAAGTTGCGCTTGCGGGCGGCGATAAACTCCGGCAGCTTTTTGAGCTGGGAGACGCCGACCGCCGCCTGCATGTCGGTCACTTTGAGATTATAGCCGATGTGCGAGTAAGTATACTTGTGGTCGTAGCCGCAGGGCAGGTCGCCAAGCTGCCACTCGTACCGCTTCCCGCAAGTGTTATCCTTGCCCGGCTCGCACCAGCAGTCGCGGCCCCAGTCGCGGTACGATTCGGCGAGGACTTTGAGCTTGACGTTGTTCATAAAGACCGCGCCGCCTTCGCCCATCGTGATGTGGTGGGCAGGGTAGAACGACGCCGTGCCGATGTCGCCGAACGTGCCGACTTTCTGGCCGTTGTATGTCCCGCCGATGGCGTCGCAGCAGTCTTCGACTAAAAACAAGTCGTGCTTTTTGACGAACTCGCTAATCGCCGTCATGTTGCCGGGGTTGCCGAGCGTGTGGGCGAACATCAAAGCCCGCGTTTTCGGCGACAGCGCTTCTTCGAGCTGGTCAATGTTCAGGTTGTAGTCTGGGATCGTCACGTCTAAGAAGACGGGAACCAGCCCATTCTGAATGATCGGATTCACCGTGGTCGGAAAGCCCGCTGCGACGGTAATGACTTCATCGCCGGGCTTAAGGCGCCGATCGCCGAGGGCGGGAGAAGTCAGCGTCGTCAAAGCAATGAGGTCGGCGGACGAGCCGGAATTGACGAGCAGGGCTTTGCGGACGCCGCAGAAGCGGGCGAATTCCCGCTCAAACTGGGCCGCGAACCGGCCCGTGGTCAGCCAGAAGTCCAAGCCAGAGTCTACGAGATGCTGCACGTCGGCCGCGTCGAACACCCGCCCCGACACCGGGACGGACGAGACGCCCGGCACGAACGGCTGCGGGGCGAACGCTTCGGCGTGGTATTCGACTACTAAATCGGCAATCTGCGCCCGAAGCGCATCGGCTTTTTCTGTCATCGCAAAGTCTTTCTAAGTTCGCCCCCCAGCCCTCATTATTGGGGGCTGGGGGGCCTACTCCGCCGCCAGGTACTCTTTGTACCACGCGATTGTCTTTTCTAATGCCCCATCCAGAGAATACAACGGCTCCCAGTCGAGCATCCGGCGGGCTTTGGCGGCACTGAGGTACTGGTGCTTGATCTCGTTGCTCGCTTCATTGCGGACATTGGGCTTCAAATCCGACCCCATGACAGCGAGTATCTTCTCGGTCAGCTCCAAAACCGTCACTTGCAGTTCGTTGGAGAAGTTGAACGCTTCGCCGCGCAGGTTCGGGTTGTCTGCCATCTTCTCGGCCAGCAGCAGGTACGCCGCCGCGCCGTCTTCGACATAAAAGTAGTCGCGGACAAACGAGCCGTCGGAGCGAATCACCGGGGGCTGGCCGCGCAGGACCGAGCGGACCGTGCCGGGGACAATGCGGTTCCAGTTCAGGTCGCCGCCGCCGTAGAAGTTGCCGCAACGGGTGATGGTGACGGGCAGATCGTAGCTTTTGGCGTAGGTGTAGGAAATCAGATCGGCACACGATTTGGAAACGTCATACGGGTGCTGGCCTTGCAGCGGCGTGGTCTCGTCGTAGGGCAAAATCTCTTGGTCACCGTAGGCTTTGTCCGACGACGCGATCACGATCTGCTTAACTTTCAGCGACCGGCGGCAGGCTTCGAGCAGGCACCACGTTCCCTGAATATTTGCCTCAAACGTCGAGATAGGGTTGCGGTTTGCGATCCCGACAATGGTCTGCGCGGCGAGGTGAATGACCGTATCAATCTCGTACTCGCCCAATGCCCGTTCCAGCATCGCCTGGTCGGCGACATCGCCCCGGACCACTTTTACTTTGTCCCAGTCGCCGGAGCGGACCAGCTCGCAGCCGGGAACCCAGTCTCGCACGAGGCAGACGACTTCGGCGCCGGCGGCGACCAAAGACTTCACCAGCCAGCCGCCGACAAGCCCTGTCGCACCGGTGACAAACACAGGGCGGTCGCGCCAAAACCCACTTTGGATGCTTGCTGTTATGTTTCCCGTCATTGTGCTTCCCGTCATTGTGCCTTCCACGGGGCTTTTCCCGACTGCCATAAGTTTTCCAAAATCTTTTTCTCGCGCAGCGTGTCCATGCACTGCCAGAAGCCTTCGTGCCGGAAGGCGGCAAGCTGGCTTTTTTCCGCCAGGCGCTCCAGCCCGTCAATCTCCAGAATGCTGGCGTCATCTTTCAGATACTCAAATACGCCGGGCTCCAACACCATGAAGCCGCCGTTGATCCAGCCTTCACCGATTTGCGGCTTTTCGCTGAACTCGCGCACTAAATCGCCCTCAAACACTAGGCCGCCGAAGCGGGCGGGCGGGCGGACAGCGGTAATTGTTGCGATTTTGCCGTGCGCCCGGTGAAACTCAAGGACTTTCCCAATATCCACGCTGCATACACCATCGCCGTAAGTTGCCAGAAACGTTCCGCCGCGCAGGTACGGCTCCAAGCGCTTGATCCGTCCGCCGGTTTGCGTCTTGAGGCCGGTGTCCATCAGATGCACGGTCCAAGGCTCGGTGTCTTTTTCCAGGTCTTCGACCTTGCCGCTGGCGAGGTTGACCCGCAAACTGCCGCCGAGGGAGTAATGATCCAAAAAGTAGCGCTTGACCATCTCGCCTTTGTACCCCAGCGCGAGAAAGAAGTCGGTGTACCCGTACCGGGCGTAAGACTTCATAATGTGCCAGACAATCGGATGCTCGCCGATCTCCACCATCGGCTTCGGCTTGATTTCGGTTTCCTCGGCCAGGCGCGTCCCCAAGCCGCCGGCTAAAATTACAACGTTCATAACTTTCCGACGCTCTCTTGGTGCACGGTGGCGTGCGCGGCATCTTCCTGATTAGGTTTCCCCGCACCGTTCGTGCCGCCGGACCCTAACGCTAGGCCTATGGGTTTCGGCGCGGAACGCAGATATTCCCAGACGACGGCCAGGAGAAAGCCGAGGACCGCTAGTGCAATGCAGGCCGCCGCCAGCTTGCTGAGGCCCGGTTCGCCGTTCGCCGGCGGAATCGCCGTGTCAATAATAGTCATGCGGCTGAGCGACGACGCATTATTCAGGCGCACTTTTGCAGCTTCGTCAAGAGTCGCTTTGAGGACATCGAGCTGAATGCCGACTTCCGCCGACAAGCGGCCTGCTTCGCCGGACAACTGCCGGCTGACGCCGAGGTGCCGCTGGGCCGATGCTATCTGCGCCGCCAGCTTCGCCTGACGGGCGTACAAGCCCTGGATGGTCTCTGCGCTGCGGACATCCGGGGTCGTCAAGCGCTGCTGGATGCCGGCTTTCTGTCGGTTTAAGTCAGCCTGATCAAAATCCAGACGCGCTTTTGCCGCGACTAAATTTACGTTTTGGCTCCCCGGCGGGTATAGCGTCGAAAGCGTGCCGTAGGCTACCTGATCCTGCGTCACGCGGTTACGGACATCGGTAAGCAGCGGATCGTCGGTCGGGACACGGGACAAATCCTGTAACTGAGTGTCGATCAGCGCCTGTCCGGTGGCGCGGACCGCCTGCGTCTCGCTCAGCTCCGCCTGCACCCGGTTCAACTCGGCGTACAGCCCCGGCAGGACCGAAGAAGCCGTCGCCGGATCCGTGCCGCTTCCTGAGAAAGAGGCCGAAGACGAGGACGTGCCTCCTGCTGAGAAGCCGCCGGGCAGCGCCGAGGCGGGAAGAACCGGGGCGGAAGGAGCCGAAGCGGAAAGCGTCGGCGCCGAGCGTGGGTCGGTCCGGCTCAGGACGCGCGTGAACTCCAGCGACCGCGCCAGAGCATCGTTATAATTCGCCCGCGCCTGATGCACTTCCCGGTCCGCCCCGCGCAGCAGAACTGCGCCTTGATCGGTATCGCTGACGGCGAAGTATTCCTTGAGGCCGAGCGCATACGCATTCGCGGTGTCCGCCGCCGCGTCCTGCACCTGCCGGGCACTCGGCGACGAGTGCGGAACAAGCTTCGGCGGGCCGGGCAGGGAAACGGCGATGTACAGCAGGCCATCGGTCGCGCTGTCGTCGGGCTTGACACTCTTCGTGAGGAAGTCGGCTGCGTCGGCTTCTGTCGGGAATGTCTTCGCGCCGTAAAGCTGCCGAAGCTGCACACGGCGCTCGACGGCGACGGCAAGGCTTCGGCTCTTCAGCACTCCCAAATACCGCTTGCTGGGGCCGCTGCCGCCGCCGGTCAGGAGAGCGAGGGCGGAGCCGCCTCCCGACGGCTGCTGCAAGGCCACTGAAGTCGTGCTGGTGTAAGTACGCGGCACGCGCGCGGCCAGTGCCAGCAGCAGCAGACCC
The DNA here is from genome assembly GCA_964236795.1 of uncultured Armatimonadales bacterium. GTDB lineage: Bacteria > Armatimonadota > Armatimonadia > Armatimonadales > Capsulimonadaceae > JANXMY01. The sequence continues at coordinate 7,221 of CAXSFV010000010.1, read as the reverse complement.
GCCGCCAGCGGTCCCAGCCAGAGCCAGAGCCGCCCCTGGCGGCGGAATGCCCGGCGCAGGCGCAGCGCGTCAATGATGATCTCGTCCTGCGGCTTAATGGTTTGCGGAACAGTAGTTTGCGGCACGTTATACAATCTCAGCGCACAAGACGGTCTTGGTGCAGAACGGCGGGTGAAGATGGCGGAGGAAAAGCATAAGTGTTTCGTTCAGGCCCAATTATATCTTAATCTTGTTCCTCTTGTCAAATCCAGGGATAGCCGTGGGACAGAGACTTCCCCCAGCCCCTAATCCTGCTCCCTCATGATTGGGGGCTGGGGGAGACGGATGTGGACTTTTTGTGTGGTCTCTACAGTTAAAAGAGGCTGCCCAGGATTTTTAGCGTGATGGCCGAGCCGACCAATCCCTGGAAGAAGTCGGAAAAGCCGTTGCCGCTGCGGGTGATCTTTTCAGCCAGCACTTTGGTCGGTACTAAGATCAGGTCGCCCGGCTGGAGCGCTCCGGCCTTGCTGGCGGGGATCAGACCGCCGCCGGCATGGATCACTTCAATCCGGTCCTTCGCAGCGTCCGGCGTGAAGTCGCCCGCCCGCTGAATGTAGTAGTCAATGGACTGGCCGGGGCGGTAAACGACCCCGCGTGCGCTAAAGACGGCGCCGACAACCTGCACCGTGGTCGGAGTTTCAGGAACAACCAGCGTGTCGCCGTCTTTGAGCAGGACGTCTTCCAGCGAGCCGGGCCGATGGATCGCCTGGGCAAGCTGCACGGCGACCGCGCCGTTTGGGCGAAGCTGGCTGGGGGTCAGCAGGCGGCTCGGCGAAACCGGGTTGTTCTGCGGCAGGGTCGCAATCAGCGGAGCGAGATTGGGGTTGGAGGCGCTGCCTGCGGACGCGCCGCCTCCGAGGAGGCCCGATGAACCCGAGCCGCTGGCCGCCGAGCCGGCGGCTTCGATTAAAGCAAGATTGGCCTTCGCCCGCTCGCGCTGGTACTGGCTCAAATTGAGCATGTCGCTCATGCGGTTGATCACGGCAGCGAGATCAAGCTGGCTGCCGGTCACAAGCGCGTCGGTGGTCCGTGTGAACTCCGCCCCTTGCGGGAAGGCTTCCGGGCGCAAGCCGCCGGCCTGCTTGACGGCGTCGCTCAGGCGCATTCCCTGCTGAATGATGATCGGGCCGGGCCGGTTGACGAGGCCCGCGACGGTCACGACGGCGGGGTGATCGCGCAGGGTGCCGTCGCCCTGCACGGCGACCACGTCGCCGTCTTGCAGCGCGAGATCGGTTCCTTCGGTGACGGTCTGGTCCGCGCCGTATTCTACAGAAGTCTGCGGGACCGGCTGGACCGAGGCGATCTGCAAAATCTTGTCGGTGACGGGGCGGCGGGCATGGGCAACGGTAACGCGCGTGCCGCCGCCGGGCTTGAACGCGCCGGACAGCTTCAGCAGGTCGCTGAGGCGCTCGCCTTCGCCGCGAGCATACAGGCCCGGCGCCAGCACGTTGCCAAGTATTTTGACCGTGTGGTCGGGCGTGAAGTGCGCTTCGCCGATTTTATACACGGCCAAAACGTCGTTGTCTTGAACGGGCAGGTCCATGTCGGCATCGCCTGCGATGATCGCAGCGAGGCTGACATACTGGTAAGCATAAGTGCCGTCGCCGCGCTGGTGCAGCAGCACTGCCCGGTTCGTGTACGCATCCGGCAGCGGCCCGCCGGCATCGAGCAGCAGGTCGCTGACCCTCATATTGAGGCTCTGCGTGTACAGGCCGGGACGCTGCACCGCGCCGCGCACGGTGACCAGCCGGCGGCCGATATAAGATACGTCCTCATTGGTAAACAATCGCAGGATGTCGAAGCGCTTCAGCGGAGTAATTTGGGCCGCATCCAGAGAAAACGACTGAACCGTGGTCGTGTTGTCAGCGTTCAGCCGCGTCAGCTCGGCCCGGCCCTGGTAGGTGTTGTAGAGAACGCCCCTGGCCCGCGCAACTAAGTCAGCAACGGTCATGCCCGGCGTCAAGGCGTAATCACCCGGCTGGTCCACCGCACCGCTGATTGTGACACGGTTGGTCAAAATGGACCGAATAGAGGAGACTTCCACCGTGTCGCCGTCAAATACATTCACTTTGGCGACCTGGACTTTGTCGCGCAGGTTGACGTCTTTGATGACCCGGCCCAGACCGTTGTCAATCGTGTCAATGTGGACGTTCTGGTCTACGCCCGACGGCTTCACGCCGCCTGCATACCGCAGAGCATCGCGCAGGGTCTCGGCATTCGTCAGTTCGTACACCGCCGGCTGGCGGACTTCGCCGGAGACGGCAATGCGGGACAGTCTTCCGGGGATGAAAATGTTGTCGCCGGATTGCAGCGAAACATCGCCGTTCTTTGCGCCCGGACTGCCGCCCGCCGCGCCGAGCAGTGGGTAAATGTCCAGCGTTCCGGCCAGACGCCCGCCGCGCAAAATGCGAATGTCGCGAAGCGACCCGTCGGCGGTCGGCCCGCCGCCTGCGTTCAGGACATTGAACGCCGTCGCGGTCGCCGGGACCGTGTACGTGCCGGGGGCGAACGCCGCGCCGCTCAGCGTCACCTGAATGGTCCGAAGCTGGCGCAGGTCAATCGAAGCGTCAACGTTCCGGTACAATCGTCCGAGCCGCTGGCGCAGGACCGCTTCGGCCTCCGTTGCCGTCCGGCCCGCAACTGTGACCCGCCCAACGCCTTGTATGTCAATGCCGCCCTGCAAATCCACCACGCGCGTGAACTCCTGCGGCGTGAGTGCAAGGGCGCTGTAGCGGACGGAGAGCGAGTCGCCGGGCTGTAGGAGGTAATTCGGCGGAAGGGACGCGAGAACATTCCCATACAGCGTCGAGACCGGGTCGGCAATCTGCCCGGTGACGGCGTTTGCCGTCCCGCTCCGGGCCAGTGCATCGTCGCCGGGAAACTGGATATCGCCGCCAGGCTGCGCCGAGTCACCGGAAAAGCCTGTGCCGCCGGGATTGAGGTAATCCGTCCCTGCGTTGGGCTGCCGCCGCCGTGGGGTGCCGCTGCTGGTCACATCGCCGGGCAGATTGGAGCCGGTGCCGTCGGCGCTGCCCGGCGTGTAGGGAGTCGGCGCATAAGCGTTCAGCGGATCGCTACTGTAGCCGCTTGATCCCTGCTGCGAACTGAAATTCCCGTCGCTGTTTGGGTACTGACCATTCGGATATTGGCTGCCGTCGTCCTGTGCCGAGCCGTTCTGCGCCGGGCTGCTTTGTTCCTGCCCAAACTGACTTTGCCCATTCTGGCTGGGATCAAATGAGTTGTACTGCCCGTAACCGCCGGCCGGCGGCGTGTTCCCGCCGCGCGAGACTTGTCCTGCCGCACCGGCACCGAGCAGGGCGGCATCCGCGCCGAAGCCATCAGCGCTGCCGTCATTGCCTGGGTTATAACTGCTTGAGCTGTAGCCATTTGGGTTATAGCCGTTTTGGTTGTAGCTGCTGGAGCTGCCGTTGTAGCCATTGTTTTGGGTCGGACGAGTGCCATTCCGGCCCATGTTATAGTTCGTAATGCGGGGGGCGGGCGGCAGCAGGGCGCGGCGGCGGGCGACAATGATCTGGCGGGCGGGCTGGAAAAAGTCGTAGCCGAACAGCGGCAGCGGCCGGGCCGTGCGGCGCGAAGGCAGAGCCGAAGGGTCGGTGGAAAGCGTGTAGTCGCCCGGATCGCGCGTCACCACCGGCGGAATCAGCCGGTTGCCCGGAGACCCCGGGAAAGAGCTGCGCGTGCTGTTCCCATCGGAAGAGAAGGCCGGGTACTGCGGGCCGTACTGAGAGCTGTTCGGCCCACCATTCTGCGTGGTACTTGTGAAGCCGGTCTGATTATCGCCGGAATTGCCGGTATCACCGAACGAGTCAGGACTGCGGGCGGGGTCGGTCAGGACCAGTGGGTTCGGAGGCGCTGCGGGCCGGCGCTGGCGTGTCGTTCGCCCATTGCGGGTGGCAACAGCGTTGGCATTTCCGGCGGTATCCACCCCTACCTGCGGCGCGGCCTCCGACGAGCCGCCGGAACCCGACATACTGCCGTCTGGCGAGTACGTCCCGGCGTCATTCCCGGACGTATCGCTGCCGGACGCGCTATTTCCAGACGCATCGCTGCCGGAAGACGCAGGCGGGCGCGGTTGAGGATCCTGCCCTGCGCTCGGCAGTGCGCCGCCGGATGTTAGAAGAACGCTCAGTCCGGCGGCGAGGGTCGCCGGGCGAAGGAGGAAGCGGCGCATAAACAGTGAAGAGTGTCGTGAAGAATAGGGCATGATGGTCCTAGTGAGGGGAAGTTAAAAATCGTTGCTAGGCGGTTCGGGCCAGCGCCGCGGTTTCATCCGCCGGGAGGCGCAGCGCGGCAGCAGGCAGCAGTGCGAGGGCCGCCGGAATGCCGGAGTGGCCGGCCCGCCCGGCAAGGCGCGACAGCACAAGATAAAGCGTATCCGCCAGAACTCGCAGGTCGCCCTGGAGCGAGCGACCACAAACATACCTCGCGTCCATGTCCAGCTTCACCGGCAGAATACGCGCGAGATACACTTCTTCTCGGTCGGCTTGTCCCGCCAGCAGGTATTCTTCGTGCCGGAAATACAGGGCGGTCGGCCCCGTGATGCCGGGCCGGACACTCAGCACCACCCGGCGGCGCTCCGGGTCGAAGCGTTCCACAAAGCGCGGCACCTGCGGGCGCGGCCCGACCAGGCTCATGTCGCCTTTGATGACGTTAAAAAGCTGCGGCAGCTCATCAAGCTTCCAGGAGCGCAGACGCTGCCCCAGCGGCGTGATCCGCGCGTCGTCCTGCGCCGTCACCAGCGGCCCGCCTGCCGCCGACAGCCGCATCGTCCGCAGCTTCCAAATCTGAAACAGCCGCCCGTCGCGTCCCACCCGCTCCTGACGATAGAATACCGGCCCCGGCGAAGACAGCTTGATCGCCAGCGCCGCCACCAGCAGCACCGGCAGGGACAATGTCAGCAGGAGCAGCGAGCCGCCGACATCCAGCACCCGCCGCAGCGCGTCGCTCACGCGCGGCGCGGCGGTCTGCGGCCTGGCGAAAACAAACTTGTGGTTCGGCAATGTCGGCATAGGGAAAACCCAGCATCGGCAGCGATGACACCTAAAAAGCGACGCCAAAGAAAAGTATACTGCATTTTTCCCCAAAAACGCACACTTTTGGCGAAAGGCCGTCAAAGCTGCCCACCCGTGCCTTCACTTACGACGACAGTTTTACCGTTTTTGTTCGCCGTTTCACCGAACTGATCGCGTGGCGATCAACTTCTTCATTCAGCTCCGCGTAGCCGACGATGTCCCTGCCGAACCCGATGGTCGTGCCGCGCCCGCTGACTTTGCCGCCGCCGAGCGGCGTGACGGCGTACTCCTGTACCTGTTCCCAGGCAATGAACCGGCTGCCAAGCAGCGTCCGCTGGGTCAGGCCATTGTCGTCCAGCACAACCCCGTTTTGCCGGTAGGCCTGCCAGCCTAAGATAAGACCCACCCCCCAAAAGACGCCGGCAACAGCCATTCCCGCCGGAGACGGCGGCAGAGTACTCGGAAGCCATCCCAGCGCAATGCCGGCAAAAAGCAGGCCGCAGACGATGCCGAGAACGGCCATTCCCAGTAATATAGCTCGATAACCGCGTGTCCGGTAGTGAAAAATGCGTGTGCCGACACCGACCCTCCCGCTACTCCAGCGGGCCGCTTCGCCGCTAAGCGCCTCTTCATCGGCAGGCAGCCGCCATTCACGGTTTTCAGCTAGAGACGCAGAGCGCTGAATGATCGCTTGCAGCAGCCGGGCATCGCCGAGGCTGGACAGAAAGTCGAAGTTTCCCTGCCGCGTCTCGACCACATACCGAAAAAGCAGCCCGTGACTGACCATCCGATAGCCGGTGACATCCGGCCACGCCGCTTCTACCCGCCGCACCCCATCCTCAAAGACGATGCCGTCTAAATCTGCCGTAACACGCTCTGCCTTGCGCTCATTCGTCGCCCGATACTGGGCCAGCGGAACCAAGAAAATCAGCCCCATTGATCCGAACAGCAGCACATAAGCACCCGCCACGCCCAGTGCCGCCGCCCAGCCGACAAGATGCGCCGTGACCACCAATTCTAGCGCCGGCTGTATAACGACATAGACAACAAAAATGGCAAAGAGTTTCAGCCAGAGACGCGGCGTCCAGCGATTTTCCACTGTGTTATAATCAAACGCGCGCGGCCACGGGTCCACAACGCGCGTGCCTTTGACTTCCCATCCCGCCGCGCGGCTATTGATTGCGTTCTGTGCGACAAGCTCACGCAGCGCTTCGGCGTTTGACCAGTCACGGGAAAAGCGGATTTTGCGTGAGGCCACCTCAAGGATACAGCCCGCCGCGCTGGGAGCGCGGCTCCGATTCCGTACCGAAAGTTTTTCGTAGAAGTCGGAAACTTCGTTCCAGCGCACGCGCTTCCAGCCGCCCAGACCGCGCCAGCGCAGCCCGGCAGCGTCGCCGAGGACACACGCCCGCAGCAGCCACCAAACAAGTACGCACAGGCAGAAAAAGCAGATCAGGGAAGATGCCGCAAACAAGAGGGTTTCGCCGGGCGACGGTGGCCCTTTCGGACCGGGCGTAAAGGCCGTCATCGCCATCATCGGACAAAAGACAGCAGGAAAGACCAGCAGCAACCAGTTAGAGCGCGGAGGTCGGCAACGAACAGTCGCGTCAAGTGTCATAATTTCTGTGACACGCCGCCGCCGAAAAAGTTGCGCCTAGATTAGCTCCCAGGCTTTCAGGGTAGACAGCAGCAGCGGGAGGGGGGTCTGCCAGAGCCAGTCGGCTTGCAAGCCACAAGCCGGGCAAAACGGCGCTGTAGCAGCGGCCTTAACTCCGTTCGGACCCTCTCCTTTATGCCTGCGGCATTACTGCGTATACCGTTCCGGTTTGTTCCAATCGAAAGGAGAGGGTGGACGCGAAGCGGCCGGGTGAGGTTCAGAACTTCGCAATTGTCACCGCGCCTTCGGAGGCCGATGTGACGGACGCGGCGTATTTTGCCATGACGCCTGCCGTGTAATGCGGCGCGGGAGCAGTCCATTCGGCGCGGCGGGCGGCGAACTCGGCTTCACTCACATCCGCGTGGATGGTGCCTGCTTCAATGTCCAGCGTCACCAAGTCGCCTTCGCGCAGCAGCGCAATCGGGCCGCCGACCGACGCTTCCGGGGCGACATGGCCGACCATCAGGCCGCGCGTCGCGCCGGAAAAGCGGC